>NZ_SMUS01000007.1 GCF_004353185.1 Clostridium cuniculi | reverse complement strand
AGCTCAAAGAACAATTAGAAGTTCTTAGAGGTAAATTGTATGAAAAAATGTAGACTACATTGTTTATATGTAGTCTACGTATAAAATAAGTAAATTACGTCTGTGTACAAGCATGTACACGAGATATAAAAAGGAGATGTGAAAAATGATTAAACATATTATTTTATGGAATTTTCAAGAAGGGAAAGGGAGCGAAGAGAATAAACTAAAAATAAAAAATGGTCTTGAAGAATTAAAAAATAAAATACCAGGAATTGTTGAAATTGAAGTTATAACTAATCCTATAGCAGGAAGTAATGCTGAGATAATATTAAATAGTACTTTTGAAAGTGTGGATGCACTAAATAATTATCAAATCCATGAAGAACATGTTAAGGTTGCAAGATTTGTTAAAAGTGTTACATGCAATAGAATGTGTATGGATTATGAGCTATAAAATAGGATATACAAAGGAAAATTGAATGGATAGATTATATATTGATAAAATAGTCAAGCAATACTTTGAAAGTGAAAATTATTATGTGAAAAAGGGATCTAGTGGTATGAACAATACAACTAAATTCTTAGTTATAGATAATGAAGAGTTTATTTTAAGAATATATGAAAGTCATAATGACAAAGAAAAAGTTAATTATGAACATAAAGTTTTAAAAGCTTTAGGTGAGAGAAGTTTAAGTTTTAATATACCTAAACCTAAAGTAAATTTAAATGGAAGTACAATAGGGATAAGTTCTGATGGGAAGTTAGTAGCAATGGCAAAGCAGATTAAAGGAAATAACCCTAGATTAGAAACTGTTGAACAATTTTATAGTTTAGGAAGTGTTGTTGGTGAAATAACAAGAGAGTTAAAAGAGGTTAATATTGAAAAGAATCCTATATATTCTCCATGTTATGAGTTGGAAAAATCTTATCCTAAATGCCCATTAAATAAAGTTATAGAGTTTTGTCTTAATCCTTCTAAAGATTTTAATGAAGAAAAGAATGAGTTAGTTGATTTAAGCAGCTATTTTATGAGATTTAAGGAATGTATTCCAGAGTTAAGAAACTTGCCACATCAATTAATCCACGGTGATATTAATGCATCTAATGTTTTAGCAGATGAAGACAATAATATTTCAGCAGTATTAGATTTTGAATTTGTTGCTAGAGATTTAAGAGTTATGGATTTAGCTATATGCTTATCAGAGGCTATTTCAAATAAAAATAGTGATGAGTTTAAATTTAAGTGTATGAAAGAATTTATTGAAGGATATAAGAAAAATATTAATTTAACAATAGATGAAATAAAAGCAGTACCAAAGCTTATTATGCTTAGGAGATTAGATGTAATTATACATTTCCT
The DNA here is from genome assembly GCF_004353185.1 of Clostridium cuniculi. Lineage (GTDB taxonomy): Bacteria > Bacillota > Clostridia > Clostridiales > Clostridiaceae > Clostridium > Clostridium cuniculi. The sequence goes on along the minus strand of NZ_SMUS01000007.1, from coordinate 147,124 downwards.
TGTTAGATATAATGATGGAATTAGTAATGGTTTTATGTCAGCAACAGAAATACTTAAGGAACAAATTATTAAGGCAGTTACTTTATGTAAGTGGGTAAGTGAAAATGAAAACAAAATAATCAAACTATTTATATAAAAAATAGAAAGTAGAATTTGGAGGGGATTTAGATGAATGAAGTTATAAAAAATATCAAGTCAAGAAGAAGTTGTAGAGCTTATAAGGATGAACAAATAGAAACTGAAACTTTAAACGAAATTTTAGAATGTGCTTTATGTGGACCAAGTGGTATGAATAAACAAGGGTGTTATTATACAGCTATTCAAAATAAGGAGATTTTAGAAGAATTAAATAATGCAGTAAAAGAAGTATTTAAGGAAAAAGGAGAAACAAGAGGTTCTAATGAAAATTATAACTTCTATTATAATGCACCTACTCTTATAATAGTTTCTGCAAAGAAGGATTATAAATATTTTTATACAGATGGGTCAGCAGGGTTAGAAAATATATTTTTAGCAGCAACTTCTTTAGGACTAGGATCTTGTTGGATAAATCAATTAGGTGATACTTGTAATTCACCTTTAGTAAGAAAGGTACTTGATAGATGTCATATACCATCAGATTTTAATATAATTGGATGTGCAGCTATAGGATATCCAGCAAAGCAAAGTATTGAGCCAAAAAGAGTTCCTGGAAGAAGCTTAATTGTTAGATAGAGTTTAAATCTCTCATAACTAAAAAATATATAATAATTTAAATTTAAATAAGATAATACATAAATTGGATTGTAATATAATTTATGTATTATCTTATTTGCATTATACAACATTTAGACATGTATTAATAACAAATAGTCATAGTTTTTATATCATTATATAAGTATAATAACAGTATATTATGAAAACGTTGTGTCGAGTAGAAAAAGATATATTAGGAGGATAATATGGGGATTATATTTAATAAAGAAAATAGACTATTTCATATTAAGTCAAAGAAAACAAGTTATGTAATGAGAGTTTTAGAAACTGGTCATTTGATTAATTTATATTGGGGAAGGAAGATTAATTCTAATAAAATAGATTATGTGGTGAAGAAAAGACCTTGTGGAAGTTTTTTAGCTGATTTAGACAATGTAGATGCACTTCATTTAGAGATAATACCACAAGAGTATCCAAGCTATGGAAATCCAGATTTACGTTCACCAGCAGTTCAAATAAAATTAGCAAATGGAACAACTGTAACAGATTTTAGATATTATAGTCATGAAATATATAATGGAAAGAAAGCGCTTCAAGGATTACCAGCAACTTATGTTGAAAATGAAGATGAGGCAGAAACTTTAGAGATAACATTAAAGGATGAATTAGCAGGATTAAGGGTAATATTATCTTATACTGTATTCAAAAATTATGATGTTATAACAAGAAGTTGTAAGGTTGTAAATGATAGTAAAGAAGAAGTTGATGTTTTAAGAGCTTTAAGTGCAAATGTTGATTTTAGACATAGTGATTTTGATTTAATTCAATTATCAGGATCTTGGGCTAGAGAAAGACATATAATTAGAACTCCATTAAGAAATGGTGGACAATGTGTAGAAAGTAGAAGAGGGGCAAGTAGCCATGCTCAGAATCCCTTTATAGCGTTAGTAAGCAAAGATACAACAGAAGATAAAGGTGAGGTATATGGGTTTAATTTGGTTTATAGTGGAAATTTTTTAGCAAATGTTGAAGTTGATATGCATAGTAATGCAAGAGCTCAAATTGGTATAAATCCATTTGATTTTGCTTGGAACTTAGAAGCAGGAGATGAGTTCCAAACACCAGAAGCTGTTATGGTATACTCACCTAATGGATTAACTGGGATGTCTCATATTTATCATGATTTATATAGAGAGAGATTATGTAGGGGAACTCATAGAGATAAGGAAAGACCAATACTTATAAATAACTGGGAGGCAACATATTTTGATTTTAATAATGAAAAAATCAAGGATATTGCTAAGGAGTCTAGTAATCTGGGAATAGAATTGTTTGTTTTAGATGATGGTTGGTTTGGTGAAAGAAATAATGATGATTGTTCACTTGGAGATTGGTTTGTAAATGAAGAAAAACTTAAGGGTGGATTAAGTTCATTAGTTAAAGATATAAATGAAATGGGAATGCAATTTGGATTATGGTTTGAACCAGAAATGATTTCTCCAAAGAGTAAGTTGTATGAAGAACATCCAGATTGGTGTATTCATATTGAAGGAAGAGTAAGATCCGAAGCAAGAAAGCAGCTAATATTAGATTTATCTAGAGAAGAAGTTTGCGATGCTGTAATTGAAATGCTTACTAATGTATTAAAATCAGCACCTATATCATATGTCAAATGGGATATGAATAGAAATATGACAGAAATAGGTTCGCCAGCATGGCCAGCTAAAAAGCAAAAAGAGGTTGCTCATAGATATATGTTAGGTTTGTATAAAATATTAGAAAATATAACTACTAATTTCCCTAATATTTTATTTGAAAGTTGCTCAGGTGGAGGTGGAAGATTTGATGGTGGAATGTTGTATTATATGCCTCAAACTTGGACAAGTGATGATACCGATGCTATAGAGAGATTAAAAATTCAAGAAGGAACTTCATTAGTATATCCAGTGAGTACAATGGGAAGTCATGTTTCAGCAGTTCCTAATCATCAAGTTCATAGAATAACGCCACTTCATACAAGGGGAGTAGTAGCTATGGCAGGAAGTTTTGGATATGAATTGGATATAACTAAAATGACAGATGAAGAAAAAGAAGAAGTGAAATCACAAGTTAAATTTTATAAGAATATTAGAAAAACTATTCAATTTGGAGATTTATATAGATTAAAGAGTGCTTTTGATAGCAATGAAGCTGCTTGGATGAATATATCTAAGGATGGAAATAATCTTGTAGTAAGTTATGTAAAGAAGTATGCAGAAGCAAATGTATTACCGAAGAGATTAAAGTTAAAGGCTTTAGATGAAAATTCATTATATGAAATTAGTGAAACAGGAGAGGTTTTCGGTGGAGATGAGCTTATGTATATAGGACTTGAAATTGGAGAACTTAATGGTGATTATCAAGCAAGAAGTTGGACTTTAAGAAGAATTCAAGAACAATAGTAACTGAAGGGATAAATATAAATGCTAGTATAGCAATATTAGATAATATTAATTGCTATATTAGCATTTTATTTTTTATTCAGATAATAGAAATTTTTCAGTAGTTTCTTTTTTGGTATTTCTATATTCTTTAGGACTGACACCTTTGATTTTTTTAAAAGCTTTAGAGAAGGCTAAAGGATCACTATATCCACAAGAGTATGCTATATTGCCTATTGGAAGATCAGTATTATATAATAATTCAGCAGCTTTAGTTATTCTAAATTCAATTAAAAATTTTTGAGGAGACATATTTAAGTTATTTTGAAAAATAGATGTTAAATAACTTCTATTTAAACAAAGGTAATCAGCTATATCTGTTACTTTAATAGAGTTATGATAGTTATTTTGAATAAACTCAATTGCTTTATTTATGTAGTTATTAGTATGTTCATCTTTATTTAAATATGAAATTTCTTTACGATCTTCACATAACTTTGAGAAAAATAAGTATAATAAGCCTTCTATTTTAAAAGCATCAGAATCAGACATTGTATGATGCTTTAGCATTTCTAATACGTATTCTTTTAATGCATCGTCTTTTTCATAAGTAAAAATTAAATGCTCCTGATTTAGTCCAGCAGAGTTTAAATAAAGTTTAGCTTTATCACCATCAATACCAATCCAAAGATATGTCCAAGGATTATCTTTATCTGCTTGATAAAAAGTAACAACATTAGGCTCAATTAAGAATCCTTGATTTTTAATTACTGTATATTTGTTATCATTTACATAATAATAACCTTGTCCATCTAGTACATAATGAATTAAGTAAGTTGGTCTAATAGCGGGACCAAATGAATGTAAGGGAGCACATTTTTCTAATCCACAATAACAAAGATATAAGTCGTTAAAATTTCGATTGGTATTTTCTAAAAAGTATATATCTAACATAAACCCTCCTAAATACAACATTTAGCCATGTTTTTATTATAGTATTATATAAATTTTAAGTCAGAAAATTATATAATGCAATATATTATAAAAAAGTAATATGTTATTCTTTTAGAAGAATAATAAATCTAACATTTAGACATGTTTTTGTTACATTAATCTATTTAGAAGTGATAGAAAAAGTTTTAAAATATAGCTATGTAAACGATACAAAATGTGAGGGGATGGAATAATGAGAAAGAAGAAATTGATAGCTACAGTTTTAGTAGTAACTTCAATATTAACAGCAGTATTTACAGGATGCTCAAGCAATACTGCAACTAATAAATCTAAAAAGCAAATAGTATTTTTTAGTAATAAAATAGAAGCAGTAGATACTTATAATAGACTTGTAGAGAAGTTTGAAGCTGAAAATCCAGACATAGATGTTGTTGTTAGTGCACCTCCAGATGCAACAACAGTATTAAAAACAAGATTAGTAAAAGGAGATGTACCAGATATTATATCATTATCTGCAGATAGAAGTTTTGCAGACTTTGTAGATGCAAATATATTAGAAGATTTAAGTGATAAAATAGATTTTAGCGTTATTGATCCAGTTTATAGTCAGATGTTAAAGGATTTAGAGATCGAAAGTGTAGATGGGGTTTATGGAGTACCTTATGCATTAAATGCAAGTGGAGTTATATATAACAAGGATATTTTTGAAGAGTTAGGATTATCAATTCCTAAAACATGGGATGAATTTTTAGAGGTAGCACAAATTGTTCAAGATAATGGGATAACACCTTTTTATTTTACTTTAAAAGATACTTGGACTTCACTTCCAGCATGGAATAATATAGCAGGAACATTAGCTGACACTGATTGTTTTAAAAGAGTTAATAATAATGAAACAACATTCAATGAAGTTTATTCAGAAACAGCAGATAAAATACTTCAATTAATGGATTATGGTCATTCAGATAACTTTGGTGTTGGATATAATGATGGTAATACAGCATTTGCTCAAGGTAAAGCTGCAATGTATATTATAGGTAATTATGCAATACCATCAATTTTAACTGTAAATCCAGATATAAACTTAGGAATGTTTACTATGCCTGTATCCAATAATGAAGATGAAAATAAATTAGTTTCTGGAGTAGATGTATATTTTGCCATTCCTAAAGATTCTAAAAATAAAGAAGAAAGTATAAGGTTTATAAACTTTTTATTAGAAGAAGAAAATGCTAAAACTTATATAGATGAACAAAGTGCGTTTTCAGCAGTTAAAGGTGTAAAACAAGAAGATTCAAAATTTGAAGCTTTTGATGATTATTTTGAAAATTCAAGAGTTGTAGATTTTCAAGATCATTTTTATCCAGCAGAATTACCAGCATCTGATATGGTACAAACATATCTTTTAGATGGAGATAAGGAAAAGTTTTTAAATAACTTCCAAAAGGAATGGTTAAAGGCTAATAGACAGTATATTAAAGAATAGTATGGAAGGGTGATTAGAAATGAAGAAAAGAGATATGTTTTTCTTAGGAACAGTAATACCAATGATAGTTGTATTTTTCTTGTTCCACACATTCCCATTGTTAAAAGGGGTAATGTATAGTTTCACAAATTTTAGAGGGTTTGGAGATTTTGATTTTGTGGGATTAATGAACTTTAAGGATTTATTTACAGATTCAAGAGTACTAAATTCATATATGTTTACTTTTAAGTTTGCTATAGTTACAACAATAATAGTAAATATAATAAGTTTAGCATTAGCATTAGCTTTAAATTCAAAGATAAAGTTTAAGACCACTTTAAGAGGATTATATTTCTTACCTAATATTTTAGGTGGATTGATTGTAGGATATATATTTAATTATATTTTTACATTTATAATTCCTAAACTAGGAGAGGTTATGGGAAGTGAAGTTCTTAGTAAGAGTATACTTGGAAGTACAAGTTTAGCATGGATAGGTGTAGTAATTGTAGTTGCATGGCAATCAATAGCTTTTAATACTATAATTTATATTTCAGGACTTCAAACTATTCCAGATGATGTTTATGAAGCAAGTGGAATTGATGGAGCTGGTAAATGGCTTCAATTTAGAAAGATTACATTTCCTTTAATTGCACCATTCTTTACAATAAATATGGTTTTATGTATGAAAAATTTCTTAATGGTATTTGATCAAATTATGTCATTAACAGGTGGAGGACCTGCACAGTCAACAGAATCCATTTCTATGCTTATATATAAGGCTGGATTTGGAGGAAGTCAATTTGGATATCAATCAGCAAACTCAGTAGTGTATTTTATAGTTATTGTGGCAATATCATTATTCCAAATTAAGATATTAGAAAAAAGGGAGGTTCAACTATAATGGCAGAATTAAGTTTAAAATCTAGTAATACAACAGAAGTAAAGAAAAAATCTTTTATAAAAAAGGAAGATGGAAAAATTAATTGGCCAATTACAATATTACTTATTGTTTGTTCATTAACAATATTATTTCCACTTTATATAACTATTGTTATTGCATTTAAACAACCATCAGAAATGATGGGGAATGTTTTGTCATTGCCTAAAACATGGAGTTTTAGTAATTTTGTGCAAGCTATTAAAATGACTAATTTCTTTCATACAATAATGAATAGCTTGATTATAACAGCAGGTGCTGTAATAGTAACTATAGTTACGAATTCATTAGTTGCATATGCTATTGCAAGAAACATGCATAAGAAATTTTATAAGTTTGTATATTTTTATTTTGTAAGTGCAATGTTTGTACCTTTTTCAATGTTAATGTTACCTCTTGTTAAACAAGTAAGTTTCTTTAACTTAGATAATAAAATTGGTATGATAATTCTTTATATGGTATTTGGAATATCTATGAATACATTACTTTATGTTGGATATTTAAAAAATATTCCACTTGAATTAGAAGAAGCAGCATATGTTGATGGTGCTAAACAATGGACTGTGTTCTGGAAAATTATATTTCCATTATTAAAACCAATGCATGCAACTGTTGGAATTATGACAGCGCTTTGGGCTTGGAATGACGTAATGATGCCACTTGTAATATTAAGCGATCAAAGTGCAGCAACTTTACCATTAGCTCAATATATATTTCAATCTAAATTTGGGACAAATTATAATGTAGCTTTTGCATCATATCTTTTAGCATTGTTACCATTATTAGTATTCTACTTATTTGCTCAAAAGTGGATTATAAACGGAGTAACTAAAGGTGCAATAAAGTAATTTTTAAAATAAAACCTTTATTAGAAAATATATTTATTAAACTTAAGTATATTGGATAATAGAGGTTTTATTTATTTAATTATAAAAACTGTAGAGTTGATAAAATGAGTGAATCTAATATATACTATAATAAATTTTGAATTATAAATATAGAGCATTTAGCGAAAAATAATTTGTAAAGGAGATGAGTGTGATGTTTAAATTTTTAACTGTGTTAATTCATATTATAAATTTATTAACAATAGTTTATATGGTATTTAAGGAAAAGCGTTCAGCCAATAGCATTATAGCATGGACATTAATTTTATACATAGCACCTTTTATAGGATTTATAGTGTTTTTGCTTGTTGGAAGAAAAATGAACAAGTCAAATATGTTTGGAATTAAAAATGCAGAAATAAAGGTTTTAGAGAAATATGATAGACAAGTAAAAGAAAGAAGCCAAGTACCAGTAGAAAATATGGATATGATAATGGCTTTAGAAACTATTGATTATTCACCATACAGAAATGATAATGAAGTTTGTATGTACTCAGATGGAAAAGAATTTTTTGATGCCTTGTTAAAAAGTCTTAACAAGGCTAAAAAGAGTATAAATATAGAATTCTATATATTTAAAAATGATGATATAGGAACAAAGATACTAGATATTTTAGAAGAAAAAGCTAAGAATGGAGTTGAAGTTAGATTATTATATGATTCTGTTGGAAGTAGGTTATTAAATAGAAATGTATTAAAAAAATTAAGAGCAGTTGGAGGAAAAACAGGAGAATTCTTTCCATCTTGGTTAAAGCTTATTAATCTTAATATGAATTTTAGAAATCATAGAAAAATAGTTGTTATAGATAATAAAGTTGCTTTTGTTGGAGGATTTAATGTTGGAGATGAGTATTTAGGAAAAGATAAAAAGTTTGGATATTGGAGAGATACTCATATTAAGTTTAAGGGGAGTGCAGTAAAAGACTTAAATTTAAGGTTTTTAGCAGATTGGAGGTATGCAACTAAAGAAGAAGTAGACTTAAGTCATGTATTAGAAATTAGTGATGAAAATATTGGTGAACCTAATACAGGAATGCAAATAGTGTCAAGTGGACCAAATTTAAGTGATAGATATGAGATTAAGTTAGCGTATTTAAAAATGATTCAAAGAGCTAAAAAATATTTATATATTCAATCACCTTATTTAATTATCGATAAAAGTATATCTGATAGTTTAAAATTGGCTTCAGCATCAGGGGTTGATGTAAGAATAATGATACCAGGAAAAGGGGATCATCCTTTTGTATATTGGGCAAATTTAGTTTATGCTGGAGATTTATTAGAGTATGGAGTTAAAATATATCATTATGATAGAAGTGCTTTTCTTCATGCTAAGACTGTAGTTATAGATGATGAAATTTGTTCAATAGGAACAGCTAATATGGATACTAGAAGTTTTGAATTGAACTTTGAAGTAAATGCCTTTATTTATTCAGAAACTATTTCAAAACAACAAAAAAGTGAATTTGAAAAAGATATACTTAAATCCGAAGAGCTAACACTAGAAAAATATCAAAATAGAAGCAGAGGAGTTAAAATTAAAGAATCACTATCAAGACTATTCTCCGACGTACTATAACTAAATTGTTCGTTATAGCTTAAGTGCCGTGATGACGAAAATTAATGATATTATCTCCAGAAATTAGTGTAATTTTCCTTCCGATAATATCATTAATTTTTCTCTATCACTAGCTTTTAAGCTAAAAGATACAATTTTCTACGTAACCACCTTAAAAGCATATACATGAGAAAAGAAAAAATGAAATATTAATTTGGAGGGAACATTGAAATTGAACCATAGAATTTAATAATTGATGAAGTAAAGTTGCGTTAATAAGTTTTTACTGTTTGAGCGAAGTGAGTTTAAAAACTTTAGCAAACTTTACGGAATCAATTATATAAATTCTCGGTGAAAATTTCACGTTTCCCGGAAAATAAATATTTCATTTTTTCGATCCATGTGGTGCGCAATATTATTCAATTTTCGCTTTATGTAATTAAGAGTTAGGTTTTGAGGTGTAGGCTTTAAGTTCTTCTAAGAAAATATTTGCTGCTTTTGATAGTGTTAATTCTTTTGGATATATGTATGAAAATGATCTAGTAAAATCATTATTAAGTTTTATAGAAGCTAATTCATTTCGAGCTTCAGCTTCTGAAATTACATGTCTAGATGTAATTGTTAATCCTAAATTATTTCTAACAGCCTCTTTAACTGATAAATTACTGCCTAATATCATCATACTTTTAGGAATAATTTTATGTTGTGTAAAGAATAAATCAAGATATTCTCTAGTACCTGATCCTTCCTCACGGGCAATCCATCTTTTGTCTTGAAGACTATCTATATTAAGTTCTTTATCCTTTAGATCACTCTCAAAAGGAACAACAAGAACCATTTCGTCTTCTAAAAAATATTCTTGTTTAAATAGAGCTGATGAAGCTGAACCTTCTATAAGACCTATATCTAATTTCATTTTTTTTAGTTCTCTAGATATAATTGAAGTATTTTCTATAATAACCTCTATGTCAACATCAGGATATTTAATAGAAAAATCAGCTAAAAATTTTGGAAGTATATATTCTCCTATAGTTAAGCTCGCTCCTATTTTTATACTTCCTTTAACTGAGCTTGAAAGTGTTTTTACATCCAGAAATGTAATATCTAAAAGATTTATAATTTCCTTAGCTCTTTTATATAGAGTATAACCACTTTCTGTAATAGATATAGTTTTTTGTTTAACTGACCTATTTATTAAAGTAACTCCAAAAGTAATTTCTAAATTTTTTATATGAGTACTAACACTTGGTTGTGAAAGATTTAAATATTCAGCTGCTTTAGTAAAATTTTTAAAATCAACAACTGCAATAAAAGTTTTAAATTCTTCAATCAATGTAATAACCTCCTAGTATTAATGGGTAAACTAATTGCGATAAATACATTATACACTAATTATTAAAAAAAGTAATCATTATTATAATTAATATTTATTTTACTAATGATAATTTTGTAGATATACTAAGTTATGTAATAAGTGGTTAAAATTTTAAGGAGGGAATGATATACATGAAGAATAATAAATTTATCGATTATATGAAAGGTATATTACCAGGGCTATTAGTTTCAGTAGCAGTAGCATTTGTAGGGATATTGATTGCTAAATTTGTACCTAAATTAGGGGCAGGTACAATATCAATTTTTCTAGGAATGTTTGTGGGAAATTTATTTTTAAATCAAGATGTTTTTCAAAAAGGATATAAGTTTTCAGAAACTGATATACTATCATATTCCATTGTTTTATTAGGAGCTACCTTAAGTGTAAATACATTATTAGAGCTAGGTATAGGTGGATTTGTTTTTATAATATTACAAATGGCAGTAACAATAGTTGGTTCAATATATATAGGAAAGAAGCTAGGGTTTAGTGAAAACTTTAGATTTTTAATGGCTAGTGGAAATGCTGTATGTGGTTCATCAGCTATAGCAGCAACAGCTCCAGTAATTGATGCAGATGATAAAGAAAAGGGTATAGCAATTACTATAGTAAATATTACGGGAATAGTTTTAATGTTTGTTTTACCGATAATAGCTAGGGCTTTATTTAATTCAGAGACAATGCAGACAGGGGCTTTAATTGGTGGTACATTACAATCAGTAGGTCAAGTTGCTGCCAGCGGAGCTATGGTTGGTGAAGAAGTAAAAGATATGGCTATGATTTTTAAGATATTAAGAGTTGTATTATTAGTTGTTGTAGTTTTTGTATTTGGTCATTTAAAGCATAAAAATAATGAAGAAATATTAGAAGAAGAAGTACATGAAATTGAAAAGAAAAAAGTTAAAATTCCTTGGTATGTTATAGGATTCTTTGTAACTTGTGCTTTATTTTCATTAAAGATTATACCTGTAAATGTATCTCATGTATGTAAAACTATAAGTAATAATCTTGAAATTATAGCATTAGCAGCAATTGGATTAAGAGTTAATGTAAAAGAATTACTTAAGCAAGGAAAAGCTGTATCTTTATATGCATTAGGTGTAGGCGTATTACAAATAGTTGCAGCTTTAATATTAATATTTATATTAATTAGATAATTGAAGTGAAGGTTAAGAGTTAAGGAAAACACTATTTAATTTTAAAAATTATTAAATAGTACTAAAATTTACTCTTAGCTTTTATTTTATAATAAGGGATAAATTTTTTGAAAATAATAAGTTATAAGGTAAAAAAAGTTGACAATAGTGTTATATAGAAAGTATTATAGTTAAAAAATAAATTATAGCTAATATATTAGGAGTGAGTATTATGGAGAAGGGACTTATACATATATATTGTGGAGATGGAAAGGGAAAGACTACTGCAGCTATGGGATTGGCAATTAGAGCTGCAGGTAGAGAGAAAAAAGTTTTTATAACTCAATTTTTGAAAAGTGGAAAAAGTGGTGAGCTGGTATCATTAGAAAAATTAAAAGAATATATAACTTTTTTACCAGGAAGGCCTGTAAACAAATTTGTATGGAATATGAATGATGAAGAAAAAATGGAAGCTAAGAGAGAGCATACAGCTAGGTTTAAGGAGATAAAAGATATTATAAAAAATGAGGATTATGATTTATTAATATTAGATGAAATAATAGCAACTATAAATAATGGGTTTATAGAGTTAAATGAGGTTATAGACTTCTTAAAAAATAAGCCTGAAACATTAGAAGTTGTTATGACTGGAAGAGATCCTAAGGAAGAGCTTATAGAACTAGCTAACTATGTAACAGAGATGAAATGTATAAAGCATCCATTTAAAGAGGGGATTCCATCTAGAGTAGGAATAGAGTTATAAAATATCTAGTAAATAGTATTTAGTTAATATATAATACATAAGGAAGAATAAGAAATTTAAGTTAAACTAACTGTTTAGTTTAACTTAAATTTCTTAAAATAAATATTAATATCAGAGTAATTGAAGGAGCAACATATGAGAGCTGTATACAGAAATCCAAAGGAATTAGCAACAAAATTAAAAGATGTAATTGATTTATATTTAGAAGATTTATTATCATATGAAAAATTAGAGTCTACAGTTGTGGCAATGATAAAGGCAAATGATGATAGAATTTATAAAAATGGATTTATGCCTACAAAATTAATTGCTGCTATAGGAGAGGAAAGAAAAGCTATAGTAGATAAGATAGCTTTAGATAATAATTTATAAATTTTATTATGAGAAGATTAATGTTTCAAAGAATTTTGTATTTTGAAATATTAATCTTTTTTGTTTATTTAATATAAAAATAATATTAATATAATTAAATAGATTTAAAAAAAATAAAAAATATAGTAAAATATTTAATATGAAGAAAAAAATGTAAATAAATTTCGGATTTAAATGGAGGAGAGTATTTTGATTGGAAGTGCAGAATTAAAATATAATTTGCAACAGTTTAAAAGAAATGAAAATCATATAGAATACTTTAAATCTATTTTTTTAGATAATATAAGAGCTAATCCTACAAATGTACAGGAAATATTAGATGAAGTAATGAATATAGCAAAAAATAATAATTATAATATAGCTTATGCTTGGTGTTTAATATATAAGGGGTGGGATTATCATATTAGATGTGAATATGATAAGGCTTGTCATTGTAGAATAGAGGCTAGTGAAATATTTATAAGAAATAATGATATTAATGGACAAATAGCAGCTTATAATGCACTTTTAGCAGATTATTCAAGGTTAGGAAATTTAGATTTAGCTATAGAAAATGGATTAATGGGAATTGAATTAGCAGATCAAGAGAATGAGGAAGAGTTATTAATAGATCTTTTAATTAATACTTCTGTTGCATATACTGAGTGTAAAAAATATACAGAAGCTAAGGAGTTATTAAATAAGATAAAAAGTTTTCATGGATTTATATCTAAAGATTCAAATATAGCATATTATATAACGCTAGCTGAAATTGAAGTAAATAATGGAGACTTTAATTATGCCTATGAATGCTGTGAAAAGGCATATGAATTAATTAAAGAAATAAAGTGTTGGATATATGAATGTGAAGTATTGTCAATTAGAGCTGTTGCAAATTTTAAAATGGGAAAATTAGAAGAGGCAGAAAAAGATTTTATATTAGCAATTGAAAATGCTAGAAGTTTTAATAATACCATATTTGTTATTAGAACATTAATACGTTTTTCTAATTATTATGATTTAATTGGAAATAATGAGCAAAGTGTAAATAAGCTTATAGAAGCACATAATGAAATAAAAAAAATATCATCACCTATAGATGAAAGTGAAATATATTATAAGTTAAGTGAACTTTATTCTAGAAATAATAAAATGAATGAAGCATATAAATATTTAAAAATGCATTTAGAAATTGAAAAAAAAATATTTAATAGCAAAAGTAGTAGTTGGTTTGATAAAATTCATAGTAAAGAAATAGCTAGAGAAGCCAAAATATATAAAGAAATGTATCAAGATATAGATTTAATATCTGATATAGGAAAAAAGTTTACTTCCAATTTGAAAATAGAAAAAAACTTAAATGTTATATATGAAGAAGTGCGTGAACTCATGGAGGCTGATGTCTTTGGAATTGCTTTATATAACAATAATTTATTATATTATGATTTGTTTATAGTAGATGGAAATTTAAAAGATTATGGAAGTGTAGCCTTAGATGAAGAAACATTTGGTGGATGGTGTTATAAAAATAAAAAAAATGTTTTAATTAATGATATTGAAAAAGAATATAATAAATATATTTCAAGTAAAAGCAATGAACTAGGAAATTGCAATTTTAAAGATATACAGTCTTTAGTATTTTGTCCAATAATAATAGAAAGTAAAGTTATAGGCATATTAAGTGTGCAAAGTTACAATAAAAATGCTTACAATAAAAACGATATAAAAAAATTAGAAATTTTAACTTCATATATAGCTATTGCTTTAGAAAATGCAAGACTATTTAATAAAATAGAATATGCAGCAACTCATGATGGATTAACAGAAATTCTAAATAGAGAAGAGATTTTAAATAGAGGTGAATTTGTATTAAAAAATAAGGAAAATTGTTCTATAATACTTATTGATATTGATTACTTTAAATCAATAAACGATAATTATGGACATGCTGCAGGTGATTATGTTTTAAAAAGTATAAGTACTATTATGCAAGAAATTATTTCAGAAAGTGGATATATTGGCAGATTTGGTGGGGAGGAATTTTTAATAGTTATTTATGATTGTAACTTTGACAAGGTAATGAAAATTGCAGAACAATTAAGAAGTTATGTTGAAAATTATAAATTTATAGTTGATTCACAAAAAATAGATGTTACAGTAAGTTTAGGAACTTATAATTATTGTAATGAGGATAAGAATTTTTATAATAATATAAAGTTTGCTGATAAAGCTTTATATATGGCAAAGTCATTAGGAAGGAATAAAGTGATATCTTATAATGATAGTATATATTAATTATAAAAATTAAAAGGAGCTGAAAACAGCTCCTTTTAGCTTATCTTTTGTACATGAAATCAAGAAAGTGTAAAATTAGCATCCGCATCCTTGATTACCAGAGTCATTTGATACAGTATTAACGTTTATACAAGAACCTTTAAAGCAGCTTACTTTTAGACATTTTTGAACTATTTGAGTATTGTCACTAAATATCTTTAACATATAAGTTGTATTTGGACATAAAGGTCCTAGTAAGAATTGTCCATTATCATCTGTAAATGTGTGAGTTAATGGAACTGGAAATTCACATTTATCAACTACTTGAAGTAGTTTAACAACTGCATCAGCAACAGGTAAACCAGCAGCATCAAGAACTGTACCAAATATACAGCTTCTATTTTCCCTTGGTAATTTTATAGTAGCATCGATTTGTTCATTACAACCAGTTTTAAAAACACAATTTCCTAATCTACAGCTCATAATTTTATCCTCCTAAGTGTAATTGTAATATACTATAATATATTCCAATACAATCTCAATGTGTTCTAAATTATAAATCTTTTTTATGTAAAGTATTTAAATTAAAAACTGTTAGGTAGATAAGAGAATATAATTAAATGTTTTTTGTAACTTTTGTTACTGAAATAATTTTTTAAGTCAGTTATAATAATAAAAAAGTATGATAAAAATAGGAGGAAATAAGATGAGTTGTGGATGCGGAAGCATGAATAAGAAAGATGGAAAAGCAGTAGTGGATTTAGTAAGAAGTAAGGGAAAAGCAGATTTTCCTATATCAATACAACATGAAATAGAATGTAGCTGTGGAAAGAATTTCATAATGAAAACTTTAGTAGACAAATGCCCACATTGTGGTATGACATATGGAGTTACTCCATGTTCATCAAGAGATAAAGAAAATGTAACTGCGGCAGGTATAAATTACTAATTAAAATAACTAAATTGCAAAGCAATTTAGTTATTTTAATATTCCAAAATCATATCCTGCATCTTTTAAAAGCTTAATTATTCCAGGTAAGGCTTCTACAGTAGTATTTTTAGTCATACAATCGTGCATTAATATTATTGCAGGATTTTTATAATTACCATCTTTATCTTTAATTTCTCTAGAAACATTTTGAATTAAGGTAGAGGCTGGAATATTATTTCCTTTAGCATCGCCAGAATCTACATTCCAATCATAGACATTAACACCTACTTCATTTAGTTTAAAAGTTATATTTTTAGTAAAATCTTTTCCTCTAGAATTTTTAACGATAGTATTATTAGAACCGCCAGGAAATCTAAATATGGTACAATCACTTCCTGTAACTTCTTTTATAAATTCCTGTTGTTTATTGAAACTTTTAAAGAATGATTCTTCGCAAGTATAAACATACTTAAATTCATGGTCTGCAGTATGATTACCAATTGCATTACCTTCTTCATAAGCTCTTTTGACAAATTGAATATGAGGTTCTATATATGGAGAAATTATAAAAAATGTTGCATGTACATTATTTTCTTTTAATATATCAAGTATTAATTCTGTATTTTTACTAGGACCATCATCAAAGGTTAAATATGCAATCTTTTTTTCTTCATTTGTATTATTTTTTTCACAATAATTATTTTTAGAAGTATCTTCTATATTAATAGGAGATAAGAGACAACAATATGTTGAAACGTTAATTAATGATAAAGATATAAGTAAGAATATAATTAGTTTTTTTAAAAATTTAGAGTAAATATTTAAATCTTTCATTTTAATTCTCCTTATATAAATAAAATATTAATATTTTTTATTATAAGATTTAGTTTCATAAAGTATTTTGTGTAAAAGTAATATGAATTTATACCTTTTAAATAAAAATTATTTAAGGTGACTATAGAAGACTTAGTATGAACATTTATAATAATGAAGAATATTATAAAATTATAAAGAATTGGAGGAGAATAAAATAAATGAATCCATATGAACTTATAATGAAGATCGATAGAAAAATGAAAGAAGATCCTGTTTTTGCAAATAAGTTTAATAGATTAGTAGCTGAATTAAATAGAACTCCAGGTTTGCAACAAGAAATAATGAGAATAGCTCAAATAAAAGATGAAAGTAAAAGGCAAAGAGCTTTAAATAACTTACCTGATAATGTAAAACAATCAGTTGCAGAAATGTTTAAGTTGTTAAGTTAATACAATAATCCATTAATAAAAAAATAACCAATTTTAATTGGTTATTTTTTTATTAATGGATTATTTAAGGGGAAAATTAGCATAGAATAAATTGTAAATTAATAAAGTTGATAAAAAATAAAGTAACTTGTATATAAAATAGTGAGGTAGAGTATGGAAATTAAAAAAGATACAATAAAAATAAATAATAATGTTAAAATAAAAATATTAGATTTAGTTTGGTTTATTATGATTCCAGTAATTAATGTAAACTATATTTTAGCTAGTATTTTAGCTAAGAGAGGACATGATCTTACAATTGAATTAGATAATGTAATTCCATTTAACTCTATATTTATTATTCCTTATGTATATTGGTATTTGTATATTGTAATAGGTTTTATATTTATATTAGTGAATTCAAGAAAAGATTATATTAGAGTCTTTATATCATTTTTTATAGGAATGAGTGTATGTTATATTGTATATTATTTATATCCAACAGAGATAAGTAGACCTACCATTATCAATAGTAATATATTAAATTATCTAGTAAATATAATATATTCACTAGATAGACCGGTAAATTGTTTTCCGTCATTACATGTGTTAACAACTTATTTTATAATGAGATATACAAAATATAAAAATTCAAAAAAGAAATTTTACTATACTGAAATAGTAGGTGTATTAATAATAATATCGACTTTGTTTATAAAACAGCATTTTATAGCAGATGTCATTAGTGCAATTATATTAGATGAAGTTATAATTTTATTAGTAAGAAAAATAGATGATTCTAAAATAGAAAAGTTATTAAATTTACCATATAAAGTGAAAAGAAGTTTAATTAATAAAATGAATAAGAAGAGTAATATAAAAAATAAGGATATTATAGAAGGGGAAATTCAGTTAGCAAGAAAGAAAAAATAAATATTTATAAAAAGATGTTTAAAATATTTTTAGACATCTTTTTTTATGGATAAAATTTATAAATATTAGAAAAACTAAGAAATACTAAGGAGGAATAAATATGGAGTTTTTGTATAATTTTTTTGTTTATGGATTTATTGGGTGGATAATAGAAAATGTCTTTTCATATTATATTCATGGACATTTTCAAAAGGATGGATTTTTAAAGGGCCCATTTAAACCTATGTATGCAATAGCTATGGCTTGGATACTTGAATTATATAAGGTTGTACCTAATATAATATTTTTAATTATAATATCATTTATAATTCCAACATCTGTGGAGTATATAACAGGATTTCTAATGAGAAAATTTTTTAATAAGGATTATTGGGATTATTCTAAAGAAAAGTATAATTGTGAAGGAATTATATGTTTAAGATTTTCACTTATTTGGGTTCTTTTAAGTATTATAGATGTAAAAATAATTCATCCATACTTTGTATATAAAATTTATAATTTATTGAATGGAATATGGCCTAGTCTATCAATATTGTTTGTATTAGCTTTGTGTATAGATGAAATATTAACATTTATAGATTTTAAAAAAAGTAGTCAAATAATATAATATTAAGTTAAAACAATCTAATTAAATTTAAGTAAGAACTTTTTAACTTTGAAACTTTTTAATATTAATATATAATTTAAATATACAATTAATTTAGTTAGAAAGAGGAAAAGTATGAGTTTAATAAGTACATATGAGAAGTTTACCCATATCAATGAAGAGTTTATAGCATTTATTGATAAATTAGTTAGAGAAAATTTTGAATCTTTTACAGAGGAACAAATTAAAATGAATTTAAATATAGCTCTAAATAATTATGAAAAATTAAAATTTGAGAGTGATGAAATTCAAGTTGAGGATAATGATAAAAATAATTTAAATGATTTAAAGTATTTAATAATGAGTGCATTATTTTTAGTATCAGATTTAAATCATTTTTATAATTTAAAAGAATATGAAAGATTTAAAATGAGAGCAATAAACTATATAAATAATAGCAGAAGAGGAAATATGTTTTAATAAATTTATTAATTAAAGCCCACGATAATAAATAATATTATTATCGTGGGCTTTATATATAATAAAATTAATAAAAAATATAAGAAAATGTATAAAAAGTGATAATATTGACAAAAAAAGTAAAATGAGGTAATATAATATAGGTTGAAATATATTAATAAAGAGGGGGAACTATATGAATAAACTTGTGAAGAGGTATGTTTTATTAGTAATATCTCTTACATTAGTAATAGTAATATTTAATTATAGTTTAGTATTTGCAAAAAAAGTAGATAAGGTTAATACATTAGTTCCTAAAAACGAAAATATAAATTTTGAGAGTTTGACTATAAAAGATAAACTTTCTAGTAATTATATAACGACAATTTTTCAAGATTCTAGAGGATATATATGGATTGGAACAGATGATGGTTTAAATCAATATGATGGAAACTATATAGTCGAATATAATTATAGTAATGGATTGGCATCGACTTATATAAATACAATATGTGAAGATGAGAATGGAAATATATGGGTAGGTACTCGCGGTGGTTTAAGCATTATTAATAGTAAAACAGAAGAAATAAGAAATATTAAATGTGATAATAGTGAAAAAGGTATATCACATTATAATGTTACTGCTATTTATAAAGATAGTGAAAATATAATGTGGATAGGAACAGAAAATGGCCTAAATAAGTATGATGCTGAAAATGAAATATTTATAAAATATTATGATGAATATAATGGAGGAGTATTAACTAATTCTTATATAACAGATATTAAAGAGGTAAAAGATGAATATATAGTAATTGCAAGTAAATGTGGAGCCAGTATAGTAGATATAAGAACTGGTATAGTATATAAAAGTAAATTTGAGCAAGAGCAATACGATTATATTTATAGTTTAGAAGTAGATAATAATGAGGATATATGGTTTGCTACTAAAAATGGTATATATAAATATGATCATGAAGCAGACATATTAAGTAATTTTAACATTGATATTGATGAAGAAATATATAGTGATATTACTTATATATTATGTGATGAAAATAATGATTTATGGTTTGCAAGTTATAGTGGGTTAATAAAGTATAATGAAGAAAGCAATTTAACTACTTTATATAAAACTGACAAGCAATCTGTTAACTCATTGGTTGGTAATAATATAAATTGTCTTTTAGAAGATAGTAATGGATTATTATGGATAGGTACAGATAATGGTATAAGTAAGTTAAATATAACTGAACAAATTAATAATGAGATAAATTTAATATTAAAAGAAAATGAAATTGAGCAAACAAATATTAATTCCATAATAGAAGATTCTGAAGGAGATTTATGGATAGGAACTAAATATCATGGATTAATAAATATATTAGTAGATGAAAAGAAAGTAATAAAGTATACTTACAATAAAAATTATGAAAATACTATTTCTAGTAATGCAATAAAATATATTACTGAATTCAAAACAGGAGAAATTGTTGTAGTTACTGATAAAGGTATAGATATAATTAATAAACATAAAAATAAAATTTCTAATCAGTATGTTGAAAGTTTGGACAATGAAATTTATTTGGGTATACAGAAAATAATATTTGATAATGATAAATACTGTTGGATGGCTACTGACAATGGAATTGTTAGATTGGATCTTAATAGAAACGAAATAAAAACCTATAAAGAAGAGTTTGAAGATTATGGACTTGAGTGTATAAAAATAGTAGATATATTTCAAGATAAATATGATGAAAATATACTGTGGTTAGCAGGAGGAGAATATACAGGACTTATTAAATTTCATAAAAGTGATGGAATAATAAAAAATTATGTTAATAATGATTTAGAAAATTGTATAAGTTATGATGTTATAAATTGCATAGATGGTGACGATGAAGGAAACTTATGGATTGGGACAAATTCAGGGTTAAATAAATTTAATATTGCAACTGAAAAATTTAGTGTATATAGTGAAGCAGATGGAATGATAAATGATTATGTTAATTCCATTGTTATAGATGATAATGATGATATTTGGATTGGAACTAATAAGGGGATATGTAAATTTGATACTAAGAAAAATAAATTTACAAACCTTAATAGATACTATGGTATTCAGGGAAGCAAATTTAATTTAAACTCTTTTTGGAAATCAAAAAGTGGAAATTTATTATTTGTAACTACAGAAGGCATTTTTTATTTTAATCCTAATGAATTAGATAAAGAAAATAATAAAAATGATACCGATGATAAAGTTATTATCGGTAGTATTAGAGTTAATAACGAAAAAATAGATTTTGATGAGATAAATGATATTGCACTTAAATATAATGAAAATAATATAACTATTGTATATTTTTTAGCAGATTATGCAGAAGGTTCAGATATAACATATGAATATAAACTTGAAGGCTTAAATGAAGAGTGGATATATTCTAGTAATATTAGTTATGTAAATTATACAGTATTATCTCCTGGGAAATATACATTTAAAGTTAGAGCTATGCAGCAAAATGGGGAGTTAACAGGTGAAAGTAGTATAAAAATAATTATACAAAGGCCTTGGTGGAAGACAAAAATAGCATATTGTTTTTATATATTTATAATAGGTATTATTGTATTTTATTTCTGGAACAATATGAAAATATTAAAGTCATTAGTAAAAAAGCAAACAAAAGAAATTAATGAAAAAATGAAAGAAAATCAATTATTATATGAAAAAAGTATAAGATGTGAAAAGTTTAAAAATGATTATTTTGTAAATTTATCTCATGAACTAAGAACACCTATTAATATTATTTTGTCAACTGTACAGTTAATAAACTCATTAAATAAAGATAAGGATATTTCAAGAAAAAAACTTAATCATTATATGGAAATTGTACAGAAAAGTTCAAATAGTTTATTAAAAATAATTAATGATATTATAGATAGCTCTAAAATAGAATCTGGAACTTATAAAATAAATAAAGAGGATAATGTTGATATAGTTTATTTAGTTGAAGAAACTGCTTTAACTATGAGTGATTATATAGAGGAGAAGGGGATTGAGTTAATTATTGATCCTGAAATAGAAGAGAAGTATATATCTTGTGATCCAAATGAAATAGAAAGATGTATAGTTAATGTTATAGGTAATGCAATTAAATTTACCCCAGAAGGCGGAAAGATAGAGATATTTATTAAGGATAATAATAGTAGTGTAAGTATTTCTATAAAGGATTCTGGAATTGGAATATCAGAAGAAGATCAGAAATTCATATTTAATAGATTTGAACAGGGGAAAAATGGGGATTGTACTAAAGTAAGTAGTAGTGGAATTGGCTTAACATTAGTTAAGTACATAGTTACACTACATAATGGAAATATAGAGTTAGAAAGTAAATTACAAAAGGGAACTAAGTTTACTATAATATTACCATGTTAATAAATAAAAGAAGTTATCTTAAAAGATAGAATAAATATAATTAATTTTATATTTATTTAAAAGTTTTTAGATAATTTCTTTTTTATTTAAATATAAAAATAATAAAAACTATTGACTCTTGTGTAAGAAAAGACTTTATAATTTGAAAGGATTAAAAATTAAAGGAGATATGTATGAAAAAAGAATTTTTTAAATATGCTATTCCATCAGCATTAGCAATGTTTATTTCTTCATTATATACAGTAATAGATGGAATATTTGTAGGACAAGGTGTTGGAGATTCAGCATTAGCAGCAGTTAATATAGTTCTTCCATTTACGGTAATGTTATTTGGTTTAGCTTCCATGTTTGCTATCGGAGGAGGAGCATTAGTTTCTAAAAATATTGGGGCAAATAATGTAAAAAAAGCAGTTAATATTTTTAGACAAGTTTTTAAGTCTTTATTAATATTTAGTTTAATAATAAGTATAGTATGTATATTATTTACTAGTCCAATAGTAAGTATGTTAGGAGCAACTGAAGTATTAAAACCATTAGCTGTAGAGTATTTAAGATTTTATGCATTATTCTGTATACCAAACTTAGTTGGTATTGTTTTAAATAGTTTTGTTAGAAATGATGGCAGACCAAAGCTAGCAATGGTATCTACTATAAGTGGTGCTATTACTAATATAATTTTAGATTATATATTTATTTTCCAATTAGGAATGGGAATCAAAGGTGCGGCAATAGCAACTGGACTTGGACAAATAGTAACAGTAAGTATAGTATTACCTCATTTTATTATGAAAAAAGGATATTTATCTTTTGGAAATGTAAAAGTGTCATTTAAAACAATAAAGGAATTTTGCACTATCGGATTTCCTTCGTTTTTTGCTCAAGGAAGTTATTCTATAATAGTTTTACTTCATAATATAGCATTAGTAAAATATGCAGGCGAAATGGGAGTTTCAGCATATAGTATATTAAATTATATAACTACTAATATATATATGGTTTTATATGGAATTACATTAGGAGTTCAACCACTTGTTAGTTATAATTATGGAAAGAAAGATGTAGAAAAAATGTTAGGGTTCTTTAGAATAACATCAATTTCTAATATAATAATAACAGGGGTTTTTGTTATTATAAGTTTTGTATTTGGACCTTCATTAATATCTATATTTACAAATGATACACAAATAGCACAAATGGCTTATGATGCACTAAAAATAGCATGTTTAAGTTATTTTGCTGTAGGATTAAATTTAAACAGTTTAGTTTACTACCAAGCAATTGAGATACCTAAGTATTCTAATTTAAGTTGTATATTAAGATCCATAGTGTATTTACCAATATGTTTATTTATTTTAGGTAGATTCTTTGGTATTAATGGTATATGGGCAAGTGCAATTGTATCTGAAACTTTAACCTTCATAACTATAAAATTAGTAGGAAATATAAAATCATATACATTTAGAGTAATAGAAGAAGTTTAAAAAATATAATAATTATATTTAAGCCATAGTGATATATTAAAATTTTAATATATCACTATGGTACTTTTTTATATTTTACAACGTTTTACAACAAAAAATATATATTTGAATACAAAATAATTGAATAGAAATGTCTAAAATGATAGAATAAATATCGCTAAACAAAAGGAATATATTAGGAGAATTTGTTTGAAAATGTGAATTGGAGTAAATGTATATGTATATGGTAAAAGAGAAAAGAGATGAGATAAATTTAGAGGATGAAGTATTAAATGAATTAAGAATAATTTTAAGTGACCTTTATTATAAACATGGTATAGCAGATGAAGTAATTCAATTAAGTCAGATTATAGATAAATTAATAGTTCAAAAGCAAATTTATTATCTAAATAAAACTAAAGAGAACTAAAGATAAGATAAAGTATATGTAAAAAAAGCGTTAAAATAGTTTTAAGGAAAAAACTATTTTAACGCTTTTTTTATATTTTAAATAGAATCTATAAATTTAAAAAATGCATTTTCTACATTATTTATATATTTTTTCCCAATAGGTATTTTAGCAAAGTTATTAAGAGTTATCTCAGAAGATGAAAGTTGAGAAATTTTACATACGTTTACTAAATAGCTTCTGTGACATCTTACAAAATTATAGTTACTTATAAGAACTTCAATATCACTAAGTCTACTATAAAATTCGATAGTACTATTATCTAAAATAGCAATTACTTTTCGGTTATAAACTTCGAAATATAGAACTTTAGATAAAGGTAGAGTTATAGTTTTTGAACCCTGATTTATTTTTAAAAGTTTAGAGTTAGTATTATATAAGCTTTTTATTGCTTTAATAAAAACTTTATTAAGTTTTTCATAATCTAATGGTTTTATTAGATAATTAGAAGCCTCTACATCATAGCCATCAAGTATATATTCACTACTACTACTTATGAAAATTATTTTTGTTATATCATTATTTTCTCTTATATGTTTTGCAATATCTATTCCATTAAGAGAGTCTAATAATATATCTAAAAATATTATGTCATAGCTTTTAGAAGGATTATAGTTTGAAATAAATTCCATTCCAGATGTGAAAGTATGTATATTTATATATAAATTATTTTTTTTACTGATGTGGGTTAGTGTATTAACTATATAATCAACAGTAAATTTATCATCATCGCATACCGCGATTTCAATCATAATATCCTCCCCTTTTTATATATATAAACTAATTATACAATAAAAAATTAAATTTGATATTAATAATTAAAGAAAATGTATAAAAATTATAAAAAATAATTTATAGTATAAATAAATACTATTACTAAAATTAATTTATATAAGGAGTAGATTAATGAAAAGAAAATTATTATTAATATTGTCTTTAATTGTAATATCTATAAGTATTTTATTAGTTTATGTAGATAAAATAAATTTAGATAATAAAGATGTATATAGATATATTAATAAATTAAATAAAGAATATAATGAAAATTATGATGAAATATTAAATTTTTTAGATAAAAAAATTGATAGTAATTTATCTGAAAGAGAAAGAGTAAAAGAATATCTAGCAAGGATTAATTTTTTATATGAATCTAATAAATTTGATGAATTATTAGATATTGCAATAGAAAGTGAAAAAATTTTAATAGATCAACAAGAGTGGACATTTGCTGGAAGTGTAGAGTGCTTAATAGCTCAATTATACTTACAAAGGGGAGATTATGAGTGGGCATATATATATAGTAATAAATCAAATATTATATTAATGGATTTATATGATAAGAATAAGCTTGATAATATTTACATTTCTCAGTTAGTTCAAGTAAAAAGTATTAAAGCTGTAACAGAACAAGAATTTAATATGAATGAAGAGGCTGATACTTCTTTTAAAGAAATACAAAATATATTAGAAAATTATGATGTTGAAATATCATCATATACATATGCAAATATAGCAGAGTATTATAAAGGAAAAAATTTATTTGATAAGGTTGAGGAATATGTACAAAAAGCATATGAGAGGATTCAATTAGAAGATTGTAATAATTATATGTTAGATATAAAGCTTAATATACTTCTAGCAACTACATATTATAAAAATGAAGAGTATGAAAAGGCCTTAGAGTTATTAAATAATATAGATATTGAAAAAGAAAATTTATATACAGTTGATAAATTTATTGTAATAGGAGAAATATTAAGTCAACAAAATAATATAGATGGTGCCATTGAAAATTTTGAATATGCTTATAATATTTTATTAGATAAAAATATATCACGTAAAATTTTATATGTAATAGATAGATTATTACAGTTAAATAAAGATATAGGAAATAAAGAGGTGGAAGAATATTGGTTAGATAAACTTAAATTTTTATCTATACAACTAATAAGAGAAAATCCCAATTATCATCTTATTAATAAAGTAAATGAAATTAATTTAAATAAAATAAGTAGTGATTTAGCGATAGCTAGATTAAATCAACAGATATATATATATTTATCTATTATTTTAGTTATTTCTATATTCATTTTAATTATAATAGTAATGTTTAGGTTAAAAGAAAAGGAGTTACATAAGAGAGTATTACAAAAAAATATAGATGTATTAAATAAGCAGCTTCAATATAAATTGAAATATTATAAAAGTGAAAAGAAGCGTGAAGATGAAATTAAAAGATATATTCATGATAGAAGTAATCATATGAGAATTCTTATAGGACTTATTGAAAATGGTGAAAATCAAAGAGCTATTGATTATATGAGTGAGTTAACTGATACATATAAAAATATGCAAAAGAACAGTGTAACTAAAAATAAAGTAATAGACTCTATATTAAGTAATTTAATAGAAGAGTGTAAGCAAAAGAATATAAAGTTAGATTTAGATATAAAGCTTCCAGAAGAGATTCAAATTACTGATATTGATTTATGTATTATATTTTCAAATCTTATTGATAATGCAATAGAAGCTTGTGAAAAATTAAATAATAGTTCTCAAAAAATTATAAATCTAAAGAGTAATATTTCTGGAAATTATATGTATGTATCTATTGAAAATTCTTATGATGGGGAAATAAGTAAAAATGGGGTTGAATTTATAACTTGGAAAAAGAATAAAAAGTTTCATGGAGTTGGCTTGGAAAATATTGGGATTACAGTAAATAAGTATAAAGGGATGTTAAAGTATGATTATAATGAATCTATATTTAAAGTTTCCGTATTATTGAATATTAAATAGATGGTGTGGAGAAGTAATTGCATTTAGATTATTAAAAATTAAGAGTTTTAGAAAGGGAATATATATGAAATCTAAATTTTCTATTGGAGAAGTGGCTAAAATACATAATATCACAGTAGAAACCTTAAGACATTATGATAGAGTGGGGTTATTAAAGCCTTCATATATAAATAGTAGTACAGGATATAGATATTACAGTGCTAAGGATTTTATAATATTAGATTTAATTAAACAATGTAAGGCTATGGGACTCTCTTTAGATGAGATAAAGAGTATAATAGAAAATTATACTTCACCAGAATCAGTTTTACATGTTATAAGAAAGCAAAAGATAATTATAGATGAAAAAATAAAAGAGTTAAATAAGATAAAAGATAATATTACATTTCTAGAGGAGCGTATAAAGGTTTCATTAGATGAAGGATTAAACAAAGTATTTATAAAATTTTATGATGAGAGAAGTTTTATTAAGTATAATAATACAAATAGATTTACAGAAGAATTTGAGGTAAACTTAAGCAAAATTTTAGCGGAAGTGGAAAAAAAACATACTTATTTTAATAAGGAGTTAGGATTTGTTATTTCATACAAGGATCTTAAAGAACTTAATAAAGTAACATATAGAAATACAATAATAGATTTTACTAGAAGAATGGATATTTCAGAGTATGATAAAATTATCTTACCAAGAGGAAGATATTTAACCTTAAATTTTGATGATGACTATAATGATACAAGAAAATATTACGATATTATTATGGATTATATAGAAGAGAATAATATTGAAATATTAGGGGATTTTTATGAAATATATATAATAACTAGAGTTAGTAGTAATGGAATGGAAAAGTCATTAGGAAAAATACAAATACTTATTAAGTAATCTATATTATATAAATTTTGGGTATAAATTTATAAATAAGGGTAGTTACTTGTATATATTTATATTGAAAAATAAATTTTCAAGGAGGTATATACAATATGGCGAAATGGTTAATAGATCCTGGTCATGGAGGGGTAGATTCAGGAGCTACCTATAAAGGAAGAAGAGAATGTGATGATGTCCTTAAGTTATCTTTAAGAGTTGGTGAATTATTAAAAAATAATAATGAAAATGTTTATTATACAAGGTCTATAGATACTACTATAAGTTTAGCTGAGAGAAGTAATAAAGAAAATAATGGGGATTATGACTATTTTATAAGTATTCATAGAAATGCATATCAACCAGAAATTGTAAAGGGATTTGAAATACATGTATATGCTAATGGAGGTATAGCAGAGCAATTAGCTAATAAAGTTAATTCTAAAGTAGTTAAAAATGGGTTTGTTAATAGAGGAATAAAGATTTCTAATTTTCATGTTTTAAGAGAAACTAAATCTCCTGCAATATTAGTAGAAGTTGGATTTATAGATAACACTTCAGATAACAAGATATTTGATTCTAAATTTGAACAAATAGCACAATCAATTGTTAAGGGATGTTTATTACAAATAGGGAAAAGCATAAGTATTACTAGTAATAGTTTAAATAATAATGAAGTATACTATAGGTGTGTAGTAGGAAGTTTTAAAGAAAAAAGAAATGCAGAAGTTAGAAAAGCCGAATTAATAAGTAAAGGTTATAAAGATACGTTTATAGAAGTTTATAAAGGAAAATAGAATTAAAGAGAGCTATATCAAAATTTTTTATTAAATTTGATATAGCTTTTTTTATGTTAATAAAATTTAAAATATAGCTAAAAATAAATGTAGTATCTAATTGAAAGTAGAGGAAATTAATATGAAGAAAAAACAAGAAATTATAAGTTGGATAAGTTTTATTTTGTTTTTCTGTATAACAAAAATTAATTTTGATTATTATATACTAGATTCTAAATCATATTATGATGGTTATTTTAATAAAACTAGTCCAAAACAATATGAAATAGTGCCAAATAATGATTTAAATAATAATAATGATATCAATAAAATAGATGATTTTCATTATTATTTTGATGATTATGACTATTATAATAACTACAAAGATTTCCAATATTATGATAAAAAAGATGATTATTATGAACATCATTATTATGAAAGGGGTGAATAATTATGCAAAAAAAAGTTATGTTTATTAAAAGGTGAATAATCTGAAAATAAATATATATAATAAAGTGAGTTCAAAAGGGGGAGATTATTAATATTTTGTTAATGAAAACGATAATAAATTATATAAATTGTACAAAGAAGAGTTGTTGGTATAATTTTTTTGTAGACAAATGCAGAAAAAAAGGGTATAAATATAATATAGACGTATAATGGAGGGAACAAAAATGGTACTAATAGGAATATTAATGGTAATAGTAGGGTTTGCATTAAAGTTAGATAGTATAGCTGTAATAATAATATCAGCGCTTACTACAGGATTTGCAGCTCATATGGATATTACTGAAATATTATCAATTCTTGGGCAAACATTTGTTAATCAAAGATTAATAACAATTTTTATATTAACATTACCTGTAATAGGTATATCAGAAAGATATGGATTAAAAGAAAAAGCAGTTTCACTTATTAAGAAAGTAAAAAATCTTTCAACAGGAAAACTGTTAACACTTTATTGTTTAATAAGACAAATTGCTGGAGCTATGTCATTAAGAATAAGTGGACATCCTCAATTTGTTAGACCTTTAATAAATCCAATGGCTCAAGGTGCTGCAATAAGTAAATATGGCAAGCTTGATGAAAAAACAGAAGCTAAAATAAAAGCAGCAGCAGCTTCTATGGATAACTATGGTAATTTCTATGGTCAAAATCTTTTCTTAGCAAGTTCAGGAGTTTTATTAATTGCTAATACTTTAAGTGATTTAGGATATGCAACAACAGGATTAGATATTGCAAAAGCATCAATTCCTGTAGCAGTAATTGCCTTTGTATTAGTTTTAATTCAAAATATATTACTGGACAAGCAATTAGAAAGACAATTTGGGAAGAAGAATAAATAGTTACAAAGGAGAAGAGATATATGGATTTTACAGCAATTTCTAATATGTTATTAGAAATATTCTACATAATAATTGGAATTATGATGTTAAATACAGCTGTATTAACATTAAGAGATAAAAATCATAAAGCTAAAATTGGAACAGCTATCTTTTGGGCGTTACTTGGAGTAATATTTGTATTTGGACCATATATACCATCAGTAGTGGTTGGAGCAATGTTAGTTGTTATAGCAGTACTTACTTTAACTAAGCAAGTTAAACCAGGAACTGTTAAGGCTTTAGATGAGAAGTTCGGAGAAGAACAAGCAGAAAAATTAGGACTTAAGGTATTTATACCATCATTAGTTATAGCTTTAGTTGCATTAGGAATTGCACAGTTTACACCAATTTCAGGAACAGCAGCTATAGGTGTTGCAGCAGTAATAGCAGTGATAGTTACATTTATTATTACTAAGGCAAAACCAAGAGTTTTAGTTGAAGAATCAGATAGAATGCTTCAATCAGTAGGAGCAGTAAGTATATTACCTCAATTATTAGCAGCACTTGGTGCTTTATTTACAGCAGCAGGAGTTGGTGATGTAATTTCTTCAGGGATATCAAGTGTATTACCACAAGGAAATATATTTATAGGAGTTAGTGCTTACTGTATAGGTATGGCAGTATTTACAATGATAATGGGAAATGCTTTTGCAGCATTCTCAGTAATAACAGTTGGTATAGGTATACCTTTTGTATTCGCACAAGGTGCTAATGTTGCTATAGCAGGAGCTTTAGCATTAACAGCAGGTTATTGTGGTACTTTATTAACACCAATGGCAGCTAACTTTAATATTATGCCAGCTGCTTTACTTGAAATTGAAGATAAAAATTCAATAATCAAGCATCAAGCACCTGTAGCTTTAATTTTATTAGCTATTCATATTGTGTTAATGTACTTCTTAGCATTTTAATTTAATATGTTATAATATATATGAGATATTATCTAAATCATTTATGAGATAGATAATATCTCATAATTCATAATCAAATAAAGGATTAAACTTTACTAAAGTATGAAAAGTAACGAAGGAGAAGATAAATATGAAAGTATTAATAACAGGATTTGATCCATTTGGAGGAGAGCCAATAAATCCGGCTTTAGAAGCAGTTAAATTATTACCTGATACTATTTCAGGTGCTGAAATAATTAAGCTTGAAATTCCTACAGTATTTAGAAAATCTTTAGCAAAGATTGAGGAAGCAATAGAACTTCACAATCCAGATATAGTTATTTCTATTGGGCAAGCTGGTGGTAGATTCGGTATAACACCAGAAAGAGTTGCAATAAATATAGATGATGCAAGAATTGAAGATAATGAAGGAAATCAACCATTAGATATTACTATATATGAAGATGGTGAAGCAGCATATTTTTCAAATCTACCAATAAAGGCAATGGTTAATGAAATGAAAAATAATGGAATTCCTGCATCAGTATCTAATACAGCAGGAACTTTCGTATGTAACCATGTGATGTATGGAGTATTATATTTAGTAGATAAGAAGTACCCTAATATTAGAGCTGGATTCATACATGTTCCATACATTCCATCACAAGTAGTTGATAAACCAGAAAAACCATCTATGAGCACAATTGATATTTCAAAAGGATTAGAATTAGCAATAAAAGCAGCAGTAGAAAATTCAGAAGATATTAAGGCTGTTGGTGGAGCTATTTGTTAAAATGTTAGAACCAAGAGAACAAAAGAAAATCTTTGTTTATGGTAGTTTGAGAACTGGATTCTTTAACTATAATAAATATTTATTAGGAAAAATATCAAATGCTCAAGAGGGAAAAGTAAAAGGAAAATTATATCATATGCCACATAAGGGGTATCCAGCATTAATTGAAGGTGATGATGTGGTAATAGGAGAAGTAATGACTTTAAATGACTTTGAAAGTGTAATGATTCCAATGGATAAAATGGAAAATTACTATGGAGTAAATGATAATAGGAATGAGTATAATAGGATAATAATGGATGTTGAGCTTTCAGATGGAACTAAGGAAAGCTGTTATGTTTATTATTATGCTATGAATGATAAAGAGGTTTTTGAAAAGAACAGCATTTACATAAGCAACGGTGATTGGAAAGACTATATGTTAAAACAATCTCTGTAAATAAATGGGTCTGCCTCCGGGGTCAATCCATATATTGGATTTACCCCGGAGGCAGTTTTTTAATATTTGACAAAGACAAATATTAGGAATAAACTTATGATAAATAAATATAAAAAGATACATAAAATGAGGTGAAGTAAATGGGAAACTGTAGTACATGTCCAAGTCATGGATCATGTGGAAAAGATGAAACACAGTGTGGAATTGAAAATAATCCAGAAAATAAAATAAAAAATATAATCGCTGTAATGAGTGGTAAAGGCGGAGTAGGAAAATCTACAATGTCTGTTATGATGGCTAGACAATTAGCTCAAAGAGGATATAGAGTAGGAATTTTAGATGCTGATATAACTGGACCTAGTATACCAAGATTACTTCATATAGAAGAGGAAAGAGCAAGAGGAACAGAAACTCTTATTTTTCCTGTAGAAAGTAGTGAAGGAATTAAAGTAATGTCTTTAAATCTTGTTGTAGAAAAAGAAGACGAAGCTGTTATTTGGAGAGGGCCAGCTATAGTTAGCGTTGTAAAACAATTCTGGACTGGAGTATATTGGGGAGAATTAGACTACTTAATAATAGATATGCCACCAGGAACAGGTGATGTTCCATTAACAGTAATGCAAACTATACCTATAAAAGGTGTAGTGATGGTTTCTATTCCTCAAGATATGATTTCTATGATAGTTTCTAAATCAATAAATATGGCTAGAAAAATGAACATAGATATATTCGGGGTAATAGAAAATATGAGTTATATTAAATGCCCAGATTGTGATAAAACTATTAAATTATTTAACGGAGAAAATACTGAAAAGTTCTTAAAAGATATGAATGTAGAGCTATTAGGGGAATTACCTATGCATAGAGCTATAACTAATTATGGATCTATAGAATTAATTGAAGAAGAGGAAGAAGTAGCTGAATTATTTGATCCTATAGTTGAGAAAATAATAGAAAAATCAAAGAAAAAGTTAATATTATAATTTAAATAAATTCTTATTTATAATGTTTAATATAAATAAGAAATATATGAGATTATAATTAATATCAATGAGTAGAAAATTATCCACGATAAAATTAAAGAAATCGTGGATAATTTTTGTTAGAATAGTATTTTATAATGATATCAAATTTTAAAGAAAAATAGTGAAATAAAAAGCAATTATGAAATACTAAGTATATTAAAAAGAATAGAAAAAATAGAGATTGTCAGTACAATTTAAACAAGGATATAGGATTAATCCATAAAAGTGAAAAAAATTTCAAAATAAATTGTAATAAATATACATAAATGTATTGACAATCCTGTAATTAATTAGTTACAATAATATTGTAATAATTCAAAAAAATAAAAATAAAATAAAAGAGAGTTATTTTTAAAAGGGAATTGAAGTATTTGGGTGTCTACATAAGCTTATGCTTTTGTAATATATTTATATGGATTTATGGAGGGATATTATGATCAAGATGAAAACGTTTAAGAGGTTGATGGGACTTTTGTTAGCCACATCATTAACTACGGGTTTAATGGTTGGGTGTGGATCTAATAAAAGTACAGGGGATTCAGGAGAAACAAATGAATCTGAAGAAGCTACATCAGATTCATCCGAAGAGGAGCCAACAGTAGTAACTGTAGGGGATGAAAATGGTACTGAGTTTGAAATGTGGACATTCGTTGAATTACATGCTCAATTCTATCAAGAAATGGTTAAAGAATGGAATGAGCAAAATCCGGATAAAACAATTAATTTAAAAATGACAGTTTTACCTTTTGGAGATATGCATACTAAATTACAATCTTCATTATTAGCAGGAAAGGGTGCCCCAGATTTATGTGATATAGAAGTTGGACAATTCCCTAATTTCTTAAAAGGTGTGCCACAATTAGAAACATTAAATGATGTTGTTGAACCTTATAAAGATTCAATAGTTGAATCAAGACTTAATCTTTATAGTAAAGATGGAGATATATATGGATTACCAACACACGTTGGTGCAACAGTTGCATTCTATAATACTGAGTTATTAGAAGCTGCAGGAATTGATTATACTACAATAAAAACTTGGGATGATTTTAAAGAAGCTGGTAGTAAGTATTATGAAGCTACAGGGAAATATTTAGGAACTGCAGATACAGGTACATTATGGACTGAATCATTAATGTTATCAGAACTTGGAAGTGATTATATAGATAAAGATGGTAATCCAATACTTAATAGTGATGAAATGAAAAAAGTATTATCAACATTAAAAGACCTTCAAGATAGCAATGCAATTGCTACAATTGCAGGTGGACAACCAGATATGGAAGAAGCTTTTGGTGAATATAACAATGGAAATTATGCTTGTGCTATTATGCCAATGTGGTTTATGTCAAGATTTATAAACTATATGCCAGAGTTATCAGGTAAAATTGCTATAGCTCCAGCTCCTGTTTTTGAAGAAGGTCAAGATCGTTCTGTTGGTGGAGGCGGTACTGGTACTGTTGTAACTAAAGAGTGTGAAAATGCAGATTTAGCTAAAGAGTTCTTAGCATTTGCTAAGCTTTCAGAAGAAGGTAATATAAAGGTTTGGGAAATACTAGGATTTGATCCGGTTAACACAACTGTTTGGGATAATGAAGAAGTTACTCATAATCCTGAAAATCAATATGTTAAGTATTTCAAAAACAATCCATTTGATGTATTAAATGAAATAAAAGATGAAATTGGATTATGTAAAGTTGTTGAAAATACACCATCTGTAAATGAAGTTTTATGTACAACTACTTTGAATAGTATATTTGAAGATGGTGGAGATGTAAATGAAGAATTAGATTATGCACAAGAAGAAGTAGAAAATGCTATTCAATAAATAAAATTATATAAGTGCAGAGTTCATCATTCTAGATGAACTTTGCATAATTTATACGAGGGGAGCAAAGCAATGGTAAAAAGGTTTATATACAATAAAAAAGTTGCACCATATGTATTTATATTACCATTTATAATCATATTCTTAGTGTTTTTTATATCACCTATGGTAAGAACTATAATAATGAGTTTTCAATCAGTTTTACCAGGAATAACAGAATGGATTGGATTTGATAATTATACTAGATTATTAGGTGATAAAGTATTCATTAAAGCTATTATGAACAGTATGAAATATATGATTTGGACTTTAATATTACTTATTCCAATTCCTATGTTACTTGCAACAGTTTTAAATAGTAAATTTGCTAAAGGAAGGGAGTTCTTTAAATCTGCATTATATTTACCAGCATTAACATCTGTAGTTGTTGCAGGTACAATATTTAGATTAGCATTTAGTGAATTAGATAGTGCAGTAATGAACTCTATTATAGGTTTCTTTGGAATGGAGCCTATAAAATGGTTAAAAAGTGCAGGAACAGGTTTCTTTGCATTATTACTTTTAGCGTGTTGGAGATGGACAGGAGTTAATATGTTATATTTTCTATCAGGTCTTAAGAACATACCAGATGAATTATATGAATCAGCAGATATAGATGGAGCAAATGCTGTTCAAAAATTCATTTATATTACAATTCCACAATTAAAGCCAACAATAGTATATGTATTGACTATTTCAATATATGCTGGATTAGCGATGTTTACAGAGAGTTATATGATTTGGGGTGGAAATGCATCACCAAAGAATATAGGACTTACAATTGTAGGATACTTGTATAGACAAGGTATTGAAAAGAATGCAATGGGATATGCATCTGCAGTTGGTATCGTACTATTCATAATAGCAATGACTATTAATATGATTCAATTAAAATTAAATGGAACATTTTCAAAGGAGGAGTAGGTAATGGCTAATTTAAATGTATCAACAAATATAGAAAAACCAGTAAAAAAGAAAGCTACTAGAAATAAAAAGCGTTTGGCATTACAAGTATTAGTTTTTGCTTTATTCCTTATTTTATCTTGTATTATAATTATACCTTTTTATATATTAGTTATTTCATCATTTAAACCAGGCAACGATTTAATCCGTTATGGAATAAATTTAAAGATTGAACTAGATAAAATGTCTCTAGATAATTTTATATTCTTATTTACTGGAGATCATCAGTATTTTACATGGTTTTTTAATAGCTTATTTTTAACAGCTGTTTCTGTAATAATAACTTTATTTGTATGTGCAGCAGTTGGATATGGGTTTTCAATGTATGATTTTAAGTTTAAAAATTTCTTGTTTATTTGCGTATTATTTGTTATGATGGTTCCTTTTGAAATATTAATGGTACCTATGTATAGTCAGATAATAGATATGGGATTAATAGATACTTATACAGGAATTATACTGCCCGGAATAACTAGTGCTTCTACTATATTCTTCTTTAGACAATATTTAACGGGTATACCAAGAGATTTAATTAATGCAGGAAGAATTGATGGTGCATCAGAATATGGTATTTTCTTTAGAATAATAATTCCAATTATGAAGCCAGCCTTTGCAGCAATGGCAATTTTAAATACAATGGGTGCATGGAATAACTTATTATGGCCTTTACTAGTTTTAAAGAGTGATACTAAATTTACTTTACCAATAGGATTAAATACATTATTAACTCCTTATGGAAATAATTATGATTTATTAATAGTAGGATCATTTTTCTCAGTAATTCCAGTTTTAATAATTTTCTTATGCTTCCAAAAGTACTTTATTGATGGTATGACAGCAGGAGCTGTTAAAGGATAAAGAATAAAAAAATACAAATACAATGGAATAGAATTACAAGTAGCAATATCATCGTAAAAACATGGTACAATATATTTTAAAGATGCTAATGATGTAGAATGAATTTCTTAAGATAATTAAGAAATTGATACTATATTTATAGTAAATAAAAATTTAAATGATGATATTAGTTTCAACATTAAGCAAAATTTCTTGCAATGTAATTAGGTTAGAGAAAAGTATATAAGGTATATTAATATATTCGTTAAGTATCTTAAATTTTCAATTATTAGTGTACTATAGTAGTTTTTTTAATCGCTTTATAATTTACTTGCAGATTAATATTATCAAAAATTAAAAAGTGGTATTTACAAGAAGGAGTGTCGCAGAATGTTAAAAGAGATAGAACTAAGTTATAGTGATAAAAATGAGATGCTTAGCGTTATAAAAGCATTAGCCAATGAAGCAAGAATAAATATTTTGCAGTTATTAGATAGAGGGTGCTTAAATGTAAATGAAATTGCTGAAGCTTTAGATTTACCAGTATCAACAACAGCATTAAATATAAAGATTTTAGAAGAGGCTGGATTAGTGCTTACAGAGTTACAACCAGGAATTAGAGGTTCTATGAAGGTAAGTAGTAAGGCTTGTAGCAATATTATTATTAATTTAAATGATAGTATAAATACTTTATCAGAAAACTGTGTTTATATAAATATGCCTATTGGGAATTACAGTGATTGTTGTATATTACCATCTTGCGGGTTGGTTAGTGAAAAGGGTAGCATAGGACGATTTGATAAGCCAAGTAGTTTCTATTATCCAGAAAAGGTTAATGCCCAATTATTATGGTTTTATAATGGATATATAGAATATAAATTTCCATATGAAGAATTAAAAAATAAAGACATAAATATGTTAGAAATCTCAATAGAAATGTGTTCAGAAGCTCCACATTATAAAAATGATTGGCCATCAGATATAACTATGTGGATAAACGATATAGAAGTTGGAACATGGACTAGTCCTGGTGATTTTGGGGGTAGGCGTGGTAGAAATAATCCACAATGGTGGCCAGATACAATAAATCAATACGGCTTATTAAAATATTGGAGAATTAAGGAGAACGGGACTTATATTGATGATGTAAAGTTATCAGATAAAAAGATTAGTGATTTTAATATTACAAATAATGATTTTGTAAGTGTTAAAATCGGTATAAAAGAAAATGCAAAAAATATAGGTGGAATAAGTATATTTGGAAAATCTTTTGGAGACTATCCACAAGATATAATAATGAAAATAGAGTATGCAAAAAAATAGTAAAAAGATATTATAAATTTGGTATTAAATATGGGGGAGAGTTATGACAGTTAAAGAATTAGTAAAACCTATTATATTACAAAGAGCAGATCCATGGATATATAAGCATACAGATGGATATTATTACTTCTCAGCTTCGGTACCTGAATATGATAGGATTGAAATAAGAAGAGCAAAAACAATAAATGGATTATCAGAAGCAGATGGGGTAACTATTTGGAGGAAACATGATGAGGGTATGTTGAGTGCAAATATATGGGCACCTGAAATTCATTATATTGATGGTAAATGGTATGTATATTTTGCAGCAGCTAGAACTACAGAAACTAATGAAGGATTATTTGATCATAGAATGTTTGTATTAGAGAATGAAAGTGAAAATCCATTAGAGGGAAAGTGGATTGAAAAGGGACAATTAAAAACTAATTGGGAATCTTTCGCATTAGATTCAACTACATTTGAACATAAAGGAGTTAGATACCTAGTTTGGGCTCAAAAAGATCCCAATATATATGGAAATTCAAATTTATATATTGCAAAGATGAAGAATCCTTGGACAATAGAAGGTGAACAGGTAATGATTGCAGAACCAGAATATGATTGGGAGAAGATTGGGTTCTTAGTTAATGAGGGACCGGCAGTCTTAAATAGAAATGGAAAGATATTTATTTCATATTCTGCAAGTGCTACTGATTATAATTATTGTATGGGAGTATTAATAGCTGATGAAAATAGTGATTTATTAAATAAAAATTCATGGCATAAGTCAGAAAAACCAGTTTTAAAGACAGATGAAGAAGCGGAAATATTTGGACCAGGACATAGTTGCTTTACTGTATCAGAAGATGGTAAAAAGGATATATTAGTATATCATGCAAGGAATTATAAAGAGATAGTAGGAGATCCACTATACGATCCAAATAGACATACATTTGTTAAAGAATTAGCTTATGATGATAAAGGAAATATAATATTTGATTTGAAATAAATTTATTTATAATGACTCTAAAATATTTTTTATTATTAAAATATTTTAGAGTCAAATTTTTTACTAATATTCTAAAGAATTTTTATGATTTTTTTCACTATCCTTAATTTCACGTTCTAAAACAAAGGTCATTAAGGCTCTTATTAGGAATAAAGCTCCTAAAATTATTAATTCATCAAGACTTTTTACTAAAACAGTTTTTAGTATTTCAGCAGCAAGTTTAAATTCAAGTGCAGTAATCATAGAGTTTGCAAATTGATATTTTAATGAATAGCCTTCTTTACCAAATTTAGATTTTACATAGTGATAAAATGCTGTAAATGCGCCTACTGTTAATACAATTACTCCCATTAACTCAAATATGTGAATTAATATTGGAAGTAATATATCAAAAATATGTTCTAACATAATATATCCCCCTTAATTTATAAATACATATGTATAATACAGATATAATATAAATTAAGGGGGCCAAAATTTCAAGTTTAGTAAATTCAATTATTATTATTATTATTATTATTATTATTATTATTATTATTATTATCGGAACTATAATTTTCACCTAGAACTCTATCGTAAGTAATCAAATCTAAGGCTTCATTTCGAGTATCAGAGCTTTGGATACTTGGTGAGTAAAGTGGATAGTCCTTCATTAAATTTTTCATAGTTCTCATAAAATCAGTATTTTTAGAATTGATTAAGTCTGTAACAACATAAGGTATATAAAATGCAGAAATAGTATCCATATCTTTATTAAAAATAGTAGAATCGTAATTATTCCATAATATATACTTTTGATTATAAATTAATTCTGCATTGTCATCAGAAACACCTAATCTATCATAAACATCATCATCTGGTGTGAAAAAAGGAAAATGATCACCAACAAAAACAAGCAATACATCTTCATCAAAATCCTTTAACCAGTTTGTAAATTCTCTTAATTGATTACTAGTTTCTTTAATACCAGCTAAGTAGTATGATAATTGATCTGCTCCTTCAGCAGTTTCAGCATAGTATGGTTGATGGTTTTGCATAGTAGTAGCAAATATATAGCTTGGACTTTCATTTGATTGTAAAACACTTTTAATTTGATTAAAAACACTTTCGTCAGAAATATATCTTCTAAAGTTTTCAGTTTCAACTGTCATGCTATCATCAAAATATAATTGATCAAATCCATATTCTGCATATAATGTATCCCTATCATAAAAAGTTTTACTAAAAGGATGAATATATGATGTACTATAGCCAAGAGATTTAAAGTAGCTAGGAATTGTATCAATGATGTCCTGCTTTTTCAATAAGTTTTGTGGAACCGAAGGTGTATTAATAGCATAGGTTGGTAAGCCTGTCAACAATTCAAACTCAGTTCTTGTAGTATATCCTCCAAAGGTTGGAACTACACAACTTCCAACATAGCCTTCAGATCCAACTGAATCAAATCCAGAGTAAATATCACTATCAATATCTAAAGAGTCAAAAACTCTAAAATCACTAAATGATTCAGACATAATAAAAATAACATTAGGAGTATTTTCATATGTAGTTTCAGAACTTGTACTTGTATCATTATTAGTTAGTAAATTTTTTATAGAATCATAGCTATAATTTTCCGGTGGATCTACGATATCCATTAAATTTTCTGATGTAGTCTTTGTTAGATAAGGAAGAAATCCTATATCACTAAATTGCTCATTACTTTCTAATATATTAGTGGCTGCTGTAGTTTCTATTTCAAAAATTGAAAAAATTCTTGCAGAAATAGATGTTGCTAACATTACAGTTATTAATAAACTTATAAGAGCACAACTACAAATACGTTTTTTTAGCGAAAAATTTAAATTTAAATTATTTTTATAAGTTAAGAAAATATATAAGACCAATATTATAAAGTTAAGAATTAATGGGTAAGTAATTTTTAATGAAGCAAATTTTCCAACGTCACTTAAGTTTTTTGTCATTAATAAATCACTAATAACCAAATGACTGCCGCTAGTTTTATATTTAAAATATTCAATACAAGAGAGAATATAAAGTATGCCTCCGTGAATAGTCATAGATAAGTAAGATTTTTTAAATATAAGAAAAATCACAGCAAATAAGATTGTACAAATAATAATATTAAATAATAATATGTTAGGTTTTTTTATTAAGAATTTTAATGTGTCATTAAAGTTCTGACAGATATTATATTCTAATAAAATTGATAAAAATAATGGGTATAATACGATTAATAAATACTTAGGTATATTTTTAAAATTAAATTTCATTATACGATAATAACTCCTTTCTGGTAAGATACCTTGAGAAATTACAAGAAGCAAATATATTATATACTTAAAATGTTCTTTTTGAAATTAGCTTAAGAGAATATTAAGAGAAATTTAATGGAATTTATAATAAAAAATGAATTAAATTAATTTAAGTTTACAAAAAAGTAAATCTGTATATAATAAAATAATGAATAAAATTAGGAGGGACTTTGTAGAAATATGAATTTAGAACAGTTTTTAAACAAAATTATTAATTGGGCAACTACAGAAGGAATAAAGTTAATTATAGGATTAATTTTATTATGGATTGGGTGGAAGCTTGCTAAAAAAGTAGTAAATATAATGAGTAAAACATTAGAGAAAAGAAATGTGGATGCAACAGTAAGCTCATTCTTAGATACTTTTGTAGAAGTAGTGTTAAAGGGGATAGTAATTTATATATTCTTGGATTATGTAGGAATTAAAACAACAGGAATAGCAGCTTTAGTTGCATCTGCAGGGGTTGCTATAGGGCTTGCATTACAAGGTAGTTTATCTAATTTTGCAGGAGGAGTAATAATATTATTAATAAGACCATTTAATGTTGGAGATTATATTGAAGGTTCTGGTCATTCAGGTACTATTGAAAGAATAGGTATGTTTTATACACATATGACAACTGTAGATAATAAGCTTATACTTGTTCCAAATGGTAATTTAGCAAATGGAAGCATTGTAAATTACTCAGCAAAAGAGTTAAGAAGAGTGGATTTAACTTTTGGAGTTGGATATGAACAAGATGTTCTTAAGGTAAAGAGAGTATTATCTAACATTGTAGAGGCACATGAGTTAATTTTAAAAGACCCTGAACCATTTATAGCACTTTCTGCACATGGAGATAGCGCTGTTAATTTCGTAGTAAGAGCTTGGGTTAATAATAGTGATTATTGGAAAGTACATTTTGATTTACTTGAAGCAGTTAAAGTTAAGTTTGATGAAGAAGAGATTAGTATACCTTATCCACAAATGGATTTACACATAAAAAATAATGAAATAGAAAAATAAAATTATTTTTATACTCTCTATAAGTTTTAAGATTTATATTTAGACTTATAGGGAGATTTTTTTAGGATATTATGCTGCTTTTTATATAATAGAATAAGAATATAGTGTATAATAGTAATTAAATGTTCATATTAAACTTAATGGATAAAAAGAGGTGCAAAATGAAAAATATAATGGATTCACTTTTAGGTCTTTATGATATGATGGAAAAAGATTTTGGTGAAGAAAGAAAAAAGAAAAGAAATTTTAAACATATAAGAACTTACTTTGATATGGAAGAACATGATGGATATACAATAGATGATCAAACTTGGGATGATTTTAATATGGATGAAGTTTTTGCTAAGGTTGATAGAACTTATAGTAGTGCGGGAGAAGCAATTTTATATAAAATGCTTAGAAATCCACTTCATGATAAGAAGAGATTAGAGGAAAGAGATGAATTAGTTGAAACATTAAGAAAATCTACTGATTTAAGAACAAAGTTACAAATGATTTATTTTAAACTAGGATATGATAGAAAAAATACATTCTTAGATATGATAGTGGAATCTTTAGAGGAAAATAAAACCAAGTATTACTTATATATTTTATTTGGTAGAGTTTTAATGTTTGGAACAATAATATTATCAATATTATTAAAAGAGCCTACCTTACTTTTAGCTACATTTGTATTATTATGGGTTAATGTATTTATTAATGATAAAGAAAGAAAAAATGTTAAATCACAAGGGTTACTTTATTTAAGAAATATTATAATCTCTGCAAAAAAAATTCAAGAGATAAAACACCCTGCAATTGAAAATTACAATAAAGAAATTAAAGAGTTATTAAAAGAATTAAAGGGGATTGATAGTGCTACTAGACCGATTCAATTGGCTAATACAGCTGGTGGCGTGTTTGAAGTTTTAACTATTCCATTTTTATTAGAGGAAACTGCTTTTTATAGAATTGCTAGCTTATTAGAGGAAAAGAGAGAGTATATTTTAGATTTATATTATCTAATAGGTGAAATAGAAAGTTATATGTCTATAGCATCTTATAAAGAAGAAATAAAAGGAAAGTATACTAAGCCTAAATTTGTAGATAAAGTTGGTATTAATATAGTAGATGGTGTACATCCATTAATCAAAGATGCAGTTCCTAATTCAATTAATTTTGAGAAAAGGGGAATTGTTTTAACAGGAACAAACATGGCAGGAAAATCAACATTTTTAAGAATGATAGGTCTTAACATTATATTTGCACAAACATTTAATTTTACATTAACTAAAAAGTATGAAGCGTGTTTATTTAATATAGTTTCATCAATAAGTCCAAGTGACGATGTTACTTTAGGAAAGAGTTATTATATGGCTGAGGCTGAAGCATTACTTAGAATAATTAAAGCCTTAGAGTTAGATTTACCAGTATTCTGTCCAATAGATGAAATCTTTAGAGGTACAAATCCAATTGAAAGAATAGCATCTTCTGCAGAAATACTAAAATATATTAATAGC
This sequence comes from Clostridium cuniculi, assembly GCF_004353185.1. GTDB lineage: Bacteria > Bacillota > Clostridia > Clostridiales > Clostridiaceae > Clostridium > Clostridium cuniculi. The sequence goes on along the minus strand of NZ_SMUS01000007.1, from coordinate 103,018 downwards.
AAAGATAGTATATCAATAGTTGCAACCCATGATAGAGAACTTACAGATATTCTTAAAGAAAATTATGACTTCTTCTATTTTAGTGAGAAAGTAGATAGTAAGGGGTTAAATTTTGATTATAAGCTAAAAAGAGGGGTATCTAAAACACGTAATGCCATTAAGCTATTAGATCATATAGGTTATCCAAAAGAGATAATAAAAAAATCTTATAATAGAGCTGAAACTTTAGAAAAATATATGTAGAATTTTAAGCTACTTTAGGTAATAAAGGAAATTACCTAAGGTAGCTTATTTTTTGAGTCTTTAAAAAGGTTTATATTAAAATAATATGTAGAAAATTAAAATATTTTTAAATATAGAGAGAATTTATGTAGATATATTTTTGGAAAAAAATACCTAAAAAATCTATAAATTTAGAAAAAAAGCACCTATAATAAGTATAGGAGTTCAAAAGTGTGGAGGGTGTATTGTGAAGAAGAGGAATAGAATTAAAGTAATACTTATAATAACTATAGGAATAATTTTATTAGCACTACCTATAGCTATGCAAGTTAAGGGGGAAGTTTCTAATAAGGTATTGGATAAGTATGTTGCTATAGGTGATGAGATATCTACGGAAGCAGATAATGATTATGATGTTGCATATGTTTCATTAATTAAAGATTTTTTATATGCATTAAATGATAATTTAGATTACAGTAATTTAAGTAAGGATGGAATAACTTCATCAGATCTATTAAATATAATAGACGAAAATAAGGAAAAAATAAAAGATTCAGATTTAATTACAGTATCAATTGGAGGTAACAATATATTAAATGCTATATTAGCAAATCTAAATATAGATGAAACTATATTACAGGGATGTGATGAAGAGAAGTTTGATTCTATAATAAGTGAATATTTAAATAGTGATGAAATAAAAAGTGAAATTTTAAATGAAGTAAATAAATTTTCAAAAGATTTTCCTAAGATAATAAAAAAAATTAAAAAATTAGCGCCGGAATCAGAAATATATGTAAATACAGTATATAATCCTATTAATAAAAAATGTAATATTTATAATTTTTTTGATGAACAAATAAGTTTAATTAATGATTTAATAGTTAAGAATAATAGTAATTATGATTATAAAATTCTAGATTGTTATCACATATTAAGTAATGATGAAGTTTTAAATTTTAAGGTTGAAAATGGAGTAGCTAGAATTTCTCCTAATAAAGTTGGACATGCAATGATGGCAGCACAAGTAATTTCAGATTATGAAGAGTACGTTAACTTAGAAGTAGATAAGATTACATCAAGTAGTGATAAGATTACAGGTAAGACTCTTCCTAACAGTAATATTATTATTGTATCTGAAAATGGAACTGTAGGAACAACTCAAGCAAAGGCTAATGGAGAATTTCAAGTTAAAATATCACCTATGGTTTCAGGAACTAATATAGAAGTATTAGTCTATGATAAAAAGATTTTTTCTATATTGTACAAATTTGAGAAATTAGTAGTTAAAAAGGATTTATTTACATCATAGTTTTAGGGCTATACAATGGTGGTGGACAATAATAATTTGGCTTAAAAAGGGTAATACTAAACTTGAAATACTTAGGAGTAATAATAAACTAAAGAAAACATTGGAGGAAAAAAGTTATGAAGAAAAAAGTTGTATCATTATTAATATGTTCTGCATTAATGATGGTTGAAGGTGTTACTACTTATGCACAAACTTTAAGTACTAGTCCAGCAGATGGTAATAAGGCTACAATAGAAGCGCCTTCAGAAAATAAAGAGGAAAAGAAGGAGAAGGAAACTTCAGCTCCAGAAGAAAAGAGTACAGAAGATAAGAGTAAAAAGACTTCTAAGGGATCATCAAAAGATGATGTAGAAGATACTTCAAGTAATCCTTGCAAGAAGAAAGAAAAGGAAGAAAAGAAAAAAGAAAAAGAAAAAGAAAAAGAAGATAAGAAAAAATGCAAAGATGATAAAAAGGGTCATAAGAAGCATGACAAAAAAGATAGCGATAAATGCAAGGAAGATGTAAAGAAAGAGGATAGTAAGTGTAAGGATCATAAAAAAGAAGAAAATAAGTGCAAATGCAGAGATGAAGAAAATTCTGATAAAATAGAAAATTCTTCAGAAAAAGCTGCAGAATAATATATCATTAAATTATCCTAGTGGAGGAAAGTAATTTTCCTTGACTAGGATAATTTTTTTAGTAATTTCCTAGGAAATTGAATTTACAGCAGTAGTTAATACTTTTCCAATAGAATCATTAATAACTAAATCAGCTTTATTATCAGCAGAAGTTGTACCCTTATTTATAAGTACAAGGTTTTTACCCTTAAAATAATCAATAAGACCAGCAGCAGGATAAACAACAAGAGAAGTTCCACCTATTATTAATGTATCTGCATTAGCTATAGCATTTACAGCACCTCTAATTGTAGAATCATCTAATCCTTCCTCATAAAGAACTACATCAGGTTTAACTGTTCCTCCACATTTAGTACAAGTAGGTACTCCTTTAGATTCTAAAATAAACTTTTCATCATAAAAAGCATGACATTTTACGCAATAATTTCTAAGAACAGAACCATGAAGCTCGTAAACTATTTTAGAACCAGCAGCCTGGTGTAATCCATCTATATTTTGAGTTATAACAGCTTTTAGTTTTCCCATTTCTTCAAGTTTAGCTAAGGCTATATGAGCTCCATTAGGCTTTGCTTCAGGATATATTAGTTTTGCTTTATAAAAATTAAAAAATTCTTCAGGATATCTAATATAAAAGCTATGTGAAACTAGTTGTTCTGGAGTAAATGTTATATTAAGTTTTTCATTAAATAATCCATTAGAGCTTCTGAAATCAGGAATTCCAGATTCGGTAGAAACACCTGCTCCACCAAAGAATACTATGTTATTACTTTCACTTAATATTTTGCTTAATTGATCTATTTTATTTTCCATAACTAAACCTCCAAATTTCATATTTGGCTAGATGAACTTATCCAGGGACGTGAAACATCATCGGATAAAATCATCTCCATTTAATCTTTAATAAGTATATTATATAATATTAAATTTTGATATTAAATTATTTAAAAAAGCAAACTAAAGAAAAAAGTGCCTATAAATAAGTATTAGGCACTTTTAGTATTAGCAGCTTATTTCTAATTTATGATTAGCTTTAAATTCCTTTATAATGTTATCAAATATTTCTCTTAACGTTTGTCCGATTTTTAAATAGGCTTCATCATTTAAATTGGCAAGAGAAACTCTAAGTCCCCATCTAGATGAAGCAAAACCATCACCGTTTAAAAGAACAGTAGAATAGTTTTTAGCTAAGTTATAAAGTATATCAAAAGGAGTATAATTTTTTTCTATATACTTACTTGCTTCAATTCCATATTCAACTCTAGCCCAATCTAAAATATTTATTTCAGTATAGTATGAAGCGTAGTGTGGATCATTAAATATTTTAACATTTAGCCCTTGGCATAATAGTTGTTTACGCTTTTGACAAATTGATTTAGTCAAATTTTTATAATTATCATTAGAATCAATTAATGCAAAAGCACAGAAGAATGCCATTTGAACTTGTTGTGGTGTTGAAAGTCCAGCAGTATGATTTAAAGCAACTTGTCTACTATCTGCAACAATTCTATCTATAAATGATATTTTTTCAGGATTACAAGATAAATGACAGTATCTTATATTTAAATTAGCTTTATGTATTTCTGACATTTCTGAAATTAATTTATTATATATGTTATCTTTATTTAATATTATAGTTCCAAGTCTCCATCCAGTTACACCGAAATACTTTGAAAGTGAATAAACTCCAATAGTATTATAAGGTAAATCGCTAAGAACAGATCTAAAGTTATTAACAAATGTACAATAAACATCATCAGTAATAATCATTAAATTTGGATTATAATTATTTACTATATCTTTTAAGGTTTCTCTACATTTATCATTTAATGCTATTGAAGCTGGATTATTTGGATTTACTATAAACACAGCTTTTATACTTGTATCCTTTAATTTATTTAAGTCATCTTCAGAGTATTGATATGTAGGTATTCCATTTTCATCAACTTCATTTGCATGAATATTAATTACATCAAAATTATAATGTGGTAAATGAGGTATTTCTAAGTATGGAGTAAAGATTGGAGTCATAAGTGCAACTTTATCTCCTTTATTTAGTAGATGATTTTTTTCTAAAGAGTCAAAAATATAGCACATTGCAGCTGTTCCACCTTCAACACCAAAAATATCAAAATCATCTTCAAATTGTGTATTTCCACATAACTCTCTTAATAAATATTTATTAACTATTTTTTCTATATGTACAAGCATTCTATCAGGAACAGGATAATTATCGCCTATTATTCCATCAGCTAACTCAAAAATCCATTCATCTTCATCAAATCCAAGTTCATTTATACCATAGTTATAAATTTCTCTTATTAAATCTATTCCAGGTAAAGAAGGATTAGCATTAATATACTCAAGTAATCTTTTGGAGATTCCTTCTTTTTGAACCATTCCAGCTAAATCACCAATATTTAATGATCTTTGTGTTTCTAATATAGCAAATTGCCCAAATGTAAAGAAAGCCTGTCTAGGAGTTGCTGCTGTCCAATTTGGATTACCTCTACCAGCATCTAAGATAGTATTATTATTTATTGTAGCAAGTTGTAATAATTTATCTTTAAATTCAAAAGGGCTTACTTTACCATAAATTTTTTCTAGGTTTTCTTTAGTTAATTCTGTATTCAATATTGAATGTCTCCTTTCAGAGTGTGTAAAACATTGAAATGTTTCTTGCATTTATTAATTAATTTTATAACAGAATTATTAAAATTTAAATAGGAAATATTACTTTTAATAATATGACAAAATATAGACAATAAATTGGATATTATATATTAAATTATTATAAAAATTGGGATGAAATAATTAAAATGTTAATAAATGATGATATATATTAGAATAAATAAAAATGGTGCAGATATACAATCTACACCATTTTTATTTATTAATGAGTTAATACTTCAACACCAGTTTCAGTTACTAAAACTGTATATTCCCATTGAGATGAAGGATAACCATCTTCAGTTAAAACTGTCCAACCATCAGCTTCATCAATAAATATATCAGGAGAACCCATATTTATCATAGGTTCAATAGTAAATACCATACCAGGAACTAACAACATTCCAGTACCTTTTTTACCAACGTGAGAAACGAAAGGAGTTTCGTGGAATTCAAGTCCTATTCCATGTCCTCCAAACTCTCTAACAACAGAGTAGCCATTAGCTTCAGCATGTTTTTGTACAGCTTCTGCTATATCACCTAAGTACCCCCATGGTTTAGCTGCTTCTAAGCCTTTATCTAAGCATTCTTTTGATACTCTGACTAACTTTTCTAAGTCAGGATGTACATTTCCAATTTTAAACATTCTAGAGGCATCTGAAAAATATCCATTATATATAGTAGAAACATCTACATTAACAATGTCTCCTTCTTCTAATATTATATCTTCACTAGGAATACCATGGCATACTTCATCATTTACAGAAGTACAAACACTCTTAGGATATCCTTGGAAGTTAAGTGGAGCTGGAATTGCACCTTGTGATACTGTAAAATCATGAACTATAGTATTTATTTCTTCAGTTGACATCCCAGCTTTAATATTTTTGCTTACTAAGTCTAAAACTGCAGTATTAATAGCACAACTTTCTTTTATTTTTTCGATTTGTTCAGGTGTTTTAATGATGCTTCTAGGTGGTACTATATGACCTTTAAGCCTATAAGAGTTTATTTTTTCATCAAATTGCAAATGACAATTTTTGTATTTTTTATTACTACCACACCAACAGTGGTCATTTCTATTAAGATTCATGTTCCTATCTCCTTGTATCTATTTGTATACTTTCATTATAGTACTTTATTAATAAAAATGAAAACTAATAATATAATTAATTGCTTTATTAGGTAAAAAGTAAAATAATATTTTATATTAACAATTTTATATTTTATAATATAATAAAAAGAATTGGAAAGGAAAAATTTATGAATAATTATATGTCAAAGAGAAAAAAGAATGTATATATTTCTTTTGAAATTATAGGTATATTATTAATTTTGTATTACTTAATGTTAAAGGTAATGTTTGGATTTATAGCTTTCTCTAGCGCTTTTTGTATTTTAGGGATAGTTTTACTGGTTTATGGGTATGTTGAATTAAAGTTCAATATAGATATTTGGGGTCATATCCCTAAGGTTTATAGAATAATAATAATGACTATATTTACTATAGGATTAGTAATATTTATAGGAATTGAGAGTATTATAATTTATAATGGACATCATCATGATACTCAGAAGCCAGATTATTTAGTGGTTTTAGGAGCAGGTTTAAGGGGGCGCAGTATAAGTGCATCCTTGTTATATAGATTAGAAACCGCATTAGATTTTCATGAAATGTATCCAGATGTGAAAATAGTGGTATCTGGAGGAAAAGGAGAGGGAGAAGATATGGCTGAAGCCGCAGCTATGAGAAATTTCTTAGTAGATAATGGTGTTGATCCAAGTTTAATTATAATGGAAGATAAATCAACAAATACTTATGAGAATTTTTTATATACTAAAAATGTTTTAGAAGAAGAGACTGGAAAAGAAGATTTTACAATAACCATAATATCTAATAATTTTCATATGTATAGGGCTAAGTTTTTAGCAAAAGAGGTTGGTTTTAATACTTATAGTTATCCTGCACCATCACATAAGGCTTCAGCATTAGTATTTTATGTGCGAGAGTTCTTTGGAGTAATAAAAGCATATATATTTAAGCAATAATCAGTATAGTAGAGGCGTAAAAATACGTCTCTATTTTTAAATAAAGAAGTAGGGGAAATAGAAATACTATCAATTTTATTTATGATGGCATTTTTTTATAAATAAAAATATAAATGAATAAAAATAGAAGTAATAATAAATATTAATAAATGTGAGTTTTTTTATAATATTAAAAATTAAAAGGATAGGAGGGGATTATAATTAAGGAATTTATATTTAATGAACCTATAAATAATATAGTTAGAAAGAGAAAGTCTATAAGAACTTATAATACTGAAGAAATATCAAGTGAAATAGTAGGAAAACTTAATGATTATATAAATGAAATAAGTGGACCGTTTAAAGAGAATATAACATTTAAAATATTAGACTCAAAAGAACGTATAAATGGTGCCAGACTTGGAACTTATGGAGTAATTAAAGGAGCAACTAAGTTTATAGTAGCAAAGGTAAAAGAGGGACAATATTCTTTAGAAGAGTTAGGTTATGAAATGGAGTCATTAGTTCTATATGCAACATCTATGGGGTTAGGTACATGTTGGATAGGGGGAACCTTTAAGAAGGGACAGTTCACAAAGGCTATGGAGCTAAGAGAAGGAGAAATATTACCAATAGTGTTGCCTATAGGGTATGCGAAAGAAAAGAGAAGCCTTATTGATAAAACTATGAGGTTTATATCAAAATGTGATAAAAGAAAACAATGGAATGAAATATTTTACCTTAGAGATTTTTCATGTCCATTAACTCAATATTGTACTTTGGATGGGTTTAAGGATATGTTTGAAAATGTAAGATTAGCACCATCTGCAGTTAATAAACAACCCTGGAGAATAGTTAAACGTGGAAATGAATTTTATTTTTATGTAAATGAAGAGAAGGAAGAAAAAAAAGAAGATAGTTATGATATTAAAAGGATTGATATGGGAATTGCAATGTGTCATTTTGAATTAACCTGTAAGGAAGAAGGGATAAAAGGAAATTTCAAAGTAAGTGATCCTAATATTAGCGGTATGCCAAATAATTATAAGTATATAGCAACATGGGTAAAAGAATAAAAAAATTACAAATTTTAACAATACTATAAAATATAACTTCATATAATATTTAAAAAGTATAAAAAGATATATGGAGGCTTTGATTTTTATAGGTGTATGGGGATTAGATATTTAAGATGACGATTTAGCTAAATAAATTATTGAAAGAATTAAAGGGAAATAAGAACTATTGGAAGTATTTAAAGGAAGATTCTATAGAGTTATATGAAGTTAGAATGGATTTACTTAGAGAGTTGATTTAAAATCATACATTTTGTGTAAAGATTATCAAAAGAGTAGGAGGTATTTTAAAATATAAAATGGATAAGATAATTATATAGAATTATTTATAGACATTGGAGGTTTTAATTATGGCTTTTGAAAAACTTGAGAAAAAAGTAAATCAAATTAGTAAAAAGATTAAGCAAGGAAGACTTTCACAAGAAATAGGCGATGAAATTAGTAATGTCATTAATGAAATTGAGGATCTTGGAGGAGAAGCAAAAGAGAAATTTAAAGATGCTTTAGAAAATATGAAAAATGCATTAAAGAAAATGAAATAGAAAAAGTAAAAAGGTATAAAGAAATTTTAGTATGATTTCTTTATACCTTTTTACTTTGTATAATGATATTATTAATATAGTTATATAGAAAATATTAACAATAGTTAAATGCTATGGTACTATATAGATATATTTTTAGAATAATTTTTAGGAGAGGTTAAGATGAAAATAAGAAGAGCAACGTTAGATGATGTAAATATTATAGCTAAATATAATTATAATCTTGCATTTGAAACGGAAGATAAAAAACTTGATATGAATATTTTAACTAATGGTGTTAAAAGATTAATTGAAGATGAAAGTAAAGGTGTTTATCATGTTTGTGAGATAGATGGCAAGGTTGTTGGACAAATCATGTATACTTATGAGTGGAGTGATTGGAGAAACGGAACTTTTTTATGGGTGCAAAGTGTTTATGTAAATAAAGAAAATAGAGGAATAGGAGTCTTTAAAGCATTATATACTTATATAAAAGATATGTGTGATAAAGATGAAAATATATGTGGAATAAGATTATATGTGGAAAGAGAGAATTATGTTGCACAAAAGACCTACTCTAATCTAGGAATGAATCAATGCAATTATTATATGTACGAGTATGAAAAACAATATTAACAAATATCACCATATTTTCACAATAGAATATAGGGGGTGGTGCTGTGGATACAGCAGAATTAAAAAGTAGAGCAAAGGAGCAGTTAAGAGGTAAGTGGGTAGTAGCAATAGGAACAGTGTTAGTTGCTAATATAATATTAGAGGTAGATGTAGGATATAAGGCAGCTTCCAAGCTAGGTATGGAAGGACTGTCATATTCTTTAGATTTAATTGCGCTATTATTAGGTGGTGTTATATCAGTTGGATTGTGTAGATTTTTATTAGATATGGCAACTAAGAGACAAGAACCTAGATTTGATACATTATTTTCAAGCTTTAATATTTATTTAAAAACATTGGGATTAAATATTTTAATAACCTTAGCTGTTTTGGCAGGAACTTTATTATTTATAGTACCAGGTATAATAGTATCTCTTATGTTTTCACAGGCATTTTATATATTGTCAGAAGATCCAAGTAAGTCTATAACACAATGTATAAATGAAAGTGTTAATTTAATGAGTGGTCATAAGTGGGAATTATTCTATTTGAACTTAACATTTATTGGATGGTGGTTGCTTTCATTAGTAACATTAGGAATTGCCGCACTTTGGGTAGCTCCATATCAAAAATTAACAGAAGCAAATTTTTATTTATATTTAAATAATAATTAAAAAAAATAGAGGTTGAAAATTATAAAAATATAGTTTTCAGCCTTTATTTTATAATAACTAATTTTAAATGTATTTTATATGTAATATTTAATGTATAAATAGAAATTTAAACTTAGTATAATTAAAAAATAACAGAGGTAATAAAGGGGTATTATAGTAAAAAGGATGTGGATATATGGCAAATTCTAGAGAAGCTTGTGATAATAGAATTTATTTATTAACTAGTAAGGTGATGTATTTGTTTATAACAAATATATGGTTTTTAGTAACTGTTTCACCATTTATAATTTATTTTTTTATTTCGGGAGAAAATTTATCTATTCCTATTTTAACATTTTTAGGAATATCCATAGGTCCAGCATTATCCACTATGTTTTCTGTTATGGGAAGATTAATGAAGGATAAGCAAGAAGTGGCTACTAGAGATTATTTTCACTTTTATAAAATTAATTTTGCACAAGGTATATTTATATCTGCAATAATAAATATAGTTTTAATGATTTCTTATATAGATATTGGATACTTTTTTTCAATTAATATGAAAATAATTTCTTATGTTTTTATAGCTTTAGCTATATTTATGGGAGCAATAAGCTTGTATATATATCCTATATTAGCAAGGATAAATGCTAAAACTATAGATTTATTTATAATATCTATTAAGTTAGTATTTAAGAAATTTTATATAACACTAACTAATATTTCTTTAATAATTATAGGGGTAGCAATTGTTAATTTTACAAGTATATCATTAATAGCTACTTTGTTTGGAGCTAGTGCTGTTTGCTACTTAATTTTAAGAATGGAAGATAGTATTTTAAGTGATGTAGAAGTAGCTTTAAAGGAAAAATACTCAAGTTAATAAAAAGATATAGATTAAGAATTTACTAAATATTTTCTTAATCTATATCTTTAATTTTTATAATATTTTAATTATAAATTTAGATAAACTTTAATGAATTAATTAAGCAATCACCATTAATTACTAAATATAAATCATTTATAGAGTTTAAAGGTTTTAATTTACAAATATGATTATTCCAATTATCTTTAATTTCTTCAGTTGTAATTTTTAAACTACCTAAAATATCTCCATTAATACTATCGATTCGTATTTCTATATTAGCTATAGAGTTAAAAATAGCTTCTATAGATAAAATAGAATAGTTTTTTAAGTCAACGTCAGAAAATTTTATCCAAGACAGATTGTTTTTAGAAGTTGTTACACAGGTCCCACCTAAACTACATTCATCTAAAATAATATTATTACAACTATCATAATCTTCAGCTTTAGTTAGATATGATAAGTTTCTAGGCTTTAAGGTCTCGCCTATAATAGTTATATCTTTTTTTAATTTAATATTTTTTGAAGAACTACCTATTAATATTGAACATTTGCCACTTTCTAAAATAAAGTTGTTACTTGAAACATCAAAGTATTCTAAATCACTACTATTTAATTTAAAAGTAACCCATTTACATTCATTTTTATCTAAATGTATTCTTTTAAAATTTACTAGTTGTTTAATTGGTCGTTTCGCTCTACTTGAAGTTAATGAAACATAAAGTTGAACGACCTCATCACCATCAAAAGGACCTATATTTTCAAGTAAAAAATCAATTTTGATTTCTTTACTATTACTAATTTTATTAGAGCTAATTACTAAATTACTATATTTAAAATTTGTATAACTTAATCCATAACCAAATTCATAAAGAGGTTCACCTTTATAATACATATATGTTGAATTACTATTTATAATATCGTAATTCATAATAGAAGGTAAATCATTTATTGATTTATACCATGTCATAGGCAATCTTCCAGCTGGATTATAATCACCAAATAAACATTGAGTTAGTGCATTTCCAAGTTCTTGACACCCATGAGTACAATGAAGAATTGCAGGAATATTATCATTGCACCAATTTATTGCAAAAGGGTAACTACTAATCATTACTACGATTGTATTTGGGTTTACAGAATATACACTTTTTATTAGTTCTTCTTGAGATGGAGGTAAAATTAAATCAGTTCTATCTATTTCTTCTTTACCATTAATTAATGGATGATTTCCAACAACCACTATAGCTACGTCACTATTGGCAGCAAGAGTTGTACATTCTTTTATACCATTTTCAATAATTTTTTTATTTAATATAAGATCACTATTTTCATCAACATTTTTATTTAGTAATCCATTATTAAAAGAAATTTTTCCGTTATCCCAGGTTCTTAATGTAAAGTTGTTATCAGATATATCATTATATTTGAAAACTTCTTTTACAAACCATCCCCATATAATATCAGCAGAAGGGGAGATTTTATTATCATCTTCTTCAAGAGTTAAATATTTATTGGTATAAGTATCTTTTAAAGTAATACTACCAAATCCCCAATCACAAATTTCAAAATTATTGTTAAATAAATGTTCATTATTAACAGATAACTTAACAATATCATTTCCATTGTGAAACTTAATATCTTTATTAATTAATTTATTTTTTATTCCATCTAACATTGTTACTTTATAAGGTGGTGTTCCACAGTACCAATCTCTATATATTTCATTGGCTAATGGACCTAGAATTGCAATACTATTAATCTTATCTTCTTTAAGAGGAAGAATATTATTTTCGTTTTTTAGAAGTACAATTGATTCCAAACAAGCCTTTAAGGAAAGCTCACTATGAGACTTAGAGCAAAGTTTTTCTGGACATATATTTGCATATGGATTTAAAGAGTCATCATCAAATTGGCCTAGCCTAAATCGAATTTTTAATATATTTGATATTGCCTTATCAATATCTTTTTCAGTTATAAGATTTCTGGATATTGCTTCTTTAGCTGCATTTATTACTAATTCTGCATCATCTGTAAAGCAGTCAATTCCAGCTTTTAATGCACCAGCTATAGTTTCAGCATGAGTCTTATAATATTTATGATAATCAACAGTTTGAGAAAAATCACCACCATCACAAACTATAAATCCATCACATCTCCAAGTATCTTTAACGATATCTTGCACTTCTTTATTTAGTATGCAAGGTATTCCATTGATAGAATTATAAGCTGTCATCATTGACTTAGCTTTTCCTTCTACAAAGGCAGGTTTAAAAGCCTTTAAATAGTATTCATTTTTATTTCTTTTATCAATACTAGATGAACAATAAATTCTGCCTTCTTCATTATTATTTCCATAAAAGTGTTTTGGAGCAGGGACTAATTTAAGATAGAAGTCATCATAACCTTGCATACCTTTTATTAAATTAGAAGAGAGTTTACCAGTTAAAATAGGGTCTTCTCCATAAGCTTCTTCAGTTCTTCCCCAACGAGGATCACGTTCCATATCTATAGTTGGAGCCCATAAGGTCAAACCATATTTTCTGTTACTTTTATCATAATAAATTCTAGCTTCATCACCTATTACTGAACCTATTTCTTCTAATAATTTTTCATCAAAAGTAGAAGCTAAACCAAGGGGTTGTGGAAATACAGTTGATGGTCCAGTATTAGAAACAACTCCGTGTGCAGCTTCTCCACCAACACTATATTTACTAATATTTAATCTTTCAATTGCAGCTTGTCTAGTTGGTAAGAGTGAAATCTTTTCATCTAAAGTTAGTAAAGAAATTAGAGACTTTACCCTTACATCTAATGGGAAAGTAGAGTTCTTATATATATATTGTGTCATTAAATAAACCTCCTATTAATGTAGTCTAAATAAATGTTAATATAAATGACTTGAAAGAAATACCATAATTTGTTAAGGGGTTTATCATTAAAAATTTCATGTAAATGTAATATATTAAATTTTACATGTATTTTCTGATAGAATACTCTAATTTTTACATGAAAACATATACATTTTTATGGGTATCTAGAAAATGGAAGAGGGACTAAAATAATAGTATCAACAGAACTTAAGGGAATGGAGGAATAAATGGTGCAAGTAACAGAAAAAGTTAATACTACAAAAAAAATAAAAAAGGGAATTAAGAAACCTAAAGAAAGAAAAATTACTTGGAATAATATTAAGAAACAAAAATGTTTAATAGCAATGTCATTACCATTTGTTATATGGGTAATAATATTTAAATACCTTCCATTAGCTGGATGGACAATGGCATTTCAGGATTATAAACCTCAAAAGGGCTTCTTTGATCAAACGTGGGTTGGATTTAAGCACTTTATAACATTATTTAAGGAAGATCAGTTTTATCAAGCACTTCAAAATACTTTAGGTATGAGTATTTTAGGTCTAGTATTTGGAACAATAGCTTCAATAACATTTGCATTGTTATTAAATGAAATACGATCTTCTAAATTCAAAAGAACAGCACAAACAATTTCTTACTTACCACACTTTATATCTTGGGTTGTTGCAGCGAGTTTAGTTACAAATATGTTATCATCATCAGGAATTGTTAATGAAATATTGATGAAGCTTAATTTAATAGATACTCCAATACAATTTATGTCTACTCCAAGTATGTTTTGGGGAGTAGTTACAGCTTCAGATGTATGGAAGGAAATGGGGTGGAATGCAATTATTTATTTAGCTGCAATGACAGCTATAGATCCAGAATTATATAATGCAGCTAAAGTTGATGGTGCAGGAAGATTTAGACAAATGTTTAGTATAACATTACCTTCTATAAAAAGTACAGTATTAGTACTTCTTATAATGAGTATTGGTAACTTAATAAATATAGGATTTGAAAAACAAATGTTACTTGGAAATCCAATAGTTGCAAGTAAATCATTAGTTATTGATAAGTATGCATTAGATTATGGTATTGGAATGTTTAGATATTCATTTGGTACAGCAATAGGTATATTTAAATCTGTTGTAGGAATTGTTTTAATTTTCTTAGCAAATAAAATGTCTAAAAAGTTTAACGATGGAGAAGGAAGTTTATTAAGTTAGAAATTAAATATTCGTTTAGATTAATTATGTCATTGATCTAGGTAAGGAGGAAAATATGAGAAAGAAAAGAAAGAAAATAGAAGTTTTTGATATAGTACTTACAATAATAATGTGTTTCATAATTGTGATAACTTTATATCCATTCTTAAATGTATTGGCAGTTTCATTAAACGATGCTACAGATACAGTAAAAGGTGGAATATATATATGGCCAAGAGAATTTACATTAGCAAATTATAAACAAGTATTTTCAGGAAGTAGTAAATTACCATTAGCATTCTTTAACTCTATTTTAAGAACTGTTATTGGTACTGTTACTGGAGTTATTGCAACAGCAATGGTTGCTTATACACTAAGTAGAAGAGATTTTATATTTAATAAAGCAGTTACATTATTATTTATAATAACAATGTATGTTAGTGGTGGATTAATTCCAGAATTCTTAGTTGTTAAAAACCTAGGATTAATAAATAATTTTGCAGTATATATTTTACCAGGTTTAATAAGTGCATTTAATGTAATAGTAATGAGATCATTTATGGATGGTTTACCAGAAGCTCTTTATGAATCAGCTAAAATTGATGGAGCAAACGATTGGACAACCTTCTACAAGATAGTAATGCCGTTATGTTTACCAGTTATAGCAACAATAGCATTATTTATAGCAGTTGGGCAATGGAATAGTTGGTTTGATACTTACCTTTATGCTAGAGGAAATGCTAGTATGACAACGCTGCAATATGAGTTAATGAAAATTATTGATAATGCAAGTTCTAATGTGGATGTTAATAATCCATTATTACAAAATGCAAGTAAGTCAAATCCGCAATCAATTAAGATGGCAATTACAATGGTTGCAACAGTTCCTATACTTTTAGTATATCCATTTGTACAAAAGTACTTTGTAACAGGTATGACTTTAGGAGCAGTAAAAAGTTAAATATAGGATAATTTATTTTGAATTATCCATTAAAAAATAATAAAATAAAATTATGTGTAATTTAGGGGGAGAAAATATGAAAAAACGTAAATTATTATCATTGGTTATGGCGATAACGTTAACAGTAACTTGTTTTGTAGGCTGTGGAAAGAAGTCTGAAGAAGCAAGTAGTGATACGCCAATACTTGATGGAATGGATAAAACACCAATTACATTAACATTTTTTAATTGTGATTTAAATGAAGACTGGGATTTTACTGATGAGGTTGCAAAGAAAATAACGGAATTAACAGGTGTAACATTAGAGATAACACATCCAGTAGCTGGAGATACACAAGCAATTCCATTGATGATAGCTAGTGGAGAATACCCAGATTTAATATATGCTAAAGGGGATACTGGTAAACTGATTGATGCTGGAGCTATCATTAAGCTTGATGATATGATAGAAGAAAAGGGAGATAATTTAAAAGCCTTATATGGAGATCAATTAGATAGACTTAAAGCAAGTGCAGATGATCCTTCTATATATACTGTAGGTACTTATGGAGTTAGTGCAGAAGTATATGAACCAGGTGGAACATTACAAATTCAACATGACGTACTAAAAGAATTAGGATATCCTGAAATAAATACTATTTATGATTATGAAGAAGCTATAAAGACTTATATAGAAGCGAATCCAACAACTGAAGATGGACAAGAGAGGATAGGATTATCATTAATGGCAAGTGACTGGAGATGGTTAATTACTACAGGTAACATAGCATCTGCAGCATTAGGAATTCCAGATGATGGACAATTTAAAGTTGATGATGAAACAGGAGAAACTACTTATAAATTTACATTACCTGAAATAAAAGAGTACTTCCAATGGTTAAATCACATGAATGATATTGGTTTATTAGACCCTGAATCATTTACTCAAAAAGAAGATACTTATAAAGCTAAGATTTCTTCAGGAAGAGTAGTAGGACTATCTGATGCTGCTTGGGATTATAGTGATGCTGAAAAGACATTACTTTCAGAAGGTAAGGCAGGTTCAACTTATGCAAGATTACCTGTTACAGTAAGTGAGGAATATAAAGATCAATCTCTTAAGAACTACGGATTTGGTGGAGGTTGGGGAATTGCAATCTCAGAAAGCTGTGAAAATAAAGAAAGAGCATTTGAATTCCTTGATTGGATGGCATCTGATGAAGCACAAGTTCTTTTAAACTGGGGTATTGAAGGTGAGCATTACACTATAAATGAAGATGGTAAGAGAGAACTATTACCAGAAGTTCAAGAACAAAAAAATACAGATCCTGACTTTAGTAAGAAAACTGGTATAGGTGCATATGTATACCCATTCCCACAAAGAGGAGTTGGAGCTGTAGATTCAACTGGTAATTCTTATACTACTACTACTATAGAAAATGTTATTGCAAACTATAATGATGCTCAAAAAGAAACGTTAGCTGGATATGGGATTGATGACTTTACAGAAATGTTCCCTTCTGCAGAAGAATTAGGAATTTCTAAGCATGGACAAGTATGGCAATATACTATTCCTAGTGATAGCGATATATCTATAATACAACAAAAATGTGATGATTATATTCAACAAGCAGTAACACAAGCTATTTTAGGAAAACCAGAAGACTTTGATAAGGCATGGGATGAAATACAAGCAACATTAAAGAGTTATGGTGTTGATGAACTTAATGAGCAAATGACTAATTTAACTAAAGAAAGACTTGAATTATGGAATTAGTTAATAGTAAATAAAAAAAGGAGCAATATAGCTCCTTTTTTATTTACTATTAATGAAAAGCTATATAAAGCACTAATTATTACAATAAAATATATAAAATTTTTATGGTATACGATTACAAAGGTCGCTCTTATAATTAAGTTATAAAGAAATATTATATAAACATAAGGAGTGAAAATAATGAAATTCAGTAATGGATGTTGGTTAAATAAAGATGGAATAGTTAGATATAGTCCACAAGAAGTTTATAGTAGTAAGATAGAGGAAAAACTTTTAACACTTCATGCTCCATGTAACAGAATAAATCATAGAGGAGATACACTTGGAGGGCCAGTTATTACTTATAAAATATCTTCTCCAATGAAAAATATATTAAGAATAAGAGCTTATCATTATATGGGAACTCAAAATAATGGTCCAGAATTTGAAATATATGAAGATAATAATTTTAAACCAGAAATAACTGAAAATGATGAAATTATTACAGTAAAGTCTGGAGATTTAAAAGTTAATATAAATAAAGATTTCTTTAGTATGGAATTCTTTAATGGAAATAAATTGTTAACTAAGAGTGCAAATAGAAGCTCAGCTTATTATAAAGAAGAAGGTGGACAATTCTTAAGTAATGAAGGTATTGAAACTTTCATGAGAGAGCAATTATCCTTATCAGTTGGTGAAGCTGTATATGGGTTAGGTGAAAGATTTACTCCATTTGTTAAGAATGGACAATCTATAGATTGTTGGAATGAAGATGGTGGTACAAGTACAGAGCAAAGTTATAAAAATGTACCATTTTATATTACTAATAAAGGATATGGAGTATTTGTAAATCATCCAGAAAGAGTATCATTTGAAGTTGGTTCTGAATTAGTTACAAAAGTACAATTTAGTGTCCCAGGAGAATCTTTAGATTACTTTATTATAACTGGAGATGATATGAAGGAAGTTTTAGAAAACTATACTTCATTAACAGGTAAGCCAGCACTTCCACCAGCATGGTCATTTGGATTATGGCTTACAACTTCATTTACAACTAATTATGATGAAAAAACTGTAACACAATTTGTTGATGGAATGGCAGAAAGAGATATTCCACTTCATGTATTCCACTTTGATTGTTTCTGGATGAAAGGTTTTAATTGGTGTAACTTTGAATGGGATAATGAGGTGTTCCCAGATCCAAAAGCTATGCTTGAAAGATTAAAAGCAAAAGGGTTAAAAATTTGTGTTTGGATTAATCCATATATAGCTCAAGAATCTTCGTTATTTGAAGAAGGTAGAGAGAATGGATACTTTATAAAGAGACCAAATGGAGACGTATGGCAATGGGATATGTGGCAACCAGGAATGGCTATAGTAGATTTTACTAATCCAGATGCTTGTAAATGGTATGCTGATAAGTTAAGAGATTTAATGGAAATGGGAGTAGATTGTTTTAAAACTGACTTCGGCGAAAGAATACCAGTAGAATGCACTTATTTTGATGGTTCTGATCCTGTTAAAATGCATAACTATTATACACAAATGTATAACAAAGTTGTATTTGATGTAATTAAAGAAGTAAAAGGTGAAAATGAAGCAGTTCTATTTGCTAGATCAGCTACAGCTGGTGGACAACAGTTCCCTGTGCACTGGGGTGGAGATTGTACATCAGAATATGAATCTATGGCAGAAAGCTTAAGAGGAGGATTATCACTTTGTCTTTCAGGATTTGGATTCTGGAGTCACGATATTGGTGGATTTGAAAGTACTTCAACACCAGATGTTTATAAGAGATGGGCAGCATTTGGACTTTTATCATCACATAGTAGATTACATGGAAGTACTTCTTATAGAGTTCCATGGCTTTATGATGAAGAATCTTGTGATGTAGTTAAGTTCTTTACAAACTTAAAATGTAGCATAATGCCATATCTATTTAAAACAGCAAATGATACAGCTACAAAAGGAATTCCTACAATGAGAGCTATGATTTTAGAAAATCAAAATGATCCAGCTTGTAGATATTTAGATAGACAATATATGTTAGGTGATTCAATATTAGTAGCACCAATATTTAATGAAGAGGGTATTGCAGAGTATTACTTACCACATGGAACATGGACAAACTTCATAACTGGAGAAAAGCATGAAGGCGGAAGATGGATAACTGAAAAGCACGGATATTTAAGTATTCCAATGATGGTTAAAGAAAATAGTATAATTGCAGTAGGTGCTAATAATACAGTTCCAGATTATGATTTTGGAAAAGATGTTTCTTTAGAAGTATTTGAATTAGTAGATGGAAAAGTAGCCAATGTAGAAGTATTAAATAAAGAAAGAGAATTAGTATTAAATGCTACAGCATTAAGAAATGAAAACACAATTGAGTTTAATGTTGAGGCTAAGGATTCTTATTCAATAATACTTAGAGGAATTACAGAAGTGCCAAATGTAGAAGGGGCAAGTGTTGAATTAACTGAAAAGGGAATTAAGTTAATACCAACTGCAAATAGAATACTTTGCAATATTTAAGTAAAACTCAAAATTTAAATTTTGTTAAGCTGAACTTAATAAATAATTTTTAGAGAGAGTTAAAGGTTGAGGAGGAAAAATAAAGCTGGGCTCAGCTTTATCCTTAATCTTTAACTCTTAAATTTTATATAAAAAATTTGGAGGTAGTTTAAGTATGGAAAAAGAAAAAATAAATTATGAAAAGATAGAAGAAATAGTATCAGAACTTAGATTAGAAGAAAAGGTAGCCATGGTTCATGCTGCAGGGTTATTTAGAAGTGGAAATGTAGAAAGATTAGGAATCCCATCATTATATATGTCAGATGGACCAATGGGAGTAAGAAATGAGTTTCCTAATGCAAGTTGGGTACCAGTAGGAAATAGTGATGATTATGTAACATACTTACCTTCCATTTCTGCACTAGCTTGCACTTGGAATAGAGAGTTAGCTTATGAGGAAGGAAATGTTTTAGGAAAAGAAGCTAGAGGCCGTGGAAAAGATATAATTTTAGCTCCAGGAATTAATATAGTTAGAAGTCCATTAGGAGGAAGAAATTTTGAATACATGTCAGAGGATCCATATTTAACAGCACAACTTGCAGTACCTTATATAAAAGGTGTGCAAGAAAATGATGTTGCAGCATGTGTAAAACACTTTGCAGTTAATAGTCAAGAAACTGAAAGATTAAATGTAGATGTTGTAATTGATGAAAGAGCAGTTAGAGAAATTTACTTACCTGCATTTGAAGCTGCAGTAAAAGAAGGAAATTCTTACTCAATAATGTCAGCTTATAATAAACTTTGGGGGTTACATTGTTCACATAATAAGTGGTTACTTAGAGATGTATTAGAAAAAGAATGGGGATATGATGGTGTATTAGTATCCGATTGGAGTGCTATAAGTAATACGAAACTTGCAGCAGAAGCTGGAATGGATATTGAAATGTCTGTAACTGATAATTTTGATGAGTATTTCTTTGCTAACCCTTTAATTAAAGCAGTTAAAGAAGGTGAAGTAAAAGAAGAATTAATAGATGAAAAAGTTAGAAAAATATTAAAGTTAATGTATAGATTAAATATTTTTTCTGAAGATAGAAAAAGTGGAGAATATAATAGTTCTGAAAGTAGACAAAAAACTCTTGATATAGCAAGAGAAGCAGTAGTTTTATTAAAAAATGAAGAAAATGTTTTACCTTTAAGTAAGAAGGTGAAAAAAGTTGCTGTAATAGGGGAAAATGCTAATATAAGACACTCAGAAGGAGGGGGATCTGCTGAAGTTAAGTCATTATATGAAGTAACACCATTAATGGGAATTAAGATGTTATTAGGTGGAAATGCAGAAGTATCTTACGCTAAAGGGTATACTCATGATTTAAATGAAAGGGAATCAGTAAAGGAAGAGGCTATTGAATTAGCTAAAAATAGCGATATTGTTATTTTTGTTGGTGGATTAAAACATACAAAAGAAGATTTTTCATTATTCCAAAATGCTCTTCATTCATCAAAAGAAGAAAACATGGTTATAAATATAGATAGTGAAGGTAATGATAAAACTGATATGAAATTACCATATAAACAAGATGAAATTATCAATAGTTTATTAGAAGTAAATCCAAATACTGTAGTTGTTATAACAGCAGGTTCTCCAGTTGATATGAGCTCTTGGGTTAATAACTGTAAGGCTCTAGTTAACGTTTCTTATAATGGAATGGAAGGGGGAAGAGCTTTAGCAGAAGTGTTATTTGGAGATGTAAATCCTTCAGGAAAATTAACAGTTACAATACCTAAAAAATTAGAGGATTCACCAGCACACAGTATTGGAGAGTTCCCAGGGGGAGAGAAGGTAAGATATGATGAAGGTATATTTGTAGGTTATAGATATTTTGTAAGTAATGATGTAGAACCACAATTTGCATTTGGTCATGGTCTTTCTTATACAGAATTTAAATATGAAGATATAAGAGTAAATGTCATTGAAGAAAAGGATGAAATAAATACTGAAGTATCATTTAATTTAACAAATATAGGTGATAGAAAGGGTGCAGAAATAGCTCAGCTTTATGTTAAAGATGTTGAATCAAGTTTAAAAAGACCTACTTTAGAATTAAAAGGATTTGAGAAAGTTTCTTTATTGCCAGGTGAAAGTAAAAGGGTAACTATTACGTTGGATAAAAAGGCTTTTGCATTTTATAGTGAAGATGAAAAGTCATGGATAGTAGAACCTGGTAAGTTTAATATACTTGTTGGTAGTTCTTGTACTAAAATTAATTTAGAAGAATGTATTAATATTAAATCAAAATATAAATTTTAAGGGTAAGAATTATGAGTAATAAATTAAAGTTATGGTATAAAGAGCCTGCAAAAGAATGGGTAGAATCTCTTCCACTTGGGAATGGTAGATTAGGTGCTATGGTTTCAGGAGATGTATATAATGAGAGAATTGCATTAAATGAAGATACATTGTGGACAGGTATTCCTGTAGATAAAAACAATTATGAGGCTATTGACTATTTAGATGAAGTAAGAAATTTAATTTTAAGTGAAAAATATTATGATGCCCAAGAGCTTATGAATAATAAGCTCTTATCAGGATATACTGAATCATATGCTCCACTTGGTGATTTAAATTTAAGGTTTAATCATATAGAAAAATATGAAGAATACAAAAGAGAATTAGATATAGAAAATGCAAAAGTAACTATAACATACAATATAAATGAAATTAATTATAAAAGAGAAGTTTTTATCTCAGCACCAGATAATGCAATAATAATTAAGTTAACTTCAGATAAAGAAAAAAGTATAAGCTTTAGTGCTACTTTGAAAAGTTTATTAAAATCAGAAATTTATCAATTAGATAAGGATATTATTGCATTAAAGGGAGTAACACCTATAAAAGCTTTACCAGGCTATGTAAACGAAGGTGATGCAATTATTTATGATGAAAATGGACAACTTGGAATGAGATTTGAAGTTCAATTAAAATCAAGAATTAAAGATGGAAATATTAGTGTAAGTAATGGAATACTTAATATAGAAAATGCTACTGATGTAACTTTAATAATAGTTGCTAATACAAGCTTTAATGGATTTAATAAAGAGCCGGGAACTGAAGGAAAAGATGAGAAGCTTTTATGTAGAACACAATTAGAAAAGCTAAAAGATAAATCCTATGAAGAAATTTTGAAAGATCATATAAGGGATTATAAAAGTCTTTTTGGAAGAGTAGAGTTTTCTTTAGGTGATGATGATTTTAGTGATATACCAACAAATGAAAGATTAGAAAGACTTAGACTTAATGATGAGGATTTAGGACTAATAAGTCTTTATTTTCAATATGGAAGATATCTCTTAATAAGTTCATCAAGAAGTGGAAGTCAGCCAGCAAATTTACAAGGTATTTGGAATGAAGATTTAAGACCTGCTTGGAGTAGTAATTATACAGTAAATATTAATACTGAAATGAATTATTGGGCAGCAGAAGTTTGTAATTTATCAGAATGTCATACTCCGCTTTTAAATATGTTAAGTGATTTAAGTATAACTGGAGCAAAGACAGCTAAAACAATGTTTAATTGTAATGGATGGACTACAAATCATAATGTTGATTTATGGAGATATTCTAGTACTGTAGGTGGAAGTAGCGAATGGGGATTCTGGCCAATGGGTGGAGCATGGATGTGTCAACACCTTTGGGAACATTATGATTTTACTAGAGATATAAATTTTTTAAGAAATGAAGCATATCCAATTATGAAGGGAGCAGCAACATTTATATTAGATTATTTAATTGAAGATAAAAATGGAAATTTAGTTACATGTCCATCAACATCTCCGGAAAATAATTTCTTGGATGAAGAGGGAAGAAAATGTTGTGCAAGTATAATGTCTACAATGGATATTGCTATTATAAGAGATTTATTTAATAACTGTATATCTGCTATTAACATATTAAATTATGATAAAGAATTTAAGAGCACTTTAATAAAAGCAATAGAAAGAATTCCGCAGTATAAAATAAATAAGTTTGGGGGAGTTCAGGAATGGTTTAAAGATTTTGATGAATATGAACCTGGACACAGACATATGTCTCACTTATTTGCTCTTTATCCAGGAAAGGAAATTACAGAGGGAAAAAATTCATCATTATTTCAAGCAAGTAAAAAAACATTAGAAAGAAGATTAAGCAAAGGTGGAGGGCATACTGGTTGGAGTTGTGCATGGATAATTAATTTTTATGCAAGGTTGAAAGAAGCAGAGTTAGCAGATAAATATTTACATGTATTATTAAAGAAGTTGACATTTATTAATCTATTTTGCGTACATCCTCCATTTCAAATTGATGGTAACTTTGGTGGCACAGCAGGAATAGCAGAAATGCTAATTCAAAGTCATGATGAAGTTATAGAAATATTACCTGCAATTCCTATTAGTTGGTCATCTGGAAGCGTTAAAGGAATAAGAGCAAGAGGTGGATTTATAGTTGATTTTAAATGGAGAGATAGTATTGTAACTAATTTTTCTATAACATCTACTGTTGGAGGAAAGTGTAAAGTTAAGTTTGATAAAAGTTTTGAAGGTTCAATGATTAATGACTTTATAGAAATAGATACAGTTGCAGGAAAAACTTATAGATTAAAATAGAAAGGAGAATGTGATTAGCTTTAATACTTTTCACATTCTCTCTTTATTTAAAGTGGGGATTATTTGTGCTTTAAAATGAGTATTAATGTATAGTTTACAATAAAAATAAAATAAAAAATACTATAATAATTTGATTAATAATACACTAAAAATTATATATTAAAAATAAAAAATAATAAAATTTTAAATTATGTATACAATTACAAAAGAAATGTGATATATTGAAAGTAATATGTAGAATTTACAATTAATGTAGGTAATTAGAAAGAATTTATAAGTAGGTATTGAGAAATGAAGTTAATAAAAAATATAATTAACAATATGAAAATAAGAACTAAACTAATAATTTCATATTTATCTATAGTAATAGTTACTGTACTTATAGTTGGAGTATATCTAATATCTAGAATGAATAATATAGTAGTAGAAAATGCAATAAAAGAGGGACGGTATAATAATAATTCTGTTAAGTCTAGAATGGAAGAAGTATTAAAATTAGCAATAAATACTTCAGATATGATTTATCAAGATGATAATTTACATTCAATGTTAAAAAGAGAATATGATAATTACGGACAAGTTGTATCAGCATATAATGAGTATACTATATTAAGAGATTATTTAAAGTATTATAATGAGTTTAATGGTGTAGAGATGTATGTAGATAACGATACCCTATTAAGTGCAACAGGAATATTTAAAGTTACAGATGAGATTAGAGAAAGCTCATGGTATAAGAAGGCAATAGAAGATAAAGGAATAATAACTTGGCTATACAAAAAAGATGAAACAACAGGAAATTATAGTTTATCTCTTGTTAGAGCAATTAATTCAACTTCTAGAGGTCATATAGGTGTATTAGTAATAAGTATAAATCCTAATTATCTAGCTGATATAGTTAACGATGAGAGATATAAGACAAGCATATTAGTAGATGGTAGAGTTATATATTCAAACGATCTTAAAGTTGGAGAAATTGCAGATTTAGGGAGAAGTGAAGCTGAAGCAAGTTATTATTATGAGATAAATGAAGAGTTTAATGAGAATGGAGATCATTTAATTTTAAATACATTTAAATTAGATAAGTCTTTTAATAATACATTTCAAGTCTTAGTAAATGTTCCAGTGGATATAATAACTATGGAATCAAGTACTGTTATTAATAAAGGTATACTTATAATTGGAGTTGCCATAATGTCTTCATTAATTGTAATATTATATTTCTCTAAAAATTTCTCAGATAGAATAAATATATTAAGAAGTGAAATGCATAAAGTTGTTAAAGGAAATTTCAATATTAAAAAGAGCATGGATGGAAATGATGAGATTTCAGAAGTTTATGATGACTTATATATAATGATGGAAAGTATAAATAAATTAATTGATGAAGTATATATTAGAAAGATTCAACAGGAAAAATTAATGGTTAAACAAAAAGAAGCTGAGTTTAAAATGCTAGCAAGTCAAATTAATCCACATTTTTTATATAATACTTTAGAAACTATTAGAATGAGAGCTTTTTGTAGTGGAGATAGGGAGCTTGCAAGTATAGTAAAAAAACTAGGTAAAATTATGAGAAGAAACTTAGAAGTTAGTAATCAAAATGTTTCCTTCGAATCTGAATTAGAGTTAGTTAAGAATTATTTAGAAATACAAGAATTAAGATTTAAAGGTAAGGTTGAACATGAGTTTAATATAGAAGTAAATGCAAAAAAATATAATATACTACCATTATTATTGCAACCAATTGTAGAAAATGCTTTTGTTCATGGTTTAGAGGGTACAAAGGAAAAAGGGAAAATAATTATAAGTGCATTTGAGGATTTTGGATATCTTCTAGTTGAAATATCTGATAATGGTTGTGGTATGTCTAGAGAGAGATTAGAATTTATTAATGATAATTTAGGAAAAACCAATAAAAAGGAAAATGGACATCAAAGTATTGGAATGGGAAATATAAATGAAAGAATAAAAATATTTTATGGTGATAAATATGGAATACATGTATTTAGTGAGTTAAATGTAGGTACAAAGGTAGTGTTAGTATTACCAGCTATTGAGGGGGATGAGGATTTATGTTAAAAGTTTTAATTGCAGATGATGAGCCATATGTAAGAGAAGGGATAAAAAATATAGTTCCCTGGGGTGAGTGTGGATTTGATATATGTGGAGAAGGTACTGATGGAGATGATACGTATAAAAAGATATGTGATTTAAATCCTGACTTAGTTCTTATAGATATAAGAATGCCAGGAAAATTAGGGGTAGATGTAATTAGAGAAAGTGTAGAGAATGGGTTTAAAGGAAAGTTTATAATAATAAGTGGATATTCAGACTTTCAATATGCAAAGCTGGCTATTAAATATGGTGTAAAATCTTATTTGTTAAAGCCTATAGATGAAGATGAACTATATGATATAGTTATTAATTTAAAAAATGAAATAGAAGAAGAAAAAAATAAAATTAGAAATATTGAGATTCAAAAAAAATATGTTAAGGAATATTCTTTATCTCAGCTTATGCTAGGCAAAAAGGTAGATGATTATGAGGAGGTTAGAAGTTATTTAGATTATTCAAATTATACAGTAGCATTAGTATTTAATTATGATGAAAAAACAAAAAATGAAAATTTAATAGAACTAGAAAACTGTGTAAAAAATAGATTAAATAATATTGATGGAGTAGAGGTTTGTAAGATTAAGAACAAAGTAGCAATATTATTTTGTGATTTTAATAGTAGTCATTCGCTTAATATATTAAATAGTGTAAGTAATGAACTTAGTAAATCTTTAAATGGAAAAATATTTTTAACCGTAGGAAAAAAGGTTAATAGTATTGATGATATTATTTTATCTTATACTACAGCAAATGAATTGATGAAAACTAAGTTTCTATTTTTAGAAGAGAGTATATTAACTGCTGAAAGAGTAAGTGAGCTTAGTAAAATGGAATTTTTAGTTGGTGAGATGGATATTATAAATAAGATTTTCACTTATGTGGAAATTGGAGAAAATATTAAAATTAAGGAGCTATTAAAAAGTTTAAAGGAAGTTATTCAATCAAAATTTTATACTGAAGATCAAATTAAAATTTTAATTACGAAAAGTTGCTTAGAGTTTTATGATAAAATTAAAAATGATTATGAAGTAGATAGAAGTTTAATTTTAGATAATGAAGTAATAATAAAGGAGATATATGGCACTGAAAGTTTACAAGAGATTATAGAGGTTTTAGAAAAAAGATTAATTAGTATTTCAAAAGTTATTTCTTTTAATTCTTCAGATAAATCTATAAAGAGAATAGTTAAATATATTGAAAATAATTATTATACCGATTTAAAATTAGAGCTTTTAGCAGAAATATTTAACTATAATAGTGCTTATTTAGGAAAGGTTTTCAAGAATAATACAGGAATGAGTTTTAATACTTACTTAGACACTATAAGAATAGATCAAGCTAAGAAGCTACTTATGGAAGATAAACTTAAAGTATATCAAGTTTGTGAAAAAGTAGGATATAAAAATATTGATTATTTTCATAGTAAGTTTAAAAAATATGTGGGGGTTAGCCCTCTTAATTATAAGAAACAAGTTGAAAGTGGAAAAATTAAAGAGTTAGTTAAATAATGGTAAGGTATAAATCAATACCTTACCATTATTTGTCTTCTTTTACAGAAGAGTAATATTTTCACCTATAGCAA
Organism: Clostridium cuniculi; assembly: GCF_004353185.1. Lineage (GTDB taxonomy): Bacteria > Bacillota > Clostridia > Clostridiales > Clostridiaceae > Clostridium > Clostridium cuniculi. The sequence continues at coordinate 74,819 of NZ_SMUS01000007.1, read as the reverse complement.
TACATTTAGAATTAGCTCCATGGCCAATTTCTTCTGTTTTAGCAATAGGTAAATTAGGATTATTTATTATTTTTACTACTAATTCTTCGATAGTAGGAGAGATATTACTTTCCTGCATTTTAGTGAAAGTACCTAGTATTAAACCTTGAATTTTATCAAAGATGCCCATTTGTTTAAGTTGATTTAAAAAGGCAGACATAAGCCCAGCTTCACCACCCATACTTTCTAAAAATAAAACTTTATCTGTAAAATCAGGCATATATTTAGTACCTGCTAATTTTAAGAGACAACGAATATTTCCACCTACAACAGTTCCTTCTATCTTAGAACCTTGAATAAATTTATAAGAAAAATTAAATAAATCATTTTTATTATTGAATAAGCTATTAGTAAAATTAGATTTTTGATTTTCACTATCAGAATAAATAAGATTCCTTATTTGATAAAGATAAACGGGGTTGTTAGTTTGAGAATAAATAGCATTTAGTACTGTAGTTAAATCACTATAACCAAAGAATGGTTTAGGATTTTTAGATATATAATCATAATCCAAATAATCTAAAACTTCGTTGGCTAAATCACCACCTGAAATATCAAAAATTGCTTTTATTTCTTTATTTTTATATAAATTCATAAAAGCTTTTCCTTTATCTTTAGCAGAACCATTAAAAGGTGAATTAATTTCATAAATATATTCGCTGCAAATAGGATTTAAATTTAAATTTTTTAATTGTAATAATAAGTTTTCAATTTTATTCTTATTAGCTAATGGTTGACCATTGGAACAGGCTACGATACCAATATAGTCATCCTTTTTTAAAAGATACATGAAAATACCTCCAATATATAAGTTTTATATATAATTTTATTATTTATATTAAAATTAATAAATATAAAATATATTATAATACTTTTGATATATGAGAGGAAACTTATTTACTATATTAAATCGCAATATACTTATAATAAATCGCAATTATTCACAACAAGCATAAAAACTATACAAAAATTGGAAAATATGTAATATAATTAAGTGTGATTAGAAAGTAGGTATAAAAGGGGGAAGTATTTATGAAGAGAAAGAAAATTGCTGTATTAATTACGGCTTCGGCCATAGCATTTAATACAGTTAGTTCTCTATCTTATGTAAACGTATTAGCTGATGAGATGCAAGAGTTTAAAAACTTAATAATTGAAGAGGAAATTCCTCAAAATCAAATGACAGCATTAGCTAGTTATGAAAATACAAAGATAAGTAATAATAATGGAATAGATATATCTAGTGATGTTGAAAGTCTTAAAAATTTAGAAAGTGGTACAATAATTTCAAGGTTTGATACTAGTAAAGGTGATATTCAATCATTAATTAGCATTGGAAATAATACTGTTGCTAATGGACATTTTCATCTTTATGTAGCTGATAATACAGTTGGATTTGAAGTAAGAAATCAAAGTGGAAATGTAGCTACTGGAAAGGCTTCAGCAGTTTTAAATAAAGGGATAAATACTGTAGCTTTAAAAGTTACAAGTGGGGAAGGATATAAAATTTTTATTAATGGTAAATTAGCTGGAGAAATTAAAACTACTGCCGCAACATTAAGTGCTGGAGTAGTTGGTGTTAATAACGTATTTATAGGTAAAACGGATAGAGCCTCAGGTAATGAATATCCTTTTAATGGATATATTGATTTTATAGATATCTATGGGGAGGCTCTTTCAGATAAATATTTAATAGATATAACAGGACAAACAGTATTACCGTCAGAAGAAGAAATACTACCAGAAGGTATGAAAACAGAGCCGATAGATTTATTTAAACCAGGTGATTTAGGATCTCAAAACTTTAGAATACCTGCATTATTTACAACAAAGGATGGAACTGTTATAGCATCAATTGATGTTAGAAATAAAGGTGGCGCAGATGCACCGTGGAATGATATAGATTCAGCCATAAGGAGAAAAACATTAGGAGGAGAGTGGGAAGAAGCTCAAAAGGTAATAGATTATCCTAATGGAGCATCAGTTATTGATACATCATTAACACAGGATGAAGAAACAGGAAGAGTATTCTTATTAGTTACTACATTCCCAGAGAATTACGGATTCTGGCAAGCTGAGGCTGGTAGTGGATATACAGAGATTGATGGAGTTAAATATAGATCCTTATATGACGCTTCAGGAAATCTTTATACAATAAGGGAATCAGGAAATGTTTATGATAGTGAAGGAAATATAACAAATTATAATGTAAATGTTAATACTATGGAATTAACTAAAGATAACAATGTAGTAGGTAATGTTATGACTGCAAGTTGTGAATTAAAGGTTTATGGTACAAGTTATTTAAGTTTAATATATAGTGATGATGATGGTGCTACTTGGAGTAAACCAGTAGATATAAACTCAGATATCAAGGCTGATTGGATGAAGTTCTTAGGAACTGGACCAGGATCAGGTATTCAAATTAAAAACGGAGAATATGCAGGAAGAATAGTATTCCCAGTATATTATACAAATGGAGCAGGAAAGCAATCAAGTGCAGTTATTTATAGTGATGATCATGGGGAAACATGGAATATGGGTGAGTCTCCTAATGATGGTAGAGATTTGGGGGATGGATCCTTTGGAGATTCACAAACAATGACTGGTGGTCTTGAGTTAACTGAATGTCAAGCAGTTGAAATGCCTAATGGACAATTAAAGCTATTTATGAGAAACACTGGTTCATATGTAAGAATAGCTACAAGTTTTGATGGTGGAGCAACTTGGGATTCTGAAGTTTATGAAGATACAAATTTGCCAGAGCCATATTGTCAATTAAGTGTTATGAATTATAGCAAAAAAATAGATGGAGAAGACGCTATTGTATTTGCTAATCCTAAAGGAGCTGGAAGAACAAATGGAACAGTAAGATTGGGTATTATAAAACAAAATGGAACTCATTCTAATGGAGAACCAAGATATGAATTTGAATGGAAATATAATAAATTAGTTAAAGCGGGTACTTATGCGTATTCATGTTTAACAGAGTTACCAAATGGTGATATTGGATTATTTTATGAGGGAACAGATAATAAAGAAATGTCTTATATAGAAATGTCGCCAGAATATATTAAGTTTGATTATGAATCATCATTAGAAGAGCTTGTAGCTCCAGGTAAAATAGAGTCAATAGAGTTATTAGATGGTAAGAATAGTTATACTCCAGGAGACAAAATAACTGTTAAGTTATCTTTTGATCAAGCTGTAAGCTTAATTGGTAATAAAAATTTAATATTAAAGATTGGAGACAGCAAGATAATATTAAATCCAATATCAGAAGGTAATGCAAGGGAGTTTAAATTCGAAGGAACACTACCAACAACATTAAGTGAAGGAACATTTAGTTTAGTATTAGAGTGCAATAATGATATTGAAATATTAAATACAGTTGGTAAAAATACAACTTTAAATGGGGATATAGAGTTAGGCAATAGTATTACAATAAATAAAGTCATAGATAAATCAGATTTAGAAAACTTAATTAATTCAGTTAATGCATTAAATAAAGAGGATTATACAGAAGAAAGCTGGAGTAATTTAGAAGCTATACTCCAAGAGGCAAATAAAGTATTTGCAGATGAAAATGCAATGCAAGAAGAAGTAGACTCTTCTTATAATACCTTATTAAGAGCTTATTTAAGCTTAAGATTAACTCCAGATAAGTCTTTACTTGAAGGATTAATTAAGGAAGTTTCAAGTATTGATTTAAGTAAATATACAGCTAAAAGTGCAGAGGTAGTAGAAAAGGCTTTAGAAGATGCCAATAAGGTATTAGCTAATGAAGAAGCTACTGAAAAAGAAGTAAATATAGCTTTAGAAAATCTTAAAAATGCTAAAAATTCACTAGTTGCATCTTCTGATTCAAACTCAAATACTAACTCGAACCAAAATTCAAACTCAGATTCAAATGCTAACTCAAATTCAGCAAATTCAAGTAAAAATAATAATAAAGGTTCAAGTAACTCAAGTACTGGAAATTCAACTACAGGTAAATTGCCACAAACAGGAACAGCAGGTGTTGCAGGAACATTAATTAGTGGAATTGTTACTTTACTTTGTGGATTAGGATTAAGTAGGAAAAAGAATAATTAATAAGTAATAATAAAAAGGGTCTTCTAATTGTTAGAGGACCTTTTATTATTATATGATTTAAGATAAGAGTATATTAGGAATCTGTAACAAAAAAATATAAATTAAAATATATGTAAATATCCCTTGTTTAAAATAATATTATAAAGTGGGGGTGTTTTTATGGGGTAAATGATATAGTAATATATTTAGGAGAGTTAAATTTTATTTCAATATTTATTAGAATTTTGATGGCAATAATTTTTGGTGGAATAATTGGATATGGAAGAGAAAGAGAAAGAAGACCAGCAGGACTTAGAACACATATACTTGTATCTATTGGAGCAACTCTTGCAATGACAACTAATATTTATATGTATGAAATGTATAGCATATCCAGTGATCCAACAAGACTAGGAGCCCAAGTTATAAGTGGAATTGGTTTTTTAGGGGCTGGTACCATTATAGTTACAGGTAAAAATAAAGTAAGAGGATTAACAACAGCTGCTGGACTTTGGGCATGTGCATGTATGGGACTAGCTATTGGTGCTGGATTTTATTCAGGAGCAATTATAGGATGTTTATTTATAGCATCAGTTACAGCGGTACTTTCTAAGCTTGATAAAAAAATTAATAGAAATTCTAGAAATATTACTATATATATTTTAGTTAATTCAACTAAAGCCGCATCTAAATTATTAGAGGATATACAAAGTGCAAATGTAAAGATTAGTGATATAGAAATAAGTAATAATAATGTATCATCTAATGATTTAATTGGAATTTTACTTGGACTTAGAATATCAGGAGATATTTGTCATAATGATTTTATAGAATCTATTACTAATAAGAATGAAGTGATTTTTTTACAAGAAATAAATTAGAAGAAAAAGATGGAGAAAAGGAACTTTAGTTTTAAAATAAAATTAGTATGAGATAATGAATATAGATATTATATAATAACTGTTGGAAGCTTATTTAAGATAAATTTCCAACAGTTTATTTTATGTTATAATTAACTAAATATTTTACATAAGTAAGGTAAATAGAGGAGGTTATATTAGATGAAGTTAGCAATTATTGGCTCAGGTATGATAGTTAAAGATTTTTTAGAAATAATGCCATATTTAAATGGAGTAGAGTTAAGGGCTATTTATGGTAGAAAAGGTAGTGAAGAAAAGCTAAATAGACTAAAAAGCCAACATAATATTAAAGAAATTTTTTATGATTATGAAGAATTACTTAAAAGTGATATAGATACAGTATATATAGCATTACCAAACAATCTTCATTTTGAATTTTCTAAAAAAGCTTTAGAAGAAAATAAAAATGTTATAGTTGAAAAGCCGATAACATCAAATTATAAGGAGGCTAAAATATTAAGTGATTTAGCAAGAGAAAGAAATCTATTTATTTTTGAAGCAATTACTACTGAATACTTACCTAATTATTTAAAGATAAAAGAATTACTTCCTAAATTAGGAGATATAAAAATAGTTCAATGCAATTATTCTCAATATTCAAGTAGATATAATAGTTTTAAAGAGGGGAATGTATTGCCAGCATTTGATCCAGAGTTTTCGGGTGGGGCATTAATGGATATAAATATTTATAATATTCATTATGTGGTAGGATTATTTGGAAGGCCTAAAAATATTGAATATTATCCTAATATAGAAAAAGAAATAGATACATCAGGAATTTTAATATTAGATTATGATAGATTTAAATGTGTTTGTGTTGGGGCAAAGGATTGTAAAGCACCAATTGCAAATAATATTCAAGGAAATAATGGGTGTATATATGTAGATACACCAGTTAATAGTTGTGAAAATTTAAAAGTTATAATGAATGATGGGACTACTACTGTATTCAATGAAAATAAATATGATAACCGTATGGTTAGTGAATTTATAGAGTTTATAGATACTATACATAATAATGATTTAGAGAGATGTTATAAAATGTTAGATCATAGTTTAATAGTAAGTGAGGTTCAAACTATTGCAAGAAAAAAAGCTGGAATAATATTTAAATCTGATATTAATTAATATAAGGAGATTAAATATGAAGTACTCAACAACTTATTCATCACCATTAGGATTAATAACAATGGTAAGTGATGGAGAAAATTTAATTGGTCTTTGGTTGGAAGGACAAAAGTATTTTGCTGATAATATAGAAGAGTCTATGGTTGAAAATAATGATTTAAACATATTTATAGCAACAAAACAGTGGTTAAATAGATATTTTTTAGGAGAAAAGCCTGAGATTTCTGAATTATCATTAGCTCCCATTGGTGGAGAATTCCGCAAGATAGTATGGGAGATTTTATGCCAGATTCCATATGGAGAAACTATTACTTATGGGGAAGTAGCCAAAAAAGTAGCACTTAAAATGAATAAAAAAAGTATGTCCAGTCAAGCTGTTGGTGGAGCGGTAGGACATAATCCAATATCTATTATTATTCCATGTCATAGAGTTGTAGGTGCAAATGGAAATCTTACTGGATATGCTGGTGGAATCGATAAAAAAATAAAGTTACTTGAACTTGAAGGATTAGAAATGTCTAAATTTTTTGTGCCTAAAAAAGGAACAGCGTTATAGTTTAAAGTAGAGAAGAAATTTTAGAATGAGTATCTCAGATAAAAAATCTTCTCTATATTTATTTAAAAAATATTTTAAATAATATATTAAGTATATTTGTTTATTGTTTTATTTATCAATTATATTACTTATTATTTTGTCTAAAGCTATTTCTAAAAAATAGTTTTCGATACTCTTTAGGAGTATATCCAGTTTCTTTTTTGAAAACTTTAATAAAGTAGCTTTGTGAGCTAAAAGCAAGATATGAGCTTATTTGTGCGTAATTATATTCAGAGTATTTTAACATATTTTCCGCGGCTTCAATTCTTTTTTTTCTTATATAATCTGAAATTGGAATTCCTACTTCTTTTTTAAAAAGTATAGATAAATAATTAGAATTTAGTTTTACATGATGAGCTAAGGTAGATACTGTAATAGTATCGTATAGATGTTCATATATGTAATCCATTATTTGAATAATAGGTTTTGAATAAATATTTTTTGTTGAGAGTTTATTAATTTCAGTGGTAAAATAAGTAAACATATCTGTATGAAGTTTTTTTACCTCATCAATAGTAGTAAGCTTATCCATAGTATTTATATATAAATCACTAGAATTATAGGCTGTTTCAGAATCCATACCTCCTTCAATAGCAAATCTTGTTGCCAGTGTAATAGAAGCTACAAATAAATATTTAATGTTACGTAAAGGATCATTTGAAAGATAGCCTGTAGTAGGGGAGGAAAACATACGGATACTTTCTTCAATAGCATCAAAATTACCTGTTTTTAAGTATTCATATTGAAGCATTTCTTCATCATAGTAGTGATGTCTATAATTATTTTCTCGATTTAAAAAGCTCATATAATGTAATTGCTTTTCTTTGTTTAAATTATTTATATTCATAAGATTATATAATCTCCTTTTTCAATAAAAAATGCAGATTAATTTTATCATTAATATAATGAAATTACTATAATTTTGAGATTTATTTAGTTAGTATATAGGTGAATATAAAAATAAAATAAGGAAAGTTAACGCAAGAGAATGGAGGGTAATAAAATGAGAGAAATTGAAAAATTAGATGCTGGTCTTGAATATTGCTTTTTTGACAGTGAAGTAGCTGCTAGAAAGGAAAATGCGTTAAATGGATGTAAGAGATTTAATAGCATAGATCCTTCAAATTATGACGCTCAGCTTAAGGAAATTAAAAATTTATTTGGCTCTATAAAAGAAAAGGTATATATACAACCTAATTTTAATTGTGATAATGGCAAGAACATTCATGTAGGGGAAGATTTTATTGCAAATTATAATGTCACAATTTTAGATATTGCGCCAGTAAGAATCGGAGATTTTTGTATGATAGGGCCTAATACTATTATTACAACGGTAGGGCATCCATTATCTCCTAAAAAGAGAAGAGAAAAAATTGCTAACTCTAAACCAATAACTATTGGAAATGATGTATGGATTGGTGGTAATTGTACAATTTTGCCAGGGGTTAATATTGGAAATAATGTAGTTGTAGCTGCTGGTGCTGTAGTAACAAAAGATGTTCCTGATAATTGTATTGTTGCAGGGGTGCCAGCAAAAGTTATAAGAAATTTGGAAAATGAGTTAAATTAATAGTTTAAGGGATAGTTTTAATATTTTAGAAAAGCTTATAACGAGTATATGAAGAGAAATAAAAGTAAAAAGCCTTAATATTACGGAAACGAGTAATATTAAGGCTTTTTACTTGTTAGATATATAATTGGTGCCGGCAGTGGGAATCGAACCCACACGGTTGCCCGCATGATTTTGAGTCATGTGCGTCTGCCAGTTCCGCCATGCCGACATAATTAATATATTTATAATGTTAACATATACCAGTTCTTATGTCAATAAAAAAACATTATTAATAGTAGTATTTTATGGAAAATATTATAGAACAATTTGTAGGAATTTATCATATATTGCTTATATAATGATAGAACTACGTATAAAGAAAGGAATACAAAGGTATGGAGTGGTTTATGGGATTAAGCCCTATAGTACAAGGTTTGGTTGCTACAATATTTACATGGGCAATAACGGCATTAGGTGCATGTTTAGTATTTTTCTTTAAGACTGTTGATAAAAAGATTTTAAATTGTATGCTTGGTTTTGGGGCTGGGGTCATGGTAGCAGCAAGTTTTTGGTCATTATTAAATCCAGCAATAGAGTTATGTTCGGAATTAGGATATAGTCAAATTATACTACCAGCTATAGGATTTTTTGCTGGAGGAATATTTATAATATTAGCAGATAAAATGATGGATAAGTATTCTTATGGTGTAATAACTGAAAATGATGAGATAGCAAAAGATTCAATAGTACAAAAGTATAAGAAGAGTATATTATTAGTAGTTGCAGTTACTCTTCATAACATACCAGAGGGATTAGCAGTAGGAGTGGCATTTGGAGGCGTGGCAGCTGGAATACCATCTGCATCAATAGGAGCAGCTATGAGTTTAGCTTTAGGTATAGGACTTCAAAATTTTCCTGAAGGTGCAGCAGTTTCTTTACCATTAAGGAGAGAAGGATTATCAAGAGGAAAAAGTTTTTTCTATGGTCAAGCATCTGGTATAGTGGAGCCAATTGCTGGAGTTTTAGGTGCAATAGCAGCCATAAGTGTTAGAAGTATGCTTCCATTTTTCTTAGCTTTTTCAGCAGGAGCTATGGTTTCAGTTGTAGGCTCAGAGTTATTACCAGAGGCATCTATTGAAAATAAGGCTTTAACAACAATAGGATTAATACTTGGATTTATAACTATGATGATTTTGGATGTAACATTAGGATAGGAAAATATGAACAAATAGAAAAAGGATGACACTAGTAAATGTGTATCATCCTAATTACATAGATAAACTGAAAATAATTATTTTATATTAAAGAAAGCTTTTCTTCCTCTATATTCAGCAACTTCACCTAATTCTTCTGAAATTCTGATAAGTTGATTGTATTTAGCAACTCTTTCAGATCTTGCAGGAGCACCAGTTTTAATTTGGCCAGCATTAACAGCTACAACTAAATCAGCTATTGTAGTATCTTCAGTTTCTCCAGATCTGTGAGAAATAACTGCAGTATATCCAGCTCTATTAGCCATTTCAATAGCATTTAAAGTTTCTGTTAAAGTACCAATTTGATTTAACTTAATTAATATTGAGTTAGCAACACCTCTTTGGATACCATCTTCTAATCTAGAAGTGTTAGTAACAAATAAGTCATCTCCAACTAATTGAACTTTATCTCCAAGTCTTTCAGTTAATAGCTTCCAACCTTCCCAGTCTTCTTCAGCCATACCATCTTCAATTGAGATAATTGGATATTTATTAACCCATGCTTCTAAGAAATCAACCATCTCAGCTGCAGTTAAAGTTTTTCCTTCATGTTCTAAAACGTATTTACCATCTTTATAGTATTCAGAAGATGCAGCATCTATAGCTATAAACATTTCTTTTCCAGGTTCGTATCCAGCTTTAGTTATAGCTTCTAAGATAACTTCAATAGCTTCTTCATTTGATTTTAAGTTTGGAGCAAATCCACCTTCATCACCAACTCCTGTTGAGTATCCTTTTTCATTTAAAGTTTTCTTTAAAGAGTGGTAAACTTCAGCGCAAGCTTGTATAGCTTTATCAAATGAATCAAAGCCTACAGGCATAACCATAAATTCTTGTAAATCAACAGAGTTATCAGCATGAGAACCACCATTGATTATGTTCATCATTGGAACAGGTAAAACTTTAGCATTTACCCCACCAACATATTGATATAAAGGAAGGCCTAAGAAGTTAGAAGCAGCTTGAGCTACAGCTAAAGAAACTCCTAATATAGCATTAGCACCTAAAGAACCTTTATTGTCAGTTCCATCTAACTCGATTAATTTCTTATCTATAGCAGTTTGATCAAATACATTAAATCCTACTAATTCTTTTGCAATTACTTCATTTACATTTTTTACAGCAGTTTGCACACCTTTACCCATGAAGTAATCTTTATTTCCATCTCTTAATTCTACAGCTTCATATATACCAGTAGAAGCACCTGATGGTACAGCAGCTCTTCCTACAGTTCCATCTTCAAGAATAACTTCAACTTCTACAGTTGGGAAGCATCTTGAGTCTAGTATTTGTCTTGCAACAACATTAATTATTTCAACAACATTTTTCATTTAAAATCCTCCTTAAATATAAGAAATAACTATATGACAAAGAAAATCATAAAATTAATGATAAACATTATCAAATATTTGTTTAATTATAGCAAAATGTATAAATAAATGGCAAGGCAATTGAGAATAATTATCATTTTTATTATTAAAATGTTTACTTAAGATAATTTTTGGAAAAAACAGCAATAAATTTTAACAATATGATAAAAAAATATCATTTTCTTATTGTTAGAGATTGATTCATCTGTTATTATATAAAAGTAGGATGGATTTATTCCCAGCGGGGTAAATCCTGACCCAGTTAAGTACAGCCTATTTATTACAGAGTATTTAGGAGAGCTATAACTAATATTAATTAGGGAGGAATCAATATAATGATGTATTCAAAAGAAGTTGAAGAAATGTGCGTTGTTGCTAAAGGCGCTAATCATGCATGTGCTCCAATTCCAGTTGAAGGAAAATGGGTACAAGCTACACAAATATCAGATATTTCAGGGTTAACTCACGGAATAGGTTGGTGTGCACCTCAACAAGGAGCTTGTAAATTAACTTTAAATGTTAAAGGTGGAGTTATCCAAGAAGCATTAGTTGAAACAGTTGGATGTTCAGGAATGACTCACTCAGCTGCTATGGCTTCAGAAATATTACCAGGAAGAACTATATTAGAAGCTTTAAACACAGACTTAGTTTGTGATGCTATAAATACAGCAATGAGAGAATTATTCTTACAAATCGTATACGGAAGATCTCAAACTGCTTTCTCTGAAGGTGGACTACCAATCGGAGCTGGTTTAGAAGACTTAGGTAAGGGATTAAGATCTCAAGTAGGTACAACTTACGGAACTTTAGAAAAGGGTCCAAGATACTTAGAAATGGCTGAAGGATACATTACTAAAATCGCATTAGATGAAGATAATGAAATCATCGGTTACAAGTTCGTTCACCTAGGAAAAATGATGGAAATGATCGGTAAGGGAATGGATGCTAATGAAGCATTAGAAAAGGCTGCAGGTCAATACGGAAGAGTTGCTGACGCTGTTAAATTAATCGATCCAAGACATGAATAATTTGTAAGGAGGAATTTTGACATGGCATTATTTGAAAGTTATGAAAGAAGAATAGGACAAATCACTCCAGTTTTAGAAAAGTATGGAATGAAAACATTAGAAGATGCTAAAGCTGTATGTGATGAGTATGGAATAGATCCATATAAAATCGTTAAAGAAACTCAACCAATCGCATTCGAAAATGCTGCTTGGGCATACGTTTTAGGTGCTGCAATCGCTATAAAGAAAGGTTGCACAAAGGCTGCTGACGCTGCTGAAGCTATCGGAGAAGGATTACAAGCATTCTGTATCCCAGGTTCAGTTGCTGACGATAGAAAAGTTGGTTTAGGACACGGTAACTTAGGAGCTATGCTTTTAAGAGAAGAAACTAAATGTTTCGCATTCTTAGCAGGTCACGAATCTTTCGCTGCTGCTGAAGGTGCTATTAAAATAGCTGAAAAAGCTAACAAAGTAAGAAAAGAACCATTAAGAGTTATCTTAAACGGTCTTGGAAAAGACGCTGCTAAGATAATTTCAAGAATTAACGGATTTACTTATGTTGAAACTAAATTCGATTTCTTCACTGGTAAATTAGAAATAGTTAATTCAAAAGCTTACTCTAACGGACCAAGAGCTAAGGTTAACTGCTACGGTTCAAACGACGTTAGAGAAGGTGTTGCTATAATGCATCACGAAGGTGTTGACGTATCAATCACTGGTAACTCAACTAACCCAACAAGATTCCAACACCCAGTTGCTGGAACATACAAAAAAGAATGTGTTGAATTAGGTAAGAAATACTTCTCAGTTGCATCAGGTGGTGGTACTGGAAGAACTCTTCACCCAGATAACATGGCTGCAGGTCCAGCTTCTTACGGTATGACAGATACTATGGGAAGAATGCACTCAGATGCTCAATTCGCTGGTTCTTCATCAGTTCCTGCTCACGTAGAAATGATGGGATTAATCGGTGCTGGTAACAACCCAATGGTTGGTATGACAGTTGCAGTTGCAGTTGCAGTTGAAGAAAACGCTAAATAATATAATTTTAAGTGTTTAATTATAAAAATTTTCGAAAGTTATAAAAAGTTTCGAGAAAGTAGAGTCTCATAAGAAATTGTAATGATTTCTTATGAGGCTCTTTTTGAAGTATAGGAAAGTATAAAAAAATTTAAAGGCTAAAAGTTAGATAATATCTAACTTTTAGCCTTTAAGTATATTAAATTAATTCACTATAAATTAGAAGGTTTAACAGATGAAAAAAGGCAAAATAAAAATGATATTAGAAGATCATTAGAATGAATTTTTAAAGGTATATAAAAATAAAATTAGACCTAATGTTAAGAAAGAAGTAGAAAAAGTTTTAAAATGTAAAAATACAAAATATGGTGTTATTAAATTGAAGTGTGATAATTGTAATACTACAAAGAAGATTGGATTTACATGTAAAAGTAGATTCTGCACTTCGTGTGGAAAGATTTATACAGATAATTGGATTGATAATATGTTAGGAAATTTAATAAATGTCAAGCATAGGCATATAGTTTTTACTATACCAGAAGAGTTAAGAAAGTTCTTTGGAGTAGATAGATAAAGGCTTAAGATATTACCGAAATGCACAGCTAGAGCTGTTACGAGTTGGATGCATAGTTTAAATAAAAAAGGAAGAATTTACACCGGGAATAGTAACTGTAGTACATACATTTGGAAGAGCGTTAAAGTGGAATCCACATGTACATATGATGATTACAGAAGGTGGAAAAGGAAAGATAACCGAATGGAGACATATAAGATACATATCTTATTAATCGCTAAGAAAAAGGTGACAAAAGGTTTTATTAAATGAAATAATTAAAATAAGTGGAAATACAAAAGAAATGAAATTGCTAAAAAACAAACTTTATAAAAAGAAAGATAAATGATTTTATGTTCATGCTAAGACGGAGATAAAATCAGCTAAAATAGCAGTAAAATATGTAGAGAGATATGTTGGAGTTCCTGCGATAGCGGAATCAAGAATACTTAAATATGATGGCAAAAATGTAACTTATAAATATACTAGACATGAAGATAATAAGGTTATAGTTGAGACTGTGCATGTATATAAGTTTATAAAAAGGATAATAAGGCATATTCCAGAGAAGAATTTTAAAATGATAAGATATTTTGGAATATATTCTAGAAGGAGTAAAGGAAAAGTTAATTTTATAAAAATGATAGATAAAAGGATATTAACTATAAGAAAGTCTATGGCAAGTTGGGAAAATAGAATATTAGCTATAGCGGGTGGTAGATTCGTGTAAATGTTCTAATTGCAAGAATAAGATGAGATTTCATGACAGTGTATATCCCGAGTATGGATCAATGAGAGAACGGTTAAGAATAAAAATTATATCAGAAAATGAAGAAAAAATGGAAGAAACTATAAAAACTATGCTATCATCAAATATATATTAGATGGTAAAATAATTCCGAAGACAAAGTAGTTGGAGGAGATAAAGTAAATACAGAAGAAATAATATATATTTGTACTAGTTGTGGGCTTAAAGAGAATATACCTGAAGAAGTGATTGAATACTTTGACGAGATGGATCAAAGCGATATTAATGAGCCGCCATGCTTTTCATGCGAAACGTGAGGGGGAATAATGAGACCTAAAGAATTTACTGAGATATACGGAATAAAGTATTAATTAATAGGAAAAATATAGCATAGAACCGATGTTGGTTCTATGCCTTTTAGAATACTTAAAATTAAATTCCTGAAGGGAGCGTGGCGCAAGGCACTTTTTTTATTACTTTAATTAATACAGTATCTATACCAGTAATTCTAATTGGTATTACCACTTTTTGAAAATGAATTTAGACAAGCAAGAAGAAGTTGCGGACAAGGTAATATATTTTGGAATAGGCTTGATAATAATGAAGAGTTCACAATGTTAGTTGAAGGTTTGTGGGAGTATCAGAGGGTTAAGAACCCACAAAAGTTAAGTAATGATATTATTAATTCTCTTTATGAGGAAAGCCAAGGAATTATAGATATTGTTTTAAAGTTATTTTTTATGGCTCAAGTAAAGGCTATTTCTACTAATAAGGAGATTATAGATATTAAATTAATAAAAAAAGTAGCGAAAGAAAACTTTAAAATGTTGAAACCTATGCTTAATGCATTAAAAAATGGAAAAGTTAATGAATTAGCTAATTTTGATGATATTATGCCATTAAATATAGATTCTTTTATAGAAAAAGAGAAAAAATCATTAGAATTTAATGAAAAATTAGAAAGTTTAAAGAAGGTTAAGAGTGATATTAAACAGAAGAACTTAAATGATTTAAAAGAAGAAGTAGTTATTAAATTACTAGAATTAGGTTATAAAGATAATGAATTTAATGAATATTTAGAAGGAGTATTATCTATAGGTGAATCAAATGTGAATAGATTGGTTAGGATTATTATTGATTTAATAACAGGAGATATAAATAGAAGTAGTAAAGTAACTAAAACAAATAAGAAAATCTTTAAAGAAGATGATATTAGAGGTATTGCTAAAAGGGCAAAAGATGAAGATAAAAGTATATATGAAAAATTGAAAGAGGTAGGATATATAAAAAAGTTAGATGATTTATTGCAGGAGGTGTAATAGCAATGATATATTTTTTTCCTTATATATATGAAGATGAAACTTTTTATAGTTTAGTAAGTAGGTATAGAGTTTGGAGTGGTAATACAAACTCTAAAGCTTTATTAAGAGAGCTATATGGGAAGGTAAGTGTTACTGCTAGTAAACATCTTCCTTCAAATTTCATAGATTTGAAAAAGAATTTACCTTTAAATTATGAAGTAAGTATAGAAGAATTTATTAATAAAACTACATTATATAAATATTATTTAGCCTTTTCAGATTATGAAAGGACTAATATTATATTTGAATTAATGAAAAGTGGGGATGGGTCAAGAATTTTTTCTACACTAGGATTATCTAATAATAATATGAGTAATAAGAATAATTTAAAATATTGTAAAGAATGCATTAGAGAAGATAAAGAAAAATATGGGGAGGCATATTGGCATAGAGAACATCAAATATTAGGCATATTAATTTGTGATAAGCATAAGATTTCACTTTTTGAAGTATTAAATGAAGAGGTTAAGAATAGACAGGAGTTTATTAATATAAATCACTTTAATTATAAAGCTAAAGAAATTGTAGTAGAGCTTGATGAAGAAATTATAAAAAAGCAGATATCTTTAATAAATAATTCGAGGTATCTTTTAAAGGATTTTTATATACATAAAAATAAGGAGTTTTTTAGAGATTATTATATTAATAAATTGGTTATGTTAGGAATTGCAGATGGTAAGCATAAAGTAAATCAAGATATATTACACCAAAAGTTTATTGAATTTTATGGACATAAATATTTACAGTTATTAAATTGTGATGTTTCAGTAGGAGATAATAATAGTTGGTTAACTAAGATAACAAGAAAGCATAGAACTTTTTTTCATCCACTATATCATCTGCTTATGATTGATTTCTTAGGAATAGATATAAAAGAGTTATTTAATAGTAGGGAGTTTGACTGTACTTTCAGCAAAAAGATTAAGAAAGATATTAATGAAATTAATTTAAAGAGAGAAAAATGGCTGAATTTTATAAAAGAAAATCCACACTCAACAACTACTAAAATAAGAGCTTTTGATAGAGGTGTATATGATTTTTTATATAGATATGATAAGGCTTGGTTAAGAGAAAATTCACCGAAAAGGAAAAGAAAACAAGGAAAAAAGAATATTAATTGGAAAAAAAGAGATGAAGAAGTTTTAAAAAAAGTTAAAGATATATTACCAGAACTATTAGATGAAAGTATAAAACCAGTTAGAGTAACTAAAGGATTAATAGGTAGAAAAATAGGTGAAGTTACATTAATTGAAAAGAAATTAGATAATATTCCCAAAAGTAAAGAATTAATAAATAGTATTGTAGAAAGTATTGAGGATTACCAAAAAAGAAGAGTGGTTTGGGTTAGGAATAATTGTTTTAATAATGAAATAGCTACAGAATCAAAAGTAAAAAGGAAAGCAGGCATTAAAATGTAGAATATGGTAAAATGATAATGTATTATTTAAATGATATAGGAGAATGAAATGATATTTAAAGAAAAATACACTGAATTTTATGATACTAAAATAATAAGTAAAGATTATGGAGAAAAGATTTCAGGTAAAGTTTATGATTTATTTATAGAAAAATTACCTAGATTGGGATATGAATCTAGAGAGGGCCAAGAAAATATGGCATTAGATATAAGTGAAGCTATAAGGGATAATCAGCATATTATGATTGAAGCTGGTGTTGGGATTGGTAAATCATATGCTTATTTAGTTCCACTGATATATTTTAATTTATATACTAATTTGCCTGTGGTTATATCAACTTCAACAATAATACTTCAAGAGCAATTAGTAAATGATATAAAGAAAATAAGTAAGATAATTCATATTTATCCAGATGTAATATTAGCGAAAGGCAAGTCTCATTTTAAGTGCAGTAAGAGGGTATTGGAATATTTAGAAGAAAATATCACTATAGAAGAATGGTTAGAATTATGGCTTAAAAAAGATGAGAACTTTGATAGAATTAAATTACCTTATGCTGTAAAAGATTCTATTTGGAATAAAATTAATGTTGATGATGAATATTGTAATGGGAAACGTTGTGAATTATATGATAGTTGTGAGTATATGAAATTAAGAAGTAAGTTAATAACAACAGAAGGAATTATATTATGCAACCACGATTTATTAACTATGGATTTAAGAAAAAAACAAAAAGGAATACGAAGTATATTGTCAAATAAAACAGCTTTAATAGTTGTTGATGAAGCACATAATTTAGAAGAAAAGGTTAGAAATTCGTTAAAAAAAGGTTATTTATATAAAAGCCTAGTAAATAAATTAAGAGAAGCAATTAATTTTGTAAATAGATATGAAAGGGAGTTGGAAATAGGTAATGATATTTTTTCTATAGTTGAAAAAATATTTAATGAATTATTAAGGCAGGTAATACAGCAGAAAAAAAGTATAGGTAATATAGATAGTGATATTGAGAGATATTACATAACAATAGAAAAGATAAGTAAAGAATTAGATGATTTAAAAGTGTTTGTATCAGATTTAAATATTAAAGTTCAATTAGTAGAGAATGATAGGGTGGAAGAACAACAGTATAATATAATGGAAAATTTATTTGAGATAGAAGGTCTTACAAAAAATTTATTAGATAATCAATCTAATTATTTATTTTGGATTGAAATGAAAGGTAAGAAGAGCAATATTAATAATATTACAATTGTTGAATGTCCAAAGGAACTTCAAAAAATGATACGAGAGTTATTTTTTAACAATCCTAACTTTAATACGATTTTAACATCTGCAACATTAACAGATAAGGCAAGTGGAGAAAATGAAGATAGGTATAGATATATTATTAAAAATATAGGTTATCCTGTTAATGAACAAGCTATTTTATCAGAACCTAAAGAATCGCCATATAACTACGCTGAAAATTCAATTTTATACTATAGAGAAGATATGCCACATCCAAGAAAACAAAGAAATGAATTTATTGAAAAAAGCATAGAGGTAATTACTGAATTAATAGAATTAACAAATGGAAGAACTATGATTTTATTTACATCAAAAGAAGATATGAATAAAGTATATAATGGATTAAATGAAAAAAATTTAAAGTTCAAACTATTAGTACAAGAAGAAGGTGTATCTCAAGATTTGATGATAAAAGAATTTAAAGAAGATAAAAATTCAGTTTTATTAGGTACGGGAGCTTATTGGGAAGGAGTAAGTATTGAGGGTGAAGCATTAACAAGTTTAATAATATTTAAATTACCGTTTTCAGTACCAGACCCTGTTAGTGATTATAAAAAGACTTTAGTAGAAAATCCATTAATGGAAGTTGATGTACCAGAAATGATAATAAAACTTAGACAAGGTGTAGGAAGATTAATTAGAAATGCTACAGATAAAGGAATAGTAACTATATTAGACTCTAGAATAAGTGATAGTTCTAAAATGGAGTATAAAAACATAGTTTTTGAGTCGTTACCTATAAAGGTTAAAACAAATAATTTAGAGGATTTAAAGGAATTTATAAGAAATAAATTTATATAAAAAGTACATTAATAAATTTAATTAAGAGATACTTGATACTAAGTTAGGGAAGTGTTTTAATATGAATAGAGTTTTTAAAAGCTTGAATGAGGCTATTGAGAATAATAAAAAAAGTGATTTTAGAGAGTATATAAATAGGTATAAAGACATTAAAAAATGGGTAATATGTAGTGATTATTGTATAGGAGATAAAAATAAGAATAATGATGTTATTACATTTACATTATTTCCATATGTATATGACTTTAGGGAAATACAAAGTTATATAGAACTAATAGCAAAAACGGATATTAAAAAAGCAAGGGCAATAAGTGATGAGTTTTGTAATTTTTATCATTGTGGATTAACATATTCTTTCAATTTTATTTTAGATAAAAAGAATTTTATAATAAGAGGATTTGATAGAAAAAATATAGAGATATATTTAAGGGAAATATTACAAATGGTGAATAGATGGATTAACAATGAGCCAGATAAAAAATATTACCTAGAGGTTAGAAGTATCTTACAAAGCGCTTTAAAAGAAATAAAACGTCCATCAGCTAACATAAAATTATTTAGAGAAATAATTTACATTTCTTTTATTGTTTCATATATAACGCATTTATTGAAACAATATATAGAAATTGAATTAGTTGGTTGGTTTTCGGATATTGATAAAATTACTACTGCTTATAATCGTTTAGCATTTGTGCTATATAATGTTCAAAGGCATTGTTTATGTGTATATAAATTTGGGGAAGAATATAAAAAATTTGAAGTTGTAGTTGGAAGTGATGAAGATGGTAAGATATTTTGGGAGGGTATGAATAGAATTCCTGATTATTTATGTGGATTTTTATCTGATTATAATATAGGGGAAAATGGTGTTACAAAAGAAAAATTTTGTAAGGTTGCAGAGAAGATTGTAGCTGATAATAAATATATATCAATTTATAAAATTACAGAGGATAGAATAAAAACTATTAATGTAAAAAAATCATTATGATAACCTTATTTCTGTAGCTAATAAGAATTTATTAGCTACTATGTTTACTTATAAAAAAGTTCCGAAAAATAGAGTCTCATATGAAATTGTAATGATTTTGTATGGGGCTCTTTTTGCGTTAGGGTAGGAAAAATGGGAGGTGAGAAGGAGGGAAGAGAGGTGAGAAATTTTCGAGACATTTTTATGACTGAGCAATCCTTTTCTCTGCAACCGAAGGTTTGCCCTTGTGGATAACTCCTCAAAAATACAAAAATATTTTTTCGAGACTTTTTTATTACTGCACTTAAAAAAGTGACGCTAATCCTTGATGAAATCTAGTCTAGAGGCAGGTGAGAGTTTTTTCGAGACTTTTTTTTGAGTGAACATTAATTGTTTACTTATAAAAAAGTTCCGAACTTTATAAAATAGTTCCGAAAAATAGAGTCTCATATAAAATTGTAATGATTTTGTATGGGGCTCTTTTTGCGTTAACCCAAGGAAAATGAGAGGTGAGAAGTAGGGAAGAGAGGGTGGGAAATTTAAATATGCTAGAATTGTAAAAATAATATAAAATTATATAAAGTGACACTTTTAAATAGTGAAAACAATTAGTAGAAAACTTTATAAGAATGATGATAGATATTTAATAGATGATGAATATTTTAATAGTATAGAGTATATTGGTGTAATAGCATATATATATAATAAGGAATTTATGGGATAAAGTTGAAATTTGTGTTAATATATTATTAAATAGTTAATGAATAATTGTATTATATAGCGAATTAAAAAGGGGGAATTAAAATGAAAGAGATTATTACAGATAGACTAATTATAAGACCTTGGACCATTAGTGATAGTAGCGATTTATATGAATATGCCAAAAGTGAATTAGTTGGTCCAAATGCTGGATGGAAACCACATAAATCAGAAGATGAAAGTAAAGAAATAATAAATATGTTCATAAGTAATAATGATTCATATGCAATAGTTTTAAAGAAAGAGAATAAAGTAATTGGTGGCATAGGATTACATAATAGCAAACCAGATGTTTCTTTGGAATATTTAAATCAAAGGGAAATTGGTTATGTTTTAAATCCAAAATATTGGGGAAATAATTATGTTCCAGAAGCAGTAAAAGCGTTGCTTGAGTATGGATTTATTGAAATGAACTTAGATTTAATTTGGTGTGGTCATTTTGATTTTAATAATAACTCTAAAAGAGTTAATGAAAAATGTGGTTTCAAATATAAATTTACAAGAAAAGAAACTTTAGAAAGATTAGACAATATGGTAGTTAATGTATTATATTATAGTATTTTTAAAAATGAATATGAAAATAACTAAGTAAATAATAAACAATCTTAAACTTATGTGAATTACTTATTATATAACTAATAGACAAATTTTGAATTTGAAAGTGGGTGAAATCTCAAGATGGGAAAAGAACGAATTAACTACTTGATGCAGTTATAATAGCTGATAGTAGATCGTACCAAGAATAAATTTATATATACTATCAGTAAACTGCATCAATTTTCTATTAATTAAAAAATATATGAAAAGAGGGGCAGTTATGAATTATAGTAAATTAAAAGAAGTATGGAAAAAAGAAGAACAGGATACATTTAAGGGGTGGGACTTCTCTTATTTAGAAAATAGATGGGATGATGAAGAATTACCTTGGAATTATGAGGAGATATTAAAGAAATATTTAAGGTCATATTATAAATTATTAGATATGGGTACTGGTGGTGGAGAGTTTTTATTGTCACTTAATCATCCTTACAATAACACATCTGTTACAGAAATGTGGAAACCTAATTTTGAGCTATGCAAACAAAATTTAGAACCACTTGGAATTGAAGTGAAGCAGGTTTTTAATGATTCTCAATTACCTTTTGAAGATAATACTTTTGATATAATTATCAATAGACACGAATCCTTTGATATTAATGAAGTAAGTAGAATACTAAAGACTAATGGAATTTTCATTACTCAACAAGTAGGTGGAAAGAATAATGAAATATTATCTAAGGCATTAATAAAAGGCTTTAAGCCATTATATTCAAATAATACTTTAAATAATAACCTAAAAAAATTAGAAAATAACTTATTTGAAATTTTATATGCTAATGAATATTTTCCTTATTTACGTTTTAGAGATATTGGGGCAATTGTTTATTTTGCTAAAATTATTGAATGGGAATTTCCAAATTTCTCTGTAGAGAATTGCTTTGAGGAACTATGTAAATTAAATGAAGATATAAATTCTAAGGGATATGTAGAGAGTATTGAGCACAGATATATAATAGTTTCCAGAAAAAAATAATAGCATTAAAATTAAATTATTAGAATTATATTTTGAATGTGAGTTTATATTTGGTTTTATTGATGATTTATTTTTAATATTAAAAACAAATTTGTTGAGGTGTGAATTATTTGCTGTATAGTAATAAAATTTATCCTTATCTCTGTAGCTAATAAGTATTTATTAGCTACTATGTTTACTTATAAAAAAATTTTCGAACTTTATAAAATAGCTACGAAAAGAATTATAAAAAAGTTTCGAAAAATAAGGTCTCATATGAAATTAAAATAGTTTCATATGAGACTTTTTTGCGTTAAAGCAAGAAAAAATAGAGATGAGAATAGGAGTTGAGGAGGGCGGTTTTTAAATCTTTAAAAAAAAATGATTTGTAAATATTAATAAAAAATTACAAATATTGAGCTTATAATATGATTTATGTAAAATATATATTAGATTTAATTAAATTAAAATATATTAGGAGTAGGAAGTGTACATATGCTAACTAATAAAAAGAAAATAACAGGAGGAGTAATTGCTGCTGTTAGAAAAATATTTGAAAGTGATAAATCTGAACCATTATTAAAGGTTGGGTCTATTTCTGTAATAAAAAGAATAGTTTTAACTTTTCAAAGAGCTGGAATTTATCCTATTGTAGTTGTTACTGGTTATGAATCTTATGAAATTGAACGTGATCTTGCTAGCTTCGGAGTTATATTTTTAAAAAATGAAGACTATGAAAATTCTCAAATGTTTGATTATGCAAAAATAGGCTTGAATTATTTAAAAGATAAATGTGATCAGATTATATTTAATCCTGCTAATATTCCAATGTTTACTTCAGGGACTATAGAAAGTATGTTGAATTATAATGAAAAGGTTGTTTCTCCATCTTATAATGGAAAATCTGGACATCCTATTTTAATAGCTTCTGAATTGATTCCTGAAATTCTTGAATATGATGGAGACATGGGAATGCGAGGAGCTATTCAGAAAATAGGAGTTAAAAGAAAATGGGTAGATGTAGAAGATGAGGGGATTTTACATAATACAGATGATATTAATAGATTGGACAACCTTTTAGAAAAACACAATGATGATATGATGCATTCTTTTATTAAAATAAGTATTGAAAAAGAATCTTTATTTTTTGATTCAAGAACAAAATTGCTTTTATTTTTAATTCAAGATACACATTCTGTAAGAAATGCATGTAGGCAAATGGCATTATCTTATAGTAAGGCGTGGAATATGATAAATTATATGGAAAAACAATTAGGTTATGAAGTAGTAGAAAGAAAGCATGGTGGTAAAAATGGTGGTAAAACATATTTAACGAAAGAAGGAACTGAGTTTCTAGAAAAATATGAAGTTTTTGAAGAAAATGTACGCCAATTTGCCAAAAATGAATTTGATAGGTTGTTTAACTTAAGGGAGTTGCATTAGGAAGGATAAAAGAATAATACTAAAGGGGATGATTTTTCCAGAAATGGGTAAATAGGTTTTAATTTCAATGGGGACAGAAGAGAAAAAATTTTAATATTTAACAAAGCAAGCCATAATGGACAAATATTGACAAGTATCTATGAAAAGAATATATTGATATAGGGAAGTATAAATATTATAGAGGTGAATTTACAAGTGGAAGTAGTAAAAAAACAGTTTGTGAAAATGAAAGATGGCTTTGTAGATGGACTACCGACTATAATTATGGCCATTATTTTATTTTTTTCTATTTTAAAAATATTTGGAGTAACTGAAGTTATAATAATGCCTTTTTTAGTACTTTTATTTATAATTAAATCAAAAGAGGAATTTAATTTAAAAAGGTTATTAAAAATATTTTCTATGATATTATTAATATCAATTTTTTCCTATATTGCGAATCTAAATATAGTGTTATGTGTACTTATTAACCTTATTTTACCAGCTATTATAGTTTATTTATATACAGATAGTTTTACACCTAAAGGATATTTTGTGTATGTAATGGCATTTGTATTCTTGCAACTAAGTCCTATTGAGTTTTCACATTTACCTAAAAGATTTTCAGCCTTAATCTTTAGTATGGTACTTATAACTTTAGGATTATTTATAAATTCATTAAAGGATAGATATAAAAATAGTTATGAATTAGCGGAAAATGGATTGTTAAACTTATCTAAGCAAATAAATAAGATAGTTCAAAAGGAAAAGTTGAAAAATGATATAGATGAGCTTAATAGGATAATTTACAAATTAAATAATCTTATATACTCAAGTAGAAATTATAAGTATTTAGTAGATAGTTTTGGTTCAAATAACTATTATTTTATGTTAGTATTTCAAAAATTTCAGTATGTCATAAAAACTATCCATAAGAATTCTGATAATTTAAATGATAGTGATATTTTATATTTAAATGAATTAAATAAATTATTAAAAAAGATATCAGAAGACATGAATGAAAAAAATAATACAGATTTAATAAGATTATTAGATAATTTTATAGATAAACAATATTTTACAAATAAGAAAGTAGAATATGATATAGCATATATTATTAATATTTTAAGAGTAGCTCTTTCAAATATGACTATAACAAATTTTGATAATATAAAAGATAATTGGAGAATACCTAAAATAGCACATAAAATACGTGGAATTAAGTATAACCTTAAATTAGATATGTTTCAATTACGTTTTGCATTAAGGTTATCTTTTGTATTAACAACAACATTCTTAATATCTAGATTAACAGGATTGAATCATTCTTATTGGATTCCTATGAGTGCTTTCTTAATGGTTACTCCTTTTTATGAGGATAGTGCAGAGAGAATTAATAATCGTATTCTAGGTACAATTCTAGGATCTATATTAACATTCTTATTACTTAGTATATTCCATACAGCTAATGCTCATATTATAATAATAGTTTTAATGACAATATGTATGTATTCAGTAGTACCATCAACATGGATTATGACTTCATATACTACTTGTTATGGACTTACTTTAGCTACTTTAGCAATGGATAGAAATGAAGCAATAGAGCTTAGAGTAGCATATATATTTATTGCAGCTGTTATTTCAATATTAGCAAATAAGTATATTTTACCTAATAAGAGTAGTTACGAATTTAAGCTAAATGTAACAAAACTAATTACAATAGATAGAGAAATGGTATTAATGCTTAGAAAGGCTTTAGAAAATAGAAATGAATTTGATAGTACATACTTAAAGGAGTTACTAATAAGATCAAATCAAATAAATTTAGATATCAAAAATTACAAAAAGAAAAATGAATATGAAGAATCTTTCTATAATAATTTATTAGAGATAAACAAGCAACTTATACATGAAATTCAGCAGATTTCATATATAGTTGTTAATAATAATGAGATTTTACAAGAAGATAGAAATATAAATGAGGTATTAGATAATATAGAAATTATTTTAAGTAGAATTCATCTAACATTAGAAAGTAATGAGTTAACTGTAGATCAAATTATGTCAAAGAAGGCTAAGGATTATGGAGTAATTAGTAAAGATTTATATTTTAATAGTATAGTTATTAATTGTATGAATAATGCAGAAAAGATGTATGCTTTAGTAAGCAGAGAGTATAAAGAAGTTACTAATTAATATGAATAAGTGAGAAATACTAGAATTGAGCTGTATCAAAATAATTTTTGATACGGCTCATTTTAGATTATAAATATATCTGCTTCATATAAAGTTATATATTACTAGAATAATAAAAGTTAAATTTATGATATAATAATCATTATTTAAAAGATGAAAGGAATAAAAATGAATATACAAATATTTGGGACAAAAAAATGTAATGATACTAAGAAGGCTGAAAGGTTTTTCAAAGAAAGAAGAATACAATATCAATTTATAGACTTGAAAGAAAAGGCATTAAGTAAGGGTGAGCTCCAAAGCGTTAAAAAAGCTGTAGGACTAGAAAATTTAATAAATAAAAATTCGAAAGATTATAAGAAGTTAAATATGGATAAAATAAGAGGAGCAGAAACTAGAGAAGATATGTTGTTAAAAAATCCATCATTGTATACTACACCAATTGTTAGAAATGGTAAGGAAGCTACAGTTGGAAATCAACCTGAAATATGGAAAAGCTGGGAGTAAGATAGGGACAAGTGATAAGTGACAAGTGGCAAGTTATGGTTGAAACTCCTTATGGAGTTTCTTAAACTTGAAGCTTGTCACTTGAAACTTGTCACTAGTTAAACGCTTTGTATATAGCATTTATCCCTTTTTCAAAGTCATCATTTTCAATTCCAACTAAAACATTTATCTCACTTGAACCTTGATCAATCATTCTTATATTAATATCAGCCTCAGCAAGAGCATTAAATATTCTAGCGGCTACACCTTTGCTATAAGCCATACCTGTACCTACAGTGGCAATTAAAGCCATATTAGGGTATACAACTACAGAATCAGGATTACAAGAACGTTTAATTTCTTCAACAATAATTTCAGTTTTATTTTTTAAGTTAGAGTCAGAAATAACCACACTTACAGTATCAATACCAGATGGCATATTTTCAAAAGATACACCATGGTGTTCTAAAACAGTAAGAACTTTTCTACAGAATCCAAGTTCAGAGTTCATCATAGATTTTTCTATAGATAAAACAGTAAAATTTTTCTTACCAGCAACACCGGTAATAGTATTTTCATGTTTAGTTTCATTTTTTACTATTAGTGTTCCTTCATCATCAGGATTATTAGTATTTCTAATATTAATTGGAATTCCAGAAGTTCTCACAGGAAAAACAGCATCTTCATGTAAAACAGAAGCTCCCATATATGATAATTCCCTAAGTTCTCCGTAAGTTATAGTTTTAATTTTTTTAGGATTATTAACTATTCTAGGATCTGCCATTAGAAAGCCAGAAACATCAGTCCAGTTTTCATAAAGATTTGCATTTATACTTGCCGCAACTAATGCACCTGTTACATCAGAGCCACCTCTAGAAAAAGTTACTATTTCTCCATTTTCATCAGAACCATAAAATCCAGGGATAACAGCACGTTCATGCTGAGAAAGCTTATCTTTAAGTAAAGCATAAGTTTCTTTAATATTTAAAGTTCCATATTTATTAAATTTAATTACATCTTTTGCATCAATGAAATCAATATTTAAGTAGTTTGCAAGGATTATTCCATTAAGATATTCACCTCTACTTGCAGTATAATCTGCAGATGCCCCATTTTCTATGTCAGATTTTATTATGTTTAGATAATAATCTAAGTTTAAATTTAAATTTAATTCAGTAACTATAGTATGATACCTATCTGATATTAACTTAAATACATCATCTAAAGGAATACTGGATTTTACATGTGCATGACATAGATAAAGTAAATCTGTTACCTTAAAGTCCTTAGAAAATCTTTTTCCAGGTGCTGATGGAACAACATACTTTCTATCAGAATTGCCCTCAATAATATTTTTTACTTTTTTAAAGTGGATAGAATCTGCAAGAGAACTACCTCCAAATTTTGTTACTATAGTATTCATTTTTTTGCCCCCTTAATGTAAACAAAGTTAAAAGTTAACCTTAATAATTATATTAGCAATAAATGACAAAAAACTCAACTATATACTGGAATATAATATGGATATTTACTAGAAAATAATATATAAAATGTTATTAAAATGACATAAATTCATAGTATAATAAGTGTGTAGAATTATAATTTAGTATTAATTACAGTAGTTGAATTTTAATACAGGTTTTTAAATAATTTTAAATTTATGGGGAGATGTAAATAGATGGACAAGTTTCTGGTTGACAGAATACAAATGACGGTTGATAACTATAGGTTGGCAAAAGAAGAGTTAAGAAATGATGGAGATATAATAAATCATTTTGCATCATTAGTTTTTTCACACTATGAAAAGGAAATACCAGTTGAAAGAGTTAAAGAAATTAGAAAAAATATTAAAGCATCAACAACAATAATGTCTCCATTTAGGGGAGATACTTTAAATATACTTTCACTATTAATAGCAACGGTTGATAATGAAAAAGAAGAAGAATTAATAGAAGATATGTACGAAACTATGGAAATATTAGAGGAAGAAGGATTTTCATCAGGTTCATATTTAGCTTTAACGGCCTTTACAATTAGTAAATACTGTAGATATAAAGAGAAAAAGGATATAATAAAAGATATAAAAGAGTTATATATAATACTTAAAGAAAAGTATAATAATATAACTAATGAGGATGATTATTTACTTTGTACTTTATGGGTTATTAATAATATTCAAGCAGAAACTGTAGATGATTTTATAGAGAATATTTTTGATCATATTTCAAATTCACACATAAGATCCAAAAATGGTGTACAAGGTTTAGCTAATGCAATTATTTTAAATGGTTCATCAGGTGAAATGTATAGAACTATGGAATTTATGTTATATCTTAAAAAGAGGAACATAAAAATAGCAAATCAATTTTTGCCATTGCTTGGAGTTGTTGCAAACTATAATCCAAGGAGAAATGTAGATATAGTTGAAGGTGTTATTGAATATTTATGTGATGAAGAGGGAGAATATGAATATTATATAGATAAAGGATTTAGAACTATAATTGCTATAGTGATTGTAGCCTTTTGTACAATGTCTGATAAGAAGAGATATATTGATGAATTATTAGCGCAAGGGGTACTCTCTTTTATTAATAGCAAAAATAAAGGTATTTTTGAGGAAGTAGTATACTAGGTGAAATAATGGAAAAAATAATTTTACATGTGGATATGGATGCATTTTTTGCATCAGTTGAACAAGCAGACAATCCTAAATTTAAGGGAAAACCTGTAATAGTTGGTGGAGTTAGTGAAAGAGGTGTTGTATCCACTTGTTCTTATGAAGCTAGAAAGTTTGGAGTTAGATCAGCAATGCCTATTTTTATTGCACAAAGACTTTGTCCACATGGTATATATTTAAAAGTAAGATATTATAGATATAAGGAAATTTCTAATAGAATATTTGAAATTTTTAGGGAGGTAACTCCAATTATTGAGCCACTTTCAATAGATGAGGCTTATTTAGATTTAAGTGAAGGAAAGTTTAATGATGGATTAGAGGCTGCTAATTATATAAAAAAGAGAGTACGTGAAGAAGTAGGTTTAACTTTATCTATTGGTATATCTTATAATAAATTTTTAGCAAAGTTAGCATCTGATTGGAATAAACCAAATGGAATAAAGATAATAACTGAAAATATGATTCCAGATATATTAAAACCATTACCAATATCTAAAATTTATGGTTTAGGTGAAAAGTCTGTTAGAAAGTTAAATAACATGGGAATGTTTAAGATAGAGGACTTATATGAATTACCAAAAGAATTTTTTATAGAGTACTTTGGAAAGTATGGAATAGATATATATGAAAGAATAAGAGGAATTGACAATAGAGAAGTTACAGTTAATAGAGATAGAAAATCCTATGGTAGAGAAAATACATTAAAGTTTGACACTGAAGATATTCAGGAAATTCTTCATTATGTAAAGAATTTTTGCTTAGAAATAAGTGAAGATTTAAAAAGAAAGAATGTATATATAAAAACTATAACTTTTAAATATAAAACTAGTAATTTTGAAAGTCATACAAGAAGTAGAAGCTTAAGCTATTATACTAATGATTTTACAACTATCTATAGGATAGCAGAGGAAATTGTTAAAGATGAGAATTTTATAGGAACTATAAGGTTAATTGGAATTACTGTATCTAGTATAAAGGAAGAAAAAGTAGAACAGCTAAAATTATTTTAGATAAAGAGTCAAAAAATAATTATATAAAATGATTTATAAAAATCTTTCCAATAAATGATACATCAATTATAATAGATAAGGGCTACTTAAGAAAAATTTCAAAATAAATGGAGGTATTATAATGGATAAAGCACAAATAGCTAGAATGATTGACCACACAATATTAAAACCAGAAGCAACTGAAAAGGAAGTTTTAAAACTTTGTAAAGAAGCTGTAGAATATAACTTTGCTTCAGTTTGCATAAATCCATCAATGGTTCCAGTAGCAGCTACTGCATTAGAAGGAACTAATGTTGAAGTTTGTACTGTAATAGGTTTTCCTTTAGGAGCAACTACTACAGAAGTTAAAGCCTTTGAAACAAAAGATGTTATTGAAAAGGGTGCTACAGAAGTTGATATGGTTATTAACGTAGGTAAGTTAAAGGAAAGAGACTTAGAGTACGTTAAAAATGATATAAAAGCAGTTGTTGAAGCGGCTAAAAATAAAGCTTTAACAAAAGTAATAATAGAAACTTGCCTTTTAACAGATGAAGAAAAAGTTATAGCTTGTCAATTATCAAAGGAAGCTGGTGCTGATTTTGTTAAGACATCAACTGGATTCTCAACTGGTGGAGCAACAGCAGCTGATATTAAATTAATGAGAGAAACTGTTGGACCAGATATGGGAGTAAAAGCATCAGGTGGAGTTAGAAGCAGAGAAGATGCTTTAGCTATGATTGAAAATGGAGCAACTAGAATAGGAGCATCAGCTTCAATTGCTATTTGTGAAGGAATAAAATCAAATTCAAATTATTAAAATAAATATAATAAAAAGGAAGCATATATATGCTTCCTTTTTATTATATTTAAGAATATAGTATACTTTTTAAAAAATATTGCCTAAATTCATAATATAAGAATATTAATATAATATATATCATTGTAAAAAAAGGGGAGACGACTTATGTTAGTAGTTTCTAGCCTTAGATAGGAGGGTTATGAAAAGAGAGTTAACTCCATCAGAAATAATGTTTAAACTAGAGGTGACAGATACTGATGTTGATAAAGGTACAAAAGGTATTAAAGAGTTTAATGATGCCTATAAAAAGGTTGAGAGGGCAATTAATATAGATAAAGAGGGTTATAATCTTTATTTAATAGATACCTTCTCAAAGGATAAATTAAAGGAGCTAACAACTTTTATAGAGAAAAAGTATAAAGACTTAGAAGCACCAAGGGATATATGTTATGTTACATTGGAGGATGTTAACAGGCCTGAAGCAATTTTTGTTGCAAATGGAAAAGGAAAAAAATTAAAGGAAACTGTTGATGATATAAAAAATTGTTACTTAGAAGCTGTAGACGATTTTTATGGTGATTCTAGTAATGATGAGAAGGATTATTTAGTAGAAGATATTCAAAATAAAAGAAATAGTTATATAAATGAATTAACTAAAATGGCGAAAGAAGAGGGGTTTGAAGTTAAGGCCACTAGTAAAGGATTTGCATTTATACCTTTGAGTGGCGATGAAGCTATGACAGAAAAAGAGTACGATGATTTAGAAGATGAAAATAAAAATGTTATAGTAGCTAAAGCGGGTAATTTGAAAAAGAAAGCTGAAAGTATTTTAGAAGAGCTAAAGGATATTGAAGTTAAATCAATAAAGAAATTAAAAAAAATATATTCAAAGTTTTTGGCTACTCAAATGGAAGATGAAAAGGATGAAGCACTTTTAGAATTTATAACAGACGATGATTCATATGAATATTTAGAAAGGTTATTCACTTGTATAGAGGAAGATTTAATTGATTGTTATACAATGAGCATAGAAGAGGATGAAAGTGAAATATATGAAATATTAAATAAATATGATGTTAGAGTAATTGTAGATAATACAAATAACTCTTCTCCACCTGTAATATTTGAAGAGGATCCTAATTTAAATAATTTAATAGGATTAATAGAATATGAAAATCATAATGGAATGTATACAACTAATATTTCTTTAATAAGTGCAGGTTCAATTTTAAAAGCAAATGAAGGGTGTCTTATTCTAAGATTAAGTTCATTGGCTGTAAATACATTAAGTTATTATTATTTAAAGAAAATTTTACTTTCAAATAAAGTATCATTTGATACTAATAAAAGCTATTTAGAATTTATAAATATAAATGGATTAAAGCCGAACCCTATTCCAGTAAAGTTTAAGGTGATTTTAATAGGAGATTATGAAACTTATGATCTTTTATATAATTCTGATGAAGACTTTAAAAAGTTATTCCCATTAAGAGCAGAATTTTCACCTATAGTAAAAGTTAATAATGATTCAGTAATTGAATTAAAGAATATGATTGAGAATAAGGTTAGAAAGAACGAGCTATTTAATCTTAATGATGAAGCTATGAGTGAAATGTTAAAATATTTATGTAGGAAAAGTAGTAGTAGAAATAGAATACTTGCAGAAGATGATGCCATAGATAAAATATTAGTACTAGCTAATAACTCGGCAAAAGAAAGAAAGAGTATGATAATAACTAAACAGGATATTTTAGATGTTGCATATGAAGAGGAATTAATAGAAAGTGAAATAATGAGCATGTATGAAGATAATAAAATATTAATTTCTGTTAATGGTAGAAAAGTAGGAGCAATAAATGCATTAGCTGTACTTGATAGTGGATATTGTACCTTTGGAAAGCCTATGAGAATTAGTTGTGTTGCATGTAAAGGTTCAGGAAGAATTATTGATATACAAAAAGAAAGTAATTTAAGTGGAAAGATTCATGAAAAATCAATAAGTATACTTAGAGGATTATTAACAAACTTGTTAAATCCTTATGAGAATATACCTGTAGATTTTCATTTAAGCTTTGAACAGACATATGGAATGGTAGAGGGTGATAGTGCTTCTGTGGCAGAGATTATAAGTATTCTTTCTGCTTTAAGTAAGAAAGGAATAAAGCAAAATATCGCAGTAACTGGATCTATTAATCAATTTGGTGATGTTCAACCAATTGGTGGAGCTAATGAAAAGATTGAGGGATTCTTTAAGGTTTGTAGTATGTTAGATACAGTAGAAGAAAAAGGGGTATTAATTCCAGAAGGAAATAAAGACGAAATAATATTAAAATCTGAAGTAGAAAAAGCAGTTCAAGAAGGCAAATTTCATATATATACAATGAATAATTTAAATGATGCAATTGAAGTGCTTTTATTAGATGAAGGTGAAGATATAAAAGAATTTTATAAAACTCTACAAAAGGAATTAGAAAAATATAAGGGCAAAGAAAAAGATAAATAAATATTGTAAAGTAATATTTTAAATTAATTAAAGAATTAAAATTTAAAGGTGCTTGTATATATTAAGCAATTTGAAAAAACACATTCTACGTTTAGAAGAATGTGTTTTTTCATTTAATAAAGTAAGAAATATTCAAAAACTTAATTATTTATCTCTAAATTACTATTAATTTAATTATATTTACTTTATATCCATAAAAAGGTAAAAAATACATTGACGACAAAACAAATATTATGTTAAAATTATGGAAAAAGAAGGAAGATGGGAGGGTGCTCTAATTATTTATTTTTAGAGTTGATTATTATGTTTTTGAAATTTAATAAAGTTGATGATAAATTAGTCGTTACTCTTGTTGGAGAATTAGATCATCATAGTGCAGAAGAAGTTAGAGTAAAGATAGATGATAGAATAGAGAGAGATAACATAAAAAAAGTTATAATGGATTTTAAAGAAGTAACATTTATGGATAGTTCGGGTATAGGTGTTGTTATAGGCAGATTAAAGAAGATTAAGAATAGGGATGGAAAAGTATGCATAACTAATATTAATAAAAGAGTAGATAAAGTATTTACACTATCAGGGCTTTATAAAATAATTACTGTTTATAATAATGTCAATGAAGCACTTGCGAACATTTAATGGAGGGGTTAATAACATGGAAGAAAATAGAGTATGTATAGAATTTGAAAGTAGATCTCAAAATGAAGGATTTGCTAGAGTTGCAGTTTCAGCTTTTGTTTCTCAATTAGATCCAACTATTGAAGAAATTGCAGATGTTAAAACAGCTGTTTCTGAAGCTGTAACAAATTCTATAATTCATGGTTATGAAAATTATGAAAAGGGTATAATTAAAATAGAGTCTACAATTTCTGGAAAAGAAGTATCGATTATAATTACGGATTATGGTAAAGGTATAGATGATGTTGATAAAGCTAGAGAGCCTCTTTATACTTCAAGACCCGATCTTGAAAGATCTGGAATGGGATTTACTGTTATGGAAAGTTTTATGGATAGTTTAGAGGTAGAAAGTCAAAAGGGTAAAGGTACTAGAATTGTTATGACAAAGAAATTTAATTAGCGTATGAGGGGAGAGGTATGGAAAAGGGTAAACTAAAAAAAGAAAAGTTAAGCTATGAGGATAACTCAGAATTATTACCCCTAGCCAAAGCTGGAGATGCAGAGGCGATGAACAGGCTCATAGAAGCAAATTTACCTTTAGTGACTTCTATAAGTAAAAAGTTTATAAATAGAGGGTATGATTACGAAGATATCTATCAAATAGGATGTATGGGGCTTGTTAAGGCAATTAATAATTTTGATGATAAGTATAATGTTAAGTTCTCAACTTATGCTGTTCCAATGATAATTGGAGAAATAAAAAGATTTCTTAGAGATGATGGAATTATAAAGGTAAGTAGAAATGTTAAGAGCTTAGCTAAAAAGTTGCATTTTGATAAAGAAGCATTAACTAAAAAACTAAATAGAGATCCTAGTATAGATGAGTTAGCTGAATTTTCGGGGATAAATAAAGAAGAAATATTATTTGCTTTGGAGTCTTCTGCAAGTATGCAGTATCTTTATGAGGTAATTCATCAGGATGATGGTGCACCAGTATTACTTATTGATAAGTTAAGTGAAAATGCAGCAGAAGATAAAAACTTGACTGAAAGAATAGCTTTAAAAGAGGCATTAAACAATTTAGATGTTAAATCTAGACAAATCATTGTATTAAGATATTTTAAAGACAAGACACAAATCCAGGTTGCTAAAATGTTAGGTATAAGTCAAGTACAAGTGTCAAGAATAGAGAAAAAGGTACTTTTAGAGATGAGAAAACAATTAGATGAGGAATGAACATAAGAAGATGTATAAACTAAAAAAGAAAAAATTTTTTAAATAAATCTACATTAAATAATAAAAAATTATTTAATGTAGATTTTTTTATGCAAAAGTAAAAATAATGAAAATTATAATAATATGAGTTAATTTTAAATTAAGAGGAATAATAAATTTATGAAAGAAAGGAGACGTAAATACATGGGAAAAATGGCTAAGGAAGAAAAGAAAATAATTAAAGATTTTGAAAATATTTCAAAGGAAATGGTTCCTAAACCAAAATATTTTAAAAATATTCTATTAGCTTTTCTAGTTGGTGGAGCTATATGTACTATAGGGCAGTTTATACTAAATATGTTAACAAAATTTGGTATAGATGAAGAAACTGCTAAACTTTGGTTGCCTATAATAATGATATTTATTGGTGCATTATTAACAGGAATAGGAGTTTATGATAAGATAGCAAGCTTTGCTGGTGCTGGTACTATAGTTCCTATTACAGGATTTTCTAATGCAATGGTATCTCCGGCAATAGAATTTAAAAAAGAAGGTTTTGTTTTTGGTGTAGCAGCTAAAATGTTTACTATTGCAGGACCAGTATTAGTTTATGGAATAGGAACATCAGTAATAATAGGATTAGTATATTATGTTTTAGGACTTATGGGAATTGTTTAAATTGGAGAGTGAATGTCAATGAATATAAAAAATAAAAAGGTAGGAAAACAAACTATTAAACTTGAAAATCCGCCTAAAATAATTTCAACTTATTCTATAGTTGGACCTAAGGAAGGTGATGGGCCTTTAAAGGAGTATTTTCATCAAATATTAAATGATGATACTTTAGGTAAGGATAGTTTTGAAAAAGCAGAATCAGAAATGATGTATACAGCAATAAAAAGTGCTATAAGCAATGCGAATTTAAGAGAAGAAAATATAGATTATCTATTTGCAGGTGATTTATTAAATCAAATAACATCATCAAGTTTTGCAGCAAGAGAATTAAATATACCATTTATAGGATTGTATGGTGCTTGCTCTACAATGTCAGAGTCTTTAAGTATGGCATCGCTATTTTTAGATGGTGGATTTGGAAACTATATTGTAGCCTCTACTTCATCACATTTTAGTTCTGCAGAAAGACAATTTAGATTTCCATTAGAATATGGAAGCCAAAGATGCCCAACATGTCAATGGACAGTTACAGGATCAGGAGCAATGGTCTTAGCTAGAAATGGAGATTTTCCTAAAGTGACATATGTAACTACAGGGTTAGTAAAGGATTATGGAATAAAGGATGCTAATAACATGGGAGCTGCAATGGCTCCAGCAGCAGTAGATACAATTTATAATCATTTTAAAGATACAGGAAGAACTCCTAAAGATTACGATGTAATTGCAACTGGAGATTTAGGTAAGATAGGAAAGGAAATAACAACTAAATTATTATTGGATTATGGTTATGATGTAAAAGATAATTATGTGGATTGTGGAGACTTAATATTTGATGATGAAAGGCAAAAGACTGATGCTGGTGGAAGTGGTTGTGGATGTTCAGCAGTTGTAACATGTGGATATTTTTATAAAAAATTAATGAGAAGAGAAATAAAAAGTTTATTATTAGTTTCAACAGGAGCATTAATGAGTACAACATCATCTCTTCAAGGAGAAAGTATACCAGGAATAGCTCATGCAGTAGCTATTGAATATAAATAGAAAGTCGGTGAGAATTTATTATGGATTACATAAGTGCATTTATTGTTGGCGGATTAATATGTGTTGTGGCACAAATATTAATGGACACAACAAAATTAACTCCAGCTAGAATATTAGTTATCTTTGTTACTCTTGGAGCAATTCTTGGAGGATTTGGAATTTACGATAAATTAATCGAAATTGGAGGTGCAGGAGCAACAATACCTTTACCGAGTTTTGGTAATGGTTTAGCAAAAGCAGCTATAAAAGGTGTAAAAGAAAATGGATTAATAGGAGCATTTACAGGTGGTATTGAAGGTGCTGCAGGAGGAATTACAGCAGCAATCTTTTTTGGATATTTGATGGCTCTTATTTTTAATCCAAAAACAAAACAATAATATAATTAATAATTAAAATTGAATATAAAAAATTTAAATACATATAGAAAATTCATAAAATTTTAATATTAATCTTTTAGAATAATAAGACCTCTTATGGGAAAAATAATAGAGTAATAAAGAGTTGGAGGTGAAAGTTATGGAAAAGAATTCAAGCATTAAATGTAGTGTACAACAATGTAAACATCATGCCTGTTCAGAAAATTATTGTACTTTAGATGCAATACAAGTTGGTACTCATGAAGCAAACCCAACAGTTGTTGAATGTACAGATTGCCAATCATTTGTATTAAAATAATCTAAATTTAGATTAAAAACTATTAAGTAACTTAGTAAAGAAAAATATTTCTATACTAAGTTACTTATTTTTTTTGTATAAAATAATCTTCTAATTTATACAAAATTAATATTTAATAGAAAAATATATTTACTTTTACAAATAAAGGAGTATAATGAAAGTGTAAATAATGATAATCATTATCAGTATAAGAGGTGAAAAGAAATGTCATTAATATTATCACAAGTAGGAGAAGAAGTTAAAATTAAAAAAATAACAGGAAATGCTGAAACAAAAAAGTTTTTAAACAGTTTAGGCTTTGTTATTGGTGAAGGTATTACAATAGTTTCTGATTTGGGTGGAAATTTAATAGTAAATATTAAAGGAGCTAGAATAGCTTTAGATAAAAGTATGGCAAGTAGAATAATGGTATAGGAGAGATTGGAAATGGCAACATTAAAAGATGTGCAATGTGGACAAACTGTAAAAGTTAAAAAGATAGAAGGTACTGGTGCTGTTCGTAGACGAATAATGGATATGGGAATTACAAAAGGTAGTGAAATTTATGTTAGAAAGGTGGCACCATTAGGAGATCCTATAGAAGTTAATATAAGAGGATATGAACTAACATTACGTAAATATGATGCTGAAATGATATTAGTTGAGTAATTATAAGTTGAAAAATATATAGGGGGAAGAAAGATGACAATAAAAATAGGGTTAGCAGGGAACCCAAACTGCGGTAAAACAACTATGTTTAATAACCTTACAGGTGCAAAACAATATGTTGGAAATTGGCCAGGAGTAACCGTAGAGAAAAAAAGTGGAAAAATTAAAGGATACAAGGATGTTGAATTAGTTGATTTGCCAGGAGTATATTCGTTATCACCATATACATTAGAAGAAGTTGTAACTAGAAATTTTATGCTAGATGAAAGACCAGATGTAGTTATTAATATTATAGATGCATCAAATATTGAAAGAAATTTGTATTTAACAACTCAAATATTAGAATTAGGTATTCCAACAGTAATAGCATTAAATATGATGGACATTATAGAAAAAAGAGGAGATATTATTGATATTGAAAAGTTATCTAAAATTCTTGGATGTCCAGTAGTTAAAACAAGTGCATTAAAGGGAGATGGAACTAAGGATGTTGCTTCAAAGGCAATTGAGATAGCTAAAAATAATAAGAGTAACAATTTTAATATGAACTTTTCTAAAGAAGTAAAAGATGCACTAGAAGATATTAAGGGTTTAATAAGAAGTAATAATATTAATTATTCAGGAAGCAACGAGCAATGGATGGCTATTAAAATTTTTGAACGTGATAGTGATTTTATAAATAAAATAACATTAAATAATGATGTTAAGGAAAAAATAGAATCAATTATTGTAAAGTGTGAAGAAGAGTTTGATGATGATGCAGAAGGAATTATTACTGGTGAAAGATATGAATTTATTGGAACACTTGTTTCAAAAGTTATTAAGAAAAATAACACATCAAAACATACTGTATCAGATAAAATAGATAAAATAGTTACCAATCGTATATTAGCATTACCTATATTTGCTTTGATTATGTGGGCTGTATATTATATAGCAGTTAGTTCATTAGGTACAATATTGACCGATTGGACAAATGATACTTTATTTGGAGAAATAATTGGTGAAAATGTAGCTACCTTTTTAGAAAATGTAGGTACAGCACCTTGGTTACAGAGTTTAATTAATGATGGAATAATCGCTGGCGTAGGTGCTGTTTTAGGGTTTGTACCACAAATAATGTTATTATTCTTTTTATTATCATTATTAGAAGATTGTGGATATATGGCTAGAATAGCATTTATTATGGATAGAATATTACGTAAGTTTGGATTATCAGGAAAATCTTTTATACCTGTACTTATAAGTTCTGGTTGTGGAGTTCCGGGAATAATGTCAACACGTACTATAGAAAATGATAAAGATAGAAGGCTTACAATAATGCTTACTACATTTATTCCTTGTAGTGCCAAATTGCCTATAATTGCATTATTTGCAGGATCTATTTTTGGTGGATCATCATGGGTAGCACCAGTTGTCTATTTCTTAGGAATTTTTATGATTATAATTTGTGGAATTATTTTAAATAAGACTAAGATGTTTAAAGGTGAAGCAGCACCATTTGTTATGGAGCTTCCACAATATCATATTCCAAGTATGAAGAGTGTTTTAATTCATATGTGGGATAGAGCAAAAGCTTTCATTAAAAAAGCAGGAACTATCATATTTGTTGCTTGTGCTGTAATTTGGTTTACTAGTTCATTTAATTGGACATTACAAATGGTAGATGCTCAAGATAGTATATTAGCAAGTATAGGAAAAGTAATAGCTCCAATATTTGCGCCACTTGGTTTTGGAAATTGGCAATCAGCAGTATCAACTGTAACAGGATTAGTAGCTAAGGAAAATCTTGTAGGAACATTTGGTGTATTATTTGGAATTGCAGAAGCGGCAGAAGATACACCAACATTATTAACTCAAATTGGAACAATGTTTACAGCAGCAAGTGGATTAGCATTTATAGCATTTAATATACTTAATGCTCCTTGTTTTGCAGCTATAGGTGCAATTAGAAGAGAAATGGGATCTTGGAAATGGATGTGGATAACAGTTGGATTCCAAACATTAACTGCATATATAGTTGCATTAGTAATAAACCAAGTTGGTAGTTTATTATTAGGAAATGGTAGTGTAGTGGGAGCTATAATCTCAATATTAATTGCAATATTGGCTATTGCACTAGCAGTTGGATCAGGAAGAGATATTAGAAGTAATAAAGAAGGTAGAAAAGTAAGTGCATAATTATTGTTTTGAATAAGGAAGTGATTAAATGGCTACATTTATTATTGGAGCAATAGTATTTGGTTTATTATTTTTAGCTGTATGGAGTATGGTTAAAAAGAGTAAAAATAATAATGGTGGTTGTGGATGCGGTTGCTCGGGCTGTTCTAGTAAAAAATTATGCAATGGCGAAATAGAATTTAAGCACAAATAACTACTTTAATATTTAAAAATAGGCTGTATCAAAGATTATTTTGATACAGCCTATAATTTTTATCTAAAATTAAGCTTATTGAAGATTTAGGTTTGGTTAAGAGTAAAAGATACATATAGAAAAAAATTTCAAAAAATTTCAAGTTATATATTGACATGCTAAAGAGAATACTATATTATAATAAGTAATTGAGAATGAATATCAATATTGATTAGGAGGAGAGAATATGAAAATAGTTTATTATTCAGCATCTGGTAATACTGAGAAAATGGCAAATTTAATTGCAGAGGGCATAGCTAATGGAGGAAAAAAAGCAGAGGTAATTAATGTATCAAATGCAAATGCAGATATATTTGATAATGAAGAAATAGTTATACTTGGGTGTCCAGCTATGGGGGATGAGGTATTAGAAGAAAATGAATTTGAACCTTTCGTAGAAGAGATATCATCTAAAATTTCAGGAAAAAAAGTGGCTTTATTCGGATCATATGGATGGGGAGATGGTCAATGGATGAGAGATTGGCAAGAGAGAATGGAATCTTTAGGTTGCACTTTAATTGGTGATGGATTAATAATTCAATATGAGCCTGAGGATAACTCTTCAGAGTGTATTGAATTAGGAATGACTATAGCAAAGGCATAGAAGTAAATTGAAGCAAGTTGAATTTTATAAAAGTCTTGCTAATATGGGAGATAGAGAGTGCATTGAAAAATTTTTAATTTATAATGCCTCTCTGGTAATCTCAGGAGTTAAACCATCAGCAACCATCACAATAAAGAAAGACAAAGAAAATTTATATGATAAATGGATAAAGTACGGAATTGATTTTTTAGAAGCTATTGATATTCAATATATAGATTTAAGAGAATGTAGTAATGCGTTAATTATATTAATATATAATAAAAAGCAATTATCAAATTATATATTCAGAAAAGATAATAAAAAATTCTTAATGCAATTAGGATATTCAAATAAAGAGGATATAAATAATTATTTATATATGTTAAAGAACAGATATAAGGAGTTTAATTGCCCACATGAATTAGGCATATTTTTAGGATTTCCATTAAATGATGTTATGGATTTTATGAATTGTAAAAATAAGAAATGTTTAAGTTGTGGATATTGGCTTGTATATAATAATTTACAAGAGGCAAAGGAAACTTTCAGTAGGTATGATAAAGTTAAGGAGCATACTGTAAATTATATTTTAAAAGGAGATTCATCTCATAATGTAGCATATTCTATAAGAAATTTATTTCAAGAATATGAAGGAGCTAGTGCATAAGAGAATGATTCTAATTAATAAGGGTTAGTAATAACCAATAATTAAAAGGAGAGAAAAAAATGAGTGTAGTAATAGTTGGTGGCCATGATAAAATGACTAAAGATTATATTAGAGTATGTAAAAAATATAATTGTAAGGCAAAGGTTTTCACTCAAATGGAAACAGGCTTAAAGGATAAAATTGGAATGCCAGATGCAGTTATATTATTAACAGATGTAGTATCACATAAACTTGTATTGACAGCAAAGAGAGAAGCTGATAAGAAAAATATAAGGGTTATAAGAAATCATAAAAGTACATTAAATGCAGTTGAATCACTTATTAAGGAAATAGTATTGAATTAAAAAATAAATATATGAAGAAGTTATATTTAAAAAAGCGTCTAATTATAATTTAACATTATATCTAGACGCTTTTATTATTAAAGCAAAAGTTTATTTAAATATCGTTGTTTATATTTGAGTTTAGCTATAGTGCTTATATCATGTAATGTTTTAAAATTAGTAACTCCACCAACAACTCCTACTATAGGAAGACCTTGTATAAATTTTGAAGTTAACATATAAGTAGAAATTTTATTAGAAGTTTCCTTTAATGTTTCATCAATATTATAATTATGATATTTACCATTATCTATTTCATTAGCTATAGTATCTAATTTATTAAAATACATTTTTCTTTCAGTACCAGAAGTGACTGAAGCACAAATTATATTTAAGATATAGACCTTCTCTTCAGAAGAATTATAATCAAATCCATAGCTTAAGCTAATTTCATAAATGGACTTTAAAATTACTCCTATATATATGGGGATATCAGGAATGCCTATTCCTAATAGACCTAGAGCACCACCTTCGATAGCACTAACAGACTTATTTATAAATGTTTTTTTATTTGCAGATTTATCAATTTTTTTTAGATTTCTTTTTGTGGGATATTTATTTATAGCATAAGAGTTTATATCAAATTCCATGTTTATATCTTCTTTATTGTAGGTTTTTTCAATTATACCTAGACCTTTATCAAATACTGTTTTAAATCCTTTTTCAAAAGCTATATTTAAAGTAGATTGAAGTTTTTCAGGAATTTTCTCCTCAATTTTTGTTTTTAAAGGGTCTAATTTATTTTTTATAATACCAGGCTCTTTTTCTAGTATTAATTTTTCTTCCTTTTTATTAAGTTGTTTTAGTTGTTTTTCAATTAAGTTATTTTTGGTTGAAAATTTACTCATATTATTACTCCTAAAATATGTACTATAAGTTAATTATAATACAAAAATAGAAAATTTATTAATGAAAGTGTTGAAAATAATTATCAATTAGGTTATATTATATTAGGTAATAATAAATATCATTTGAAAGTATATTTCAAATGATTAAAAGATTCAAAGGAGGAATATATATTATGATGATAAATAAAAGGTTAATAAACCTATGTAAAGATTCTAAAAAGTACATAGCATTAACTATATTGGTTAATTGGATTTCAGTTCTATGTAATATAGTTACTATAATACTAATTGGTCAATTTATTAATAAAATTTATATAGGCGAAAGATTAGATCTTAATGGAAATAATGTTTTTGTAGCTATGATGAATTTTAAAATATGGGGAAGTATTTCGCTATTATCAGGAATTATAATTATAGCAATTTTATTAGCTACAAGATATTCATGTAATATTTTATATGCTAAATTCTCAAATGCGGCATCTGGAAATGCTAGAGTAACATTAAGAGAACTTATTTATAAAAAGTTATTAAGATTAGGAACTGGATATACTTCTGTTGAAAGTACTTCTGCAGTAGTTCAAGTATCTGTTGAAGGTATAGAACAACTTGAAATTTACTTTGGTAAATATTTACCTCAATTCTTCTATTCACTTTTAGTTCCAGTAACATTATTTATTTTTATGAGTTTTATATCATTTAAAGCAGCACTAGTATTTATACTTTGTGTACCACTTATTCCAGTATCAATAATAGCTATAATGAAAATAGCTAAAAGAATATTA
The DNA here is from genome assembly GCF_004353185.1 of Clostridium cuniculi. GTDB lineage: Bacteria > Bacillota > Clostridia > Clostridiales > Clostridiaceae > Clostridium > Clostridium cuniculi. The sequence goes on along the minus strand of NZ_SMUS01000007.1, from coordinate 30,789 downwards.
AAAGATTACTGGAAGTCTTATTCAGATTTAGGTGGAACTTTCTTAGAAAATCTTCAAGGATTAACTACTTTAAAGGTATTTAATATTGATGAAGAAAGACATGAAAAAATGAATGTTGAAGCTGAAAAGTTTAGAAAAATTACTATGAAAGTATTAAGTATGCAACTTAATTCAATAACTATAATGGATTTAGTTGCTTTTGGTGGAGCTGCAGTTGGAACTATAGTTGCGTTAATTCAATTTAAAAATGGAGAAATACAAGTTGGAAGCTTACTTATAATAATATTACTTTCATCTGAATTCTTTATACCTCTTAGATTACTAGGATCATATTTCCATATAGCAATGAATGGTATGGCTGCAAGTGATAGAATGTTTGGTATTTTAGATGCTGAAGAAAGAGTAAAAGATATTGAAGTTAATGAAGAAATGAAACTTAACGATGTTAAAGTTAGTTTAAAGAATGTTGACTTTAGTTATGATGGTGAAAGAAAAGTATTGAATAATATCAATATGGAAATTACATCAGGCGGATTAGTTGCAATAGTAGGTGAAAGTGGTTCAGGTAAAAGTACAATTGCATCACTTATTTTAAATAATCACAAAGTAACTAATGGAGAAATAAATATTAATGATAAAAATATAGAAAAAATATCATTAGATAATATTTATGGGAATATAGCTTTAGTTTCTACTAATAGTTATATATTTAATGGAACTATTTTAGATAATTTATTAATGGCTAAGAGAGATGCATCAGAAGAAGAAATTAATAATGCTTTAAAAACTGCAAGATTATATGATTTTGTTAAGGGATTAAAAGATGGATTATTAACTGATGTTGGTCAAGCTGGTAGTGCATTATCAGGTGGACAAAAACAAAGATTAGCATTAGCAAGAGTTATTTTAGCAGATAGACCAATGATAATTTTTGATGAAGCTACTTCTAACATAGATGTTGAAAGTGAAGAAAGTATTTGGGAAGCAATTTATGAGCTTTCTAAAGATAAAACTATATTAGTAATATCTCATAGATTGGCTAATGTAACAAATGCTAAGAATATTTATGTTATGAATAAAGGAATTTTAGTTGAAAGTGGAACACATGATGAATTAATGAAAAATGAATCATGCTACTATGATATGGTTAATAAACAAAATGAATTAGAAATGATAAGGGAGGTTTGCTAATATGAAAAGAAGATCAGGCTTCCAAATAATGAAGAGATTAATAGTTGAGTTAAAACCTTTAGCTCCAATTATGGCAATAACTATAAGTATGGGTGTTATAGGATTTTTAGCGGCAATAGCAATAGCAAGTTTTGGAGCAATAGCAATAGGGGCATTTATAGGTGATATTACATTTATAAGTTTTACTGGTGCTATGGTAGTTATGATAGTTTCAGCAGTTTTAAGAGGTTTCTTAAGATATGCTGAACAATTATCAGGACATTATATTGCCTTTAAAATACTTTACATATTAAGAGATAAGATATTTGCTAAGCTTAGAAAATTAGCTCCAGCTAAATTAGAAGGACAAGAAAAGGGAAATCTTATTTCATTAATTACTTCAGATATAGAGCTTTTAGAAGTATTTTATGCTCACACAATAGCTCCAATATCAATTGCCATAATAACAAACAGTATTATATCTATAATATTATTTATGATAAATCCTTGGTTTGGAATTTTATCAGTAATATTCTTCCTAATAGTTGGATTCGTTATTCCTTATGCTTCTTCTAGTTTAGGAAAAGAAGCAGGTGTTGCTTATAGAAATATGTTTGGTGAGTGTAATAACTATATACTTGATTCTTTAAGGGGTTTAAAAGAAGTATTATTATTTAAATCTGGTGATGAGAGATTAAATGAAATTAATTCAAAATCACATAGAATAAATGAAAGTCTTGATAAAATTAAAGAGCATGAAGGTATAATAAGAGCGATTACAGATTTAACTATAATGATTGCAATATTGACTTTTGTTGGAGTTGGATTTGCACAATATTCAATAGGAAACATATCATTTACATGGATGCTTGTTGGAATAGTTATAATAGCATCATCATTTGGACCTGTAGTTGCTTTAAGTAACCTTTCAAATACATTACTTCAAACTTTTGCTTGTGCAGAAAGATTATTTGAATTAATTGATGAAGAACCACATGTAGAAGAAGTTGCAGATGGACATAAAATAAATGGTGAATCAATAGCTTATGATAATGTAACATTCTCTTATCCAAATAGAAAAGAGAAGATTTTTGATAATACATCAGTTCACATAAAAAGAGGAGATAAGATTGCTCTTATAGGTGAAAGTGGTATAGGTAAAAGTACATTTGTTAAACTTATGATGAGATTCTGGGATGTAAATGAAGGAAAGATTAATCTTGATAATAAGAATATTAAAGAGGTTAATACTAAATCACTTAGAAATAGTCAGACTTTAGTAAGTCAAGAAACATATTTATTTAATGAATCTATATTAGATAATATAAAGATTGGTAATTTAAAGGCTACAAAAGAAGAAGTTATAGAAGCAGCAAAGATGGCATCTATACATGAGTTTATAGAAACTTTACCAAAAGGATATGACACAAAGGTAGGAGAGCTTGGAGGAAATCTTTCTTCAGGTGAAAAACAAAGAATAGGACTTGCTAGAGCCTTTTTAAGCAAAGGTGATGTTTTAATATTAGATGAGCCTACAAGTAATTTAGATACATTAAATGAAGGTGAAATACTAAAATCAATAAAAGAAAATTGTGAAGATAAGACAATAGTACTTATTTCACATAGAAAGTCAACAACAGCTGTTTGTAATAAGACATATAAGCTTGAAAATAGTAAGTTAGTATTAAGCTAATTAAATAAAGGCTGTATCATAATGAAATTATGAGTTTTGATACAGCCTTTATTAAAAAAAGTATATGATAATGATTATCATTAATATATCTGGAGGGACAGTCATTATGGGAAGAATAGATAGAGAAAAAAGAACTATAAAACTAATGATAGATATATATTGTCAAAAGAAGCATGGTAATAATAAAGGTGAATTATGTGAAGAATGTTCAGAGTTATTAGAATATGCACATAAAAGACTTAGTTTTTGTAAGTTTGGTGAAAACAAATCTACTTGTTCAAGATGTCCAATTCATTGTTACAAAAAAGATATGAAGGAAAAGGTAAAGGAAGTAATGAAGTTTTCTGGACCAAGACTTATTATTTATAATCCAGTTGAACTAGTTAGACATGCTTTAAATAAATAAGGGATAAATATTAGGAAATATAAAAAGTATTAATTAAAAGGGGAGTAAAACATGAATAAAGCAAAAAAATATTTTTATATAACTTTAGGTTTTATAGCACTTGGATTAGGGCTTATAGGAGTAATATTACCTATATTACCAACAACACCATTTTTATTAGTAACATCATTTTGTTTTGCAAAAGGTTCTGAGAGATTTCATACATGGTTTACAAACACAAATATTTATAAAAAGCACTTAGAGAGTTTTGTTAAAGAAAGAGCTATGACATTAAAACAAAAAGTTATATTATTAAGTTTTGTTAATTTTATGTTAGCTTTTCCTTTAATATTAGTTGATGTATTACCTATGAGAATAACTATTATAGTATTAATAATAATTAAATTATATTACTTTATATTTAAAGTTAAGACAATTACTCCAGAAGAAAAGAGGGCTATGGAAGCTGCAAGAAGAGAAATGGCTTAATGAAAAGTATTAATTTACAGAAGAGAAAGTAGGGATAAGTAAAAATGGAAAGAATATCATCTATGTTTTTTTGTTTATCATTAATAGTTTATTATGTATTAAAATTATTAAAGGTAAAGAGAAAAATATATTTAAAAGCACATATAAGTTTAGGAGCTATCTCAGTACTAGCAATGATAGGAGAATTAATTAATAGATTTGGACAAGAAGGATTTATAAAGTATATAGGATTTTCTGTAATTATGCTTGCTATCGGAATAACTGGTATGGTAATGAAGAAGAATTACAAGCTTTATAAGAAGCTTCATATTGTATTTACTATAGGATTTTTCATATATTTACCTATAGCTATTAAATTTTTGTAATTAATTATATATAATCTAGTAGATAGTTGTAGGCTTTACTAACTAAGTAAAGTCTCTTTTTTATGTTTGTGATTTATATATTAGAAATTTGGTAATGATTATTTAATGAGGTGTTGCCAAGATGGATAGTGTGAATAATAATTACTTTAATAATCCATTACCATATATATTTATTGTGTTTATGTTATCATATTTTAGTTATGAAATGTATAGCAAGAATACTATTCTGGCAGGTTTTTATGTTGTCAGTTTTTTTATTTTTATAATGTATTTTAAAGGTAAATATATAATGTTCATATTAGCTTTATTTTTTATTGTAGCATTAAATAATATTATATGTTTTTATAATTATACTCCAAGAGAAATTGAAGAGGTAAGAATAACTGAAGTTAAAAACTATTATGGAAAAGGAGAGATTAATGGAAGAATAGTTAGCTTATCTAATGTTAGTGAGAAAATAGAAGTAGGAAATAAACTTTTAGTTAAAGGTAAGTTTACTGAAAATAAGAATATATGCAGTGGAGTAATTGGAGATTATAAAATAGAAGATTATAAAATTTTAAAGTCTGATTTTATTGATAAGCTTTATAAAAGAAGAAAGTACGTATTTGAAAGCATTGAAAGTAAGCTAGGCGAAAGAAAAGCTGCATTAATAACATCGGTATCATTTGGATATAAAAGCGAATTAAATGAAGATCACAAGGAATTAATGAAAAATTTAGGAATATCTCATGTTATTTCAATTTCAGGTTTGCATTTAGTTTTAGTATATAGTGTATTACGTAGGATTTTAGGCGTAAAATTAAGTTTAGTATTAGCATTAGTATATGTATTGTTTTCAGGGGCATCAGCGCCGGCTGTAAGAGCATATATAATGATAGTAATATTAAATGTTGGGAAAATAGTTAAGCGTAATTATAACCCTATAGCAGCATTATCTTTAGCAGGGATAATACTGATATTAGAAAAGCCATATTATATTTATAATCTTGGATTTGTACTTTCATTTCTAGCTACCTTGGGAATAATATTATTTAACAAGGACTTAAATAAAAAGTTATATAAATTACCTAACTCTATTAGAAATACTATTGCAATTTCATTAAGCGCACAAATATTAACATTGCCAATTATAATATTATATTTTAATGAAGTATCATTGAATTTTATAGTTGGAAATATCATTGTAATTCCTTTTATAAATGTTCTAGTGGTTTTAGGAAATATATTAATATTTATAGTAGAAATTCCAAGTATATTTAATTACATTATTTATATATGTCATTATATAATTAAATATATTGATATAATTATGTATAAAATTGATGATATGTCATTTGATTTAATGTATTTTCATTATACTGTAGCATATTTTTATATAGCTTTATTAATAACATATTATTTTTATAAAAAAGGGTTTAAAAGGTTTTTATATTATCCTTTAATTATATTTTTTTATATATTAGTAGCAATATATTCTCCATTACCGAAGATAAGATATTATAATGAGGGAGGGCTTTTAATAAGTTATAAAGGAGATAGAGTGCTTATTCAAACAAAAGATGAAGTTGATAAGGAAAAACTTGCAATGATTTCTTTATCAGATTATATATATGAGGAAATAGATGAAATTAATATTGGGAAAATAGTTAAGTTAAAAAAGTATGGTGAAAATTATATTTTGCAGACAGTAAATAATAAATATTTGTTATTTGTAAATTATGAAAGTTTAAATAACGAATATGATATAATAGACTTTAGAAAAGGTGATTTAAAGGAAATTAAAGTATTTAATGATGAAATAATAATAAATTAGTTAGAAGTAGCGATAGAACTAGTTAAAAATAAAGTTTAAATGACATGAGTAAGATAATATATTGATCGCATGCCATTTAAACTTTATGTTAGACTCCTAATAATATAAAGGATGCTATAAAAGTAGATTCTGTATAATTAATAGATAATTCACCATCATATTTCTTAATTGCATTTTTTACATTTTTTAATCCTATACCATGAGAAGCTTTATCTTTTTTACTTGTTTCAAGATTTTTATTAATAGTTATATTTTTATCGATAGAGTTACTTATTTTACAAATTAGCATATTATTTTTTGATATTAATTTTATTTTTATATATCTATTGCTTTCAATATTAGATGATGCCTCAATGGCATTATCTAATATATTACTAAATATTGTACAGCAATCAAGTAAATCTATTTTTAAGTTTTTATTTATAAAAATATCTGTAGAAACTTGTATATTTTTTCTCATAGCTATTTCTATTTTCTCAGTCAATATAGCATCTAATATAGGATTACCAGTATCAATTATTGTCTTTTTTTCATTAGAAAAATTACTAATCATAGTTGATATATACTCTTTAGAATCTTCTATATTACTATTATTGATTAAATTATATACAGTGCTCCAGTGATTTAACATATCATGTTTATAAGATTTAAGGTTTGAGTTTTTTTCTTTTAGATTATGATAATATTTTAATTGATAATCTAATTGTAAGTTTAAAAAGTTATTATCATCTTTAATTTTTTTTAGCTTTGAAATATCTTGAAAGATAATTATTAAAATATATAATTCTATTAAGAAAATACCTATAGATAAAAAGCTAATATCAAATATATGTAATTTAAAATCATAAAGTAGTGTGTCTAAAATAAAAGAAATAAATAGTATTATCAAAATATTTATTAAGCTTTTTAGTCTTTTTTCTCTTTTTACTTCAAACATGATTATAGTTATACATATAGAGAATGTAATGAAAAATATTAATATAAAAGTCCATTGAGATGAGTATAATGGTAATAATCCTATAAATTGAAGTAACAAAAAAGTTGGTAATAAATAAAAATGAATTTTGTAAAGTATAAAAATATATTTTTTATGTTTTATATTATACTCTAGAAATATGTACTTATATAAAAATATAGGAAAAGAAAATAAACTAATAAATTGTAAAAAATAAATTAGTGCATAATTATTAAACATAAAAACAAAAAATTGAGATTCTGCCAATACCCATATAGATGATAATAAAAACATTAATACAACATAATATCCATTAAAGGTAATACTATAAACCTTTTTATAATATATAGAAGCAACTAAAAATATTATAGATAAAATAAATAACGAAAATGATAATACCGCATCAGGAAAGCTATCAAAGAATAATTCGGCCAAAAGTTCCGATTTATTTCCGAATCTAACTCGAGATAAGTTTCCGGATAACTTATTATATGATGATATAAGCTCGATTTTTAATGTTTTTCCAAAACAATCATTAGGTAAATCTACTAATAACCATAAAGCTCCACCGGTTTTACCATTATTAATAGCTCTCATAGAATCAAACTTATATATAAGATTGTTATCTAAATAAATTCTAACTTCTTGTTGAGAAGATCCTACTCTTAAATAAGGGTTTTTTATGAAATCAGTAGGTATTTGTTTCTCGATACTAATTATATTTTCTCGAGTGTTTTCTCGTGTGAAATAAGGTAAATCTATAGTTTTATTAATATCTGTTCCATTAATATTTAATAGCCAATTTTTAGAAAAATCATTTGAAAACACATATTTATAGTTTTCCATTGTATATGTTAGTGAAGTTAATACAAAAAATAAACCTAATAATACAATTAATAAATAATTTATATTGTGAATTTTAATTTTCAAAATTATATCTCCTATTACAAATTAATGTTTAATTAGTTAGTATTAAAATCATTTAAGAGAAATTTAGTATATTGCGTTTTTAGATTTTTAAGGTATTTCTCACTAATTGGTAGAACAGTAGAGTTATTGCAAAGTAATGTTTTACCTTCTATTGATTTTATGTAATAAGCATTTATTAAAAAAGAACGATGGATTTGTATAAAATTATTGCTATTTATTTCATTGACTAAGTTTTTCATTGTAAAATAAAACTGATCAGTAGTACCATCTATAAAGTTTATAGTAACTATTCTATTTTTTATTTCAAAAAAGACTATTTTATTTGTGTCTATGCATTTAATGGTATGTCCTACTTTATATTTAAAAAGATTTTTTTTATTTGGTTTTATAAGATTTATAGCCTTCATAAATACTTCTTCTAATTTTTTCTCACTTAACTCCTGTTTTATTAAGTAATGTAACGGCATAACATCAAAAGCATCAAAAACATGATCTTTACTTGAAGTTAAAAATATAATTTGTGAAGTTATATTAAATTTTCTAATTTCATTTGCTATATCTATTCCGGTAAAACCATCCATTAGTACATCTAAGAAATATATATCTATATCGTTTTTATGTTCATCTATGTCAAATAGAAGATGTTTGCAAGATGAATATTTAATTATATTTACTTCAATGTTATTTTTAGAAGCAATCTCAAATATTTTATTATTTAATTTTAATAAAAAATTAGTATTATCATCACATATGCATATCTGAAACATTTAATACCTCCAATAAATATAGAATAATTAATATCTATTCTCATTATTAATTAATAATAATATAACTTTATGGAAAAATCTACTTTAATGCAAAAAAATCCTTTTCTACAACGTAATATAACAAAATTTTAATAGTTTAAATATACTAAATAAGTAAGATTTATTTTATATAGTTTTATATTAACCTGTAAATATATTAATATATTTACAGGTTAATATAACTCTTGTTATAATAATGGCGCAAATATATGGCTGAAATATTTTTTAGGAGGGATAAAATGACACAAAAAAACTATAAAGTATTATGTAGATTAAAGTGTTTATTGCTAGTAATGATTATTATTTTAAATTCATCTATATCAGTAAATGCTTATGAAGCATTAAAAAGTGATGTTACTTACACTTGTTATAATAAAGATAACGGTGTTAATGGATTTTTTTATGTTATTGAGGATGATGGAAGTAAAGAAATTGTATATTGTTACAATCAGGATTTAAAGCAACCATCATCTAATGGTACATCAGGTTATAAAAAATATGATTATTTTTCAACAGAAATTAATACAGTTAATTCTGAGGTGAAATCAGAAATAGCAGCTATATTATATGCAGGCTACCCAAATAATGCATTAGGGTTTATGGAGGAGTTTGGTATATCAGAAGATAAAGCTAGAGAATATACGCAAGATGCAATTTGGTCATTAACTAATGGAAATGACCATACTAATTCTAATATTAGCAGAAATTCATATTTACATGCGTTATATTTTTATGCAGAGAAAGAACAAGGAACATATGGATATACCGGTAGTGTTTCAATAGATGAGGAAGTTATATTGAATCAACTAGATGGAGTATGGAAATCTAATATTTTAACTGTTAAGGGAGATTATACTGGATCAATATCATTTGGTAATTTACCACAAAATATTACTATTTATGATGCTAAAACTAATAATGTAGTTAATTCATCCGTTAAGATTGGAGATTCAATTTACATCGTTTATTCCGGTGAGGTAGAAGGAAATTTTTCAGAAACATTAACATATAATTATGAAACAACAGATGTTAGATTTTATAAATCAGCAGATAATACATATCAAGATATGATAGGATCTAAAATTACTTCTAATGAAGGGAAGATTTCTATCAGTGCAGAAAATGAAAACAAAGAATTACCTTCTAAAAATACTAATGCAAAGGTAGTTATAAATAAAGTGGAAGAAGGGACTGAAAATAGGTTAGTTGGAGCAGAACTAAGCCTATATGAAGGAACCCCTAATAATGGAAAATTAATAGAAGAATGGACAACAACAAGAGAGTCAAAAGAAATTAAAGTTGAAGCTGGAAAAACTTATACTCTTGTTGAAAAATCAGCACCAGAAGGGTATGAAATAGCAGATCCTATTACATTTACAGTAGATAGTAGTATAGTAAATTCAGATAATATTAATATTATTGAAGATACTACAGATTACGTTGGGTATAGATATAATAGTGAAAGATATATTACTGATGGACAAACTATAGGGATAGTATATTGTATTAATCATGATTTAGATAATCCAGATGTAGTGTTGAATCCTACACCACCATCATTAGCAGATTCAAACTATCCTCATTATAGACATTGGATGTTAAGTAGTGTAAATGATGAAATATTAAGAGAAAATCAGACTGTAGACTTTACTCGTGAACAATTAGCAGAAGTCTTATTAGCAGGATATCCTACAGATTACTATGGATATCAAAAAAAGTATAATTTAAGCAATAGTCAAGCATATTCTAGAACTCAAGCAGTATTAGATGCTGTACTTTCAGGTGACACAAGTTTAAAGAGTACAAGCGGTTTATCTGGTGAATATTTAGCCTTAACAAATTACTATAATGATTTAGTTAAAGCATACTTAGCACCTAAAGCTGAAAATGCAGATTCTGTTGTAGATTTTTTTAGATGGGTTAATGGAACAGGAAAAGATGGAAAAACATATCAAAATTTAGTTGGTATTACACCTTTTGAAAATAACATTACCATAGAAGTAACTATGGAAGATGCTAAAAAAGATATTGTAGTTGTTCCAAATATATCAGTATCAGTAGAAAAAGTATGGGAAGATGGAAATTCAGTAGGCTCTATACCGAATGAGGTAGAAGTTCAATTATATAGAGATGGTAAAGCCTACGGAAATGTAGTTAAGTTAAGTAATGATAATGATTGGAAGTATCAGTGGAATGATTTAGATGGTACATATGAATGGACAGTTGATGAAGTTAATGTACCAGAGGGATATATTAAGACTATAACTAATAATGATACAAGCTTTATAATTACAAATACGAAGATAGTAGGAAAATTAGAAATAACGAAGACAGATATAGCAGATGGAACATTATTACCCAATGCAGGATTCAGAATATATGATGAAAATAAAAATGTAATAGCAGAAGGAAGAACAAACGACCAAGGTATTGCAACATTTGAGTTAGGATATGGAAAGTACTATTATCAAGAGTTTGATGCTCCAGAGGGATATGTAATAGATGAAACATTATTCCCATTTGAAATTAAGACAAATGGAGAGATAGTAAAAGCTCAAATGACAAATACGAAGATAGTAGGAAAATTAGAAATAACGAAGACAGATATAGCAGATGGAACATTACTACCTAATGCAGGATTTAGAATATATGATGAAAATAAAAATGTAATAGCAGAAGGAAGAACAAACGACCAAGGTGTTGCAACATTTGAGTTAGGATATGGAAAGTACTATTATCAAGAGTTTGATGCTCCAGAGGGATATGTAATAGATGAAACATTATTCCCATTTGAAATTAAGACAAATGGAGAGATAGTAAAAGCTCAAATGACAAATACGAAGATAGCAGGAAAGTTAGAAATAACGAAGACAGACATAGCAGATGGAACATTACTACCTAATGCAGGATTCAGAATATATGATGAAAATAAAAATGTAATAGCAGAAGGAAGAACAAACGACCAAGGTATTGCAACATTTGAATTAGGATATGGAAAATACTATTATCAAGAGTTTGATGCTCCAGAGGGATATGTAATAGATGAAACATTATTCCCATTTGAAATTAAGACAGATGGAGAGATAGTAAAAGCTCAAATGACAAATACGAAGATAGTAGGAAAATTAGAAATAACGAAGACAGATATAGCAGATGGAACATTATTACCTAATGCAGGATTCAGAATATATGATGAAAATAAAAATGTAATAGCAGAAGGAAGAACAAACGACCAAGGTATTGCAACATTTGAATTAGGATATGGAAAATACTATTATCAAGAGTTTGATGCTCCAGAGGGATATGTAATAGATGAAACATTATTCCCATTTGAAATTAAGACAGATGGAGAGATAGTAAAAGCTCAAATGACAAATACGAAGATAGTAGGAAAATTAGAAATAACGAAGACAGATATAGCAGATGGAACATTATTACCTAATGCAGGATTCAGAATATATGATGAAAATAAAAATGTAATAGCAGAAGGAAGAACAAACGACCAAGGTATTGCAACATTTGAATTAGGATATGGAAAATACTATTATCAAGAGTTTGATGCTCCAGAGGGATATGTAATAGATGAAACATTATTCCCATTTGAAATTAAGACAGATGGAGAGATAGTAAAAGCTCAAATGACAAATACGAAGATAGTAGGAAAATTAGAAATAACGAAGACAGATATAGCAGATGGAACATTACTACCTAATGCAGGATTTAGAATATATGATGAAAATAAAAATGTAATAGCAGAAGGAAGAACAAACGACCAAGGTATTGCAACATTTGAGTTAGGATATGGAAAGTACTATTATCAAGAGTTTGATGCTCCAGAGGGATATGTAATAGATGAAACATTATTCCCATTTGAAATTAAGACAAATGGAGAGATAGTAAAAGCTCAAATGACAAATATGAAGATAGAAAGTGAAGGGGAAGAGACTGAGGCTGAGGATCCAGATACGCCAATTAATCCGAGCACTCCGGAAGAATCAGAAGATTCAGTAGAAATAGAAGAAGCAAATGATTCAAATGGTGTTGCTGATAATACAGAGAATAATACTTTACCGCAAACTGGCGGAAATAATAGTATCATATATTTACTATTAGGAGGAGTTCTTAGCCTAGCTGGATTTGGATTATTTAGTATTGGATATAAATCTAAAAGATAATCTAATTTAATTAGACTATTTTTAAATGGTGATTTCTGTTAGGGAATCACCATTTTTATAAGAGGATTATTAAGGGTAAAACTATTTATATATTTTAAAATATAGTAATTTTGGGTGGATTATGGAAAAAAATAATATATTTGAGAAATTTATATTAACTGATAAAGATTTTAAAAATTTTACAATGTCAATAATAATTGGAATATTAGTAGGCAGTATTATAGGAATAGTGGTAAAAGATATAATATTCTTTTCTCCTTTAGGTGGACTTATAGGGATAATAGTAATGTATATTTGGTCTATTTATAAAAAGATATTTAAAAATAAATAATATGGTGTATTAGTTGCAGTAAGGGAAGAGACAATAGGGAGGGAGTAATATGTTTAAGATTAAGGATGAGGATTTAGATAAAATTAGGGAAGTATTAAGTAATATATATATAGATAATGGAAATACAGAAGAAGTAATTCTTTTAAGTCAGGCTATAGATAAAATTATATTGTCTAAGCAAAAAACTATGTATTTAGACTATATGAATGATTTATCAAATGATGTGTTTAAAAAATAAATATTTTAATGTATATTAGAGAGGAATGCGTAATTATACGAATTCCTCTTTTGTAATTTATAAGAAGTTAATAGTAACTAAATAAAAATTTATTTAATTAGTTTAGAATAAATTGAAGAAAATATAAAAGTACATTAAAATAAGAAGATAATATAGAATTAAAAAAATATGCTAATTGAATATAAAAATGTAATAGTATTTAAAGATAAATTAATAAAGAATTAGTTAGGAGTGAAAATAAGGGTTGATTAATATAGATATACTAGATGGAGAAATAAAGAAAAATGATATATCAAATGGTTATATATTTTGTGGCTTAGATGAAGAACTTATAAAGATAAGTGTTAATTCTATAATAAATAAAGTTGTTGAAAAAGACTTTTTAGATTTGAATCTTATAAAACTAGATGGATTAACAGCTACATTTGAGGATATAGAAAATGCTTGTGAAACATTGCCTTTTTTTGGTGATAAGAAGGTTGTAGTAGTATATAGGGCTAATTTTTTGAAGGAAAAGCCAGATAAAGATGGAGCTAAAACTTATACTGAAATTTTAAAATATATTAAAGACTTACCATCTCATACGGTTCTTATTATGTATTATTTATTTAATGATAAAAGAGATACGCCTAAGAAAAATAAAAAGCTAACAACACTTGATAAGTATGTGAAAGTAGTTCACTGTGATAAATTAAAGAAGGATAGATATTATAAGAAGGTTGATGATTTATTTAAAGAGAAAGGTAGAACTATAGGAAAGGTACAACTAAGATATTTTGCAGATAAGGTACAAAATAACTTTGATATTATAAAAAGAGAAGTTGATAAGTTAGATTGTTATACTATCGGAAGAGAAATAACTAAGGAAGATATTGATAAATTAATTCAAAATAAAAGTGAGGATGATATATTTGATCTTGTAGAATATATTTCTATTAGAAAGGTTGAAAAGGCATTAGATTTGCTAGATGAATTATTGTTTAAAGCGGATCAGCATATGTTGATAATATCATCTATAGGAAATCATTTTAGACGATTATATGAAATTAAAGTATATTTAGTACAAGGAAAAAGAATAGATTTTTTTATGTCTAAATATAGATTACCTCAATTTGTTTGTGAAAAATTAATGAATCAAGCAGCTAAATTTACTGTGAAACAATTAAGTGAACTTATTCGAGTTTGTGTAGAGACTGAATTAAAGTTAAAATCTTCTGCTTCAGAAAAGCAAATGGAAATGGAGCTTATGTTATTTAAAACATTTATGGTTAAATAGATATGTTTTTAAATAAAGTTTAATTAAATAAAAATAGATAAAAAAATATAACAATATTTCATAATTTAAAAAGTGTAAAATAATAGCCGGTGAAAAATCACCGGCTTCTTATTTATTACGCCATAGCGTTTAATTTTGCAGCTAATCTTGATTTCTTTCTAGCAGCCATGTTTTGGTGAACTACACCTTTTTGAGCAGCCATGTCTAAAGACTTAGTAGCTTTAACGAATAAAGCTTTAGCTTCTTCAGCATTGTTAGCAGCTACAGCAGCTTCAAACTTCTTTATAGCAGTTTTTAAAGCTGATTTAACCATTTTGTTTTGTAAAGTTTTCTTTTCAGTAACTTTAATTCTTTTTTGTGCTGATTTAATATTTGCCATTCAATTCACCCCCTTGATATTTTATAGGGCCTCTGCAGTTTTTTGGGGAAATCTGCGTACGAGTTCATTTTCAACAAATCATATTATAACACCTAAAGTTTTTAAGTTCAAGTATGAAATTAAAACTTATTTGGGAAAATACATTTGAGGAGTAATAAATTTTAGGAGGAATATTATGATAAGTGTTAGAACAGACCTTGCAATTGAAGCAAAACAGGCGTATACAGAGGAAAATAAAAGAGAGCTTGATGGTGTTAAAGTTGATGAAGAAATGGAAGGCGAGGTTAAAATTACTACTGTAACTATTGAAAGTGATGAAGCCGGAAAAGAGTTAGGTAAACCAAAAGGTCATTATATAACTATAGATTTTCCTGAATTTACCCCTTATGATGGTGAATCAATGGATGAATTATCATTAGTTGTAGGAAGAGTTATGAAGAATCTTGTAGATATTTCTGAGGATAAACTTGTATTAGTTGTAGGTCTTGGAAATTGGAATGTTACACCAGATGCACTTGGACCAAAGGTCGCAGAGAAAATTATGATAACAAGACATTTAAAACAAGTAATGCCAGATGCAATAGATGATTCTGTGAGACCAGTATGTGCAATAGCACCAGGAGTGTTAGGTATTACAGGAATAGAGACTGGAGAAGTTATAAAATCATTAGTTGATAAAATTAAACCAGATCTAGTAATATGTGTGGATGCACTAGGTTCTAGAAGGCTAGAAAGAGTAAACAGAACTATTCAAATTGGAGATACAGGAATTTCACCGGGGGCTGGAGTTGGAAATCATAGAATGCAAATAAATGAGAAGAGTTTAGGGGTTAAAGTATTAGCTGTAGGAGTTCCAACTGTTGTTGATGCTGCAACTATAGCAAATGATACTATGGATCTGTTATTAGATGATTTATGTAGTAAAGCACAACAAGGAAAAGATTTTTATAATATGCTAAAAAGCGTAGATAGAAATGAGAAGAATATGCTTATTAGAGAAATATTGAATCCATCATTTGGGGATTTAATGGTTACTCCAAAAGATGTTGATACAGTTATTGAATCCTTATCAAAAATAATAGCAAATGGAATTAATATTGCAGTTCAACCCAATATGGACATGGAAGAGATAAATAAATTTATGAATTAAAAGTACTAATTTAAAGGGGATATTAGGATAGCGTCAAAAATACGTCAAAAATTTTCGTTAAAAAATATTGTTGATTAGATTTTTGGCTCTATCCAACATTTCTTGAGTAACATGGCTATAAGTTTTCATTGTTTGTTCAACTTCATGACCTAATAATTTAGCAGCTGTTTTGAAATCAACACCATTAGCTATTAATTTTGTAGCATAAGTGTGTCTAAAGTCATGTATTGTTATATTATATCCAAGTATTTTTAATTTTTTATTTACAAAAGTAGTTACACTATCACTACTTTTATTTTTTATTAATCTATTTTGAAAGTTTATAGAATGTGAATTTCTATATTTTTTTAAATAATCAGCAGTATATTTAGGCATTGGAACGATTCTATATGAGTTTTGAGTTTTTAATTCACCGAATCCAAATTTTTTATAAGGTTGCGTTTCTATTACTTTCCATTGTTTATTAACATCTATAGTATTGTTATTAAAATCTATATCATTCCAAGTTAAACCTAATATTTCTCCTATTCTCAAACCGCAAGTGCCTGCAATTATTAAGATTACAGTATAATCATCATAAGGGGAGCTTTCAAAAGTTTTAATCACATCATTAAATTCTTTTGTAGTTAAAGCTCTGATATTTTCAGTTTTTTTAGGCTTTTTTAATTCTATATTAACAATAGGAGATTTATGTAAGATATGAAATTGTTTTATTGCAGAATTAAAAGCAGTAGATAATCTTGCTAAATAACTTCTTATAGTATTATATTTTAATCCTTTTGCAGTTAATTCATTAATACATAATTGGATATCCGCATTAGTTATATTTCTTAATAACTTAGAGTCTAAGGCGCTAAACTTCTGTAAGGCGACTTCTGATACCTTTACAGTTTGAATAGCCTTATAAAGGCGTATATGCTCAATATAAAGGGTGCAGTATTCTTTATAAGTAATTTCAGAATAATCTAGTGAGATATTATTAGTAGAAATATATTTTAAAGTTTCTACTATTTTATCAGCTTCAATTCTTGCTTGTTTTTTTCCATCTCTAGTGTCTGGAAAACCTTGCTTACTTTTTTGTTTCCATTTGCCTTTAGAATCTTTATAAGATACTATAACTTGGAGTCCTCCATTTTTCTTTCTATATGTTACATTGTAATCCATGTAGATCAATCCTTTCATAATTTTATTTATAAATACTATTTTTATATTTTAAAGGTGTATATTTCTCTTTAGAAAATTTTTTAGCTTCCCAAAAACAGTCCATTATAGTTTTATGTATCAATTCAATATCATAATTAGATAACTCATTCATTTTATTTAGCTTAATTAATTCGTCATTCCAAAATTTCTTGAACTGTCTTTTATCTCTTGAAGTAACTTTAAACTTATTTGTATATTCTTTTGGTATTTGGTATTCATTAAAATTCATATTTGAACCTCCTTAAATGAACTTATGTTCTAAATAAAGTTAAATAAAAAAAAGAATATATTTAATAAAATTTGTTTTTATATATTCTTTTTATTTTAAATTCAATAATTTCTTTATCTATACCTAATAGAGTAGATATGTTATCTACTGTATAAAAATGTTCTTCTAAATATTTTTTTATATGGTCATCATCAATAATTAAATCAACAGAGAATTGATTTGCTTCCATTTCAAGTTTATTAATTGAGTATAATGTATTAGCTCTTAAAGCTGGAGTATTGGAATTAGGGTGCATAATAGCATGTCCTAATTCATGACCACAAGTAAAATATAATTCTTCTTCTCTTAGATTATTATTAAGATGAATCATTTTTTGCCTTGCATATTTATTGTAATATCCTTTGATTTCGCCAAGTTCCTCATAAATAATTATTATGTTAAGACACTTGGCTAATTCAAAAGGGTTATTAGTCCTATATTTTCTTTTTAAATTCTCAACAATCTTTTGTGTATACATAAAATCACCCTTGTATTTATTTATATTTTTTAGGAGTATATTTTTGTTTAGCAATTTGTTTAGCTAATCTCATAGAGTTTTCTAAACTTATTTTTAATAACTCTCTAGTTTCATCATCTATAGGCTCACCACTAAACATAAGACCATCTTGTGTATTGGATAAATCCTCCAATGTTTGTTGTAGTGCTTTTTCTATATCTTTTTCAGCTCTTTTTGATAATTTAACATTTTTAACATCATCTATATTTATTTCTTTATTATCGATATCATCAGATAAAAGATAATCAACAGTAACTCCGAAGAAGTCAGCTAACTTTATTAATGTTTTTCTACCAGCAGGAGTTCTATTTTTTTCTATCATACCTAATGTAGATTGAGCTATACCAATCTCTTTTGCAAGTTGAACTTGAGTTAAATTTCTATCTTTTCTTAAATCTTTTATTTTATCACCTAATTTATTAGACGTTGAATCTATGTCAACTTTAATATCATTAGATAAAAGATAATCAACAGTAACTTCAAAAAAATTAGCTATTGTAATTAAATTCTCTCTTCCTAATCCTTGTTTATTTTTTTCAACCATTCCTATAGCTGAGCGACTAATATTGGTTGCATCAGCAAGTTGTTGTTGTGTGAGTCCTTTCTTTATTCTAAGTTCTTTTATTTTATCACCTAACATAACGATTCACCTCTTGAGATAATTTTATCACAAATAACGATAAAAGCAATAAAAATTTTACGATATTTTAAGAAATTAAGAGAAAATAAAAGATAATTAACTTCATTTATCTATTTTAACGATAAATAGCAGTTTTAAAATATCTATTTTTACGATAATATTAAGACAAGATAAGACAAACCAATCATCTAACATAATAGATTTGTCTTAAAAAATAAGGAGGTTAAAAATGAATAATCAAATTGTAAAAATCAACAATTCTGATTTATCAGTAAAAGAATTTAATGGACAAAGAGTTGTAACATTCAAAGATATTGATATGTTACATGAAAGAGTTGAAGGAACTGCAAAAAGTAATTTTTATGAGAATAAGAAACATTTTATAGAAAATGAAGATTATTTCATAATTAAAAAATCTCTAAAGTACGAAATTCCTACTTTAGAAATTCCAAACCGAGGAATAACAGTTTTAACTGAAAGTGGTTACTTAATGTTAGTAAAGTCACTTCAAGATGATTTGGCTTGGAAAGTTCAAAGAGAATTAGTTAATAACTATTTCAGAATAAAGGAAGTAGTTAATTATCAAAGCCAACAAAACCTAATAAGTGGACTTAATGAAACAATACAACAAATGCAAGGAACAATAGAAGAATACAAAAGTATATGTAAGATAACTTGTTCTAAGAAACGTGATTATTCAGAGTATATTAAGAAAGCTTTAGGAATTAATAAGGTAAATCACGAATACGAAAGAGTTAAAGCAAGAGTATTTTTAGTTCTTGGAGTGAAGAAGTGGGAAGATATAGACTTTGAAACTTCTAAGGGTATAGTGTCGCTTATTGATGAAAGCGTGAATAAAGCGAAACAAGACAGACCGTATAAGCAAATGAGTTATTTTGATTAAAGATAAGCTAAGACAAACCAATCACCTAACGTAACAAATTTGTCTTACAAAATAAGGAGGTAAAAATGAATAAACAAATTAAAATTCAAGCTAAGGATGAAAACAATATTTTAATAATACCATCAAGAATAGGAACAGAATTAGAAAACTCTAATCTAATAAGTTACAAAGATTTTGTAACTTATGCATTTAATAGAGAGTTAGTTACAAGTCTAGAAATAGATAAACCAAAGGATGTAATTGTAAATGTTAATGGGAGAGATATTAAAGCTAAAGCTTATACAGTTATAGTAGTAGATTAATTAAAAAGCTAGAGTTAAGGATTTACTCTAGCAAATAAATATTAATTATTTAAAAATTTAGCTTCTTGAATAATTAGAAGGAGACTAATTGATTCAAAGTTAGCTAATCGTTTTTCTAACTTATTAAACTTATATTCATTAATAAGTATATCATGTAGAGTTAATCCACTATCGCTAAGTGTAAGTTTATTATTGATAACGATAACTAAGTTCGCATGAAGTAGTTTATTAATATTAAATTCTATATCTTTGTTACTATACTCTAAAGATACTGAATTATAATTTTGATTTTTTATAGAGATTAGAATATCTCTAATACATTTTAAATTTATTTTCAACTATAATACCTCACTTTCAATTAAAATTACAAGAAAATTATACCATAAAAAGACTTAATTTGACAAATTTATCATAAGAAAGGGGATAAATATGAAAATAACACCAATAAAAAAAAGAAGAATATTTTTAGGAATGACAGATACAGATGATGTAGTTGAACAATTAGAAATAAGTAAAAGCACATTCTATAAACTAGAGCAAGGACATGCAAAACCTTCAGCTTTATTAATCGCAAGAATGGCTAGAGTATATCAATGTACGACAGACGAAATATATGAAGATTTTGATATTAGAGGTTAATTTGTATGGAAGATATTCAATTAATAAGTCTTAAAAAGTTAGCTTATAGATGGGATAAGGATGAAGGGACTATAAGAAGATATGTAAAAGATGGGGTTATATCGCCTTGTGTAGGAGTTCCAGGCATAATGTTTCATCCAAAAGTTGTTGAGAAACTAGAAGGAATAAATATAGACCCTATGTCACCTATTGAGCGAAGAAATTTGATAAATCAGATTGAGTTACTTAAGAAAGAAAATGAAAGTTTAAGAAAAGTTTTAGGTAATATACTTTCAGAAAGTTCGAAGGTTATAAATTTATTAAGTGACTTTGAAGAATAGTATGAAGTGCCTAAAGAAGTTAAGCAAACATAATAAATAATATGGAGGAAGTAAAAATGGAAAATATAAAACATGGTTCAAGAAAACCAAATATAAAAGTTAATGGATTAGTAAATATATATGGAATGAACTTTCATGATATAGAAGGTGGATTTGGTAAAGATAAAAAATCTATGTTAGTTAGAGATATAGCTGAAATCCATGGAAGAGAGGAAAAGTATATAAATAGAAACATAAACAATAATAGAAAATGGTTTAAGGATGGATTAGATATTATTGATTTAAAAGTGGGTGAATATAAATCACTGAGTTTAGAAGTTGGTTATAGTAATCAATCATATGCAAATGCAAATAATATTTACCTACTATCAGAAAGAGGATATTCAAAACTTCTTAAAATCCTAGAAGATGATTTTGCATGGGAGCAATACGATAAGTTAGTTGATGGATATTTCCAAATGAGAGAGCAATTTAAACAACTATCTACGGAAGAAACTTTGGAATTGAATTTTAGATATACCAAAGAAGTAAAGCAAGAAGTTAAAGAGCTTAAAGAGGATTTTAATTCATTCAAAGAAGATTTACCGCTTATAGGTGATGAACCAGATGAATTAGTAGATATAGTCAGAAGTAAAGGAACACAAGTTTTAGGTGGTAAAGATAGTTTAGCATATAAAGATAAATCTTTATCTAGGAAAATTTACAGTAATATTTGGAAGCATGTAAAAGAACAATTTAATGTAAAGAAATATAAAGCAATAAAGAGAAAGTATCTAGAAAAGGCTAAAGAAATTGTACAAGCATATGAGCCACCATTTTATTTAAAAGAAGAAATTATAAGAATAAATAATCAAATTAATTTTGAAGAAGTAGTTTAAATGATAAGCAATATAGTATGTACAGTAATTCCATATAAAACGTTTAAACAAAAGATAAGATTAACAAAGAAATATAAAGATAAACATATAGAGGTTTATAAAAATTATATATTAGTTATTTTTAGGAGGAATTAAAAATTATGAAAGAAGTACATTTTAGCATTGATGGAGAATGGTTTACAAATAGATTTAGAGAGATGTATTACTATGAAAATTTAACAACAGAGGAGCTTAAAACAAAGTTTATAAAATGTTTAGGACCAAATACACTTTCAGATGAAGAAAAAGACGAGTTGTTTGAATCAATTATATATGGAGAAAAGAAGTTTATAGGCTGCAATGAGTTTGAATTAATTGAAGATAAAGAATTCAATATACAAAGTTATAGTAAGTTTACAGAACCTAAATTTATTGATGATGGCAGAGGAATAAGAGGAATATTAACTAAAGCAGGTATGTTTGTTCAATGTGGATATAGAGAACATCAGAGCATAATTGATGAAATTGGAGAAGATAGATGTAAAGGTAGTTTAGTATTCTTTTTAGGATTAGCGTCAAGTGGAATTTATAAAGATAATACTAAAGAGAAGCTTACCAAGAAACAATTAGAGTGGTGTGAAGCACATAAAATATATTTCAATGAAGAGCAAAAAAGTGATTGGATTACTATTTCAGAAATTGAAAAGGAACTTTAAAAATGGAAGGCTTAAATATATGGGGCATATGCACCTTTGTAATGCCCCTAGTGTTAGTAATTATTATTTGGTTAATCTTGATAATTGTATCTATTTTAGATGGAGTAGACAAGCTAATTAAAAGAATAAAAAGGAGTTAGTAATGACAAAAAATATTAAAAGCAGAAGAGATTTGTTAAAAGAAAGAATAGTTAAATTAGAAAGCTATATATTTGCTGAGGAATGTACAGAAGTACTTAAAAATATTTATACAGATCATATTAATTATTTAAGGCAAGAATTAAAAGAATGTGAGGTGGAATAAATGTTATTTAATAAATTACTAGAATTACATGGAGAATTAACTCACAAAGAATATGAGTTATTACTTAAAGTCGCTAAAGATGATATTGAATTTGGTAAATCGTTAGGAATTGAATATACAGATAATAAGATATTGAATGTGATAAATAATACTGTAAATGTAATTAAGAGGTTAGATATAAACCAATTAAAAAATTTAAATGAAGAGCAAAAGAAATTTTTAATGAATGAAGGTTTAGATCCTAGAGAGTTTTTACTTGAAAGAGTAACAGCAGAAAGCTATGTATTTTATAACATTCATACAAAAGTTTTATGGAATTTTAGGAAATAAAAAATGGACATACCTCACCGACCAAAGTAAAGGTAAGTCCAAATAAAACAAATCATTTTTATTATAACAGAAAGGATAGAAAAATGGGAGCTGTAAAGTGGATAAAAATTGTTACAGATATATTTGATGATGAAAAAATACTTTTAATAGAGAGTTTACCAGGAGCTGACTCTATTATAGTAATTTGGTTTAAGCTATTATGTTTAGCTGGTAAAAACAATAATAGCGGAGTGTTTTTATTAAATGAAAGAATACCTTATACAGATGAAATGTTGGCAACTATATTTAGAAGGGATATTAATACAGTAAGATTTGCACTAAAAACATTTGCTGACTTTGAAATGATAGAGGTTATAGACAAGGTTATAACTATTCCTAATTGGAGCAAACATCAAACTTTAGATGCATATGAAAAGAGGAAGGAAAGAGATAGATTATATCAAAGGGAAAAAAGAGCAAAACAAAAATTACTTGCATCAATATCTGCCGATACGTCGACCGACATATCTGCCGATACTTCGTCAGACGTCGTTCCTCTAGAAAAAGAAGAAGAAAGAGAAAAAGAAGAAGAAAGAGATATAGATATTAAGAATATATCTAAAGATATATTAAGTAGTAATAAATTACTACCAGTAATTGAAGCTTGGAATAAATTAAATTTATCAAAGGTAGTAAGCATAAGAGCGAATAGCACTAGAGCTAAGTTATTGAATTCTAGGATTAAAGATGTTGGTATAGAAAAAGTAATTGAAGCGATAGAAAGTATAAATAATTCAGACTTTTTAAAGGGGCAAAATGATAGGGGTTGGTGTATTACATTCGATTGGTTTATTAAGCCGAATAACTTTATAAAAGTATTAGAGGGGAATTATAGAAATAAAGGAGCGGACAAGAGTGGAAGCATTAGAACGAATATTGAAGCAAGTGAGAAAGAAACAAGATATAGCTTCGACTGTTACTAATAGTTATAAATGTGCTAAGTGTAAAGATACAACTTGGTTATTAAATGATGAGGGGAAAGTAATTGCTAGATGTGAATGTTATCAATTGGATTATACACGAAGAATATGGGAAGCGTTTGGAGTTAATCCCGAGAATGTAAAATTGCTAAGAAATTATAATGCTTACAATGATACTACAATTAGAGCAAAAAAACTAGCGGTTGAATATATAGAAAATTTCGATGAAATTATAAAATCGGATAAAAATTGGTTTGGATTAATGGGGCAACCGGGAGCAGGGAAAACTCATATAGTAATTGCTATTGGAAAGGCTTTGGTAGATAAAAAAATACCGGTTGTATATATATCGTATATAGAAGCTATAAGAGAATTAAAATCATGTGCAACAGATACAGAGTATTATACCAAAATATCAGATAGGTATAAAAAAGCTAAAGTTCTAATAATAGATGATTTATTTAAAGATAAGGTTAGGAATGGAGCATTAGTTGGTGGATTGACAGAAGTAGACACAAAACATATATATCCAATATTAAATTATAGATATTTCAATAATTTACCTACTTTATTTTCTACAGAATGTACTCCTAATATGCTAAGAAATCTAGACGAAGCTATGGGAGAAAGAATACTTGAAAGGTTTGATGGAAAGTTTGGAGTTACATTTAAGCAAGATTCTAATTATAGAATGAAAGCTTTTGAAAATAAAAATAAGCAATAGTTATCAATGCTTTAGGGCATTTATATAAATAAAAAATATTAAAGAAAGGAGCTTTGGACAGGCTATTAAGAGTAGTGGGGATTACAAATTTAGAATGTTTTAAGATTCTTTCGGAAATATTTATTAGAGGTAGATTATGGAGAAAGAGATTTTAGAAAAAGTTTTAATAAAAGCAGTTGAATATTACTTTAAAGGATTAAGTGCTAAGGAAGCAGTAAATAAAGCGTTAAAGGAAGGTAAATTTATATGGAATTAACTTGTATATATATAGATAGATGGAACGGAGAAGCAAAGGAGAAGAAGTTTGATAGTTATGGGATATTAGGTAAATGGGTAGCAGATAATGCTACAAAAATAATAATTATAGATGTTATTCAGGAGCAAGATTAATGATATCAATAATAGAAGGTCAAGTATCAATATTTGACCTTCCAGTAATAACACCTAAGGAAGAAGTCAAGAAAGTTATTGAAATTGATAAAAATACAGATGATGAAATTATTAATAAATATAAAAGCATAGCTTTAAGAATAATAAAATGTTTTGGTGGCAGATATTCCATAGAAACTGAAAAAGAAAGAATTATGCTTTATAGAAATGGCAAAGAGGATTATAGAACTAATGAATTAAGAGCATTACTACCAATGGATAACATACTTTTTGCTAAAGAAGATTTTAAGGTTAATGATAAGCAAGAGCAATTACTGGAGGAATTTAAGAAAACTCGAAATATTGATAAGGTTATAAAAAGATTTGGTGATTCTAGTTATATAGTCATAACAAAGGACAGTAGCTGTGGAATAAATGTTCATTTGATAAATAACAAAGGATGGATAGTTGATTATATGGCCAATCCTATATACAAGGACGAAGAGGTTATTTTCAAGAACGATAATGAAGAATTGCAGCACGATAAAGAAAAAAATCAGAACGATATTAAGACTATAGAAGTTGGAAGTATAGTTAAAGTTAAATATCAAAATAAAGAGTATATAGGAAAAGTAGTTAGGGTATATGGTCCAGGTAATAAAACAGTAAATGTAATTTTCAATGGAATGCATTCAGCTTTTTATATGGATCATGTAAAGAGTGTTAGTGAAGAAAACTGATAATTTGTAGGAAGAGTAATGAAGTATAGATTATATATTGATGAGGTTATAAAGTTTTAACATGAAATGCTTATAGAAGTTGATGAAGATAAGATAAGTGATGAAGAATTTCAAAGCATCTTAGATAAAGCAGAGAAGGAAGGAAAGCAAATGGGATGGGATTACATTGGAAACTCGTTAGAACATAAAAATATAAAGGTTTTAGAAATAGTAGAAGATGATAATGGCGATATAGATGAAGTTGAAATAACGGATTGTTTTGAAGATTAATAGATTACAATTTGAAATAAGACTTTTAAATTACTGTAAATATGAAAGAGAGAAATAAAGGTGATAGAGATAAAAATAAGATTTAAAAATGGAGATATGGGATATTTTAAGCCGGATGAAGGAGAAGAATCAAATATGAAAGCTTATTTAAGCGGTCTTCAGAAGGTTATGAGAAATGAGGGCGTGGGATATATTACACTTACTGATTTAGTTGATAATAAAGAAACAATTATAGCTTTACAAGAAATTGTAAGTTTTGGATATAGCAACATTTAAAAATAATTATTAAAGTTAGTTATTTAGAATAAGTGTTATTTGTAGACGAGTAATGATTATGAAAAAGTTAGTTATTAAATTTACAGATAGAAGCCAAGTTAAAAAGGAGTTGATATTGAATGTATGTAATAACATGTCCGAATTGTGGAGCGATTGATATTTTGAAAGGCGAAAATAATAGTTTTAGATGCATTGTTTGCGATGAAGAGTTTACTAAGGATGAAGCTCATTTAGAAGAGATAAAAGAGTTAAGCGAATAATTTGATTATATTATGAAACAAATGAGGTGATAAAGTGATACAGATATTAGAGCTATTTGGAGGTATAGGGTCACCTAGAAAAGCATTAATTAACTTAGATGTACCTGTAAAAGCAATTGACTATGTAGAGATAGATGAAAAGGCAGTAAGAAGTTATAATTCAATATTTAGTAAAGATTTAGAATACAAAACTCAAAGTGTAGTTGGATATAATCTTAAGCCGGATATATTAATTCATGGAAGCCCTTGTCAAGATTTTAGCATTGCAGGTAGACAAGCTGGAGCGGATGAAGGTTCAGAAACTAGAAGTAGCTTGATGTGGGAAACAATTAATATTATTAAGCAAATGGGAGAATGGAAACCAAGAGTTGTAATATGGGAGAATGTTAAAAATGTTTTAAGTAAGCACATGATCCATAATTTTAATAGATATTTAAGTGAAATGGAGAAACTAGGATATACAAATTCTTATCAAACCCTTAATAGTCTTGATTTTGGATTACCACAACATAGAGAAAGGGTATTTACTATATCTATGTTAGATGGAACTAAATTTGATTTTGATAAGCTAGAAAGAAAGCCATTAAGAAATATAAAAGAATATTTAGAAGATACTACAGAAGATAAATATATAGTAAGTCAGCCTAGTATGATAAAAAAGATTAATTCAACAGATGGTAGCTTTGGAGGAAGAGTACAAGTTATAAAAGACTATTGTATGACTATAACTACTAAACAAATGAGATGTCCTAATAGTGGGGTTATTGATTTGGGAGATGGTAGGTATAGATATCTTACCGAAAGAGAGTGTTGGATATTGCAAGGATATGATGATGAAGATTTTGAAGCTGCATTAAAAGCACATCCAGGAAGAGAAGGTAAATTAAATGGAGCTTTATATAAACAAGCGGGTAATTCAATACCAGTAACAATATTTGAAAGCATATTTAAGGTGTTGATTTAGAGAACAATTCAAAAATATTGTGTGGGGGATAGAGAATGAGCAGAGAAATTAAATTTAGAATTAGAGATCTTAAGGAAAATAAATTCATTGATTTAAAAGAATTCATAATAACATTTGATAGTTGCGGATTAGAAATCTATAAAAATAATGGAATGATATTAGAAGAATATGAAATCAATCAATATACAGGCTTAAAAGATGCAAATAATGTAGATGTTTATGAAGGTGATTTAATACCCTACCAGTTTAACGAAGATGTAAAAGGAGTAGTTAGGTATGGAGAGTATAAAAATCCTTTTGATGATGAACATGCTAGTCATACAGGGTTTTATGTTGATTTTAGAGAACAAAAACATAAAAATCTACTAAGAAAAGATTTAGGGTTTTGGTTAAAAATTAGTTGTGTTTGTGGGAATATTTATGAAATCAATTAGAGAACAATTTAAAAAAAATATGTATTTAATTAGGAGGAATTTACCTATGAATAGAGATAATAAATATGTTTGTGGATATACAGAATGGAAAAGTAATAGGAGACCATTTCAAGATAATAGTGTATATCAATATTTAAAGAGTTTGCGAGAAGATTCTTTATAAGAACAATTCAAAAATATTGTTAGGAAAGGAACAGTTAAAGTGAAACAAATAGATAGAGTATTTTTAGATGATGAAGGAAATAAAACTTGTAAAGATGGAGAGTTAGTTCACTGGTTTACGTGTATGAATTGTGATGAATACGTAATTGCAAAAGAGGTGTACAAAAATCAAAATGTAGTATGTCCTTTTTGTAAAAATAAATTTAAAGTTAGGATTTATAAGAATGGAAGAATTGATATAGCAATAAGATAATTAGCAATTCAAAAATATTATGAGTAAAGGAGAAAAGAGAATATGATATATGAATCAAATAAGACTAAAAAGAAAAATGGATTTGAGTATAAGGAGCAAAGAATGATGATAGATACAGGAGATAGAGTTAATGATATTAATATACAAGATGCAGTAATTCATGTATTAGATGTAAATGTAGATGAGCCAATTTTAAATGAGTATGCGTTAGAGTTAACAGAAGATACGTACAAGTTTTTATATAAGCATATAGATAAAATATTTAAAAGTGATGATCTAGTTCCAGCGAAATTTTGTGATGAAAGAAGTCCTATTAAAGACATAGTTGAAGATTATTTTAAAGATGGAATAAATGGAAACTTAATAGAAATATCAAAAGATTTAGCTAATACTTTGTTTTATATTATGAAAGGTGATTCAAATATTTTAAGTTGTGATCTTATAGTTACAACAATACTAACTGACCAAGGACCAATGCTAGGAATACTTAATTTAGGTTATGTTAATAGTTTTACACATCAAGTAGAGTCTATAGACGATAAATTTGAGGTTGAACTTATAAAACATAGCTCAACTTTACCAGGCGGAGGGCAAAAGATTAAAAAAGCAGCATTTATAAAACCTATAAAAGAAGGTCAAAAATTTGATTTATGGGTAATGGATAATGATAAATCAAGAAAAATAGATGATGGATATAGTGAAAATTATTTTTCAAATATTTTCTTAGGTTGCAGTCAAGTTAGTGATAGTAGAACAGAAACTAAAGCATTCATTAATGCAGTTGAAAGATGGATAAGATTTAATATAACTGAAAATGCAGAAGAAGCAGAAAAGATAAGAACATGGGTTAAGGATAAATTGCAAAAAGAGGATAATATAAATATTAATGAATTAGCAGATAAATTATTTAGAGATGAGCCAAATAAGAAGAAGGACTTTGAAACATTCATTGAAGGCAATGGAATAGCTGAAGAAATTAAAGTAGATAAACAGTTTGTTGAGAAGAAGCTTAAGAGAGTAAGAATTAAAATTGATAATGATATAGATTTATATATCGATAGAGAAGCATATAAAGATCCTAGTAAGTTTGAAATTAAAAGAAACGGTGATGGAAGTATTAACATGATAATTAAGCATGTAATTAATTATATAGAAAAATAATAAAACAATAGGGAATGAGCATTTATTGCAGCATAGTTTTAAGTGTTCATTCTCATATAAAAATCAGTATCAATAAATAAGGAGCGATTTTATGGAATTTAATGTTATGACCGAGTGTATAGCTTGTAATGAAAGAAAATTGTGTGATGAGATTCCGATAGAATATAAAGGCAAACAAATGGTTATTAATTTCTGTAAAGAATGTCACAAAGAAATTGAAGAGATACAAGAGTGGGCAGAAATATATAGTTTAAGAAATATTAAATTTGGGAGTGAAGAGTAATGGAAGAAGCGTTAAATAATTTAGCAGAAGCGATGAAAGAATTTGTATATAAGCTTATGGAAAAGACAAAAGGAATATTTGAAAAAGTTGTAAGGTGGGCGGAAGAGTATGTTAATTCTATAAATTATGACAAATATATTAAATATAAAAAATATAAAAAAGAGTTAAGAATAGAAAAATATTATATGCTAAAAGAAAAGCTAAGTATGGAAAATAAGGAGTAAAAAGATGAAGTTAATAGAGATTGGATATGGGAATAGTTTAAATGCGGAAGAAGTTTTAGCAGTAATGGAGCCTAATAGTGCTCCGATGAAACGTAAAATTAAGGTGGCGAGAGAATATGATAAATTTATAGATGCAACAGAAGGAAGAAAAACATTATCGATAATAATAACTAAAAAAGGTAATGTAGTTGCATCTGCATTTGGTACAAAAGTAATAAAAAAGAGATTAAGTATGGAAAATGAATAAATAATAAGAAAACATAAATAGAATATTTAGAAATTCAATAAAAATAGCACTAAAACATTAGAAAACATAAAAAAATGTGAGGTGCTATTTTTTTATGTTTATATTAAAATCAGTATAACGAAAATAAATCAGAAATAACATAAAGTTTGCAAGTATATTTCGCATTAAAAATTCAAAGTGTCCACTTTGAATGGGTTGGGGTAAACTATATAATTTTTTAAGGGGGAATAGAAATGAACAAAGAGTTAGTAGGGCAATTATATTGCAATGGATTAAATGCAAGAGAGATTGCAGAACAGTTAAAT
>NZ_SMUS01000006.1 GCF_004353185.1 Clostridium cuniculi | reverse complement strand
GATCATCTTGAATTGACTTTAAGTTTTCTAAGTTTCCTGCATAAGTTAACTTATCTAAATTAATTATTCTTATATCTTCATATTTTTTTAACATGTATAATACAAAGTTTGAGCCTATAAATCCAGCTCCACCAGTTACTAAGTAAGTTTTCATAGTTTGTCCACCTCTATATTTCCTCAATTATATCTATTAAATATTTTCCATACTCTGTTTTCATTAAAGGTCCAGCTAATTCCCTAACTTGTTCCTTTGAAATCCATCCTTGTCTATATGCAATCTCTTCTAAACAAGCTATGAATGTACCTTGAGTTGTTTGTACTGCTTCAACAAAATTAGATGCTTTTAACATTGATACGTGAGTTCCTGTATCAAGCCAAGCCATTCCTCTACCTAATAAGTCTACTTTTAAAGTTCCTTCTTCCATGTAAACTTTATTTAAATCAGTTATTTCTAATTCCCCTCTTGCTGATGGTTTTAGTGCCTTTGCTTTTTCTACTACTGAGTTATCATAGAAATAAAGACCTGGCACTGCATATTTTGATCTTGGTTTTTCTGGCTTTTCTTCTAATGAAGTTACTTTACCATCTGCATCAAATCCAACTACTCCAAAAGCTCTTGGATCTTGAACATAATATCCAAATACCATTGCTCCTTTTTCTAATTGTGCTGCTTCTTTTAAATGAGAACTAAAGTTTTGACCATAGAATATATTATCACCTAATATCATTGCTACATTATCATTACCAACGAATTCTTCACCGATTATAAATGCTTCTGCTAATCCATTCGGTTGCTCTTGAATTGCGTATTCAATGTTTAGACCATATTCTGAACCATCTTTAAATAATTCCTTAAAATTAACTATATCTCTAGGCGTTGATATTATTAAAATATCTCTTATACCAGCTAACATTAACACTGACATTGGATAGTAAATCATTGGCTTATCATATATTGGAACCATTTGTTTTGACATTGCCTTTGTTACTGGATAAAGTCTTGTTCCTGATCCACCTGCTAAAATAATACCTTTCATAACTCTTACCTCTCATTATTCTTTGAAAATATAACCTCTATATTTTTACTAAATAAATTCTTTTGTTCATATACTTTTTTCCTATAACACTCAAATTCATTAACATATTCCTTGTAATTATATATTAATTTAATAATTGTTTCATATACTAAATTAATATCTACTGTATCTAAATCAAATTTAAATTTATCCGGTATTAATATATCCTTTTTATTTTTTGCACTGCCTAAATTAGATGTAATTATATTACAAAATGAAACAACAGCTTCCCTCGGAATTCTTTCTGGTCCTGGAAAATATCCAAAGTCCATATATACCTTTGACTGTTCTAATAAATTTTCTACTTGTTCTAATGACATATTTTGAATTGCTACAAATTCAATTTCAGGATTTCTACTATTAACATATTCTATCAATATTTGAGAAAATTCCTTACCTTTTTTTGGATTATATGCAACTATATTCTTTTTATTTTTTATAATATTAATATCTTTTATATATTTATCATCAATAGGACCACAGAGATATTCCATATTTTCTTCTTTTATTCCATGATTAATTAAAAATTTTCTTCCATATTCGCTATTATACATATGAAAATATTTATTTTTATCTTTCCCATTTATAATATCAAACATCTTAAATTTTTTATATTTAATTGTTTTATATACAGATAAAATATTATGAATACTTTTTCCTAATACATTATCAATATTTACCTTTTTAAATATTGGAGACCACTTTGCTAACTCTCTTCCACTGCTTTTCCAGTAAAAATCTACAGATAACCACCAAATGCTTTTTCTTATATTTTTATATCTGTAAATAATTTCTGTATTAGTTTCAGGTACAACCAACACATTATCTTCACTATCTTCTATTATTTTTGCTATTTTCACGTTATATTTTTTAAATTTTTCTGGTAATTCTTCTTTTTCTTTATTTTTAAAATTTATATAATATATATATGCATCATAACCCTTATTTCTTAATTTATCCACTAATTGATGCAATGTCTCAGGTCCTCCTGAAATATATTTGTAAGGACATGCTATATATACTTTTGTATTTTTTTTTATATTCATTATTAACTCCTTTTATTTTATTTACTTACTTAAAATTCAAACTAACTTTTATCATAAATAAATAAAAAATATATTATCCAAGAAATATAACTAAAAAAGAATTGTGGATATAAAAACGCAGTTTCAAATATTGAGTGATATAAATTAGTTGCCAATATACTAGTAACAATAACTTTTTCTGCCAAATCATGTTTCTTATCAAATATTATTGATATTATCAAATATATTAATAATATCATAGAAAATATAAATCCTATTATTCCAAGAGATACAAATGTATACAAATACCAATTATCAACAAAAGTAGTATTAAAAATATATCTACTAGTATTAAAAAATCCAGGTTGAATATATCCCAGACCAAATAGCTCTTTTTCATTTTCAAAAACAGCAGGAATGTTTACTATAAAGTTAGACATCCTATTACTATTATACAACAATTCATTTATATCTATAATATTTAAAGCTATAATTAGGCATATTATTAATATTACATAAAAACCTACTTTAAAACTTTTATTTAAATAAATTTCATTAAATTTTGTAAAAAACTTATTATAAAATAATAAAAATATTGCAACTACAAAAAAAACTGCTAAACATGTTATTGAATTTCTAGAAGATGTTGAAATCAATATTAGTAAAATAATAATATCACTAAATATAATTAAAATTATTCTTTTTAGCCTATTTAATTTTAATAGATATATCGATAAAATTATCGTTGCCATACACAATGATCCTGTTGCATTAGGATGATATAATCCAAATGCATTTCTATATCTTAATTCATAGCTGAAAACATTTTTTATATTTAATATCCCTTCAAAATTATCAAAATTCATTATATAAATACTAATTAGAAATATTGTTAATATAATATATGTTGACTTAATAAAAAAAGCTTTCTCCTTATTTATATATATAAACATAGCTGTAAAATATATATTAAACATGAATATTAACATACGAATAGTGTTCGAAAATATTTCTTGAATCAAAGATCCATCATTAAAAATAAGTGGGTATATTCCAAATAGAATAATCATAAATATAAACATATTGCTTATTTTTTTATTATATATAATATTTTTTTTATCAAAAATAAAATATATCATTATAATAAATAAATTTAATGTAAATATCGAATTAAATGGCAAATTTATATTTTGAATATATCTTACTAAATATAATATACATGTAATAACATATGATATTTTTACTATACTCTTCAAAATTTTTCTCCTTGAATTTACTTAAAATCACCTATTATGCTAAACCAAAGAAAATCCTAATTTTAAATGATAAATTGCTCTTTCTTTTTTTAGTATTAGCCATTGGAGTCATTATAAGCTTTAATCTATTTTTTATATTTAATTTATAATTTTTAAAAATTGTTAATATTTCTCTATCTTTATTACTAATTACATCATTAGTTTTATCCAGAATTTCAGCAGCATATTCATTTAATGATACTCCATCTCTTTTTATCCATAATCTATAAAACTGCTTTAATCTTTTTAATATTCCATTTTTTCTTGCCATAACGTTATTATCATGTTGTCTATATAACATACTTGGATTATTATCATAAACAACATGTCCTAATAATAAACATAAAATTATCATTGTTTTATCATGCATAGGAGATTTCCTGATTTTTGTATCTCTAAATAACTGCATTGCCTTTTTATTAAATACCATGGTACAACCTAAAGCTGGATTACATGCCATTACTTTTGGTAATTCTAAATCAACATTTTTTTCATGAACATTTCTTCCTACTGGAATTCCATTTTCATCTGCAATTTGAGCATTTGAAAAATACAAAGTTGGTTTACTATTATCATATCTTTTTAAATATTCTATTGCTTTTTCAATCTTATTATTATTCCATATATCATCTTGATCTGCAAAAGCATAATACTCAGAATTTGGTGCTTCTGAAATAAGACTACTAAAACTATTTGTTACTCCAACATTCTCTCCAGTAATTAATGTTAAAGATAAATCATTTTTCCATCTTTCTATTATATTAACTGTATTATCCTTTGACCCATCATCTCTAATAACTACATGAATATCATCAATAATTGTTTGACTTTTAATACTTCTTAATTGATCTTCAATATATTTTTCTCCATTATATGTAGATAATAAAATAGTTATCTTTTTCATAACATTTAATGCCCCCTCTTCTACTTAATAATTAAATCTTGCTTTTTAAATACAACCTTGTTACTCTCAATGTCTTTAGTAATTACTGTACATGCTCCTATAGTACAATTATCTCCTATTATTACAGGTCCATAAATACATGCATTAGAATATATAATAACATTTTTCCCAATTATCGGTTGAACAAATTCTTGCCCATTCTCTACTCTTACTTTATCATTATTTCCTCCTAATGTTACACCTTGATAAATTTTCATAGGACCATTTGATTTTACTGCCGCTCCTATAACTATTCCTACTCCATGTATTATTACTAATCCACCTGCTAATTCAGATCTAAAATCAATATCTACGCTATAAATTACTTTCATTATAAATTTAATTATTTGAGATATAAAAGATAATTTTATTTTATAAAATGCATGCGCTATTCTATAAAGTACTACACAATGAAAATTAGTATTAAAAATCATATTTTTAAAAATACTCTTTTTCCCTTTAGAACAAGCTAATAAATCTTCCTTTATCTTACCTAAGCCTGTATTCTTCATTTTAATATCTCCCTAAACTATTTATATATTTTTTAAATACATATCTTCTAATTTTTTCACTTCATTTTTTATATTAAATTGAGAATTATCCATTACATCTATAATATCTTCTCTATTGTATACTTTATTACATTTCAAAACTTCATTTTTCCAAACATTAATATCATCTTCTAAACTTAAATATTTTATTTTATCTGTTATCCCACACTCCTTAGTAATATTATCGGAAACAATACTTTTTAAACCAGCTACCTGTGTCTCTATCAATACAACTGGTAATCCTTCAAATCTTGATGGAAAAACAAACAAATCCATAGCTTGTATTAATTTATCTGTATCATTCCTTTTTCCTAATAATACTACCACTTTCTCTAATTTTAAATTCTTTATTTTTTCTTCAATACTAGCCCTTAGAATTCCATCTCCAATTAATAATAATCTGGCATTAGAATTCATAGTATAAACTTCTTTGAATATTTCTAATAAATATTCATGGTTTTTTTGATAAGAAAAATGTCCTATATGTCCTATAACAAAATTATTACTTAAGTTTAATTTATCTCTATATTCTTTTCTTATCTCATTATTAAATTTAAACTTCTGAATATCTACTCCATTGTTTATTATCGTATACTCCTTATTAAAAAGCCAATCTCCAGCTAATTTAGAGCATGCTATTGGATGAGTTGTTTCTTTATTTAATTTATTTTTTAAAATTTTATGTATGAATTTATGTTTACAAGTGCTATTATGGCTATGAGCTATTCTAATAGGAACTCCCAATTTTTTAGCTAAATGAATATCTAAGAATAAAGTTCCACTATTCCCATGAGCATGTACAATTTTATAACCATTAATTCTAATTATTTTTCTTAATTCTAATAAATATTTTAAAGTTTGTCTTTTCCTTGAAGGTAATTGATATATTTTCCCACCAAAACTTTTTATTTCTTTAGCTATATCCTCATTAATTTTTTCTCCAATAATAAAATCAAATTGAATTTTATCTCTATCAATATTTCTATAATAATTCATTATCACACTTGTTATTCCATTAAACCCCAAATCCGTTGTAGCTATAACTAAAACTCTTATTTCATCCATATCTTACTCCACTATTTATTTTCAATAAAATCTACAATACTAGCTATTATTTGATTAGTATTAGATTTATATTTCTTAAATGACTTTTTTTCTATCTCATCTATTTCAACTTGTAAATTCTCAATATAATCTAAACCTGCTATCAAATTCATTTCTTTAAATTGATCTATTATTTGCAATTGATGATCATCAACATGCTCTCCATACTTAGCCAATCTTGGAACTGCAATAACCTTTTTTCCTTGTTTAACAGCTCCAATAATAGCCCCTGTGCCTCCATGAGTAATAACCTTATCACACTTTCCCATTATATCTACAAATTCAGCTCTATCTAAAAAACTTTTGTAACTATAATTTTTAGGCTCATAATCACTATATCCTATTTGGGCAAACACTTTTTCTGTAATTTTTCCACATTCAATTAATCTATCTATCTCTTTTAATAATCTATTAAATTGAAATTTTTGAGATCCTAAAGTTACAAAAATCAATATATTCCCCCCTTAAATATAGAATCTGGATAATGCTCTTTCATTTGTTCCCATTGAATATAAAATTGATCTGCAAATTTATATACTAATTTACCAGTTAATGTTGGAGATGTTACTTTTGCAAAAGATTCAATAAATATAATTTTCTTTCTAAAAATTTTTGATAATAAACACATGGGAATTGTTGCTAAGGCCCCCGTCGAGATAACAACATCTGGCCTTTCTTTTATAAAAATTTTTAAACTCTTAAATGTATTTTCTATCATCTTAAATATAAAAACTTTCTCATTTCTATTTACTTGCTTAAGATAATATATTCTTTCATCACTTTTTATTACAGAATAGCTAGTTTTTTCCGTCACAATAAAACCATCATATTTATCCATAAGAGGATTTAACATCATTAACTGTTCAAAATGACCTCCACTTGAAGCAATAAAACAAATCTTCTTCATTTCAATTTTCCTCTTTATTTTATATATTTATTAGTCTCTATTAAATAAATCTCTAGTATAAACTTTCTCTTCTACATCAAATAATTCATCTGCTAATCTATTAGAAACAATAACATCACTAATTTTCTTAAATTCATCTAAATCTCTAATAACTCTAGAATTAAAGAAACTTTCTTCCTTAAGAACTGGTTCATAAACTACAACTTCAATCCCCTTAGCCTTAATTCTTTTCATTATTCCTTGAATAGAAGAAGCTCTAAAATTATCAGAATCGGTTTTCATAGTTAATCTATAAATACCCACAGTCTTAGGATTTTTCTTAATTATTTGTTCAGCAATAAAATCCTTTCGAGTTCTATTAGCTTCAACTATAGCTCCAATAATTTCATTAGGAACATCTTCATAATTAGCTCTTAATTGCTTAGTATCCTTAGGTAAACAGTATCCACCATATCCAAATGATGGATTGTTATAATGACTTCCTATTCTTGGATCAAGTCCAACACCCTCAATAATTTGCTTAGTATTTAATCCCTTCATTTCGGCATAAGTATCTAATTCATTGAAATAAGCCACTCTTAAAGCTAAATAAGTATTAGAAAAAAGCTTAACTGCTTCTGCTTCAGTACTATCGGTAAATAATACTGGAATATCTTCCTTAATAGCTCCTTCTTTTAAAAGATTAGCAAACTTTTCTGCCCTTTCACTTTGTTCACCAACAATAATTCTTGAAGGATGAAGATTATCATATAAAGCTCTGCCTTCTCTTAAAAACTCTGGAGAGAAAATTATATTATCACATTCAAACATTTCTTTTACTCTCTTTGTATATCCAACTGGAACTGTAGATTTAATTACCATAGTTGCTTCTGGATTAATAGATAATACATTTGCAATTACAGCTTCAACACTTCTTGTATTAAAGTAGTTCATTTCCGGATCGTAATTAGTAGGTGTTGAAATTATTACAAATTCAGCATCTCTATATGCTTTATATGCATCTGTTGTTGCTACTAAATTTAACTCTTTATTAGCTAAATAATCTTCTATTTCTTTATCAACTATTGGAGATACTCTATCATTAATCATATCTACCTTTTCTTGAATAATATCTACTGCAACAACTTCATTGTGTTGAGCTAATAAAACTGCATTAGATAATCCTACATATCCTGTACCCGCTACTGCTATTTTCATTTTTCATTCCCCTTTACTAAAAATTCTATAAATTAAAATTATTGTTTATTCTATTTATTAAACTTAAATTACTAATGAGCATTCTTGTCACCAAATAGTACCCCTACTGTTTTAAATATTAATTTAATGTCAATCCAAATATTTCTCTCATCAACATATCTAATATCGAGCTTCATCCAATCTTCAAAGTCAATATTATTTCTTCCACTAACTTGCCAATAACAAGTAAGACCTGGCTTAACTTCTAGTCTCCTATGCATCCATTCATCAAACTGAGCAACTTCCTTAGGCAAACTTGGTCTAAGTCCAACTAAACTCATATCACCTTTAAGAACATTCCAAAGTTGAGGTAGCTCATCAATTGAAGTTTTTCTAATGAACTTTCCAACCTTAGTAACTCTAGGATCATCTTTCATCTTAAACATAGGTCCAGACATTTCATTTTGAGCAGCTAACTTTTCTTTAAGCTCCTCGGCATTAACTACCATAGATCTGAACTTATACATATTAAATTCTTTACCATTTTTTCCAACTCTCTTTTGTGAGAAAAATACTGGCCCTTTAGAAGTAGTCTTAATAATAATTGCAATAATAATAAATAAAGGACTCAGTACTAATACTCCCATAAAAGAACAAACAACATCAATTAATCTTTTAATAGCCTCATAAAGGCTAAACTCCATAGAAGATTCCTTTTCAAATCCTAATTGTTTACCCTCCATACATATCCCCCCCCTAATCTTTATCTATTTATTAAAAACCCCTTTATATAGTTATGAGTTATTGTTTTAAATCATATAATATAATCCTAACTTATATTTTTAAAGTTTTTACTTTTCGTCTCCGTAATAGTAGTAATATTTATTTCTACTATTATCAACAGCATGAAGTACTGTTCCTATAATATTTGCATTAACTTTTTTTAATGCAGATATAGAATTTTGAACATCATCTTTTTTAGTAACACCTGCTCTAACAACAAATAAAGTTCCATCAACCTTAGTAGAAAGTATTTGTGAGTCTGCAACAGCTTGTACTGGAGGTGTATCTAAAACTATATAATCAAAATGCTCTTTCATTTCTTCTAAGAATAAAGTCATAGACTTAGATGCTAACATTTCAGCAGGATTTGGTGGTATTTTACCAGCAGTTATAATATATAAATTTTTCTTATAATTATGAGCAACATCCATAACCTTTTGCTTTTGAAGTAGCACATCAGAAAGGCCATAAGTATTAGTTACTCTAAAACTCTTATGCACAGATGGCTTTCTCATATCACAATCTACAAGAAGAACTCTTGCTTCACCCTCTGCTAAAGTTAAAGCTAAATTACCTGCAGTAGTAGACTTACCCTCTCCTGGATTTGCACTAGTTACTACAATAGTTTTATACTCTTTATCAAATGAAGAATATTGAATATTAGTTCTTAAGCTTCTATAAGCTTCTGCTGCTATTGATTTTGGATTTTTTTCAACTACAAACATCTTTTTACCTCCTATACCATATCAATATCTGGAATTGTTCCAAGCACTGGTATACCCAATTCTTTTTCAAGTTGTTCTTTATTCTTATAAGTGTTATCTAAATATTCAAGTAAGAAAACTAATCCCACACTTACCATAAGACCTAATAAAAATGCTATTAATATATTCATCTTTTTATTTGGACTTACTGGATCTTCTGGAAGCTGTACTTCTTCAATAATTTTTACATTTCCATTAGGAACTAACTCCTTAGATGTTGTAATAAACTCTTGTGTTACACTTGTTAAGACCTCTTTAGCTTCTTTTGGGTCTTTACTTTGATACTTTATTTGAAGAATTTGAGTATCAGTAACAGGAGTAACAGTTAAAGACTCTATTACATTTTTTTCTTCTAAATCATAATATAAATTATTAATAGCTCTTCCAACTAAATCTCTAGTTTTTATAGCTTGAGCATAAGTTTGTAATAACTTTTGATACATTTGAATATCGTTAGTATTGTAAGCTGTTTCATCACTTTCTTCTTTACCTATAAATAACTTAGTACTTGCTTCATATACAGGATCAATTACAAAAAAACTTACAAGTCCTGATATTAATGTAGCTGCTAATGTAATTGCAACTATCATAATCCAACGCTTCTTTAAAGCTTCAAAAATTTCCGACAAACTTATTACTTGTTCTTCCATTTCATTCATTATTTAAACACTCCTTCTAATAGTGATAATTTTTAAGTTGAAAGTAATAAATTATGTATTATACTTACTTCCAGCTAATACTTATATCTATCACATATTTTTAATCTTTTTGTTTTATTTATTAAGAAATTGCAAGGCACTTCCTATTATAACTATTAAATATTAAATATTAAATATTAAATATTTTCTATATCTGGAATAGCAGCAATAACGGCTAGTCCTAGTTCTTTTTCAAGGGATTCTTTACTTTTAAATGTATTATTAAAATACATCATCATGACTACTCCCCCTATACTAACTATTAAGCCACATATAAATGCTATACCCATAATCATTATCTTTTTACTTATTAAATTACCATTACTTACATTAACTTGTTCTAAAACTTTTATATTAACTGTTGGATACAGTTCTTTTGAATATGCTATAAGATTTTCAGTCATTGAATAAAGTAAGTTATAGCTTTGTTGTGGATTTTTACTACTATATTTCAATTCAATTATTTGAGTATTAGTTATTGGATTTACTGTTAAATCTCCAATAACTGATTCATATTCAATCTTTCCATTTACTTCTCTTAATGAATTTATTTTAGATTCATTAATTGATTTATTAATAAGCTTTTTACTTTTAATAACTTCTGAATATGTAGTAATTAAACGTTGATATAAAGTAATTTCTTCATTATTATAGCTTTCCATTGTATTTTGGAATTTTTGCTTTCCTATAAATACTTTTACTGTAGCTTCATAATCTTGTTTCATAAAAAATGTTGTATATATGCTTGCTATAAGAATAAAACTTAAGGTTATGATAGCTATATTTCTACATTTTTTTCTAATTTCATTTA
This sequence comes from Clostridium cuniculi, assembly GCF_004353185.1. GTDB lineage: Bacteria > Bacillota > Clostridia > Clostridiales > Clostridiaceae > Clostridium > Clostridium cuniculi. Next base: position 143,878 of record NZ_SMUS01000006.1, on the reverse strand, counting down.
GATATTCTAAAATATTTATCATTTATCCACCTACAATCCATTTTACGCTATTTTTTTTAATAATTAGTAACTGTATGACAAAAAATTTTTCTTTCGACTTTTATATAAATTTTTATATACAAATTACATCTTTTTTCTATATTTTTAAATTCTTAAAATTATCTTAATTTTGTCCGAAAGCTATTATATCATAAAAAAAAAACACGTAAAAGGGCGCTGATATATTATATTTTTAGCAGGTAAACGTTTTATTTTTCTTGTTTGTTTTATTTTGTAAAAAAATATATTTTTAATTTTTATTTTAATTCTTATTTAATATTTTTTTTAATTTTTTTTAATTTTTATTTAATATATATTCTTAATATTTTAACTAGATAATTTTTATTGTCGAAAGTTGTTGTATATTTTTTTTACTATTTTTTAATTATAAAAAAAATTCTATATTTATTTATGTTTTTATATTCCATTTTTTTGAATTTATGTTATAATAAACATATGTTCTAGAATGTATGTTCGCTTTCTTTCCACTTCATTTACTTTTTATTTTTCTATTGTAGTAATTAAAAAAAAGGGGGGCTTATTTTGAAGTCTTTATGTTTAGAAATTAAAGAAAATAGTAATTCTAAAGAAAAAATAGTTAATACAACCTCTGATTCTAATTTTTTATTTAATACATTATGTAAAGCTAAAAATCATAATAAAGATGCTATTCTTTTTTTTATTGAAAAATATCAACCACTTATAAAAAAATATGCCTTTAAGTATAAATTAAAAAACTTTGATAAAGATGACTTAATTCAAACTGGAAATATTTCTGTTATTACAGCTATTAATAAATATGATTTATCTAAAGGCGGTGAATCTATAGATTCTTATATTATTAATTCTATTAAAAATGGCTTTAGAAACTTAGCTCGTAATCAAATTAAATATAATGATGAATCTAGCCTTAATATTCCTACAGATGAAGATAATGAAATCGAAGATTTAATTAGTGATTCTTTTAATTTAGAAGATCATATTATTAACTCTAGTATGAATGATCTATTGAAAAATCTCCTAAAAACTCTTTCTTCCGATGAATATGAACTAATTAAAATTGCTTATTTAACTCCTAATACCACTTTATATAGATACTGCATTGATCATAATTGGAATTATCCAAAGAAAAGACGTGAATTACTTTCTCTAATAGCTAAACTTCATGAATGTATTAAAGATTAAAATAAAAAGAATTACTTAATGAAGGTTAACTTTCCTTATATTAAGTAATTCTTATTTCAAAAACTTTAAATATATAATATCTTACTATAAATATACTATCCAATTAATTAAGAAATTCTATAAACTTATAAATTTTAAATATTTATTTTAGAAAATTCCTAAGAACTTCTTTTCTTTAACTAGAGTTCCTTTAAAATTTACATCTTCATTTTCAAGCATTAATCTTCCATTATTAATAAATGCTTTTCTTTGACTTCTTTCTAAAATACCTAATGCTTCTTTCATATCAGTATCTCTACCTCTATCTCTATGAGCATCAGAACCAATAAAACTATATATATTATTTTCTAAATATTTAGTTGCAGTTTTCTTAACATCTTTTCCAAAAGACCCTGTTAGACTTCCTGCATTTAACTGAAATAACATTCCTTCTTTTATAAGACTATTTATCATTGAAGGTTTTTTAATAAATGGTTTATATCTTTCTGGATGAGCTATTATTGGTGTAATTCCTCTTATTTGCAACTCATATATTGTATTTATTACTTCATCTATATTAAAGTCTAACATAGGAAATTCTATTAACATGTATTTTGTATTATTAATGGTTCCTATCATTTTATCATTATAATATTCTAATATGTTTTTACTATAATAAACTTCTTGACCTGCATATATATTAATATCTATATTATTTTCTCTTGATATTTCTCTTAATTCTTCCACTTTTTTAAGTACTTCATTATACTCAATTTCAAATCTTCCTCTCATAAAATGAGGTGTTGCAATTATATCTGTTGTTCCTGACTGTTCCGCCTTTTTTAGCATATTTATTGTCATTTCAATGCTTTTTGAACCATCATCTATTTCATTTATTATATGTGAATGTATATCTACCATAAACTTTCCCCCTATTTATATATATTACATATTATATAGTAGAAACTTATCTAATGGAAATGAAAATATAATGAAAATTTTCTAAACTTTGAATTTCATCATTTAATTTTTTATTAATAAAATAATTATAAAACTTATAACAAATTACAAGTAAGTATCATATTATGATTACAAATAACATTGTATTAGTTGCCCTCTTCATTAATTTCCTCCTTTTTTATATAAATATAAAAAAAACACAGAACTAATTCTATTAATTGTATTAGCTCTGTGTTTTTTAATTTATTTAATAATTTTATTAATCATATATATCTGATAATTCTAATTCTGTACTAGCTTTATTAAATTTATAAATTATCATTGGTGAATCTTCTATTAATACATTTGGTAATTTAACCTTGAAAATACTCCCCTTATTTAATACGCTATCTACTGATATGCTTCCATTATGTACCTCTATCATAGACTTAACTATATTTAGACCAATTCCACTTCCTTCATTTGATCTCTTCAACGAGCTGTCCACCCTTGAAAATCTATGAAATATTTTATCTTTTAACTCATATGGAATTCCTATCCCTGTATCTTCAAACACTATTTCTAATATATCATCTTTTAACATTAAATATACTTTAATACTTCCTTCTCTTTTAGTATATTTAATTGAATTTGATGCTAAATTTAGTACTATTTTTTCAATCATAGCAGGATCGCATTTTATAAAATGTTCCTCAATATTAGTATCAAACTCTATACTTATATTCTTAGATTGAGCAAATGGTATTGTTGACATTACTATATCTTCAACAATTGAAACTATTTCATAATTTCCGAACTCTGCTTTAAGCACTCCTGTATCTATCCTTGTTGAATCTACTATATTATTTATAAGCCTTAACATTCTCTTACTATTTAACTTTAATGAATCACTATACTTATCATAGGTTTCCTTAAATTCTTTTATTCCAATAGCTTTAGTCTTATCTAACAACTGTATTGTTGAATAAAAGATATTTAATGGTGTTTTTAATTCATGAGAAAGTGTTGATATAAATTCTGACTTTTTAACATCATTAATTTTATGAGCTTCTATTTCTGAGTGTAATTTAATAGTTTCAGACATATCAAAATAAGTAACTAATACTTGACTTTCATCTTTATCTGACTTTATTAACTGAATGGAACAATCTACGATTGAGTCTTTTTTCAAATTACTTACTATTCCTCTCCAATTTGATTTAGCTGAAAGCTCTTTTCTAATTATTTCTCTTTTTTCTTCTGGTAAGCTAATTTTTAATAATTCTCTTTTAAATTCCTCATTATTTATTTCATAATTATAATCTTCTCTTATTTTGTTATTCATAAATGATACATTACAATTTTTATCACAAATAAAAATATATGAATGTTTGTTATTATTGGCTAAATTATAAAACTTTCTTAATTCTTTATTTAAATATTCAGTTTCTTTATATAGTAAATATAGTTCTATCACAGAACCAATAATAACTATAAGAAATGATATGTATGTTATTAAAGCTGATGTTAACTTCATATTCCATGAATTATATCTTGCTCCATATATAATATATAATGCCTTAATAGCAACTAAAAATAGGCTTACACTAAAAGTACCTAATATAATCTTGCTTTCTTTTATACAAGTTGATAATAATTTTAATGCTACTATTACATATACAGTAAATATAAATAAATTATATGAAAAGAATATTACTTTACTAGCAAAAAACTCTCCTACAAACTCTCTCTTTTCTATTTCCCAACCCACAATACAATAAACAAATAAAAATATAAAGGATTGTAATTTATATCTATTTATTAGCTTATGTAATTTTGAATTTGGTTTAATAGCAGCAAAAAGTATAATTATAGTAAAAAAAGATGTTGATATACTTATATAATTGCTAACTCTAAATTTATTACTTAAAAATGTGTAATAATCAAATTGTCCTGTAACTGACGCCATTGAAAGTCCAACATATACTAATAATATTGTAAATACTATAGAATCTTTTGTTTTTTTGTATAGTATTAGACAACTAATTATTGAAATAATACCTATTAATCCATTTACTTGTCTAACAAACATTACAGAAGAATATATATAATCTTTTTCATTATAACTCATAAATATCCTTATTATAAAAATACTTATTAATATTATACCAATTGTGAAAATATACTTTAATATTTCCTTAGATTGTTTTCTTGCTATATCTTCCTCTAAAACTTGTTTATACATTATACCCTCCAAATTATACCTGATGCACTTTAATCTATATTATTTCCACGAACCATTATACCATATTTTTCTTGTTTATGTATTATATTGTATTATTTTGTAGTATTATTATATTTTTATTAAATTTTATAAGCAAAAATAAATTATTTTATAATATAAAAAAGCATATAGTAAAAAATTAATATACTCTACCTATAGCTATTAGTTTTATTATTTTAACTATTTTCTATAAATAAAGTATATTAGCTTGAATTTTACTACATGCTTTTTATTTAAATAATATAATATTTAATTCTAACTTATATAATTAACTTTTAATTCTTTTATCTTATTTTATCAAGTTTTTATATTTTAGTTAACTATTCATCATCCTTACCTACACCAGAAAGAACTAATCCTTTATTGTGGTCAAGAGCCCAGTTAATTCCCCAGTCATTTTGGAATATTATTAGATCTCTATCCTTAAAGTCTTTAACTTTCTTAGCATCAGATGTTAAATTTAATTTTTCAATATCTCCATCATAGCTTTCAATCCATCTTACATATCTAAATGCAAGTCTATCCATCTTAATATCAACATTGTATTCATTCTTAAGTCTATATTCAAGAACTTCGAATTGAAGTACCCCTACAACACCTACGATTATTTCTTCCATACCAACATGGTTTTCTTTGAATACTTGGATAGCACCTTCTTGAGCTATTTGAGTAACACCTTTAACGAATTGTTTTCTCTTCATAGTGTCAACTGGTCTAACTCTTGCAAAATGTTCAGGAGCGAATGTTGGGATTCCTTCGAATTTAAACTTTTTAGATGGTGAACATAAAGTATCTCCTATTGAGAATATTCCTGGATCGAATACCCCTATGATATCTCCTGCATATGCTTCTTCAACAATTTCTCTGTTTTCAGCCATGAATTGTTGTGGTTGAGCTAGCTTAAGTTTCTTTCCACCTTGCATGTGGAATACTTCTTCACCTTTAGTAAACTTACCTGAACAAATTCTCATGAAAGCAATTCTATCTCTATGAGCTTTGTTCATATTTGCTTGAATCTTAAATACAAATGCAGAGAATTTATCATCAAATGGATCTATTTCTCCAATATTTGAGTTTCTAGCAAGTGGTGATGTAGTCATTTGTAAGAAATGTTCTAGGAATGGCTCAACACCAAAGTTTGTTAAAGCTGATCCGAAGAATACTGGTGTTAATTCTCCTAATCTAACCTTTTCCATATCAAGTTCATCACCAGCAATATCAAGAAGTTCAATATCTTCCATTAACTTCTCATGTAGTGCTTCACCTAATATTTCTCTGAACTTTTCATCTTCAACAGAACCTTCAATAGCTTCAACTTCTGTAGAACCGTGATTTCCACCGTTAAATGCTATGATTCTTTGATTTTGTCTATCGTAAACACCTTTGAAATCTTTACCAGAACCTATTGGCCAATTCATTGGATATGTTTTGATTCCAAGTTCTGCTTCAATATCTTCTAATAATCCAAATGGATCTTGAGCTTCTCTATCCATCTTATTGATGAATGTGAAGATTGGCATTTCTCTTAATGAACAAACGTGGAATAACTTTCTTGTTTGATCTTCCACCCCTTTAGCAGCGTCAACTACCATTACAGCAGAGTCAGCAGCCATAAGTGTTCTATATGTATCTTCTGAGAAGTCTTGGTGTCCTGGAGTATCTAGGATGTTTATACAGTGTCCTGCATAGTTAAATTGCATAACTGATGAAGTAACAGAAATACCTCTTTGCTTTTCTATTTCCATCCAGTCTGAAACAGCATGTGTTGATGCTTTTCTTGCTTTTACTGAACCTGCAAGTCTTATTGCTCCTCCGTATAATAGGAACTTTTCTGTTAATGTTGTTTTACCAGCATCAGGGTGAGAAATAATTGCAAAGGTCCTTCTCTTTTTAATCTCATTTATGTAATCAGCCAATGTTATGTCCTCCTAAAACTATTTATATATGAATTAAATTTATTTCTTTTATTATTGAAATTCCACTGCTTTTAGTCGTTGAGTAACTGCTCTAACGAAATTAAAATTTGGAGTCTCAGTTAACTTAATTATTATATACTTTTTTCTTTAATAATACAAGAATTCCCCTAAGTAAGGATACTCATTACTCTAACTTTTTTGCCTTAATATTATTCCATGATATATATGTAGTTATTTTTATTTTCAAATCTATTTGTAATTTAATTTTTTCTTCTTTATTTAAGCCTTTCTTATATTCAAAATTTTTCTTATACTCATAAGCCCTCCAACTTAAATAATGATCCATATATTTAGTTGCAACCCCTCTAAATTTTTTCAACCATCTTTTTATATTAATAGAGTAACTTGCATCAATTGGAGTTATCTCAGCTCTTCTAATTCTAATTTTATTTTTTTCATTATGCTTATCAGAAAAAGCTTGAAGTCTTCCATCTAAGAAAGCCACAGCGATAGCTTTCTTATCAATTCTTGGCTCTATATTTTCCTTTAGCTCTCTAAATCCTAAATGATTTCTAGCAGCTATTATAGATATAATATCAATAGATTTATTCATTGCATTTACTATTGAAATTTTATCCTTCTTTTTATTTTTACTATCTCTATCACCCTTAAAATTTTCTAGCAAAACTACTCTTGTTAATTCTGCATAATCACATAACTTCTCTACATAATTTACTTCCTTTAAATTATATAAAAATCTATGTCTCCAGAAAAATGATGTTACTATACTTATATTAAGAATCTCTGCACATTGTCTAATTGTTAATCCCTTTTCATATAATTCCTTATACTTTTGATAATTTTGTTTAAACTTTTTTGAATATCTAAATGGACTTTCAGTTTGCTTTGTAAATGTTCTTTCACATTTATTGTTTTTGCATTTATATCTTTGTATCCCCTTATATGAACCGTACTTTATTACCTCTTCACTTTTGCAATGAGGACATTTTATACTTTTCTTTGAATCATATATCTTTTTCTTAAATACTTTTAATCTATATTCTCTACTATTATTAAATTTATTGCTCATAAATAATCACCAGTTGTGATTATTAACGTATTTCTTTAACTTTAATCATTAAATTCTATTATTATTAACACAAACTTTCATTATATATATTTACTCATATATCTATTCTGTTATATAAAAATGTTTTTACCAACATTTTTATATAACAGAATGTCTATAGTATTTAAAACGTATGTTATACATTAAATATTAAAATTATTAATAAAAAATGTATCTTAATATTATATGCATCACTCATCACTCTATTTAATTTATTAAAAATAATTATTAGCAATATACTTAAACAAATTACTAATGAAAAGAATATTATATTATAACAACAGCTTTTATAAGCTAAAATAACTCAAATTTTTTTATGTAAAGTAGGAGAATAAAATGAATAACAAAAGCACTGAAAAGTATAAAGAATCTATAAAAACTAAAGACTTTATAATACAAAAACTATCAAATCCAACTAAAGGTGAAAAAGAAGCAGATGGTTTTAATTCTACTGTTGACAGACGCAATGGATACGCTTGGGCTATGGCAGAATCTAAAAATTATATTTATATAGGAAGTAATAGAAATATAATTTTTTCCCTTATTAAAAGTATTTTTATATTAGGTAATTTTGCTGAAACTATTACTGACCTTATCTTTGAAGATGATGTCTCCACTGAAACCTTAGATAATTCTGCTGAAATATTTAGATATAATAAATTAACCCAAAAAATTGAACAAGTTTATAAGTCTGAGCTTACACTAGAGGGTGGCTTTTATGAATCTGGATATATAAGTGCAGTATCATTTAAACCATATAATGAAGATAATGAAAGTATCTATATTGGAGCTTTTGGAAATAATTATACTAGAATATTGAAATTTAAAGAAAATTATGTTATTGATGTTGACAAACCTGAAGTTGTGTTTATTGATAATACAGGTAAATCAAGTGTGGGAGCTATGGAAGTTCACGAAGCAAAATTATACTTTGGATTGATGATTACTGATACTGATTTAAGAATTATGGAAAGTGCTGCTCCCAGTAAAAATACCTGGAATATTGTTGCCGATCTAAATGATTTTAATAATATTCCTAATGTAGATATTGGTTCTGGTAGGTCCGGTGGTATATTTGATTTAATTAGCTATAATGGTTATTTATATGCAATAATCGGTTCTGGAAATAAACCCATTAATGAATCTGGATTTTTAATATTTAAAGGAAAATATATAGGTTTAATGGCTAAAGAATCAAATCGTTATGGTTGGAAATGGGATATGATTGTTGGACCTAATGGTAAATATGAAGCTGGTATGGGTATTAATTCTTATGCTATAGCTACACCATTTAAATATAAAGCTTCTGATGGTAAAGAATATGTCTATGTTGGAACTTTTTCAAATGTAATTCAATCACTACAAAAATTAATATCTTTTGATTTTAGCTATTTGTATGAGAATTTTGTTAAACCTACTCAGCTTTATAGATTTGATGAAAATGATAATTGGGAAATGGTTATAGGTACTCCAAGTAAGAATGAACCATTACAAACTAGAATAGGTAATTATAAAGCTGGATTCGTTCCTGATAATTCTGGAATAAATTATTCTTCTAATCATTATATTTGGAGAATGGCTGAATATAATGGAAAGCTTTTTTTAGGAACTTTTGATTCATCATCATTCTATGATTATTTAATTCCTAAAAATATTCCTGATTATATAGATAGCTTTGAAGGTATATTAATGATATTATTAAACTTTTTATCCCTTATTAATGTTATTAAATCTGAAGATATTAAAACCATATTACAGCTATTTAATGACTATGAATACCTTGATGATAAATATATTAATAATTATGATTATATTTCCTTATCATACCCTTCTTTATACCTCAATAAAATAAAGACAAATGATTATATAGAGCAAGTAGTGAAAAATATAGATATAAATTATAATTTAAATATACTAAATTCTTTAAATACTCTTGCAAAAAAAATACCAACTTCTATATCATCAGATAATTATAAGTATCTTGAGGCGATATATATTTATTTCTCTTCTCAATTTGGAGAATCAGCTATAGAAAATATAAAAAATACTATTTATAAACTAAACAATAATAAAAAACAGTTAAAGCTATTGCTATTTAAAATTAAGGAACTATTCACTTCAAAAGAATTCTTAACTCAACTTTATTATATGAAATCAATACGAAAAATGATTGATACATCTATAAAAGGGGCTGATCTATATTTCTCTGAAGATGGTGTTAATTTCAATAAAATTAATGTTAATGGCTTTAATGATAAATATAATTACGGCCTTAGAACTTTTGTATCAAGTACTGATGGACTTTATATAGGTACATCTAATCCATTCTACGGGGGACAGCTCTGGAAATTAAACGAAATATAATTTCATTTTCTTTTTCATCTTGACTTACTAGGATAATGTCTATATTAAATATTAAAGCCGTCTACAAGGTTAATTCGTTTATTAAATTTACCCTGGAGACGGCCTATATATTGGATTAATACTTTCATCATTTGGATTCTCAAGTTTTATTTATCTATACCTCCATAAAACTTCATTTATATATATAATTCCACTAATTTTTACTTTATTTTTATAACAACTCTTAGTTATTAGCAAAAATATGTAATGATTTTTTACTTTTTAGAGGATTTCTTTTCAATTTATAGAATATTATTAATGTAAAATAATTATTTATAATATGAGGAGAAATCAAATTATGAATTTTAAATCGAAAAAATTTCAAAATATCTATATTATTCTTTTGTTAGTTGCTATTATTTCAATTTTTACAATTAATGTTATTCAGGCAAATTCAGCTACTAATAACTCTCTCGTTCTTAAGGAAAAATCCCCCATATTAGATGAAGAAATCGAAGGATATATTCCAGATGAAGAAGTTATAGTTGAGGATGTACCAAAAATCGAAACTATTAATAATTCTGATTATGAAGATAATGATTCACAATATAATAATTATGAAGAATCTGAAGATATAAATAGTTCAAATTCAAATAAATTAAATAATACTATTAACCATAATTCTAATAACAATTCTAATAGTAATACAAGTAATTCTCGCCCTGGTTCTAGTTCTGGAAATGGTTCTAACTCTGGTAGCGTCTCTAACTCTGGTAATGGCTCTAACTCTAGTAGTAGTTCTAGCTCTGGTAGTGGTTCTAGTTCTGGTAGTGGTTCTAGTTCTGGTAGTGGTTCTAGCTCTGGTAGTGATTCTAATTCTGGTAATGGTTCTAGCTCTGGTAGTGGCTCTAGCTCTGGTAGTGGTTCTGGATCTGATAGTGGTTCTGGATCTGATAGTGGCTCTGGATCTGATAGTGGCTCTGGATCTGATAGTGGTTCTGGATCTGATAGTGGTTCTGGATCTGATAGTGGCTCTGGATCTGATAGTGGTTCTGGATCTGATAGTGGCTCTGGATCTGATACTGGTTCTGGATCTGATAGTGGTTCTGGATCTGATAGTGGCTCTGGATCTGATACTGGTTCTGGATCTGATAGTGGCTCTGAGTCTGGAAATAGTTCAGACTCTAGTTATAGCAATGATTACTAGAATTAAAAAATTCCCTAGAGGAAAGGTTATTATTCCTTTTTCCCTAGGGAATTATTTTATGCTGTTACTTCTTCTGAATCTAATTCTGCTTTTCCAGTGTATAATTGATAGTATCTTCCCTTTTCTTCTAATAAAGAATCATGATTTCCTCTTTCAATTATTTCACCTTGTTCAAGAACCATTATTGCATGAGAGTTCTTAATAGTAGAAAGTCTGTGAGCAATTACAAAAACAGTTCTTCCTTCCATAAGCTTATCCATACCTTCTGCAATAAGTTTTTCAGTTCTTGTATCTATTGAACTTGTTGCTTCATCCATTATTAAAACTGGTGGATTAGCAATTGCAGCTCTCGCAATAGCAAGTAACTGTCTTTGTCCTTGAGATAATCCTTCACCATCACCAGTGATAACTGTATCATATCCATGTGGTAAATGCTTAATAAATGCATGGGCATTTGCAAGCTTAGCTGCTGCTTTAACTTCTTCATCAGTTGCATTTAAGTTACCGTATCTGATATTATCAGCTATTGTACCAGTAAATAAGTGAGTATCTTGAAGAACTATTCCTAATGATCTTCTTAAATCATCCTTCTTAATATCCTTAACATCTATTCCATCATAAGTAATTATACCTGAATTGATTTCATAGAATCTATTTATTAAGTTTGTAATTGTAGTTTTACCAGCTCCTGTTGATCCAACAAAAGCAATCTTTTGTCCTGGCTTAGCAAATAAGCTAATATCCTTTAATACAGTCTTCTCTTCATTGTATCCAAAGACAACATTCTTGAATCTAACATCTCCAGTAAGCTCTACTAATATTGGTTCATCATTTAATGATGCTGCAGACTCTAATTGAGAATCAGTAGTTGCTGCCATTTCTGACATTAACTCAAAATTGTCTGTACTTTTCATTTTTCTTACTACTGATGCAGGTACCTTCCAAGCCCAGTGACCTGTATACTTTTCAGTTTCAACTAATTTACCATTTTCTTTAACTTCAACTCTTGTTAAAGTAACCTTACCTTCATCAACTTCAACTTCTTCTTCTAAAGCTGTAAATATTCTTTCAGCACCTGCTAATGCTGCTAAAATAACATTTACTTGTTGAGAAACTTGAGAAATTGGGTTAGCTACTTGCTTAGTATATTGTAAATAAGATACTAATGAACCAAGGTCAAATGCTCCTGCAATTGTAATTAATCCACCAACACAACATGTTACTGCATAATTCATATGAGAAAGGTTACCAAGCATTGGCATCATATATCCACCAAATGTTTGTGCTCCTGTTGAAGCCTTTCTTAACTCTTCATTATGCTTTCTGAAATCTTCAATTGCCTCGTCTTCATGACAGAATACCTTAATAACCTTTTGTCCTTCTATCATTTCTTCAACATAACCATTTAGTTTACCAATTTGCTTTTGTTGCATTCCAAAGTAGTACTTACTCTTAGCACCAACTTTAGTTACAACAAATATCATTATAGCTAGGAATGTTACTGTTATTATAATTAGCGTTGGACTTAAAATAGCCATCATTACTATTGTTCCTAAGAATGTAAGCCCTGAAGCTAAAATATTTGTAAAACTGTTATTTAAAGCTTCACTGATATTATCTATATCATTAGTGTATAAACTCATTAAGTCACCATGAGTATTTCTATCAAAGTACTTAATAGGAAGCTCTTGCATTTTATTAAATAAATCTGTTCTTATATTGCTAATAGTATTTTGTGCTACATGAACCATTAATCTTGCATATCCATATGCAGCAATTGCACCTAATCCAAAGATTGTTCCTAATAATACTAACATCTTAGCAAGTCCTGCAAAATCACCTGGTAATATATAATTATTTACCAATGGTTTTAAGAAATATGAACCTGCTATCATTGCAAATGAATTTATAATTATTAGTACCATTACTATAAGTAATTGTAATTTATACTTACCTAAATAACTCATTAATGTTTTTAATGTCTTTTTCATATTTTTAGGCTTTGGAGGTCCTGGCTTTTTACCACCTTTACCTGGCGCTGCTTGTCCTTGAGACATATTGTTCTTATCCTTATTCACGTAAACCCACCCCTTCCTGTTGAGATTTGTATACATCTTTATAAATTTCACTACTTTCCATTAACTCATCATGAGTTCCAATTGCACTAATCTTACCATCATCCATAACGATAATCTTGTCTGCAGTAGCTACAGAGTTAACTCTTTGTGCAATTATTATCTTAGTAGTATCTTTTAAATCTTCTGCAAATGCTTTTCTAATCTTAGCATCAGTTGCTGTATCAACGGCACTTGTACTATCATCTAAGATTAATACTTTAGGTTGCTTTAATATAGCTCTTGCTATACAAAGTCTTTGTTTTTGTCCACCAGATACGTTAACTCCACCTTGTTCTAAGTGCATATCGTATCTTCCTGGAAGTCTATCAATAAATTCATCAACACATGCTGATGTAGCTGCTGCTTCAATTTCTGCATCAGTAGCATTTTCATTACCCCACATAAGGTTTTCCTTAATAGTTCCTGAGAATAATGTATTCTTTTGAAGTACCATAGCAACTTCATTTCTTAAAGTTTCTATGTGATAATCCTTAACATTAACTCCACCAACAAAAACTTCACCTTCAGTGGCATCATAAAGTCTTGGTATAAGTTGAACTAAGCTTGATTTACCTGAACCTGTGCTACCAATTATACCAATAGTTTCACCAGCTTTTATCTTGATATTGATTCCTTCTAAGTTATTTTCATCACTATCATCTTCATACTTAAAGTTAACATTTCTAAATTCAATTTCTCCATTTTTAACTTCTGTTACTGGATTAACTGGATCCTTAATATCTGGTTCTTCTTCTAAAACTTCAATTATACGTTGCGCTGATGCAACTGCTCTTGACATCATCATAAGAACCATTGAAAGCATCATAAGAGACATTAGAATTTGGAAAGAATAAGTCATGAAACTTGTAAGCTTACCAACTGTTAATGTACCTGCATGAACCATGTTTCCACCAAACCAAAGAATACCTATAACACTAGAAAATACAACAATTTGCATAACTGGCATATTTAAAACAACTATACCAAATGCGCCTTCTGAAGCTTTTAATAAATCATCATTACTTGCTTTGAATTTTTCCTTTTCCTTATTGCGTCTAACAAAAGATTTAACAACTCTTATACCAATTAAGTTTTCTTGTACTGTAGTATTTAAGTTATCAATCTTCTTTTGCATTGCTTCAAATCTTGGCTTAACATTCTTTATTATAAGACCAATTGCAATAATAAGAACTGGCATAGATACTAAGAATATCATTGCTAATTGAGAACTAATTGTAACTGAAAGAATACAAGCAACTATAAGCATCATAGGTGCTCTAACTAAAAGCTTGATTCCCATTGTTAATGAGTTTTGTATCATTGTAATATCTGTAGTTAATCTTGTAATTAATGATGCAGTACTAAACTTTTCAATATTCTTGAAAGAATAAGTTTGTATTTTTTCATATTCAGCTTGTCTAAGTTCTGCACCAAACCCTTGACCTGCTATAGCTGAAAACTTTGATAGTCCAATACCAAAGCTTAATGATATAGCTGCCATAACAACCATTAATAATCCCATTTTTATTGTGTAAGCTGTATCTCCTGCTGAAATACCAACGTCAACTATTTGTGCCATTACTAATGGTATTAATAATTCAAAAGTAGCTTCTAATGCTGCACATAAAACACCTAGAATCAGTGGCGTTTTATATTTTTTCATATATGGAGCTAATTTTTTTATCATATATTTCACCTCTCCTTTTCATTCAATATACTTGCTTGTACATTGATTTTTTACTTTTATATAAACACTTTTTGATGATGCAAATCTATACTTTGCGCATCAATTTTTATGCTCCTTAACAAATTTAATTAATTTTTAACAATACATAGGCAACTATGTATTTAAACTAAAAATAAGAGGATTACTCCTCCATATTCATTAGCGCTCTATATAATAAATCTTTTAACATTTTTACTTCTTCATCGCTCATGTCTTTAACTAGTTGCTTTTCTATATTATTTGCTCCAAATTTAAAGCTTTTACATATAACATCTTTTCCTTTTTCAGTTACATGAAGACACTTATATCTAGCATCATTATTGCTTGGACATCTAGCTATCATTTCTTTTTCTTCTAATCTTTTCACTATGCCTGTTACAGTTGGATTGGTCAACTTTAAACACTTTTCTATATCCTTTTGGAATACATCTCTTTCATGTTCATTTCTATCTATGAAACATAAAATTTCATGTTGGACACCAGTTAGATTAAATTCTGCAAGATTCTTATTAATTTTAGTATTAACTCTCCCATTTATGAATTTTAATAATAGTCCTACATGTTCTTTTGGATCAAAGTTTCTCATTTTTTATCCCCCTTATTACATAGCACACTATGTATTCTAACATTGTATTTTTTATAAGTCAATGTAGTAATCATGTAATTTTTGGTATATTATATCATTTTTTACTGATGTAATTGATTTCTTCTAATATTATCTTCATTATATTATAAATTCCCGGAATTAAATATCATACATGAAATTAGGTATAACATATTAAATTAGGTGTTATATTTAGAATTAGATGTAATATCCACAATTAGAAAATATACTAGATAAAAAATTTAAAGATGAAGTTATAAAATAATAGACAATTGTATTTAGATATTCTAAATACAATTGTCTATTGTTTATATAATTATTTTTCTACAACCTCTTTTGCCTTAACAGGTTGTACAATTTCTTTATTTATTCCAACTATTTTCATAATTTGCTCAGATCTTTCCTTAGTTGATCCAGTGATTACTGAATACTTAACATTTTCAGCATCTAAGAATCCTAAGATAGCTTTGTCCACCATTTGAGCAACTTCTTCATCTTGCCATCTAACTCCATCTTTTTTATAACCAAATTCTCTTGGTACAAAGAAAATATGATCATATTGTGGTAGATCTCTGATTGCTAAGCTATATAAATCATTTAATATTTCGATTTCTTTCTTAGTTCTCGTCTTATCTCCAAGCATTAATCTTCCATATATGTATGGTACAAAAGTAGCATAGTCAGTTATAGCATAATCATGTCCATCTAAGCTCTTTTCTAAATGTAATTGACCTAAATATATTCCATATTGTTCTGAAATAGATTCAATCATACCTTTATCTCTTAAATAATCTGTGCTATATTCTGTAGCAACTCCTACATTTATATCTCTAATTTTTAGATCTACGTATAATTGTTGAATTAATGTTGTTTTACCACATCTTGGTCCACCTAGTATAGCAATTCTTACTGGCATTGGTAACTCCTCCAAATATTTATATAAAATTTGATTTTTTTGTTCGTATCCTCAGGAAATATAATTATACCAATATCTTAAATATTTTTCAACGACAATTTTTACTATATTTCGATATACCTCCGGGGAACACCCAATAAATGGGTGTTCCCCGGAGGCACATACATTTTATGGAATCATTAAAGTATTCTTACTATATTCTCAACTGCTCTTTCTATATTAATTGTACCTTGCTTTAGTGCCTCCTCTATGGTTACCACTCCCGGTAGTATTCCAATTACTGAAGTTACTCCTAAATCATAAAGTTCATCTATTCCTTCTCCTACATTGCCAGCAAAAACTATTACTGGTATATCATATTTTTTAGCTATCATTGATACTCCAATAGGTGTTTTACCGAATTTACTTTGAAAATCTATACTACCTTCTCCAGTAAAAACATAATGTGCATCTTTAATCTTTTCTTCTAATTTTGAATATTCAACAACTATATCAATTCCTCTTTTAAGCTTTCCATTGCATAATCCAACAAGTGCTGCTCCTAATCCTCCCGCTGCTCCTGCACCTTCAATATTATCAATCTCTTTCCCTATTTTTTCTTTAATAATATTTGAAAAATGCTTTAAATTTTCATCCAGTATCTTAACAGTTTCAGTATTTGCCCCCTTTTGAGGCCCAAATACATAGCTTGCTCCATTAATCCCTGTTAAAGGATTTTTTACATCACAAGCCACTTCTATGTCAACATTTAAGATTCTCTTATCAAAAGAGGACATATCTATATCTACAATCTTACTTAACTCTCCACCACCAAAACCTATATCTTCTCCATCTTTATCTATAAATTTTACTCCTAAAGCTTGAAGCATACCAACTCCAGAATCATTGGTTGCACTTCCACCTAATCCTATTAATATCTTCTTAACTCCTTTATTTATTGCAGAAATAATTAGTTCACCAGTTCCATAACTTGTAGTAATCAATGGATTTCTCTTCTCTCTTGGAACTAACTGAAGTCCACTAGCTTCTGCCATTTCTATAATGGCAGTTTCTCCATCTCCAAGTATTCCATAAGTCGCAATAACCTTATTTCCTAATGGTGCAGTAACTTCTTCCTTATATAATACTCCTTCTGTTGCATCAACTAAAGATTGAACAGTACCTTCTCCTCCATCTGCCATAGGTACATGTATACATTCTGCATCTTTATATATTTTTCTTATTCCATTTTCCATGGCAATACAAACTTCTTTTGCAGTCATACTTTCCTTAAAAGAATCCGGTGCTAAAACAAACTTCATAGTATATCCCCTCCACAATAACAAAATCTATTTTCCACTTTTTGTAACGTCCCCGGAGGTCCTTACATAAAATGTAAGGACCTCCGGGGACGTTACATATTTTTACATCCACTTATAGTTGTTCTTCTGAAGAAACTTTACTCTCTACATATTTCTTATATTTAATTTTACTCTCTTTCATCATATTCTTTACTTTGTATTCTAAATCCTTTTTATTATTCTCTTCAATTATTGAATATATATTAAGTAAATCTAATATTTCATTTTCATCTATACACATATCTAACATTAACTTTCTACTATTTAAATCTAAATTTTTAAACTTATCTTTATCTAATACAATTTTATTATAGCTAGACCACATATATTTCTCTGGACTATCAACCATTTTAGCTCTGACTGGATTTAAATGTATATATCTACTAACCTCAAGTAACTCTATAACATTATTTATTAAATTACTAAAATATCTTCCTTGAAACAAATGACCTATATATTGATATTTACTATTGAAATATCTTGCATACATACTATTAACTCTTCTCATAAAGAAACTTGGATCCTTCCTGCCGGTCTTCAAAAGTAAATGAACATGGTTACTCATAAGACAGTAACTAATTAATTTATAATTATCATTCTCATAAAACTTTAAAGTTTCTTTTAAAATACCTAAATAAACAATATAATCAATATTTTCTCTAAATATTATTTCCTGACGATTTCCTCTATTAGTTATATGATAAATAGATCCAGATACCCATGGTCTCTTTGGTGATGCCATTAAAGAATCTCCTCCTTATAAAGTTTTAACTTAATTATTGACACACCGCATAAAAATAATACGCCTCCGGGGAACATCCATTTATTGGATGTTCCCCGGAGGCGTATACAAAAATTTACATTGGGTAGCTTTTGATTACTGCTAAGTTCCCCTTAACAATATAATCTCCTAAAGTAGCCGGAATTAAGTAACTATCCCCCATTTTAACTTCTTCTGAGAAACCATCTCCTTCAATAGTTCCGCAACCATCAACACAAGTTAAAATAAAGAATTTCTCTTCATTACTACAATCAGACCATTCAGTTTCAACATTAATTTTTTGCATCCCAAAATACTCATTTTCACAAAAATCTACTTTAGAAAATCCATCAAATTTAACAATCTCTTTATTGGATAAATTTGCTGCTTTTAAATTAAAATCAATTACATCTAAAGATTTTTCAACATGAATTTCTCTTGGTCTTCCGTAATCATAAACTCTATAAGTAACATCCGAATTTTGTTGTATTTCAGCTATTATTAATCCTTCACAAATAGCATGAACTAGACCGCTATTAATTAAGAAGCAGTCTCCCTTCTTAACATCTACAACATTTAAATAATCCTCAGACCTTCCTTCTTCAATTGCTTTAGCAAACACTTCTTTATCACAGTTCTTTGTTCCAACAATTAATTTTGCTCCTGGTTTTGCATCTACAACATACCAAGCTTCTGTTTTTCCAAATTGATTCTCAACTCTTTGAGCATATTCGTCTCCTGGATGAACTTGAACAGATAACTTTTCTCTTGAATTTATTAACTTAACTAATAATGGGAACTTTTCTGTACTTACTTTTGAACCAACTAAAGCATGTCCAAATTCTCCTATTATTTCATCAAATCTTTTACCTTTTAACTCACCATTTACAACTACTCCAGTTCCATTTGGATGACATGCAACATCCCAAGACTCACCAATATCTCCAGATGGTAAGTTATTTCTAAAAGCTTCTAAATCTCTTCCACCCCAAATTTTCTCATAATAAACGTTTTCAAATCTAATTGGATACATATTAACTTCTCCTTCTCTCCTTTTATACTCAGCTTTTATACTTAGTCTTTATAGCAACCTTATATACTTAGCTTTTCTGCTTAGCTTTTATACTTAATTTACTTAAAGTTACTTAAACTTCTCCTAAAATCTCTATTTATAATTTTCAAAAATAATTTCCATATATACCATTATATTAATTTTATATTATTAAAATTTTTAAAACAATGTGACTAATTTCAGATTTATTGACTTTTTTTCATGTTTTTTTATTTATAAATTAATAATTTATTTGAATCACGTATATTTCTTGTACAACCTTCAAACACTATATATGCTTAGGAATAAACTATTATGAAACTAATTGGCTTACATTTAATTATTCCTAAAGTTAAATCACTAATTAGTATTGTGTATAGTATATTTACAACATTTTATGTTGCAAGGAGGGAGCATCTTGAAGGATAAATCTAATGTTTATTTGCCACACGTAAGAAGTTATTACGAACCAAGTAAAGAGTTTTTAGTAAGTAAATCTCCAGAAGGAGTTAGCACACCTTTAGCAAATACTGTTGAAGATCCTATTGTAGCTAATAATATTGCTTGTAATGAATTTAGTTACATAGATGATGGTGAGGATATTTAGATTAATACAACAACCTAAATAACTTTAATATTAAATTTATTATTTGATTTACTTTTAAATTCAATAAAATTAAATCATATATTAAAGGAGAAATAATATTATGGCTAAATCTAATGATAAACAACACAGAACTAGAGGTGTTATGCCATCTAGTAATACTGAGCTTCCAAATCCTCTTAATAGCTTTAACAGTCCTCTTGGTAGTTTAAACAATAAAAATAAAGAAACTATCCAAAAGGAAAGTAAAAAAAATACTTTATTTTAACAAAGTTTATTGTTTTAGTTAGTATCTCAAAATGAAGAAATAAAAATGCTATGATAAGTTTTAAATCCTATCATAGCATTTTTGTTTATTTATTATTTTTCTCTCTATTTCCTTTTCTATTAGATAGAATTTTATTTATCTCACTTATAGGTAAAGGTTTAGAAAAATAATACCCTTGGAAATACTCACATCCTACAGATTTTAAATTATTAAACTGCTCTTCTGTTTCAACACCTTCAATCACTGTTTCCATATTAAGTAAATGAGCTATACTTTTTATATTATCTACAATTTTATAATCAATATATAAACCATTATCAATAAATATTCTATCAATCTTTAAAATATCAAGTTTAAACTTCTTTAAATAACTAAAGGATGCATAACCTGTTCCAAAATCATCTAATGCAATTTTTACACCTTTTTTATTTAGTAAAAGTAAATTATCACGAATGATTATATTTTCATCAAGAACTGCAGTTTCTGTTATTTCTAAACATAAATTTCTCCAAGTAATATTATATTTATTTAGAATCTCCTCAGCTTTATTTACAAAATCTACTTCCATAAGTTGAATTGGAGAAACATTAATACTAACTTTCAACATATCATCTGACTTAAATAACTCATTAAAGTTCTTACATACATCTTCAATAACCCAATAACCTATTTTGACTATTTCTCCAGTTTCCTCTGCATATTCAATAAATTTATCCGGAGAAATATATCCGAACTTTCTATTATTCCATCTAATCAATGCCTCAAGCTTTTTTATAGACTTATTTTTATCTACTATTGGCTGATAGTATAAAACAAACTCATTGTTATCTACTGCATATTTTAACTCCTCTTTCATGTTTTCAATTTCAAGTATCTCATTATAAATTACATCATTAAAAAACAATAACTTTGCTCTCTTATTGTTTTTCTTACTTGAATACATCATGAAGTCACTTTTATTTATTAAATCATTAAAATCATTTCCATCTTTAGGGTATACAGAAACTCCTGCTGCAAAATCCATAAATATCTTCTTGTTATTATTAAATATTATAGGCTCTTTAAACTCTTTTAATATCACATTATTATAAAATGCTTCTAGTTCATTATTATCGATATAATTACTATATATAATTATAAACTCATCACCAGAATATCTACTTACTATCCCCTTATCTTTTAAACATTTTTTAAGTCTACTACTAAACTCAACTAATACCTGATCTCCTGAACTATGCCCAAAAACATCATTAATATATTTAAATTTATTTAAATCCACAAATATTAATGCAAATTTTCTATTATCCTTTATTAAGTCATTACATTTCTTAAATAATAATTTTCTATTAGGTAATTGCGTTAATTCATCATAATAAATAAGAGACTTAATTTTTTTATTAATAGAGCTCCCTAAAGAACTTGAAACAACTTCTAATTGTTCAAATTCATCTAGTTTTTCAAAATTCAAATCCTTGTTCTCTAGATTTTTCAATAATATTTTAAGCTTATCTAAACTCTTTAATATAGGCTTAAACACCCCTCTAATTAATAAAATTAAAATCAATAAATAAACTGTTCCTAAAATAGTAAATATTATAATTCTAAATTTATTAATACTTCTCATAGCTCTATTATAAATAATGGAGTCTTTATCAAATTCCAAATATATATCTATATTATCATCAAAAACATCCTTTAATTTTACTACATAATTATTTTTCTTATCTTTAATACTATCAACAATTCCTTCACTAGAATAATACTTATTATTATCTAATTTTATATATGTATTTAAATCTCCCATATAAAATTTGGAGTTTATATCTTCAATTAAATCATCTAATAAAATATCTAAAATAACTATCCCTAAAGGCTCATCACTTTCTTCAGAGTAAATAAGATTAATTACTGCTATTTCATATTTTCCAGTTCTAGGATCATTATAAACATCTGATATTATTTGAGGATTTTCTTTACTAAGTCCTAGATTTTCAAATTTGTAATTAGAAAATACATCAAAATTTTCAATTAACTCTCCACAATAAAACAAATAATTTCCTGGAATATTAGCAATAGTAACACAATTTACAAATATTAAATTCTTTAAATAGTCTTGAATATATTTAATACCACTAATTATATTATTTATATCTACTTGTGTTAAATCATCACTGTTTTTATTATTTTTTAAAGAACTTATTATACTTTTATCTTCAGCTAACTTTTTAGTAATATCTTTTAATATATATACTTCTTGATTTAATATCTTTTTAGCCTCCTTATAATGAGTATTATAAGTAAACTCAACACTCTTATCTAAACCATACTCCATCAGTATTCCATTGGTTAATACTAAAAGTGCCATAAATGCAATACATATACAAGCTATTTTTAAATTTATCTTCTTAGTAAAAATCAATTTCTCACCTCAGCAGTTTTTTATTATTCTCTCAACATATTATCATACTAAAGTTGTTAAATCTACTTATTACACCCCTGGTAGTTATTGTAATTTTTCAGTTATAATGATAAAATGGTAATTGTTGTCTATAAGAAAAATTAGGAAGGAGATACTATGGAAAACTTAAAAAAACTTAAGCCATCAAAGGATTTGTGGATAAAGATAAAATGGATGGGGTCTTATGCTAAACCAGCAATTCCATTCTTAATATTTTCAATAATTGTTAACGTTATATTTGCACTTATAGGCATTTATAATGTTACAGTTTCAAAATCATTAATAGATTCTGCAATTAGTGGAGATTCTGAAGGAACAATTCGATGGTTAATAGTAATGCTTGTAATTACTTTAATTAGTATGTTATCAAGTCCAATAACATCATTTATGAGTACACACTCATCAACTAAATTAACACAGAATATTCAAAGAAAAATATATCAACATATACAATTTAGTGATTGGCTAGAACAAAGCAAATTCCACTCTGTAAGCTTATTAACACGAGTAACATCTGATGTTAGTAATATAAGTTCTGCTATTCTTGGTACAATTCCAAGCCTTGTTTCATTAACAGTTACATTGTTTGGTTCTTTTTATACCCTTATAAGTTGGGCCCCTTCAATAGCCTTTGCCGCTGTATTTATTGGTCCCTTTTTAATTTTAGTTGGTAAATATTTTAGTAGTAAACTTAAAGATTTATATAAAGATGCTCAGGAAGAAGATGTTAAATATAGATCATTTATGCAAGAATCTATTCAAAATATAATGATAGTTAAAACATTCTGTATGGAAAAAGTAAATATGCACAGACTTATTGAGATTCAAAATAATAAATATAAAATTGCTATGAGAAATACACGACTTTCTACCATGACCTCAATGTCCATGAGCCTTTGCTCTTCAATTGCTTACTTCTCAATATTTACTTGGGGAGTTTTAAACATTGCAAAAGGAATAACAACTTATGGTACATTTACAGGAATGCTTCAATTGTATAGTAAAGTACAAGCTCCATTTTCTTCACTAGCAAGTATGATTCCTGGACTTATTTCAACTCTAGCTGCTGCTGAAAGACTTATGGAAATAGAAGCTATTCCCGTTGAAAAAATGGCTGATGAAAAAGAGCTTGATGATATTACCAGCTTAGAAGTTGCATTAGATACTGTTAGCAATAAAGTATCTTCATCTTTTAATAAACCTAACATAATTTTTGATAATGTAAGTTTTGCTTATAAAACTAATAATAATATTTTAAATAATATTAATTTGACCATAAAGTCTGGAGAAACCATTGCCTTTGTTGGTCCATCTGGTGAAGGTAAGACAACTATCATTAGATTAATTTTATCTTTAATTAATCCTACTGAAGGTAATGTACTACTTAGTGAAGGTGATTTTGTTAAGGACATTAATAGAAATTATAGAGAACTTATTTCTTATGTACCTCAAGGAAATACATTATTCTCTGGAAGTATTAGAGATAATCTTAAATATGGTAATCCTAATGCTAGTGATGATGAAATTAAAGCTGCTTTAAGTCATGCTTGTGCCCTTGATTTTGTTAATGAACTTGAAGATGGTCTTGATACTATGATTGGTGAAAAAGGTGTTGGTATTTCCGAAGGACAAGCTCAAAGAATTGCTATTGCTAGATCCTTCTTAAGAGAAAGACCTATATTAATTCTTGATGAAGCTACCTCTGCTCTGGATCCTGAAACTGAAGTTAATGTTTTAAAGGCTGTTAGAGCTTTACCTACTAAACCTACATGTATAATAATAACTCACAGACCTTCCGCTCTTAATATTTGTAATAGAATTATGAAGTTAGAGAAAGGACATATTAAAGAGGTTAGTAGAGAAAGTATATTAGAAGTTGCCAGTGAATTAGTATAATTATTTATTAAATTGCCTCAGAAGAATGTACCATAACTATAAATAATTATTAAGGAACGAATAGTTTCTTAACTATTTATGTTATTAAAAACATCTCTGAGGCAATTTAAATATTAAAAGATAATAAATTTCCTAATTCATATATTTATCATCAAACTCTTTTGCACTTATAGGTTTGCTAAAATAATAACCTTGTGCCATATCATATCCTAGATCATTTATAAATTCTAAATGCTCTTCATCTTCTACTCCTTCTACTACAGTTTGTACATTTAATTTTTTTGCTAAACTAATTATACTACTTAATATAATCTTTTGTTTATTTTTGAATTCTATATCATTTCCCATCTTAAGAAGAAAGTCACCATCAATTTTTAATTCATCAATTTTTAATTTACTTAAACTATTTAAAGATGAATAACCACTTCCAAAATCATCCATAGATACCCTGAATCCTTTTTCTTGTAATTTTTCTATAGTATTATTAAACTCCGTAATATTATCAAGTGCCAAACGCTCTAAAATTTCTATTACTATAAAAGAATTAGATATATTATATTTCTGAGTTATATCACATATAGAATCTATATAATTAGCTTTATAAAAAGACAATTTGGATTGATTTATTGAAATTGGTATTGATTTTATTCCATCATCTATCCAACTTCTTATTTTTTCACAGGCTTTTTCTATCATATATAAGTCTAGTTTTTCACAAAATCCATTTTCCTCAAATAAAGGTATAAATTCATTTGGATAAATCATTGTTCCATCATCTTTAATCCACCTAACAAGTGCTTCAGCGCCAATTACTTTTTTTGTTTTTGAATCAACTTTTGGCTGTAAAAATAATTTAAATTCATTATTATTTAATGAATCTTGCATATTATTTTCTATGTAAATTTGTTTATATCTTTTTTTATAAATAGACTCATCATAAAAAATAAAACTTTCTTTATTCTCTTTTTCTTCTTTCATAATAAATAATGCATTATCTAACATAGTTTTATATATTATTGATGGATCATCTAATTTTAAATAACTACATATTCCTCCATATATAGTTATATTGTAGTTTTGATTATTAATATAAGAAAAAACTTGTATGTCATTTTTTATTTTATTGACCCTATTTATAATTTCATCTTTATCAGTAGATTTTATAAATACAAAAAATTGATCTGAACTCTCTCTACAGTAATACTCATTTTTATATGTATTTCTATCTAAAACTTTTTTAATATAAACTAATAATTCATCAGCCCATTTTTCTCCAAATATATTATTTATAAACTTAAACTTCTTAATATTAAAAACAACTATAGAATAATCATTTTGTGTCTTTAAAAGATGCTCACATCTACTTCTAAACTTATTTGAATTATATGCTCCTGTTAACTCATCATGATAGGCTAACTTTGTTAACATCTTGCTATTTTTTACTAAGATAAAATATGCTAGAATACCAAAAAATACAGTTATTACACCAATAAATATAAAACTTATTCTTGTTATAGATAGGACATTTAATATATAATCATCTTTTGTTTCAACAGAATTTATTAAATATATATACCAATTCTTATAATTTAACTGTTTAAAGTATATTGCATAGTTATTATCACCTAAAGTAAATAAAGAATAGTAGTCCTGCCCATTACTTAATGCTACTTTAACTTTCTCTTCGTCTAATGAACTTATTTTCATATTATAGATAGATGTTGAATCTTCATAAGCTAATATCTTTGAAGATTTTATTATAAAATTTCCATTACTATCTACCATATTAACATAATCTGTTTCTTCATTACTTTTGATTGATATATTTAAACTATAGGAAAATTGATCTATAGTATCATAAGCTATAATTACGCCCTCTACATAATCTTTATTCTCACCATAAATAGGCACACTAATTGCAACTACATTGTTTTCTAGATAATCTGAGAAAAATACATCTGATACTACTATCTTCCCATTAATGCTTTCTTCATATATTCTTTGAAGTTCAGGTTCTAATTCATTAATATTAATATAACTTATATCTTCTCTATTTATAATACTTTCTACGCCTTCTCCATTTTTATAAATACTATACATTATCATAAAATGATTTGTCTTATTTACTTCATGTAAGGTATTGTATAAAATCTCTGCATCACTAAATTTACTAGTATTAAAAAAACTTGAAATACTAATTAAGTTTTCTACATCTGAATCAATTTGTCTATCTACTTGTAATTTATATGCTTCTGCTTTAGTTGCTAAACTCGTTTCAACACTATCATAACGAGCACTATATAAAATCTTAATTAATCTTTCCCCGATAAATAAAACCCCTATAGATAACAAAACAGATATAAAAAATATCATATATAAATTTCTTTTTATTTTTCTATTATACATAAGCTTATTTTCTCCACTATAAATTATCTTATTTGAATATTCATTTTTAACTTAAGCTTTTTATTCTCTTTTATTATTTATATAAAACCCATCTTTTCCTAAATTTTTAGCTTTGTATAACCCTTTATCAGCTTCTTCATATAACTCCTTATAAGTATTAATATCATTATCCTTGTAAGCAACCCCTATACTAGTAGATAATCCATAGTTTTTATAATAATGATTTAATTCACTTCTAATATAATTTAATATTTCATTTAACTTATTTGATAGAATATCTAATTCCATATTTTTATTTATAAAAACTACAAACTCATCTCCACCAATTCTAGAAATAATATCATTTTTTCTAAAAGAGTTAGTTAAACAACTTGAAAATATCTTTAAAACTTCATCACCTATAGGATGTCCTAAAATATCATTAACTGATTTAAAATTATCTAAATCAAAAATTATTAATACACCATTACTATCATCACTTTTAAATATATCGTTTAGTCTATTCTCTAATCCTCTTCTATTTAATAGTTTTGTTAATCCATCAGTTTCAGAAATTTTTTCTATTCTATTTCTAGCTTCTTCCTCATAAGTTTTATCTAGTATCATTCCATAAAATTCACCTTTTTTTTTGAAAGATACAATACTTAAAAACTTATTATTTACACTTACAACACTTCCGCTTTTTTCTATTGATTCTATGTAGTTTTGAAAGCTTTTAGGATCTTTAGATATTTCTTCCCAACTTTCATCATCTAATCCTAGAATCTCTTGAATGTTATCTGAAAAGAAGTTCCTATTTATTAAGTAAAGACATTCAAAAACTGCAATATGAGAACTTATAGTAGACATAATTCTTGTCATTCTTTCTGACTTATACTTATAACTATCTCTCAAATAATTTAACATACGAGCTACTTCTTTTAGCTCTGTATCATATGTAACATTAAACTCTATATTATAATTTCCTGTAATTAAACTTTTTATATTTTTTCCTATAGAAAATATATCTGTTAATATATATTTTTTCATTATAAATTTAACTATTAATGTAATAACAAAGAAAACTATTAATATACCTAAAGTTAAATATATTATTTCTGCAACTAGTCCATTATAAACAAAGTCAGCATCTATATATCCACCTATAATATAATCTCCTACAATCCTTGTTTTAATATATCTATATTTCCCATTAATCTTTGCTAAACTCGCCTTTGTTAAATCTTGTAGCTTATTAATAAAATCTTCATTATTATCTATACCATCAAAGACTAATTCTTGCTCATTATTTACAGTTATACTTTCTAAAATCCCTGTATTTTTATTTACAAGGAAAATAGTTCTTTCATATATGGTTGGAATACTTTTTATCATATATTGTATAGAGTCTTTTTCTGTCATACTTTTAAAAACTTCTTTATCTACTGCTATTTGTATAACAGAATAATCTTCTAGTTTTGATTTAATTCCTATGTACATTTTTTCTTCATTTCCAATTATGCTTATAGCATCTAAATCTATAACATAATCATTAATATTGTCACTTTTTATTAAGTTCCAGAATTTATGTGCACTTTTTGAGTGTAATAAATCTAGCCCTATAGAACTTGCATCATCACTTAATACTATAATTCCATTATTATCAATAAGATATATAGACTCTATATCCATTAATTTTTTTATATTTTCTAGTGATTCTATATTTAAATTTTCTTTATTTTTATTTAAAATATAATCTATCGCATAAGCCCTATTTAAATAATCATTTTCAAATAATTCTTCAGTTGTTTTTAATTTTGATTCAATTTGATTATAAGAGTTTTCAACTTGAGAAATCATTTGTGATATGTCACCTTTTGCAAAATTGCTTTTTATAAAAAACATAACTACTATAGAAACTAAAAATATAGCTATAAATATAACTGTAAAAATCGATATAATTTTTCTTAAAATTATTTTCTCCAAAAGTTTATCCCCCAGATTCAATTTATATATCTTTATTAATTAATAAATTTTCAAATCTTTCACAATCTAATGGTTCTGAAAAATACTCTCCTTGAATTTCATTACATTTATTTTCTTTTAAAAATTCAAATTGTTCCTTAGTTTTTACTCCCTCTACAATAACTTTCATATCTAAATTATGTGCTAAATTAATAATTTCTTTTACAATATACTCTCCTTTTTTATTACCTATTTTATCTACAAAGCTTCTATCCATTTTTAATATATCAAATTTGAAATCTTTCATTGAACTAAATGATAAATATCCTACTCCAAAATCTCTTAATAAAACTTTAAAACCATAATTACGCATTTTATTTATTATTTTTCTTAACTCTTTATCATTTGTAAATAAACTACTTTCACTTATTTCAAATTGTATGTATTTAGGTGATATATTATATTTTATTAAAATTCTTTTTAAGTTATAAAAATCATCCATATTATTTAAATAACCACGAGAACTATTTATTGATACTGGAACTATTTCTATATCTTTTTTTTGCCACTGATTTATTTTGATACATATATCTTCAAAGATTAATTCCTCAATTTGTCTTGTAAATCCAGTCTTATCACTTATATCAAAAAATTCTGATGGGAAATATATTTCTCCATTTGATTTATGTAATCTACCTAAAGCTTCACATCCTGTAATCTTTTTTGTTTTACAATCAAACCTTGGCTTGAAAGAAGCTTTAAATTCCTTTTTTAATATACCTTCTTTTATTTCCTCTTGTAACTTCTTTTCATTTGTTTCATTTCTAGCTAAGATTTCATCATAATATGTAAAAGGTTCCGTCTTAAGTAGTTTATTCTTATTTTTAGCTATGTTAGCATGATTATATATTTTTTCAAAATTACACTCTTCTTCTTTTATTTCATAAATTCCTATGTATAAATTGTTAAAAACTTTATTACTATAATTTATTAACTTGGAATCACTTATTACTTTGTTTAATCTAGTTTCTAATTCTTTTTTATTTTTATAAAAATATATAGCTGCAAATTCATCTGCATATCCGTGGGCTATAATTTCTTTATCATATTTTTTATTTTTAATTAAGACTTTAGATATTTCTTTAATTAAATAATCTCCAGTATTAACTCCATATATTTCATTAATAACTTTAAAATTTTCTATATTATAAATAACTAAAGCTGATTTATATTCTTTATTATTTATTTCTTTATCTAATAACTTTTCTTTTAGATAATTTTTATTATATAAACCTGTAAAACTATCTCTGTATGCTATTTTTTGTAAATAATCTTTTTCTTTTATTTGCTTCCTTATAAAATACAAAACTGTGCTTAAAGCTGAAATAAAGATAACTATAGATACAATATGTATAATATTATTTATAGGCAATATTCTTTCTGTAAGTATGTCTACTGGAACAACAGTAATTAAGAACCATCCATTTATATTTAAAGGTGAATATACAGCATATTTATATTCCCTATAGTAATATTTGGTATATTCGCTAACATTATTATTGATTCCATCCTTTATATCATCTATTGCTTTATTATTTATCTCTTTGATATTTGATGTTTCACCCTCATTTATTAAACCATTAAATAAATTTCTATCATAATACTTTTCCATATTTGGTGGGTCAGATATTACGTTCCCATCTGAATCAATTATATATGAATATCCATTTCCACTAAATGAAGATACTTGTAGTAAATCAACAAACTCCTCTGTATCATACATAGCAAAACATATTCCTTTGACTTCTCCGTTAGAATTAATAATAGGTACACTATATACATTTATATCTGTTTTATCCCCCATATCTTCTAATGTTTCTGTAACATAATTTTCTCCATTCATACTATGTTTAAAATACTCTCTATCTGATATATCAAATATTGTATTGGAGCTCATATATGTAATTCCATTTGGTAATGCAAGTCCTAGCTCTCTAAATCCAAATGCCTCTGCAATTTCTCCTGTATATTCATGACTATTAGCAAAGTCTTCTTCTGTATAATCACTAAATTCTTTAGCTATAATATTTAATAATTTAAATTTTGTATTTATTACATTTTGGATTAATTTTATATTTTGATCTGATATATCATTAATAGACGTTACTAATTGTGATTCTAATTTCTTATTAATATATCTATCAAAAGAATATAATATTGTAATAAGAATAACAGAAAATAGAAAAACTATACTAACTCCTTTGCCTATCTTATATTTTTTAAACATGTTAAATACCTCTACAAATACCAGTTTTTTGTCAAAATTATAGCATATTAATCCATTTTTTAAAATATATTAATATTTTTTTACAAAATATTTTTAAAAAAAATACAGTGATTATATTGATTTTTTTAATTTTAATAAATATTCTTAGAAATTTTTTAATTATTTACTTAATAATCTATATATTTTTCTTTTATTAGAAATAAAAAAGAGATATTGATAATGAATTAGATTTCATTATCAATATCTCCCCTTTATTACTAAGAAGACCTTACAGCATATCTTAACTCGATATTAGTAACATCTAAATTATTTCCATGTTGATCTTCATTTTCATTTGTTTTATTTACTGATAAATTAATAAAATCAATCTCTAGAAATACTTCAATTTAAAATCTTAAGATAGACCTACTGATGGTTTAGTCCCTTTGAGTACTTTTATCCATGTATTACTTACTTTGCAATCACCACAAGTTTGATTTGGCGTTGTATATATAATCCCATCGCTCGTTGTTCCTCTGTCATCAATATCACCTCTAGGATCTCCATAACAACTTGCACATATCCACTCATATCCTTCTGGTGCATAAATACCTGTAGTTGAAGCTCCCTCTCTTGTATTCTCTACTCCTAAAACTTTTAATTCTGGTTTTTCCCATTTTTTCATTGTTAATTCTCTCCCTTTTGTTTATTTAAGTATCTATACCCCATCGCTATATAAATACTATTTTTAAGTAATTATATTTTTGCTCTTTATTATATAAAGTTAGTAATTTTTAAATACTACTTATTTAACTAGCTTTAAATTACTCCTAGTTATATTAGTATTAATTAAAACTTCTACATATAATATAAAGGCATATTTATTATATATTACAAATCCAATTTATGTAAATTACACTTTAGAGGAATATTAAGTTTATATCTATTACTACTTTAGTAGCAATAATAAAGTTCTTACTTAGTTATATAGACATACTGTAATAAATATTCACCTTGAAGAAATACAACTTTATCATATATATAATAGAAATAAACATTAAAAAAGAGGATTCAAATTTGAATCCCCCTTTATTATCATCATTTAACCCTTTAAGACATTCCCCCAACTGATGCAGCCTTAAAGCAACAACATATAGGATTACCTTGTGCATCATAATGACTTGGATTTGTGCATCCTGATGAAAGGACATGACCATTTTGTTCTACTCCAGCAGTGTGATTTCCACTATTGTTATGCTCCCCATTTCCTGTTTTGTGACAAGGATGTTTATTGGCTTTAAAAGTTGAACTATCACTAGTTACAACAACTCCACAAGAACACTCTGTTTCTTTAGTATGAATTGCATCTGAAGTTTTTAAATCTGGATTGCTCCAATTTTTCTTTCCCATAAAAATACCCCTTTTTATTATTTTTATAAAAATTGCATATAAAATATACAAATTTACTTACAAATCTTTAATCAATCTTTATATTTTTTAGTTAGCAAACTTAGCTACTACTGTATATTGATCTCGAATAGCTCCACCTGTAACATAATACTCACCACATCTACTCCAGGCATGAGCCTTCATTTCATTTCCTTCTTTTCTTACTCCTAAATAAATAGTAGTAGAAATCCCCCTTTTCTTAAGCATTCTTTGTGCTGTTAAAGCTTGTACTAAACATTTGCTTTCCCAAGGAGTCTTGCTAGAGGTTACTGCAACAATCCAAGATATATGCCTAGCTTCTTTGTATACTTCTACATCAACAGTCGCTACAGATTCTTCCTTATGTTTACCCATACCCTTTCTTAACTTATTAAATGGCACAAAAAGTATAAAGGCTCTATACATCCCTTCATAAATAAATGCTTGTATAAATTCAACTCTTAGTTTATTATCTATACTAAAAAAAATCTTTATCTTTCTAGCTAACTCTGATAAGATCTGCATTATTCAATCTTTCCAAAAATTCAATCACTGTATCTGTACAAGTTTCTTCATCAACTTCATATTCAGAACGTAAAGCATCTACAATACCTTTGACATTCATGGTTTCATTGATAATTTCCCATATCCTACTTCCAACTTCATTCATCATGAAGTACTCTCCTTTATCAAGGTTCATCATTACTTTTTCTCCATCTAAATCTGTATCATCTATTTCTAAATTTTTATTAATTATTGTATCTAAACCTATTTCAAAATCTTTTTTTATTTTTCCAACTTTCCCATTACCCTTTTTAAAATTAATCATTCTTATTATCCCATCCTATTCTACCTAGTTTAAATTATATCAATCTACTTATTAATACATATAAATTTTACCAATTAATTCAAATTTATTAAATGGTACTAATTTAGCATTTTATTATTACCTACAAGAACTACTATCAATTTAATCACTTTTATACTTAAAATATAATATTTTAGTATTATATTTATTTTTTGATTCAATAAAAAAGTTACACAAAATGGCTGTATATCATTTTATGTAACCTATTTTAATATATTCACTTTATACTACGACTTCTTTAACTCCTAGTATTTCTCCTTCAATTAATTCAATTTGTTCATCTACAGTAAATTTATTTGCTGGTCTAGTTATCTTAAAGAATCTTATATTTTTAGCTATATCAAGACACTGTTTAAAATAAATTACATCCATTTTCCCTAAATGCTTGATATATTCACCTCTATATATATTTTCAATTATATTATTTAATTTTTCACTACCTCTTAGTTCCTCAATAGTTACTTCTTCAACATCACCAACAGTTAATTTAACTATTCCAACTAATTCTCTTTCCTCATAAACAAATTCATCTAATTCTGGTACAACATATTTAACTTCCTTATCACTCATAAAAGAACTATAAGCTTCTTTATCGTACCCAAACTTATCCATTGCACTTTCACATAATTTTTGATATGGAAAACCTGGCATTACATATGGAACTCTATCTATCTTAACTCCTGCAACATCATCAGATATAAATTTATATCCTTTTTCTCTTAATGCAGTAGTTAAAGTAGATTTTCCTGCTCCTCTATCCCCAGTGAATATTACTGCCTTATTATCCATCTCTATAACTCCACCATGAATAGCAACCATCTTCTTTTGAATCATAACAAACCCTAGGCAACTACACATTAGATAAATTTTCATAAGCTTCATATCAGCATTATCACATAATTCTACTTCTATTTTATTACCATTAGTTACACAATAAGTTGCTATATCATTTATATGAAACCATATTTTATTATTACTTAATTTTATTCTTTTCCCCTCTTTTATTTCTTCTTTAATTTCATCAGACATTCTTGCATATGATATAGATACTACATCTTCACTGTTTATACTATCTAACTTTACAAATTCTTCGATTTCAATTTCTGACTTAATATTTAGTCCATAAACATAATAATTATTTATCACCCTAATACCCCTCATTTAAACTCACTTTTACTAAGAACCTGTTATTCCTGGAACATCCTCCGGTGGTGCTACTGGATTATCTGGACAAACTCCTCCATCCCCTTTATCTGGAAATTGCCCTGGTCTATTTGGTTTATGTGGATGTCCTGGCCCAAATCCTGGTTTCCAATGTTGCCCATGCCAAACTGTAGATAAGTCTCTAGCTCCATATGCAGCTATAGCTCCTGCCTCACAATAACAAATTACTTCTTGAGTTAATGTTGAGTTTAACATTTCTAACTCCGGATTTATCCATTCCTTTTTCATTATTATTCTCCCCCTTGTACCTAATTCTTTTATCTAATTAATTGGTATATCACTTTCTAGTAATTACAATAATAATTATACACTTACGTATATTTTCATGTAAATTAATCCCAAGAATAATAATTTAATTAACATTTACTACTTAATTTAAATTACTTAATAATAATTATATTTTTACTATCTAGGAATATGCTTTTCATCACATTCCAATTAATACTTTAAACATCAACAATAACTTACACAAAACAATCTGCAAACTTTGCCACAACCGCAAATCCTTTCATTTCACTTCCACCAGTAACACAATACTCTCCACTTCTGATCCATGAATGAGCAATCATCTTACCATTTTCATCTTTTTTTACACCTAAATACAAAGTGCTAGATATACCTTTTCTTCTTAACATTTTTTGAGCCGTAAGAGATTGTACTAAACATTTACTTTCCCATGGCGTAAATCTAATAACATTTGCAATTATCCAAGATATACGCTGTGCCTCTATATAACTACTATTATCAACAACTCTTTGAGATTCTGCTTTGCTTGTTCCAATTTTTTTTCTTAACTTATTAAAAGGAACAAATAAAATATACATCCTAAAAATCCCAGTATAAAAATACGCATATAAAAAATCAAATTTAGTTTTACTATCAATCTTATTAAAAGTTTTAACCTTTCTCAATATGATAGAAATATTACTCATTCATAATTCCCCCTATAAAAACATAATAAAATATAATTTAATTTTATCATTTATTGTTTTATTTTTGAATATTTACCTTTATTTTCTAATATGGTAATATATTACTGTACGTATATTTTAGAAAGAGAGGAACAAAAATTGAAGAATTCTATATCAAAGATGAAGTGGATATTTACTCAAAGTAAATCTGCCTTATTCCCTTTATTAATAATAGTTATATTAGGCGGTATAACATCTATCACCTCAGTATATAGAGCTTTAGCATCAAAAACACTGATAGACTCTGCTACATCTTCACAAAACAACTTAATCACTAAATGGGCAATAATATTGGTATCACTTTTATTAACTGAACTAATATTTAAAGGTATTTCTTCAGTACTATCAACATTTTGCTCAAATAAAATCTCAAACAAACTTCAAGAAAAAATATTTAAACATATAACTTATAGTGAATGGCTAGAAGAATCTAATTATCATAGTGTAAATTTACTAACACGTCTTACTAACGATGTTGATACAATAACTAATGTTATAGTGAGCGTATTTCCTGGAATAATATCACTCTTAACAGTGCTTATATTTTCATTTGTCACATTACTTGCTTTGGACCCTATAATAGCAATTGTTGCTATAGTATTTTGTCCTGCTTTGATTCTTTTCACAAAGCTACTTACTAAAAAACTAAAAAAATTCTATATAGACATACAAGATGAGGAAGTTAAATACAGATCCTTTATACAAGAAAGTATTAATAATACTTTAATTGTAAAATCTTTTACACTTGAAAACTCTAATATAATGAAACTTAAAAATATACAAAATACAAAATCTAACTTAACAATAAAACATAGCTTTTTTACAACTTTAGTTAATTTAATTATTCAATTAGGAGTTTATGGTGGAAATATCTTTGTTATGTGCTTTGGTGCCTTTAAAATTGCTGCAGGCTTATCTTCCTTTGGTACATTAACAGCATTATTACAACTATTCAGTAATATACAAGGACCATTTGCAGCTTTATCACAATGTATACCTCAAATAATATCTGCAATTGGAGCTACTGAAAGGCTTATGGAAATTGAAAACTTATCATCTGAAAATACTTCTAAATCTAAACTTAAAGATATTACTAATAATTTATATATTACTGGTACCGATATCAATTTTTCTTACAAAAAGGAATTTCCAATATTAAAAAATATAAACTTTAATATAAAACCTAATGAAACAGTTGCATTAGTAGGACCATCAGGAGAAGGAAAAACTACATTAATAAGGCTTATTCTTTCACTAATTCATCCTAGTTCAGGAAATCTATATATTTCAAATAATTCAATAAACGAAAATATTATACCTGATCATCGTAACTTAATTTCTTACGTTCCCCAAGGGAATACGTTATTTTCAGGCACTATAGAAGAAAACCTAAGAATAGGTAATAAAGATGCTTCAATGGATGAGATAATAGAATGTTGTAAAATAGCTCGTGCTTATGATTTTATAAACTCATTAGATAATAAATTTAATACCTTAATTGGAGAAAAGGGACTTGGTATATCAGAAGGCCAAGCTCAACGTCTTACTATTGCTAGAGCCTTATTAAAGAAAAGTCCTATATTAATATTAGATGAAGCTACCTCTTCTTTAGATGGGGATACGGAGCTTAAAGTATTAGAAGGTATAAAAAATCTTAAACATAAACCTACATGTATTATAATAACCCATAGACCTTCAGCTTTAGAAATATGTAATAGGATATTTAAACTTAAAAGTGGAACTCTTAAAGAAATTGAAGCTCCTATAAATGAAGTAGCTGCAAGTTATAGATAGATAATAATAAAAAAGTTTAAAATAAAACAAGCTTCCCCATGGAAGCTTGTTTTATGAATTAACCACTATTTCTTCATTCTCAACCATTTCTCTATATTGCAATAAAAATCTATAAAAAACTAATGGTATCAAAATTAGCTTAACTTCATTTTGAATTATATTATCGTTAAGTGATTCAAGATTTTTATACTTGTTCATCAGTCTTTCAACCTTTGGAACATCAACATATCTCTGTACATCTTCATCATTTAAAGCTTCTTTAACAGATTTAATGATATTATTCCAATTAGGCTTCAATCTATCTACCCAATCAGCACTTTGTCTTCCTCTCTTCCTCCAATTAGTTCTTATTTCTTCAGGTAAATACCCTTCCATAGCACTTCTAATTAAATATCTTTCCTCACCTTCATGGACATATTCTCCACTAGGTATACTTAAGCAAAATTCCATTATTCTCTTATCTTTAGTAGGGTCCCTCTTAATAATTCCATACTTTAAAGAATCCTTAGTCTCCATTATAGCTATATGTGATAAGGTAGCTGCATCTAATATATTTTTTCTTATTTCCTTTAAAGTTTTAGTTTTTGGAATTATAGGGTTATAATCATTTTCTTCAAATCTTTTTTTAACATTATATCTTTTTGCTAAGTCTAATTTTACAACACTATCTTCAATTCTATTTTCAACAGTATACTCTTTTCTATGCCTAAATTTTCTAATGCTATAAGGTATACTATTGGCAAAAATAGTACTATAAATTTGCTTTTTAGGCTTTCCATATCTCTTATTAGCTGCATTTACTTCTTTAATTATTTCTACTATATTTCCTTCATGTAATAAAGTTTGAATATGCGTAAAAAAGTCTCCAAAAGAAATACTAACATTCCCATTTTGCCCTACTAACATAACTTTTACATTTTCTTCTGAGCACTTCTTTGCCATACCTGTTACCCAATAAGAATTTTCAAGCGTTTTTATAGGTTGCTCAAAAATACTTATAAATTCATCTATATTAGTTAATGAATTAATACCATCATTTCTACAATACTCAACTTGTAAATTGCCACAATAATCCTTTAACATTTCAACAAAGTCACTTTCATCGGCAATTCTTCCACCAACAACCTTATCTTTATAACTATTTAAAGGTACAAAGCTATACCCATTTAAGACTTTATCTTGCTCCTTTAAAGTTTTAGTTGCAATTGCAGCTATGGATCCAGAATCAAGACCTCCACTAACCATTATTCCAACATCACCACAAGTTCTTAATCTACAATTAACAGCTTCCTTAAATATTTCTAAAAACTTCTTTTTATATTCCTCATGATTTTTTAAATTTAAAGGCTTTAAATCTTTTAAAGGATTCCAGTACTTATTTGTTATAATTCCATCCTTTTTAACAATCATAGTAGTTGCTGCTTCTACTTGATAAATTCCATTATAAATAGTTTCTACTGCTTCATAATTATGCATTGGCCCTGCTAAAGCAAAGAAATCAGTTAACCATCTTTCATTTAATCCATCATTATATACTTTAGGAAATATTAAATTACTTAATGTACCAAAGGCAAAAACTCCATTATTAAAAGTATAATAAAAACTTCTACTTCCCATATGGTCTCTTACACAAAATAATTCTTGTTTCTTTTCATCCCAAATTACAAAGTTAAAATCACCTAATAAATATTTAGGACAATCCTCTGCCCATTTTTTATAAGCCATTAAAATAAGCTCACTATCTGTTATAGCATTATTTATTTTATGACCATCCTTATTAAACATTTCAATTAACTCTTCTCTATTATCTAAAATAGCATCAGAAACTAAAATTAACTCATCGTTATGTAAAGGTAATACTTCGCCTTTATTTTCCTCTGTAATAAATACTTGTCCACTAATCATTAGATAATTATTTCTTAATATGTAATCTATATTATCTACCTTATATAAATTTATAATTTCTATCATACTATCTTTTAGATTTTCATTAATACCTTCATTGTTAAAATTTATAATTCCACCAATAATTCCACTCATATCTTATACCCCTTTATCCTTATAAATAAAGAAATCTAAAGGAAAGAATTTAATCTTCCTCTAGATTTCCTTTATACTGAAATAATATTAGCTTCTGCTATCCCAGTAGTTTCCATCTGAATCATAAGTAGTTGCATCAACATTATTAAGATGTGTTGAACTTTTTTCAGTTGATTGTACCCCTAATTTGTTTAATTCTGGTTTTTCCCACTTTTTCATTTTAATCACCTCATCATATTATTTTATATAATAAACTATTAAAGCTTACTATTTTCTTATTAAATACCCTTAATTTTTTATGCTAAATAATATTAGCTTCTGCTATCCCAGTAGTTTCCATCTGAGTCATAAGTAGTTGCGTCAACACTGTTAAGATGTGTTGAGCTCTTTTCAGTTGATTGTACTCCTAATTTGTTTAGTTCTGGCTTTTCCCATTTTTTCATTTCAATTCCCTCCATTTTATATAATTTTATATAATAACAAGCTATAAAGCTTACTATTGGCTTAATTTATTAGTTTTATTATTGTAATATTTACTTTTCTTCTTAGCTATTTCTACAAAAACAATAATAAATATTGCTACTAAAGAAATAGTTGATCCTAATAATAATCCTGGAGTTTTATACTTAAATTCAATATTATGATTACCTTCACTAAGCTCTACTCCTATTAATCCATCTAATATTTTTATATATTCAACTTCAACACCATCTACAGTTACACTCCATCCTTCATCATAAGGAATAGAAGTATATAATAAAGTTTTATCCTCTGTTACAGTAATATCTCCACTAATGTAACCATCTTTATATACTGTATTAGTTATTGTATTTTCATTTAAATTATTATAAATTTCTTCAAATTTACTTATATCACAAGAATAAACCTGCAATTCTTTTAATGAAAATTGCTCTCTTTTTAAATTAACTTTTATTTTTATTTCATCTCCTGCATTATATGTTCCAATATATTCAACATTATAGTTTCCACTATCAAATTGAGGAAATTCCTTAGAATCATTTATAGTAATTAAAACTTGATTATAATTATTAATCTTGTTTTCATATAATTCAGATTTTAAAAACATATATACTGGATTATTATCACTAGCTTCAACAGTAAATATGATACTAGCATCTTCATCTTTATTTACTTTTTCATAATATATTTCGCCTTCCTTAGTTGTTGAAGTTAAATTATTAGATTCTATTTCCTTTAATTCTAAAGGCTTATTAATTATTTCTTCACTCTTTACCATTGAGCTTAAAATATTATTATTTAAATCAAATGTATTAACATTTGAAGTCTTTACATCTTTTAAATCTTCATTAACCATAAATGCTATTGGTAATGCAAAAGGATTTTCATAAACTATATATTCACCTTGCTCTAAAACCTTTTTATAGTAATTATTTTCTGTATACTCATAACTTGAAAATTTTTCTGACCTTACTGCTGCTATTTGATATTTAAGTCCTAACAAAGAATCAACGCTTATAAGTCCTCCTCTGTTATACCCTTCAAAGCTTGGTGCAGTCTTAAATCCCATCTTTTCCATAAACTCTTTTGTATTGCTATCATTAGATGAGCTTGAATGAGTAATACCATAATAATTTAATAACATTGAATCATCATAAGTATTAGTAAAAACCTCTTCCATTCTATAGAAGTTGTCCATTTCTTCTCTTAACTCGTTAACTATAGGTTGCATATCATTTATATAGTTATATATATACTCTCTTGGTGCATATGATTGTAAAACTAAACAACTATATGCATTAATAACTAATTCCACTGAAACAAGTAGTGCTAATGCTGTTTTAACAATATTTTTCTTATTTATTATTTTGCTTAATACTTTTAACAATGTTACATAAGCAACAAAAAACATACTAGTAACTAATATTTTAGTTTTAGTTAATCCCTCATAATTCCCAATTGAAATCCATATTGATGTTACAGATCCTATTAAAAGTAAAACTATAACTTTTATTTTTGATAAATTTTCATCACTTATAAACTCCTTATAAGCTAAATTGATAGACAAAAATGATATTAAAAACGAAAATCTATATGCAAATCCTACAGGATAATCAAATCCATGCCATACTAAATTTAATGTACTTATAAAAGTGCTTAATAAAAATACTATCATAAACATTCCAGAAGAAATTCTTTCTTTTTTGCTTATGTTTTTATTTATGAAATATAGTAAAACTAATATTGTTATAATTACTCCGCAATATATATTAGTATAACTTCCGGTAATTTGCTTTAAACTAAAATTTCCTATAAAAAGCCTAGCTACTACTTCTGATGGTTCTATCATTATTTCTGGAGCCGATTCAAATAACTTAAATTCAGCTTTTCCTGAACTTAATGATAATATTGTTGGAACAAGTATAAATGCTGATAATGCACCAGATATTGCAGATGTTCCTATAAATGTTCCTATTTTTTTTAATGATATTTTATTATTTAATATTATTTTATAAATAAAATATAGTACTGAAAAAATACATACCATATAACCTATATAATAATTTGAAACTATTGTTATAAATAAAGTTATTACATATAACTTATATTTACTTTCATTTATAAGCTTATCTATTCCTAGGGCTACTAATGGTAATAATATTATTGCATCTAACCACATTATATTTATCTGAAAGTTAATATTATAAGCCATAAAACAATAACATAATGAAAACATTAGTGTTGTTATGTTTTTTTTCTTATAAGTTTTACTTAAATATATAGTAGATGTTAATCCTGCAAATCCTAATTTAATTAATGTTATAAGTGCTATAACTTCTCCTATATATTCTTTTGGAAACAATGCTATAATTAAATTAAAAGGACTTGACATATAATAAGCAAATAATCCTGCAGTATTCCCACCTAAGCTTTTACTAAAGCTATAAAATATACCTGCATCCCCTGATAATATATCTTTTACTCTTGATAAAAAAGCTACATATTGTAAATACATATCACTTGTTATTATATTTTTATTTCCAAATGGATATATACCTATTACTGCATAAATTATTCCCATTAATATAATTGGAATAATAAATGATAATAAATAAACGTAATTTTCTTTAAGCTTCAATTTTAAATTCTTCATTAATCTCAATTTCCTTATTCACTAGTATTTTTTGATCTTTAACTATATATAAAGGTCTTTCCTTTATCTCTAAATATGTTTTTCCTAAGTATTGCCCAAGTATTCCAAATAAAAATAACTGAACACCACTTATTAATAAAGTAACTAATATTGATATTAAACTACTTGATATAACTGAATTAGTACTTATTCCTTTGATTATTAAATATATTCCAAGAATTGTAGCTATTAGACATAATATTAAACCTAAAAATGAAGAAATAAGTAATGGTACTGTTGAAAATCCTATTATTCCATCTAAAGAGTAAGTAAACAATTTAAATATAGACCATTTACTATTTCCAGCCACCCTATTAATATTTTCATGTTCTATCCATTTAACATTAAATCCTACCCATTGAAATATCCCCTTAGTAAATCTATTTTTTTCTTTAATTGAAAGTACTGCATCAACAAACTTTCTATTCATCATTCTATAATCTTCTTCCCCTTCTCTAAAATCTAGTTTTGTGATCTTACTTGCTAGTTTAAAGAATGCCCTTGAAAAGAATGATCTTATTTTACTTTCTCCCGTCCTATCTTTTCTGTATGCAGCAACACTATCATACCCTTCTTTTACTATTCCATAGTACATATCCTTTATTAATCTTGGTGGATGCTGCAAATCTGCATCTATTATGACCACATACTCTCCTATTGCTGCTTTTAATCCAGCATATATTGCTGCTTCTTTTCCAAAATTTCTAGAGAATGATATATACTTAACTCTACTATCAACTATTGAGTAATTTTTTATTATACTTAATGTCTTATCTTTTGAACCATCATCTATAAATAATATTTCAAAATCAACATTTTTCATTTCAGAGGCGACCTTAATCATCTCATTATAAAAACTTTTCAATACATCTTCTTCGTTATAGCATGGTACTACAACAGTTATTGTCTCCATGAGATTAATCCCCCCTTCTCTTTCTCATTTAAATTATTTAACTTAATTATTTAATTGATCTACTTTTTGAAATACAAATACCTTACTAAATATAAAATTTAGTACTACAACTATTACTCCTATTACCAATTTGGATATAATATCATTTACTTTTATCATGTTTACTAATAAAAATAGTAATATCATTTCTATAACTCCAGATGTTAA
This sequence comes from Clostridium cuniculi, assembly GCF_004353185.1. GTDB lineage: Bacteria > Bacillota > Clostridia > Clostridiales > Clostridiaceae > Clostridium > Clostridium cuniculi. Next base: position 99,884 of record NZ_SMUS01000006.1, on the reverse strand, counting down.
TCTACAGTTTACAAATTTAATAAACTCTTTAATTACTACGTCTTTATTCTTATCTTTACTATTAAAGACATAAAGTTTATTAGTTACATACGCGAATGAAACTGATATTATCCAAGAAATTATATTGCTTATAAGATAATTAATACTTATAATGTTTGAAAAAAAATAATATGATATTAAATTTATTATTGTTGTTAATATTCCAAAAATCACATAGGAAATAGTTTCTTTATTTAATATTCTTTTCATATTATCCATTTATTTCCTCTCAACTTTTCTACCTAATTATATATTTTATTACATTTTATGGAAATACTTTTTTAGAATTACTCCTATTGTTACTCTATTATACTAGCCCTGGCTAAAGTATTAATTTATCAGCCTTTTCAAAACTATATCTAAAAAAAGAAGCTATTATTCTTTTATACTTTTGTAATTTTTCACAAAAATTTCATAGTTTTTATTATGTCTATATACAAACATTTGCCAAATATCCTAACAACTTAAAATATTCTCCTATAATAATTTAATTTCTCTATAATATGAGCATGTAAAAAAAGCTGATTCTATTTTTAGAACCAGCTTTTTTTTATATTACTTATTTACTTTTTAATGTTATAACTGTAATTTCGGGGTTATTAAAAATTCTTAAATTAAAAGAAGATGCTCCTATCCCCCTATTTACTATCATTGTAGAACCATTAACTTTAAATTTCCCTGCAGCATATCTAGGAAATATTTCTCTTTCCGGTGATAAAAGTCCTATATTAGTAAATGGAATTCTTACAATTCCTCCATGCATATGTCCCGCTAAAACAAGATCGGCACCCCACTTACTATATTGTTTAATAAATATTGGATTATGTGCTAATAATATATTAAACTTATCAGTATCAGCCTCAGGCAAAGTCTTTTCAACATAATCACTTTCTAATTGCAACTTACTCACATAAACCCCAGATGGCCAATCTAAAGGGATATTAACTCCATATAAATTAATTGACTCATCTCCTTTATATATTTCTACATACTCATTTTTTATTGTAATAACTCCTAACTCTTTTAGAAAGCTCATAAAATATAAATATTCTCCTGGAGCTAATTTTTCAGCTAAATGCTCATGATTACCATCAATATAATATATAGGATAAATTTCAGCTAATAGTTTAACTAACCTTTCAAACTCCTCTGTCTCTGTCATATCATAGCTTATCATATCACCAGTCATTACAATTATATCTGGGTTAATTTTTTTTATTTTACTTATTATTTTTTCTGTAGTATTTCTATATCCCTTACTATGAAAGTCAGATAATTGGACTATTTTAAAATTATTAAACTCTTCTGATATTTTTTTATTTTTAATCGTATATTTTTCTACATCTATTTTAATAATAAAACTCATAAACAGCTCTATAGCAATTAAAATTATACATATTAATACTATGATTTTCTTCTTTTCCATTCCACCTCTCCCTTCCTATATTTTGCAATTTTACCACATAAAAATGTATACATATATTGCACATTTTAATTACTTAATATATCTTTACCTGTATATTTATTACTTATATATATCCTTTTGCCCAATATCCTGCAAGTTTAAGGTATTCACTTATTATAATTAAAATACTATTTCCCTTTGTCCACCATTTAGTAGTAAATTTATCTTCAGCAGCTGGTCTTACAATTACTTCTACCTTCTTTCCATTTACAATTACATCTTCCAATGCTTTTTCCATTGTAGCTTTAGCTCTTCTAGTATGATAATCTGATGTTACTAATATTATAGATTCAAAATTATTCTCCTGAATTATTTCTTTTGTAAATTTAGCATTATCACTAGTTGTTTCTGACTTGTTCTCAAGTATAATTGAATCTTCATCAGCACCTAACTTAATGGCATGATCCTTCATTAATTCAGCCATTGTAACATCATCATATACCTTCCCCCCTGAAAGTATTAAATAATCTCCATATCCCTTCTTTAAAAGCTCTACACCAACTTCAGTCCTAAATCCATTATCTCCACTAAAAACAACTATAGCATCTGCTTTTTTTAAATCATCACTTACTACAAGAAAATTTCCTAAATTAAAAAAACAATAAATTATTCCTATTAAAAATATACTAGCTATACCTATAATAATCTTTCTTTTCATGCTCATAATAAGCCCTCACTTTCTTATTTAAAAATGACCTATAACACTTAAAATTGCTATAGGTCATTTACATTTAAAATCTTTTATTTACTTTTTAATATTTTCTTCATCTTAAAGTTCTAACCACCTAACAACCTTGTTTCTGCTTTTAGCATTGCTAATTGTAGATGTTAAGAATTTTTTCTTACTCTCACTATCATATTCTTTACTTGTAATTCCAACATATATATGATGTATCCATGCTATGGGTAATAATATTTTGTATTTCTTCGCATATGCATATCTATCTGATAATTTACTTGGTGGTGGTAATATAACCTGAATATATCTCTTTAACATACTGAAGGTACTATCATCATCTATATCATATCCAACCTGTGCTCTAAATGAAAATGATAAATCCCTTTGTCCATAAACCCCACCTGTAAATATATCATTAACAACTAGCTTAATTATTTCATCATCTTCACTTTTATTTTCTATATTTAATTCTTTAGGTATTTCCATACCAAATAAATAATTACAAACCTTGAACATCCCTGTAGAGAATTGAGTTAGCCCACTTTTCTCTGCTTTTTCTCTAAACTCATTCCATTTTATTTCATTTCCTTTATGTTCAACCAATAAAACCAAATCTGCTAATTGCCTTACTCCAAATCCTGATATAGCCATATGCGAAGCCATATGTGCACATAAATGTAACGCTAAATCCTCTAAACTAAGTGAAAGGGTATCTACTCTCCCAACCTTAACTTTCATAGCATCATCCCATATTTTTTCCTGAAAGCACTCTTGACCTTTTCTAAACGTTTCATTTGCCAGTGTCCAGTGAATTTCTAAATTAAAGTCAGCTTTCATAAATGCTATATGATGTCCTGCGTCTTCCTCTTCATGGAATCCTCTTTCTAAAAGTAATTTTCTAACTCTTTCTAAATCACTTTTATATATAATTACATCCGAATCACACATGGTTCTAAGGTCTGGTTTAGGATAATACTCTCTGACTACTAATCCCTTTAAGACTATTACTGGTATATTATTTTCATTAAATAATTTTAATATTTCTGCAGTCCTTTTTATATGATTAGATTGTCTTATAGCCGAATAAAAAGTAATTTTTTTCAATTTATCTATTATGTCTTTATCAATATTATTATCTTTAATATTTTTTAAAGCAGGATATATTAATCCTGTTATACTATGGGCATTTGCCTCATTTATTACTTCATCCCAATCTACATCTTTACTATAATCAAGTTTTGGAACTGTATTATGTATAGATGCATTTAACAAGTCTATTATTTGTTTTTGAATTAAGTTCATTATTGTTACCCCTTATCTTAAAATATGTTATAATTTTAACTTATTTTACATTTATTAACAACGCACCTTGTTACTACTTCCAAAAAATAATAAGTATTACATATAATTATTTCTATATGTAATACTTAAGTATAATTAATCCCTGTTAAATAAATCTCTTGTATAAACTTTTTCTTCTACATCAAATAATTCCTTTGATAATCTATTAGATACAATAACATCACTTTCTTTCTTAAACTCTTCTATATCTTTAACTACTTTAGAATTAAAGAAACTATCTTCTTTTAATACTGGTTCGTATACTACAACTTCTATTCCTTTAGCCTTAATTCTCTTCATTATTCCTTGAATAGAAGAAGCTCTAAAGTTATCTGAATTCGTCTTCATTGTTAATCTATATATACCAACCTTCTTTGGATTTCTTTTTATTATTTGTTCTGCAATATGATCTTTTCTTGTCCTATTTGCATCTACAATAGCTCCAATTATATTATTAGGAACATCGTTATAGTTAGCTAATAATTGCTTTGTATCCTTAGGTAAACAATAACCTCCATATCCAAATGAAGGATTATTATAGTGAGAGCCTATTCTTGGATCTAAGCATACTCCTTCTATTATTTGCTTTGTATTTAATCCTCGTACTTCTGCATAAGTATCTAACTCATTAAAATAAGCTACTCTTAACGCTAAATATGTGTTTGAAAAAAGTTTTACTGCCTCTGCTTCTGTTGAATCTGTAAATAATACTGGAATATCTTCTTTTATTGCTCCTTCTACTAAAAGATCTGCAAACTTTTTAGCCCTTTCACTTTCTTCTCCTACTATAATTCTTGAAGGATATAAATTATCATATAAGGCCTTACCTTCTCTTAGGAATTCTGGAGAAAATATTATATTTTCAGTTTCAAACATTTCTCTTACTCTTTTTGTATATCCAACTGGCACTGTTGATTTTATTATCATTGTTGCATCTGGATTTATTGAAAGTACATTGGCTATTACCGCTTCAACACTTCTTGTATTAAAGTAATTTTTCTCTGGATCATAATTTGTTGGTGTTGAAATTATTACATAGTCTGCATCTTTATATGCCTTGTACACATCTGTAGTTGCAACTAAATTTAACTCTTTATTTCTTAGGTAGTCTTGTATTTCACTATCTATTATTGGTGATACTTTATCATTTATCATATCTACTTTTTCTTGTATTATATCTACTGCTACTACTTCATTATGTTGTGCTAATAGGATAGCATTTGCTAGTCCCACATATCCCGTTCCTGCTATGGCTATTTTCATTAATTCTTTCCCCCAATACCTTTTTGTAATTCTCAATAAAGTTAATTATGTTTTTATATTTTAAAACATTTTTGGTAATATTTTATATTATTTTTACATTTTTTTCAAGTATTGTAGTGCTTATTTATTTTAAACTTCAGTATTAAATACTTTTACACCACTTATTATATTATTAAAAATTTTATCAAATAATTTTTTTCTTAATATATCAATCAAAACAAATATAGAAAATATAGCTATGCAAATTACAATCATATGAAGTATCATAAACTTACTATTCCAAAATAAATTAGTTTTAACTATTTTATATTGAAAATTTAATATATATGGATTTAAATGTATTATAAATACACCAAATACAGAAGCAGCTATAGTATTTATTATATTACTTTTAATATTAATCTTATTAAATGCATTAAATAAACAAATAGCACTAAAAATATTTGTTATAAAATAATAAGCCCATGAATTACTCTTTATAACTGGAATAAATAATGATATAAAGGTTAATAAACTAAATAACATATACCTGATCCCCCAGTACGAAGAACTCTTAGAGTTATTATAATGCAACTTTAAATATCCTCCTATTATATACAATACTATAAAATTTACAATTCCATATCCTGAATCAACAATTATTTTATTTGGTATTATTGAATCCCAAAGTGAAAAAACTAATAATATAACTACCAATAATTTTTTATAAGTTTCTTTATCCATATTATTTAATAATATATTTATAAAAGGAATTAATAAAAATAAAACTATATAATATTTAAAGAACCAATAATTATTAATTAGTAATGGAAATAAAGCCTTTATAAAAGTAGTTATTTGAAACTTTTCAACTCCTAAGACTAAACATAATAAATAAATTATCACATTATATAAGGATAATTCTAAAAATAATTTTATAATTTTTCTTAAATTGACAGACTTTTTACTTACCATAAAATAACCGTTGATTATGATAAAGCAATCAACTGCAATAATAAACATACTTTCAATAAATCTAATTAAATACCAATTAAAAGTTCCTTCATTTGTATATTCTAAAGCTCCACCCATAGAAGCATTAAAGTAGTGTAACCCTATAACCATAAGCATTAAAACTATTCTTAATAATTCAATTCCACTTTTTCTTTTCATAACCATTAAACTCCCCCTTATTTCTCTAAAAAAATTAATAAAAAAACTAGCAATAATAAATTGCCTCCTATCCAATATAGATGGGAGGCAGTTCATATAGCTAGTCCACAATATATCTTTTATTCGTTACTTTATTTTCTATTAAACCAATTATCTTATCATTAATAAATATTAATATGTTATAGCTTATTAATGATAAGATCAGAATAATAAATGTACCTATTATTTGCCAAATTGTTGTTGATATAACTGATAACATTCCTATTTTATATAAAAATATATTAATTAAATTTATAACTCCTATGTGAACTACATATATTCCAAAACTTTTTCTTCCAACTTTACAAAGCATATTATCCTTTTCTTTTCTTTTAGTAATACATAAAACAAATATTAATATAGACAATGGTATAGTAGATATATAAATATCTCCAGTTTTAATAAATACAGAATCATAAATAAATCTCTCTATTAAAGAAGTTAATGTAAATAGCAAAATAAATAATATATATATCGAATTTATCTTATCTTTTAACTTTTCTCTTATTACATCTTCTTTAGCCTTTAAATACATACCTAAAGTACAATAAAATAAGCCAAAGAAAATAGCATCCCTATTATTTTTTAAATGACCTGAATTATAAATGAATATACCTGAAATATTTAATATTCCTGAAAGTATTAACATCTTATTTATTAAGTTATATTTAACAGTAAAATAAAGAATTTGAACTATTAAAACCATAGCTGTTAAATACCATAAATGAAACTCTATCACTCCATCTCCATAATAAAAATCTGTTATTTTTAAATTGCTAAAATAATAATATATGGTACTTCGTATTCCATTATGAAATAAAATATTAATATATATTAGTAGAACTAATTATAATATGTTGGATATTATAAAGAACTTTAACATCTTATAAAAATACTTCTTACTATGCCCTTGCTAAATTTACTTAGAAATAAATATCCACTACATATAAATACTAATGGTAATGGTAATGCTACTCTACATATTGTATTAATAATAATTCCTAACTTTGAACCATAGAAAGGTGCTAAATGAATACATACAATAGCGGTTATACAAAAAAACTTAATGAAATCAAGCGAATAATTTCTACTTTTTATCTCAATCACCCCACCATTTATTGTTTTATTTAATTTATTGTAGTTATATATTATTGTTGAAAAGTTATTTCTTTGTTATTGCAAAGCGTCTTTAGTTTCGTATAAATAATTGTATAATTTCATTTTTGTAAAATTATATATTTGTTCTTAGCATTATTATTATATAATTTATCATTTATCCTTTAATGAATAAATTTTACTGATACATTTAAGCAAAATAATTTTAAATAATATTTTCTAAGCTAATACTTTCATAAAACTTAAGTTAAACTCTAATATAATTATATATGTAAAATTTTTTTCTTTTATATATCTTTCTTAAAATAATATTCAATAAATAAATGCTACCTATATTATAATAGTTTTATTAATTAAACTATTAGCTCTATAAGTAACATATAAAAACTTTTTGCATAGCTTATTATTAATTTTTCTACAATTAAGATTTACTTATTTATTATTTCGACTTTTGCCAGTTTCATTAAATATAGTAGCTCTGCATCACCACATTTTTGATATCCACTCGTATGAGTAGGTACATTATCACCTTTAAATGCCCCCTCCTTACTAACAATATATAAGCTACTATCTGTATATACATAAGTTCCTTTTTTAATAATAGCTTTGGGATTAGTTATACTTGAAAATTCTACATCGCTATCTGCCAATCCAAAACTCCCTTGCATCGGTACATATCCATCTTCAGTGCATATTATTTTCTTTTTATCATTTTCCGCAACTATATCTCCCTTAGTATAATATCCTCCACCATTAGGCATCCCCCTATAGTTAATTGTAGTAGGAGAAGTAAATTGTGCTCCTCTTACACTAAAAGCACTTATACTTTCTATATCTCTAATTTGAGTTAAATCAAAATTAAAGTCCTCTGCATCAAACGCTTCTATATTTACACCATTCATTTGATTATTCTCTATCGTAAGCTTTATATAATTATATTTTCCTTTGTTCCCTTCATCAAAAAACTTTCCTGAAATACTTGCTTGGTTATTTCTAAATACTAAATTTACATATGGATTAGATTTTTCTTCATCACTTAAATAATCCGGCGATCCCAATTGCGTTGGTAGCACACCGCAAATTTTTCCATAATCAATTCTTTGATTTCCTTCAATTATTATATCTCCATACATCCCATTAAGAGAAAATGCATCTGTTGTTGATGGCATTTTATTATTTCTGATTACTATATTATTTAAAGTATATCCAAATCTATAACTTCCAGCTGCATTTGAAAAATCATTATTCTCAAACACCAAATTTTTCATCTGTACTCCATAAAAATTCCAGGTATAATTGTAACCTTTACTGCCTATAGAATTACTAGTAGTATGAGTCATTACATTACTTTTAATAGTTACATTTTCACTAACTTTTCCTGCTCCGTTAAATGCAAAACCACACCATCCATCTACATAATTATTACATATCTCTAGATTTTTAAAACATTTTTTTGCTTCAAGGTCTATCCATCCTAATCCTCTGCAGCCACCATATAAAGACGTATTTTGATTCATATCTTGGAAACAGTAATTATTATTAAATTTCACATTTTCGATACATTCTCCATTTCCACCCAAATCAATGGCAAAACACCATCTCCCCCAATTAATAAACTTATTATCATGAATATTAATATCATGAGATAACTCTGAAGGGTTTATTATTAATATTCCATCTCCCCCAACATCTTGGACATCCCTTCTAGTTCCCCCTTCTATAAATTTACAATCATATATTTCAATATTTGATATTTCATCTTTTATTTCTGAATACGGAGCTATCTTTCCACCGTCTAAAGTTGAATTTCCTGACTTATATATTATTCCATGATTGCTTACAACATGACTGGAATCCATTGTTAACCCATTATTATTAAAATTAATTCCATGAATTTTTAAATTCTTAACAAATCTAAACAAATGAAGTATTGCCATGTCTGTAGTTTTTCCATTATTACAAAAATCATTATCTTTTATTTTTATAGTAGAATTTTCTCCAACTATTTCTACTCCATCTACATTTGCCATTATTGGTTTTTGTATATATGCTCCTCTTCCAGACATATACGCTCTATATGGATTATCCAAATAGGAATATATTCTTGGAATATTTTCCTGCTTTCTTTGTCCCATTAAATAAATTCCATCTTTTTTAAATGCTATCTTTCCATGTTTCATATGAGCAAATAGATGAATGAATGATTCTATATTATCAAAATTTCCATCCCCCTTTGCTCCATATTGCTCAACTTTAATATCTTCTTTATTCATTAAACAAGCAACCAATTTATTATCTAACGTATGATTTCCATACTCATCAACTGGAGTATCAATTAAATAAACATCTGTCATTGTTGGCTTAATACCAACCTTCCTACAATCTTCTGGTAACCATTCATTCAAATAATAATTATAATCTTTAATTATATAACATGCCCCGCCTCCATCATCTTCATTATAATATCCTTTTGTATATACTATATCTCCTTCATTTAAATTAGCTTTCTTCATTTCACCTACTGTTGAAAATATAATTTTAGGTTCTTCTACTTCGTCTGATAAAATTAATTGTTTTAATAATAAACTATTTATTGATTGAATATATTCTGTATTTACTGTAAGTATTTGCTTACTTATAGTTTCTATTAATTCTATCCTTTCATCTATTAAATAATCCATTACCCTCTCACCTCCTTTATAATAGTGTTAGTTTAAGCGAAGTTATTACAATCTTAGAATCCTCACCATTAGATTGATTCAACATTATTACTATATTTAATTGTCTTTCCCAAGATGCTAAAAGTTCTATATTCATACTAAATTTATTATCTTCTATTAAATTATCACTTGTACATATATATGAATTACTACATCCCTGCTCTTTATATCCTTCTATATGCAACAAATATTTTGTTCTTACATTTTCTATATAATTTTCTGGCAATTCAGTATATATACATTTTATTGAGGCATACCTACTAGTACCATGTATTATTAAACTGTTATTTTCAATACTATACGTTGCATAATTTTCTACACTCCACTTAATATCTTGTAAGTTTCCCAATAATCCACAATCTAATTCATCCTCTTCATGACTTAATCCCTTTAACTGATCTATTTCTAAATTTAACTCTTCTATTATGCTATCTTTTTCTTGTAACTTATCTTCTAATTCTATAAGTCTATTTTTTATATCTATTGTATTATTTAATAATTTATTTATGGTTTCATTAATTTCCATAATACACATATTCTCCTTATAAATATTTATAATTTAATATATGCAGTAAAATTAAAATCGACATAATAAATATCAACTTATTAAAATAAATTCTGATATAGTAACTAAAAGATGGACTTCATATTTTTATTGTTAGTTTAAACATAATATTATTATGTAAATTTTTTGATATAATTATCATCTATAAATTAAATATATTTGATAATAAAAGTATAAATTATTATATAAAAGGAATAATTTCACTCAAAATTAATGCCTGTATCATAACTGATTTAAAAATCAGTCATGATACAGGCAGATTTATTAAATTTATGCTCTTGTTATTTTTAAATATATTCCGCTTATAATATTCTTAAATAAACTTAAAAGATATTTTGCCTCTTTAGTTTTAAATAAGAATCCCACAAATACTAAATTTATAATTATTGTACTTACAACACCATTAACTACTAATTGTAAAAATAAATTATTTATTTCTATATATCTACACAGCAAAGTAGTAAGTGTACCTGTAAATATTGTTATAAATAAATACTTGAAATATTTACTAAAATATTCAATTGAAGACTTATTAAAAATATTATTATAAACTAATTTAGGTTGTAACCAAAAAGGAATTGCTATAGTACTTATTGTTGTCCCTAAAAATATTCCTACAAGTCCAAAGAATTTTGCTAAAATTATTGATGCACCTAAATTAATTATAGATTCCATAATTGGAACATATTTATCATTATCAAATATACCACCTTTTGTTTTAAAGGTAATAACGCAACTCCTTAATCCTGTTATATAAAAATTTAATAATATAATAAGAAACGTGAACTTATCTAATAACAATCCTTTTCCTAACCATAAATCAATAAACGGTTCTAACAAATTAAATAAAACTATTGAACAAAAACCATAAATCCAAAAATTTATTAAATATACAACATTGAATATTTGATAACTTTTCTCTTTACTCTCTGTAACAATTAAATTTCCAACACTTGCTCCTATCCCATCTATTAATGGCGTTAATAATCCCTTTAACTGATTTATAACCATTGTATAATTTGAATATAAACCTACAGTTTTTAAATTAATCAATGCAGAAATAAGAATATTATCTGTACCAAATACACAATATCCACCTACATTATGTAAAAACATCGCTTTTACATTTTTGCTTAATGTTGCTTTAGTTTCTTTATCTACTTCATATTTTTCCTTAACATTTATATATGAATATCTCTTGTTAACAATATTTCCATTCCATATATTTTGAATTAAAAATATTAATACTTCTATAATTAAATATAATATATAATTACGTGTAATTGATAATACCAATATCTTTGATATAGTTGTAATTACATTAAACAATAAATTATATCTAGATAATACATACCCTTTTTGATCTGCATTAATTAATGACCATTTATGTGCATTTAAATAAGATACTACATTTTTAAATACAAATAAAAAATACACTACTCCTAAATTATATATCCCACTTGTATCCCCTACTAAAATATCCAACAAAGGATATAATGCCATACTTAATACAAAAATTAGAACTGCCAATATTCCATATATTTTTTTATATAACTGAACTAGTGCTATAATTCTTGGTCTATCATCTTCCGCTAATGGCTTGTACAAATTATATACTATACTACCACCTATACCACCTTCAACTAAACTAAGCATTGATAGTATGTTACTTAAAAGTCCATTTACACCTAAATATTCACTACCTAGACTATCTAAAAATACCCTTCTAGATATAAACCCTAGTAAAGTAATTATAATCTGAGTCAATATACTTATATAAATGTTTTTTATTGAATTTTTTACTCTCATACCCTTACCTCTATAATTATCTACATAATAATTTTTTTATCTTAAATCTTATTAAATCATATGCTTTACCTAAATCATAATTAAAATTATACGCTATAATACGTATTTTCATACTTAATGACTGTTCTTTAACATAGTTATATATATATTTATTTCTATGTATATTTATATTTCTTTCCTTATATTGAACATATACCTCTTTTGTAATATTATTTAAGGTTTTTGAATCAATTATTACTCTTTTGAATAAATGAATAAAGATCATGTATTCAAATTCACTATTATATAAATAATATATATTATTATTTATTAATTCGTCTTTCATAAATTCTATAGCAATATTTACATCCAATATCTTATTTGAAATAGAACCTGTTATGCTATCACTTCTTTGATAGTAATTATATAAACTTTTATCTAAAAGTCCTATTTTAGGATTATACATGAACCAATGTGCCACTGTAGCTAAATCTTCTCCATAACTTATATATGATGGAAATTTAATTTCATTATTAATTATAAAATTTCTCCTCACCATTTTGGCCCATATAGCTGGCATAATATTATCTAAAAATAAACCTTTTAACGGTTCTTTCAAACTAAATTCATTATCAAATATATAAAACTTTTCTTTATAATTATCATAAGTTTTATATGAATTAAAACATACTATATCTAAATTATTATTTATTCCATAATCATATGCTTCCTTAAGAGCATTAACTTCTAAAAAGTCATCTCCATCAATAAATAAAATATATTCACCTCTTGCATTATTAAATCCTTTTTTCCTAGCTTCAATGAGTCCCTTATTATTTTGACTGATAACTTTGATTCTAGTATCATATATTTTAAGCTTATTTAACCTATCTAAAGTTTTATCTGTTGATCCATCATTAACAACTATTATTTCAATGTCGGAAATACTTTGATCTACTATTGATCTTATACAACGTTCTATATATTTTTCTATATTATAAGCTGCTACTATGACACTTACTCTCATATAACTTTCTCCTTTTTAGATATACTTAGTAACTTAAGATATCTCAAGTATACCTTTATCATATTAAACTCCCTATTTTTAATTAATACTAATAAATATTTTACTAAATCTTTTTTAGATAACATCCAAGGCTTCTTCTCTCCTACAAAATGAACAACTGAAATACTATTATTATTGTTTTTTTTAGTATTGTAATTACATTTTTTGCAATAGAATTCCAAATCATTAATAAAAACATTATACTTATGATTTAGTTGTAAATCTTTATTTTCATACCATTCATTGTAATATTCCTGTATTAAATCTTGATCTCCAAAATACTCCTTATTTTTACTAACCATATCAATTGTTTTTGCTATATTAGTACCTAATTTTTTTTTGGTTCTATTACCATTATACCTGAATTTAACAATTTCCAATCTTCTCTTCCTGGAATTAATGCACCTGCAACAACTGCAGACATATGTTTTTTATTGAATAATTCATCTATATTATTTAAAATCAGCATATCACTATCTAAATAGACTATTTTTTTAAATCTAGTAAGCTGAAATATAGCTAATTTTTGCAACGTATTATTCCATTGACTATATCCTGATTTAGAATTTTTATTTTTTATCTCTTCTGGTAATTGAATATTATTATCTAATTTTATTATATTTATGTTAACATTCCCCAAAATATCTATAGATTCTTTACTTATATCATTAGTTATAGCTACATAAAACGGATACTTTGTCCCAGTATTAAGCAATGATTTATATAAAGTCAATACTCCTAATAGATATTCATCTGATGACAATACTGTTAAAAAAACATTCATATTATTTAAATCTCCTTTAAAATTCTATTCCACTTACTACAAATTTTATTTATAGAGTATTTGCTAGCCTGTTCATATGCCCCTTTTGATAAACGCTCTCTTAAATTATTATCAGACATCATTTTATCCATTACTTCAATTAATTTATTTTCATTATTTTTTTCTACTAAAAAACCATTTATATTATCTTCAATTATTTCTTTCGGTCCTACATTATCGAAACTAATAACAGGTACACCAACTGCATTACTCTCTATAAGCACACATCCAAAACCCTCTTTTTGAGACGTTAAAACTAAAAAAGCAGATTCTTTATATTTATTAATTATATTATTACAAAAACCTGTTATTTCAACTCTACTGCTTAAATTTAACTTTGTAATTAATTCTAATAATCTATCCTTATCCGGCCCATCTCCAACTATCTCTAATTTCCATTCTGGATATTTATCTGCTAATTTTGAAAATGCTCTTATGGAATAATCTATAGATTTTTCTATACTCACTCTACCTACGGTTATTATTTTTTTACTACTTTTATCATATAAGTATTGTCTTTTATATGGTAAAGGATTAGAAATAGTATACGAATTAGAATTATATTTCTTATATATTTCGTAATCAGAAGTTGTTAATGTTACAATACCATCTAAATTTTTATAGAATATTTTCTTTAATCTATTCCATTTATCTGTATCAGATGAAAATTCCTCATGATGTGAGGAGATAACCTTAAATCTTAGAAATGGCCTCATAATTGAAAAATATAAATTATGAAATGTTGTAGTTGTAATAAGTACATCTATATCCATATTAATTAACCTTTTTCTTAAAAATAAAAATTCATCTAAACATACATAAAAAGAATTTCCCTTTTTAAGTTTATAATTTAAATAAGTTATATCAATATTATTATCTACTTGATATATGCTATTATTATTTTTTTCTCCCTTTGATATTATTATTACTTTATATTTATACTCTCTAACAAAGTAATTAGCTAATGTAATGACAACTCTTTCAACTCCACCATTAGCATTTATATCATTAACTAAGAATGCTAATCTCATTTTTTATTCTCCTAAACTACTTAATAAATTTATACCTTTGTTATTTATTAAAAACTTAATATTAGTATAAAATACTACAAATAAATATAATGCTATTCTATTAACTCTTCTATATATTTAATTTTGTTTTAAAACATTTTTTACATAGTAATGGTGATATTCTAAAAGAAATATATACTACTTTTTCTTTATAATTAAGCTTTCTACTTTTCAATACATATTTAATATTTCTATTAAAGGATATCTTTAATCTTTTCTGTATATCTTTATATTCGTTACTCCAAAAATAATATCTTAATAACCTCCCACAAAAAACAGATTTTAAGTTACTTATATTAATATTAGGATAATTATCATTAAAAAATTGTAACATTTCTTCCCATGCTTCTATATCCTCTAACTTTTTAATATTAAATTTTCCCCTAGTACTACTGTTGTCAGACATATAATAGTAATATAATTTACAATCTATTTTTATTATTTTATTTGACTTATCGTATATTTTATAAATAACTCTAAGATCTTCAGCAAATTTATTTTCTGGGAATCTAACCTTCTTCCATATATCAGAACTATATAATTTATTCCAAACAAAAATGTAAGGTAATAGTTCAAAGCTTGTACAATTCCCAAACTCATTTAAAACATTATCTATAACTTTAACATTATATTCCTTTATATAATTATCTTTCATATAACTCTTACTAGGATAATGGTCAATTTGAGAAATTTGTGCATTATATTTAATTATATTTTCATAAAGAATTTTATACATATCTCTATGTATCCAATCATCACTATCTACAAATCCTATATAATTACCTTTTGCTATATCCAATCCCCTATTTCTAGCTGATCCTTGCCCCCCATTTTGCTTATGAATAACTCTAATTCTTTTATCTATATCTTCATACTCATCAACTATTTTGCCACTATTATCAGTAGACCCATCATCAACTAATATTAACTCAAAATTCTCGAAACTTTGATTTAATATAGAATCAATACATCTCTTTAGGTATTTCTCAACATTATAAATCGGAACAATTATGCTTATCTCTGGATTCATAAAACGCTATCTCCTCTATAACTTTTTAAACTTAGGAATTACTCTCTCTTCATACTCACTTATTGGTGGTAGCCAATAAAACATTTTTATCTTCCTAAAATTTCTATTAATTTCTCTTAGCCACTTTAAGTTATATTTAAAGTTATTGTTAATTAACTCAACTTTTTGTTCCTTATCCTCATAAACATCAGTTAATAACTTCATCCAATCATCACATATTTTATAAACATCAAATTTTTGTTTTACAAACTTCTCACCATATATACCCATTTCAGAATTTAATTTATCATCTTTAAGCAATCTAACTATGGCATCTTTTAACTGTTTCTCGTTTTTTACTAACAATCCAGATTTTTTATCTATAATAGTATCTAACAAGCCATTTTTTTTACAACTAACTACAGGAACCCTCATTGCTTCAAATTCTATCGCACTTATGCAAAATGTTTCTCCAAATCCTGATGGGTTAGCAATTCCAACCTTTGTTTCATTTATAGCCTTAATTTTTTCATCTCCATTCAATACACCTAAAAACTTAACACTATTCATTACACTTCCATCATCATTTAAAAGATATGGCATAAATCTCTTTTCATATTTTTCATCTGATATACCATAACCTCCTGTAGTTACATTTTCATTATATAGCTTTGCTCCTCCCATAACGTGCAATTCAGCATCAGGAACTTCTTTAATAACTTCTTTCCATACCTTCGCTAATATATGAAAACCCTTTGTTACTCTCAATCCACCCATGAAGGTAACAACATTTTTCTTTTTAATATTCTTTACCTTATATGGTGAAAAATCTAAACAATTATATATATATGTTGATTTATTAAATATTTTATGATCCCTCAATCTATCATATTGTTCTTTTCCAACACATAAATTTCTCTTTAAATAATTACAATTTAAAGCATATTTTAATCCAATAACACTTTCATAATTATGAGACCACATTATTGACTTAACTTTTAAATTATCAATTAAATTAAATAATTTAATATCATGATATGGTCCTTTAAATATAAAAATATCTCCATCTATTTCTTTACATAGCTTAACAGCTTCTAATTCATCTTTACATTTGATTCCTATTATCTCCTTAGGTAATGTCTCTATATTAGCTGCAAATACTACAACATCTAACTCAGGATATAACTTCTTTAGATAAAAGCTAATCGTCCAAAACATAAATTCAGTTCCACCTATACCTGGATTACCTAGTAAAGGATTAGAAAAATCCTTTTTTTCTAATCCATAAGTATTTAAATAAAAACAAACCTTCATTTTAAATCCTCACTACCCTTAATAAACTAATAAAATTATTAACTCCAAAATATTTAATTAATTTACTTCCAATTAAATATTTTTTTACCTGTGCTTTCTCTAATACACTTTTTGTTGAAGATATAATCTCAGTACACTTTTTTATATTAGTACTTTCTTTTATATCCCTTGTAATCATTAAATCTCCCCAATACATCCTTACCAAATCATCTATTATTATCTTCGAAACATTTCTTTCCTCAAAAAATTTTATTAATTCATTAGCTATTATTAATCTGTCACATAGCTTTTTACATATAGATTTTTCATCTCTTGATGTTATTGTAGAATTTTCTCTCATTCGTCTCATATACCAAGGTTCATTATAAATAACTACTTTTTTAGCATAATAAAAAACTTTAAAGCTCCATTCTGCATCCTCATGATAATAACCCTCTCTAAAATATAAGTTATTATTTAAAATAAAATCTCTTCTACATACTTTTAAATATGGTGCATGATGAAATGAATTTTTATTTATTAAGTCAGCTAAAATATCTTTACCTAATTTATTTTTGATATCTCTATTTGTTAAATTTATAGGTAATATTTCTGTTATTTCATCTTCATTTCCATCATTAAATCTACAATACGATGTATATATAAAATCACATTTACTACTGTTTAATGTATTTATAAACTTCTCTATTATTTCACTATCACATAAATAATCATCACTATCAACAAATAATACATAATCGCCTTGTGATACATCTAATCCCTTATTTCTTGCTACTGATTGTCCACTGTTTTTTATATGCATTACTTTTACTCTACTATCTTTTCTTGAATACTCATCACATATTTCACCACTTCTATCAGTTGAACCATCATCTATTAATATAATTTCTATGTTACTATATGTTTGATTTAATAAACTATCTAGACATTTTCTAAGCCAAAGTTCAACATTATAAACTGGTATTATAACACTCATCTTGGAATTCATAGTCATTGTTAAATAACCTCTCAATATCGCTTATTCTATCTTTATAATTAAAAAAGTTTACTCTCTCTTTAGATTTTTCAATATAGTATTCCAACTTTTTTTTATCCTTTAAAATTTCCTTTAATCCTTCATATAAAGCATCTTCATTATTTTCAACCATAAATCCATACTCACCAAAATTAAGTAATTCATTTGGTCCTGAACAATTTGTACTAATTACTGGTAATCCTAGAATCATTGCTTCTGCTATTACAAGTGAAAAACCTTCATTTTTAGAAGAACAAACGAATAAATCACCATGTTTTATATATTTATATGGATTTTCCTTAAACCCAAGTAGCTTAACATTATTTAACTTATATTTATCTGTTAACTCCTTTAGCTTTTCTCTAGCCCATCCCTCACCTAAAATCCATAACTCATAATCCAATTTATCCTTATTCAACCTATTACAAACTTCTAGTAAAGACTCATATCCCTTTTGAGATACTAAGCGTCCACTAGTAACTAACAATTTCTTATCTTTTGGTTTTTCTATATCATCTATTACTTCTTGTGATTTTTTGATAACATCACCAGCAATAATTGGATTATATTTAACTTGAAGATTATCAAAATCATCTCCAAATAATTTTTTAAATCCGTCCTTGGCTGAATTAGAAACAAATATTATGTCATTAAACCTCTTATAACACTCCTTTTCTTTCTCTAAACTTTTGTTAAAAACCATGCTTGTCCAATGTCCTTGTGATAAATCTATATGAACCCATGCTATTTTTTTACTATTAGAATTAGTTGATGCCCCTATTATCTTAGTAGCTCTTCCCTCTATAAAAGCAATCTCAATATCATATTTTTCTCTTATTCCTAATTTATAAAGTAATTTTCCATCACTTTTTTCTACAAAATTATGAAACACCCTACTTATGCCTTTTATATTAGGAAAAATAGACTTATACTTAACATCTTTTCTTAAATCTTTTTTTCTAACTCCATAATCCCATATGCTCATAACTGTGATATCATACTTACTTATATCCATGTTATTGATTAAATCAATAAATACTTTTTCAACTCCACCACCAGCAAAACTCTCTATTAGAAAAAGAATCTTTTTCTTCATATAAATACCCCTATCTTAATACTCTCTTTAATCTAGTAATAGAATAAATCCCATTTATCCTACTTCCCTTCATCTGCTTAAAAACCATATTAGTATAAAAAGAATTAGTTCTATCCAAAACCTTAATACATTCCCTAACCTGCTCTGTATCTAATATCTTTCCTATCTCTCTTTTCTTATCACTTACACTCAAATTACATTTCTCATGATTATATATTTCAAAACACTCAATAACATGATGAATATACATTGAAGCTAACTTCTTCCTATTTTCCTCATTATATATACCCCAATCCATAAGCAATTGCTTTAATCTATCATATCTAAAAGTCCTAACCTTAAACTTATTAGCATGATATCTAGTAACAATAGTTTCCTCAAAAGTTTTTACATAATGATAATAAGCCTTAGTGCTTATAGTTAATTTATTTAACTTCTTGAAAACATCAATATTAAAATTAGTATCCTGATCTATAGGCAACCAATCTATAAATTTAAGATTATTATTCTTTAAAAACTGTGCATTATATAACTTATTGTGAGTATAGTTAAAAAGTAAATTATCAAATAAATCCATAAATATAGGCTTTATCTCATCTTGAGATTTCAAAACCATATCCTTATAATGAGATTCACTAGTGACTACTTGTCCATTTTTTTGATGAATATCAAACTTCATACCACACATAACAACTTCAGCATTGGTTTTCTCTGCTAAGTTATATTGTTCTTCTAACATATTATTTTCAATATAATCATCAGCATCTACTAACTGTATATACTTTCCCCTAGCCTTTTCAATTCCAGTATTCCTAGCTATACATGCTCCTTCATTTTTCTTATCAATTACAGTTACTCTATTATCTTTATTTTTATATTCTTCGCAAATCTTCAAACTATTATCTTTAGAACCATCATTAACTAATATAAGTTCTATTTCTTTTAAAGTTTGGCCAAGCATACTTTCTATAGACTTAGCTAAATATTTCTCTGCATTATAAACTGGCATTACAACGCTAACTTTTATATCCATTATGATTTCACCAACCTCACTAAAGATATCCCTTTAAATACACTACATATAATTGTAGAGTTTTTTATTCTAACTAATAATGCTGTTAATCCAATAAGTCCTTTATCACTTTTTCTATTTGCTGCACATTCATTAACATACTCTCTATCTACAATAGCTTTTATATACTGCTTCTTTTGCTTTAAAGTTAATTTGCAATCTTTATGAAATAAATTTAAGAAAGATGAAAATACTCCCATAAGATGATTTCCATAAAGAATATATTTATTTTTACTATTATAAAAATTCATATCTTTTAAAAATTCTTCTAATAAACTATGAATTTCTAATCCTTTTTCGTACATATTATCAATATATTGGTATGTTATACTATTATTATTTCTTCTTATATAGTAATAAAGCTCCTCCTTAGAAAAACATATATTTTTAATTTTTCTAAAATATTGTAGGTTAAAGATAAAATCTTCCCCTGTTTCAACCTCTTCTTTAAATCTTATATTATTTTTTTCTATTATTTCTCTACTATATAATTTGTTCCATAAAGGATTTAATAATCCACTATTACCAAAGTCCATTATTAAATCCTTCATATCTTCCATAGCAATTACTTCTTTAGGACAAAATACTCTACTTAACTCTTCAACTTGTCCATTAGCTGAAACTTTTCTTTCTTTAAAGCCACAAACTGCAAGCTGTCCATTGGACTTCTCCATACTACTTAATAGTATTTTTAAATAATCTTTATGAACTAAGTCATCACTATCAATAAATGCAATATATTTTCCTCTTGCATTATCTAAAGCAGTATTCCTAGTACTTGAAACCCCTGCATTTTCCTTACTAATAAATCTTATACGACTATCTGATTTTTGAAGTTCTATACATATATTTTTACTGTTATCTTTAGAACCATCATCAACTAATATAAGTTCCCAGTCTTTATAGCTTTGATTTATAACACCTTGTACTGTATTTTTTAAATACTCCTGACTATTGTATACAGGCATTAATATACTTATAGTAACATTACTCAAATACTTCACCTCCATTAAGATTAATAGCATTAACTTGTATCTTATTGGCTCTTTTAAGTCTTAATAAATGAAATGTTCCAGCAAAATAATATAATTTACATAAACACAATAAAGAAAAAATCTTATCAAAAATCTTATTAGTTATGCTATAACTACCTTTATGATTTATAAAATATTTATCTAATTTACTACTTAATGCAACCTTCCTTATTGATTTATTAAAAGTTGATGCTTTGCTATATTCCTTAATTGAATTTACTAATAATTTAACCTTTAATTCATCAACATAAGATAAAGCATTTATAAATTCCCAGTATGTAATATAATCAATAAAGTTTTCATCTTGAATTTTATTTTTACTAAGGAAATCACTCATAATATTAACTGTGTTCATACACCTTTTTACCATGTTTTCTTTTGCGATTTTGCTTTTTGTTAGTGAATTTTCACTTATTTTATAATCATATAAAGGTTCATCTATGCAATATAATCTTTTAGCTTTTAACATTGCTTCATAATTAAATAATGTATCTTCACTAGCTACTTCACTATAATTTATAAATTTAATTTTGTTTTCTTTTATTAATTTACTTTTGAATATTTTATGCCATACTGCAGTTCCTAAATTAAAGTATTCATTACTTAAAAACTCTTTTTCAGTTAAGCTTTTAATGTCTATAATACCTTCATTTA
Source organism: Clostridium cuniculi (assembly GCF_004353185.1). Taxonomy (GTDB): domain Bacteria; phylum Bacillota; class Clostridia; order Clostridiales; family Clostridiaceae; genus Clostridium; species Clostridium cuniculi. The sequence continues at coordinate 77,564 of NZ_SMUS01000006.1, read as the reverse complement.
AATTTAAACTAACTTTTTTATCACCATTTAATACATCATTAACATTACATATAACTACATCACTATTAAATTCTTCTGCCTTTTTATACATTTTTTCATACATAGTTTTATCAATGTAATCATCTGCATCTACAAAAGCTATATATTTCCCTAAAGATTTACTAATTCCATTATTTCTAGCTGCTGAAACTCCAGAATTTTTTTGATTTAATACCTTAACTCTAGAATCTTTCTTAGCAATACTTTCTATAATATTTCTCGTATTATCTTTTGATCCATCATTTACTATTAATATTTCTATATCTTTTAATGTTTGATTAGTAATTGAATTAATGCACTGCTCTATAAATTTTTCACCATTATAAACAGGCACTATTACACTTATTAATGGTTTTATTTTTACCCTCTCCTTATTCATTCAATATACTTAAATATGAATTAATACATTTATCATAAGTAAAAAGCTTACTTCTTTCTTTTGACTTATTTAAAAAGTCATTATATAGATCATTATCATTTACTAATCTATTAAAGCATTTAGCTAACCCTTTATAATCATCTACTTTAAATATCAACCCATACTTTCCATTATCTAATATTTCTTTGGGTCCATAATCACAATCACTTGATATCATAGGAACTTCTGAATATAAAGCTTCTATCATTACTGTTGGAAGTGCCTCTCCCCTACTAGCAGATATCAACATATCCATATCATTTAATATTTCAAATATATCTTTCCTCGGTCCCCAGAACTTAACCTTATCTTGTAAGTTATTATCTTCTATTATCTTCATTACATTAGAATAATAATTTTTATCTTCTATTCCACCTATAAAATTTAAAATATATTTTCTATCATTTATTCCACTAAAAGCTTTTGATATTATATCTTGAGCTTTTCTTGGCTGTATCCATCCAATTACAGCAATATTAATTACGTCTTTATTTTCTATATCTTTAAACTTAATTTCACTTTTGCTAACTTCATCAAATATTACTGGATTATATATTGTAGTAATTTTATTTTCTTTAACCCACTTTTCTAATACCATGGCATCTTTTAATTCATTAGATACAGCCACCACTTTACTACAGACACCTAAAGATATTTTGGCGAAGTTTTTTCTTATTAAATCATTTTCTTTAAATCCCCATAAATTAGGTCTAATATGAACAACAGAAATAACTTTAACCTTTCTGCCACTTCTGACTGTAGCACATTTAGCTATAAATCCCTCAAACCATGTATTGGCAATTATAGCTTCTATATTTTCTTTTTTTATAAAATTACTTAGTTTTTTAATTCTTTCTAAGTGATTATTACACTGAAGTAATGTTATATCATCTCCATATATGGTATCTGCACTAAATGTAACTATATGACTTCTAATATTACTTTTACTAAAAGCATTTTGTAAGTTATAAACAAACTTACTTATACCCCCATTATCTAAAGTATTACTATATATTGCTATTCTCATTTTAATTCTCCTAATAAAATTTATAGGTTTATTAATATATTTTCCCACTTATCAACTATTGGTTTTAACTTGAATTTTTCTATATCTAAGTTTGACTTATTACTAAAATCTTCTCGCTTATTTATATCAGATAATAATATGTCAATCTTATTTACCATAGCTGCAACGTTACCAGTTTCTATTAAAAATCCATTAATATTATTTCTAACTATCTCAGATGGACCAGTTAAACAATTAAAACTAACAATAGGTAATTTATAACTTTTAGCTTCAAGTAAGGTCATTGGCAATCCTTCAAACCTAGATGTCATAACATATAAACTACTATTTTTATAATAATCTTCAACGTTTGATACTTTACCCTTTAAGATAAGCTTTCCTTGTAAGTTATACTCTTTTATCTTACTTTCAAGCTTTTCTTTATCCTCTCCATCTCCTAATATAATCCACTTCCACTCTGGATTATCTTTTAATACATCTTTAGCTACTTCACATAACATATCAAATCCCTTTTGATATGTTAATCTTCCAACACTTATTAATTGCTTAGCTTTTATATCACAACTTGTACTATCCCCATTTTCCATAGGATTGTATATAAAATCTATCTTCCCTTTAATATTTAAATTATTAAGATAATTCATTTTGTCCTGTTCTGTAAGAGTTATAATACAATCTGAAAATCTAGATATTAACCTTCTTGAAAAAACTCTTAGGCTTGACCCATTATCCTCATAAAAGTTAAAGTGCTCCCAAGCAATTAATCTAGCTTTAGTAAATAACGCTGCTGGAATTGAGAAAAGACTTGCTATAACTTCAACATCTATTAAAATATCAATCTTATTTTTTTTAATATATTGTCTTATTCCCTTAACAACTTGAAAATAATGTTTCTTAAAATTCACATCTTTACTTTTCAATATTCTTTCAGTTTTAATATTTTTATTTAAAGTAAAATAACTACTATTACTTTCATTGGTTATACTTAATATATGAATATTAAATTTATCATCTTTTTTAGAAAGTTCATTTGCTATTATTGAAAGTACTCGTTCTGTACCTCCAGTTCTAGACATATCCCCACTTAAGAAACAGACATTTACCATACCAGTTCTCCCTCTTTTTCCTCTTCCTCTTTACCATCTATATATTTATCTTTTGTACCAATATAAGATATTAACATTAATGACATAAATTTATTTCTATGCCGCATTGCCGTTCCGGTATTATGAGTTCCCATTCCATAAATCATTCCAGCCACAAAAATAGCTAAAAATAACATCTTATATTTAGTGTCAATTTTTCTAAAATTTCTTAATATTTTATAAGTAGCATATCCCCATAAACATGTATCAAATAAGAAAGTTGGTATATCAAGTCCACCTCTTATTAACCAAGGCATAGGAGAATATAATAAATAAAACCCCTTTATAGGTGCAAACATAATGAATTGCATAGGATTATTTATTTCTAATGCTGTAAGATAACTTGATCCTCCTCCTGTTTCAGCATTAGTTTTCCCTAAAAATTCCTCTTGATTTGCAGTTACTATAAATATTGCTCCAACTACCGCCACTACTATACAAATAATATTTATAGCATTAAATTTAATTCTTTCTTTTTTTCTATCATAAAATATAAATGCATATATCATTGGTGGTAATATATATAGTGCTCCTTCATGATAAAGTGATGCCATATATATAGGTAGTATTGTTAATAAAATATAAATAGGATTATATTTTTCAAACCACTTAAGGAAATGATAAACCCCTAACATAATTAGATAATACATACTTCCTTCTCTAATTAATGCATATCCCATTAAGAAAGGAATAGGCATAAATAACCACAAAGCAACCATTAATTCTGTATTTTTATCTTTTAATTTTAAAAGATTTGCTATATCAATAAGCTTTGTAGCTGCAAGTACTACAAAAACTACATTTAAATATTGTCCAAAAAATCTATATGGCCCAAAAAAATAATACACTACTCCTAAAACTTGCGAATAAAATCCAGTGAAATGTTCTAACATTACATCTGGAAGAGCATTTGCAGTCTCAACTGCTAACTCATGAAATTTATATGCATCTCCTGTATTAAATGGAAGTAATCCTATTGATTGGTCATACCATAATGCAGCTAATCTAATTAAAAAGCCAAACATAAGAATCATAAAAATAGTTTTATTCTTAGCTTTTATATAAAACCACCCCATTATTGCAAGTGAATTTATTAATATATAAATTAATGCAAATATCTCTCTATTTATCTGTCCTTCAAAAACTACATTAATAAATGCTTCTAATAATAGAAGTGATAAAAAAACTCTCATAAAACCAACTCTCCAAGTTAAATTAATTGTCCATATAACTCTCTTATCTTATTTTCATAATTTTTAATATTGTAATTTTTATTTATATACTCAAACCCTTTTAAACATAGATTATTTTTTAATATTTCATCATTTTTTAATCTTATTAATTCATTAACAAACTTCTCATAGTTTCCTTGCTCAATTAAAAGCCCAGTTTCATTATTAATTATTACTTCACTTATACTTCCTACATTCATACTAATAACAGCTTTCTTAAATGCCATAGCTTCCAATAAAACCATTGGTAAACCCTCATATAATGATGGTAAAAAGAAAACATCAATAATTGGATAAAATACATTAACCTTCTCTTGAAATCCAGTTAATATAAATAAATCTTCTAAGTTTAATTCTTTAATTAAACTTTTAATTTCTTCTTCTTGAGATCCATTTCCAACTAAGAGAATTATAGAATCATTAAACTCTTTCTTATACTTTGATAACTCTTTTATAAAAGGGATAATTCCCTTTTGTTCATCTAATCTTCCTATAAAACCTAATATCTTTTTATTAACATCTATGTTATACCTTTTTATAATCTCATTAACTTCTCTTTTATCAATATTAGTTATATACTTTATATCCATTGCATTAGATAGTGTTAAAGCTCTATCTGCATTAAAATAATCAGTATTTTCTTTATAAAAATCAGTTACGGTTTTTCCACAAGTAATGTTATAGTCATACTTATTTCTTAAATATTTATCTATCTTTTTATTAACACCATTACCTTTTAAAAAAGGATAACAATTATGAATATGTGATACTACTTTTACATTTAATCCGAAGATTTTCTTTGCAAGATATGAGACTAAAGAAGCCGTATTATCATGTGCATGTACAATTTTTATATTTTCATCTTTTATAATCTTACTTAAACTATTTGCATTGCTTAATAATTTTTTAGATGAGAATTTAATATTATAAGTTTTTATTTTATTTTCATTAAAAGTATTAGCAAGCTCTTCTCCGCCACAAACTACTATTGGTTCATAATTTTTTAAATTTTTACATAATAATAATGCCATTCTTTCAGCACCACTGATTTTATTCATTGGTAATACATGCAATACCTTATCCATAATAGGTTTTAGTCTCCTTCTCTTTAAAACTTTCTATTCCTTGTATACTTAAATTTTTAATATTCTATCTTAGTTATAAATCAACTTCTATTACTAACATAAGAAGAAAGTCCCTTCTCATAATTAATATCTAATTGGATCCCATCATAAACCTTTAAAAGTTCACTGTTTATACTCTCAATATCATATTTCTTAATTTCCTCAGAAACTTCAAAATTCTTATCCTTTAAAAGATAGTACTTTTCTATAGCTTTTGCTGTTGATTCATAATCATTGACATTAACTAAAGTTCCCACAGTTTCATTACAAACAAGATCTCTACATCCCCTAATATCAGTAGCAATTACCTTCCTACCGCAAGCCATAAACTCCATTATATTTCTAGGTAACCCCTCTCTATAAGACATTAATATTCCAATATCAGATATATTTATTAACTCATTTACATCTTGTCTATAACCTAACATAAATATATTATTTTCTAAATTTTTTAAAGTTATTTGATGCTCTAACTCTTCTCTCAAATTACCATCACCAATACAAATAACCTTTATATTAGGATACTGTTTAGTTAATATCTCCATAGCATTAATTAATTGGATATGATTTTTATTTTTATTAAGTTCTGCAATCATTAAAACTACAAAATCCTTATCCTTAATCCCCAGTTCTTTCTTTTTTTCTATAATTTCTGTATCACTTAACTTTTTATATTTACTTAACTCAAGTCCAACTCCATTAAGTAGATAACACTTTTTAGGTTTAAGTTTCTCCTTAGTTATTTCATAATCTTCACTATTTATATTAATAATTACATCAGTAAATTTAGCCATAATCTTTTCAATTGGATAATATAAGAACCACCCTAATTTAGATCCACCTTTTAAGAAATGATAACCATGTGCCGTATATATAGTTCTTAAATTTGGAAAACTTAACTTAAGTAATCTTCCGTATATAGCTGCTATTGGAGTATGAACATGAACAATATCATAATCATTAATTCTTTGAAGCTCTTCTAACTTTATAAAAGCATTTATATTTCCAATACCTAATGGATTTCTTGAAAAAGGAACTTCAAATATCTTAACACCTCTTCTTTGTAACTCCTTATCTACTGGCTTATCTATAGAACAAGCACAATGAACTTCATATCCATTATCTAAAAGCATATTAATATGTGGTATTAAAAATGCATTTATTGTTCTACTAACAGTTGTTACATATAAGACCTTCTTCATATTCTCTTTCCCTTCTTTCATAATCAACCTTTATAACCTTTGCTGGAACTCCAACTACCGTACTATATGAATCAATATTATCTATAACTACAGCTCCTGCACCTACTGTTGAACCCTTTCCTATTTTCTTCCCTTGAATGACTGTTGAAGCTGATCCCATCATTACTCCCTCTTCAATAATGTCATTTCCGGAAATATTGACGTTCCATAATAAAGAAACGTAATCCTTAATAATAGAATCATGTCCAATTCCACATTTAGGACTTATAATAACATGATTTCCTACTTTTATATTTGTAGTAAGAATTGCTCCTTCATAAATTATTGTTCCTTCTCCTAACGTCATATAATCATGAAGCCATACTCTAGGATGAACTATAGTTGCAAATTTAAATCTATTATTTATTTTATTTACTATTCTCTTTTTCACTTTATAATTTGCTATTGCTACAACAACATAAGTATCTAGTGATAATTTTTCTAAAGAATCCATTCCACCAATGACTGGATACCCATTAATAACATTGCCCCAACTATTTACATCATCATCAATAAATCCAATTAAATTCCATGTTGATTTTAATTCATTTATTTGTTGTATTATTAATGATGTTTCTCTTCCTACTCCACCTGCACCTACTATTACTATATTTTTCATTATTAATCCCCAAATCTATTATTTATTAAAAATCTTTACTTTTTTGCTTTTTCCTTGGTCATAATATTTATTATCTAAAAACTTATTACTTTCATTTAAAATAGTACCTATAACATTAGCTTTAACTTCTATAAGCTGTTCATAACATTGCTTAACTACCTTTGACTTACTCTTCCTAGCTCTTACAACAATAATAGTTCCATCTGCCTTTGCTGATAAAAGTAATGTATCTGTTGATGGAAGTACTGCTGAAGTATCCATAATTATATAGTCAAAATTAGTAGATAATTCATCTAATAACTCTTGCATAGAATGAGAACCAACTATTTCGGAAGGATTATTAGTAACAGAGCCTGCTGTTATTAAAAAAAGTGAATCTTCAACCTTTTTCATAGCTTTTTCTAATTTACAGCTTCCTGATAATATATCAGTTAATCCATTGTCATTTGGCATAAAAAAATTTAAGTGCATAGAAGGATTTCTTAAATTACAATCTATTAATAATACTTTTGCTCCATCTTGATTTAAAATATAAGCTAAATTTCCTGCCACAGTAGATTTTCCCTCACTACTTATTGAGCTCGTTACCACCAAAGTTTTTAATGGATTATCTACAGAATAAAGTTTTATACTAGTTCTTAAACTCCTATACGCCTCCGCTGACAGTGACCTGGGCATTTTTTTCGTTACGAACATCCTTACTCTCCTTTTTAAATTCTTTTTCTACTACTGGTATACATCCTAATACAGATACAGGTATTACCTTTTCTAATTCCTTTTTAGACTTTATTTTGTTATCTAATAAATCTAATACTAAAATTATTCCTATTGATAAAAATATTCCACCTATAAAAGCTATAGTTGGTAACTTCTTTGTATCTGGATATATAGTTGATACTTCTACTTCTTTTATTATAGTAGGATTACTTTCTGGAATTATCTCACTAATTTTATCCATTACCTCTTTACTTACAACTTCTAAAGTTTCTTCCATTTGTTTATCTGTCCAACTTGAATAAGTAATGGTAACTAAAGGAATAGTGCTAGAGTATGAAAAATTTATTGAATATGCAACTTCACTTGAAGTTTTATTTATCTTATTTTTCTTTAATGTATCATCAAAAAACCCCTCTAGTTTAGATACTTCACTAAATAATGTAAAAAACTCCGAGAAAGCTTGCATTTGATCTTCTGAATATACTTTAAACATATTATCACTATCACCCATAAATATTTGCATACTTGCAGTATAACTAGGCTTATATTTTGATACCTTATAACTAGCTAAAGAATTCATTGCTAATGTAACAACTATAATTATCCAAAATCTTCTTTTAAATATATATATTAATTCATCTAAATCAAACAATTTCTCTAACACTTCATCCTCCTGTTATCCATTAATATTTTATATAAATCAATTGCCCCAATTTATTTATTTATTTATAATAATTAATTCCCCAATTACTTAACTGCTTAACTCCTTAATTAATTAGTTTGTGCCATTAAAATATTCCATTGTAACTGTTTCACTTTGATTAATCCCTTCTCTTTTAATAACCTTCCAAAAAGTTAAAAAGAAAATCTTAACATCTAGCCAAAGAGACCAATTATCAACATACCAAACATCAAGCTTAAACTTTTCATTCCAAGTAATTGAGTTTCTTCCATTGATTTGTGCCCATCCAGTAAGCCCTGGAAGTACTTCATGCCTTCTAATTTGTTCTGAATTATAATATTGAAGATATTCAACTAATAAAGCCCTTGGCCCTACTAAACTCATATCTCCCTTTATGACATTTATAAGTTCTGGTAATTCATCTAAACTGAAACTTCTTAATAAGCTTCCGAACCTAGTGACTCTTTCATTATCACTAAGCAAATTACCATTCTTATCTCTAGAATCCTTCATAGTTCTAAACTTAAGCATCTTAAAAACCTTATTATCCTTACCAACTCTTTCTTGAACAAAAAATGCTGGTGATCCAAGATTTATCCTTACTAAGACATAAATAATTAACATCAACGGTGACAAAATAATTAGTGCTACCAATGATATAATAAAATCTAATATTCTTTTAATAAGCATATTTCCCCATCCCTTTTTTTAATGAATAACCTTGCCCCCACAAAAATTTATTCATACTAAACCCTAATTCTTTCACACCTTAATTGGCTAATTACTTAACTATTTAATTTAAAATAACCCTTTAACAATTTTAATAACTCTATTGATTTCTTCATCACTCATCTTAGTATCAGATGGTAAACATATTCCTCTATTAAAAATATCCTCTCCAACACTAATACCCTCATTATTAGCTTTAAAGAAATCATATTCTTCATAGAAAGGTTGCATATTCATTGGTTTCCATATATGCCTTGATTCGATATTTTCCTTTTCTAACTCTAAAATAATATCAATTGGCTTAACTTTTGATTCAGGACTTAATATTCCAATACTTAACCAATAATTTGGCTCACCATATTCACATACATTAGCCATTTCTATATCTTTAATATCTCTAAATGCCTCTTTATATTTTTCATATATATATTTCTTTTTTGCTATTCTTTCATCTAAAACTCTAAGTTGCCCTCTTCCAATTCCAGCAACAATATTACTCATTCTGTAGTTATATCCTAGTTCTGTATGATGATAATATCTTTTATTATCCCTAGCTTGAGTTGCCCAAAATCTTGATTTCTTTATTCCATCTTCATCATTAGAAACAAGCATTCCACCACCAGAAGTAGTTATGATTTTGTTACCATTAAAAGAATAAATTCCATACTTTCCTATTGTTCCTGTTTGTTTTCCTTTATAAGTTGCTCCTAAAGATTCTGCTGCATCTTCTATTACCGGAACATTATATTTATTACATATAGTCATAATTTCATCCATTTTAGCTGATTGTCCATAAAGATGAACTACTATTACTGCCTTTGGTAACTTTCCTTTTTCTGAATAAACTTCAAATGCCTTTTTTAATGCTATTGGTGACATATTTAAACTGTCATACTCAGAATCTATAAATACTGGTTCTGCTCCTTCATAAATTATTGGATTACAAGTGGCTGCAAAAGTTAATGATGAACAGAAAACTATATCTCCAGCTTTTATACCTAAAAGTTTAATTGCTAAATGTATTGCTGAAGTTCCTGAAACTAATGCTGATGCATGATTTATCCCTACATATTCAGCAAGTTCCTTTTCAAAATTATTTACATTAGGTCCAAGGGGTGCTACCCAGTTTGTATCAAAAGCTTCTTTAACAAAAACTTGCTCTAACTCCCCTATATGTGGTGATGCTAAATATATTCTTTTGTTTTCCTGATTAATTTGATCTTTTGATTTTTCTAGTATTTCCTTGCTTTTCAATTCTTTCATTATTCTTTACCCCCTGTAGTAACTGCAGCTTCTTCTAATGCTATTTTATTGTTATAAACTTCTGGTGAACTATATGTTGGAACTATTTCCTTTAACTTATCCTTTAGCATATTTTTATTTCCTATCTTTGCAACAAATAATAAATCATCTATTTGCTTTATTATTTTATTTAGTGATATAGTTTCTGGCTTGTCTATGAATATTTTATTATGCGCTGTTTTGGTTAAGTTATCGTTATTCATTAATAATTCTTCATATAATTTTTCTCCTGGTCTAAGACCTGTTATTTCTATTTTTATATCTTTATTTGGGGTATATCCTGAAAGTCTAATTAAATTTTCTGCTAAGTCATAAATTTTAACTGGTTTACCCATATCTAATACAAATATTTCTCCACCCTTAGCATATGCACCAGCTTGAAGTACAAGTTGTGCTGCTTCTGGAATTAACATGAAATATCTAGTTATATCTTTATGTGTTAAAGTTACTGGTCCACCATTTTTAATTTGTCTCTTAAATAATGGAATTACTGAACCATTACTTCCTAGTACATTTCCAAACCTAACTGCAACAAATTCTGTTTTATTTCCTCTTTCATGATTAACAGCTTGAACTATCATTTCACAAAGTCTCTTTGTTGCTCCCATTACATTAGTTGGATTTACTGCTTTATCTGTTGAAATTAAAACAAACTTTTCTACCTTATATTGACTAGCAAGTTGTGCCATATTTAATGTACCTATTACATTATTCTTTATTGCTTCTGATGGATTATCTTCCATTAAAGGTACATGCTTATGTGCTGCTGCATGGAATATTATATTTGGCCTATATGCACTTATTATTTGATTTAATCTTGCTTTATCCCTTACTGATGCAATTATTACCTTCTTATTTAGCTTAGGCTCTTTGTAAGATAATTCATTTTGTAAATCATATGCATTATTTTCATATATATCTAATATTAAAAGTAACTTTGGATTAAACTTTGCAATTTGTCTGCATAGCTCTGATCCTATTGAACCACCACCACCAGTTACTAAAACAATTTTATTATTTATATACTCAGCTATACCTGACTTATCTAATTTAACTTCTTCTCTACCAATTAAATCTCTTAAATCAACATCCCTCATTTTATTAATTGATATTCCTTCTTCTAAAAGCTGATAATATCCTGGAATAACCTTTGCTTTTGCTTTAGTCTTTCCACATATATCTAATATATTGGTTTTTTCTAATCCACTTATTTTTGCTATTGCAAATAATATTTGGTCTATCTTTTCTCTTTCCACTATTTCAACTATGTTATTTCTATTACCTAGTACTTTTACTCCATTTAAAAAGCTATTTAATTTTGCTTCATTATCATCTATAATTCCTATAATATTGTATTGATCACCCTTTTCTTTTCTTATTTCACTTATAATTGATGAAGCACAGTCACCAGCTCCTATAATTAAAACGTTATATTTACCATCAGTTCTATCTGCTGAAGTATATGTTATAAACCTAGTTATTACTCTTAGAGATAACCTTACCCCTGTAACTAATAGCATTATTAATATTCCTGCTGTAATATTAACTATTGCTGAAAGAGAATTTGATATAAATAACATTAATATTGTACTTGCTATACATGCAGATACTGTTGCAATTATTGATTGCATTAGCTCATATGACCCTGCATTAATCCAGATAGAACTATACATTCTACATCTTTTTAAAAATAATACATAAGTAATTATTGATATTGGTAATGTCCTACTTAATTTCAGTATCACATTACTTGCATCATTATTTAATATTACTGATAGAAAGTAAGATATTAATATTATTGATATATCAATTAATAGTAATATTATATTTTTATTTCTTTTGCTTAAATTTACTACAGCTAAATCCTGCACAAAGTACCCCCCTCATAATCATTACTAAACATCCACTATTTAGCATTACCCCAATCAATTACTGATTATAAATTTACCATTTATTCTCATACAAATTATATATTTACATCTTTTGACAGTAAATAATCTATTAGTTCTATGTCTTTTATTCTTCTAATTAGTACTCCTATAATTACACTCTTAAATAATTACTTAATACCTCTTTTAAATTACAAAATACTAATACTTAGGTATTATTTACTTTGTTTTTGTAAACATTTTCTACTTTTTTAAAAATACTTCGCATATTTAAAGGTTTAAAGCTATCACTATTTTCTTTAATTTTTTGTATTTTTTTCTACTTTTTAGTCATAATTTATTTTTATAAATTTTATATATATCCTTTTAATTTTTCAATATTTTTTATTTTTTTACAATTTAGTAGTACTACTTTATAATTACTACTTTTCTTATTTCTTAATACTTCCGTAGAATAAACTTTTACATTTAATGTAACTTTGTATAGACTTTTACATTTTTTGACGATATAATTTTAATAGTAATTTAGGTTGAATGTGAAAAGGAGGATTTAATGAGAGTTTCCATATTATGCAAATATCCAGTAATTCATGAAGGAATTAAGTCAATATTAAAAGATAAGTATCAAAATATTACTTCTTTTACTTCTATTGATGATTGCTTTAAATCATTAGATAATTCTGATAGCAATCTTATAAATGATAATGAAGATACTATTTTAATTATTACTTTATTTAAAGAAGATTTAAGATCAATAGATAATATTTTATCTATTAAAGATAATTATTCTAAAATTAAATTATTAATTGTAGATTTTAACGAAAGTAAGGACATGTTCTTTAAGGTATCAAAGTTAAATATTGATGGGTATATGCTTGGAACATTTGCGCAAGAAGATATTAGTTATGCTCTTCATAAAATTTCTTCTGGAACTAAATTTTATGATAGAGAGTTATTATATAGACTAGTAGAAGATGAGCCTGCTGCTACTATTACTGGGAAAACCAATTTAGGTAGCCCTCTAACTAGGAGAGAGTTAGAAATTCTTTCTCAACTATCTAATGGCTTAAGTAACTTTGAAATTTCTAAAAATCTTAACATAAGTGAAAATACTGTTAAGAAGCATATTAGTAATATATTTATAAAAATAAATGTTAAGGATAGAACTCAAGCTATAATTTATGCTTATGAATCTGGATTAATAGCTAAACCTTTATTCTTATAATAATAAAAACTACCTTTAAGGGTAGTTTTTTAGTTATGTATTTATTTCCTAATATTTTATTTTATAAATAAAATAACTTATCTTATATATTAAAAGGATTTTGATTCTATTTTATTTAAGTTTTACTTTTTAACAATATAAATATCGTTAAAACTATAAACATAAACTACTATATTAAATATAAAGATAGTCCTTTATCTCCTATGACTTGTTGACAAGCGTATTACACATAACTTTAGTCATCTCTTGATAAATTTCTTTATCATCGTTATTGCAGTATGTCTAAATAGAAAATATCCGAAGTTATGCCTAATATTAATCTAAACTAATATTAAAATACTATCTCGAACCATCATGTGTCCTTATAAAGCTTTTCTTGTATACATAATAAGTAACTTTCAAAAATTAATATCTCTGTTATTTTATAAAAATAACTATGCATACTATGTATTTTGAAAGAAATAGGTCAAAATCCTTAAATAGATAACATTATAAATTTTAAATCTAACATTAAATATAACAAACATATTATATTCAAACTCTATTTAAAACTTATAATAATAAATTTATTTATTATTTGTTATCTCTATTATTGTTTTATCCTTTTTGTGGTTAATTTATTCATATTTTTTATAACTTCTTACAAAAATATGAATTTTATAGATTTTTTCATCTTTTTTTGAATATCTCATTTATTTATAGTCCATACTTCGAAAAGAATAATTTCATGAAATAATTCTAATTTTATTATTTAATAAAGGAGATGAAAGTATATTGAAATTAAAAAGAAAAACTATTAAATCTAAAAATAAGAAAAAAGGGTTCACTTTAATTGAACTTGTTGCTGTATTAGCTATTATTGCAATTCTATCTGCTGCATTTGTTCCTAAAGTTGGGAATTATATTACTGAAGCCAAAAAGGTTGCTGTTTTAAATGAAGCTAAAACTGTTGTTACTGCTTATGAAGCTGCTAGTCATAAATTAAATGATAATGACGGTATTACTATATCTGCTCTAACAAGTAAAGGACATCTTGAAGAAGGTTCTATAAAGAAAATTCCAGATACCTTTTCAGTATCTGACTGTAAGCAATTAATGGATACTGAAAACTATACTTTTGATATTGATTCTGGATATGCAAGTCAACCTGAAAAAATCACTAATACACCTACAGAATAAAATCTAAAAACTTATCTATAAACTTCAAATAACATCTTACAAAAAATGATGATATATTTAATTATATTATTAACTAAATATATCATCATTATATAAACTTATTATTTTAAAATAATCCCATAGTTACATTTATTTTTATGTAACACTATTAATAATCAATTTTAAAATTATAAACTAAAGAATTCCGTAAATGCTTTAATAGTATAATAATTATCTTTAACACTTGCTAATTCTCTTATAGAGTGCATTCCAAGAACAGGAGCTCCCATATCAATAACTGGTATAGTTAAGTTTGCAGCAGTTACAGGTCCTATTGTAGTTCCACCTCTAACATCTGATCTGTTAACAAACTTTTGGAATGGTACACCTGCAGCTTCACATACACCTGCAAATACAGCACCATTAAAGCTATCAGTACTATAGCTACCAGAAGCAGCAATCTTTAATACTGGTCCACCTTCAAGTACAGGTCTGTTAGTTGGATCATGTTTATCACCTAAGTTTGGATGAACAGCATGAGCTAAATCAGCAGAAATCATTATAGAATTAGCTAATGCTCTATAATATCCTTCTCTGTCCTTACCTAAACCTAAAGCAATTCTCTCTAATATATTATTTAATAATGTAGAGTTAGCTCCTTCAGCAGTTAAACTTCCAATCTCCTCATTATCTATGCAAATCATAACTTTAGTTGCTTCATTTTCTCTACTATCAACTAAAGCTTTTATTCCTGCATAAACCATCCATAAATCATCAAATCTTCCTGAAGAAATAAGCTCTTCATTCATTCCTATTAACATACCTTTTTCATATTCATATAAGCCTAATTCAAAATTTAATATGTCTTCTTTATTAACTTTAAGCTCTTCTGATAATATGTTCATTAAATAGTCTTCTTTTTCTAACTTATCATTTATAAGTCCTAATAAAGGAAGTGTATCTACTTGTCTATTTATCTTAAATCCTTCATTAACTTCTCTATTCATATGAATTGCTAAGCTTGGAATTATTAATAATGGTTTATTTATATTAACTAATCTTGTTTCTGGTTTTAATGGAGATGCACCCTTTAATGATACCTTACCAGCTATTGATAATGGTCTATCAAACCATGTATGAAGTATTGGACCACCATAAACTTCTGTATTTAGCTTAACATATTTTCCTTCTGAAATCATTTGAGGATTTGGTTTAATTCTAAATCCAGGCACATCAGTATGAGCTCCTATAAGTCTAAGTCCTGTTTCTTCTATATTTCCAGTCCCAACTTCAAAAGCAATTAATGCTGAATCATTTTTTATAACATAATATTTACCTTTTGCTTGTAAATCCCATTTATCAGTTTCTTTTATTTCAATAAATCCATTTTCGTCTAATATCTTTTGTGTTACTTTTACTCCATGACAAGCACTTGGACTGTCATATAAAAAGTCTACTAATTCTAATGCTAACTTCTTTTCCATAGTCACTTACTCCTTTACACTTCATATATTTCTAATATACTTCATTTACTATTTTTTCACAACTGATTATTTTTTTGCCACAGCTGTATATAAAATATAGCTACATCATTAGCTCTATTTATATTTAGTATGCCTTTTAATTAATATATAATTGACTTTTATATTGGATTAAATTAGCATATTGTAATAAGCGTAATTGTTTTAAAATATAACATACTATTAATATAAGCAATTATATTGATTACAAATAAAAATGGGAGGATTTTATGTTTTCAAATTTTTTAGTTAAAAGATTTGTCAAAAATTATGACAATGTATCTGACGTAAAAGTTAGAGGTGCTTATGCTAATCTTGCTGGAATCGTTGGAATAGTTACCAACTTAATGTTATTTATAATAAAGTTATCTGTTGGTTTATTCTCTAACTCTGTTTCAATTTTAGCAGATGCATTTAATAACTTATCTGATGCTGCCTCTTCAATTATAACTATAATTGGTTTTAAGATGGCAAATAAACCTGCTGATGCAGAACATCCTTTTGGACATGGTCGTATCGAATATATAACTGCAATGATTGTTTCTTTCATGGTTATGCTTGTTGGTATTCAATTTGTTAAAACATCTTTTCAAAAGATTATTAATCCTACCCCAGTAACTTTTGAATTATGGCCATTTATTTTATTACTTATTTCTATTGGATTTAAATTTTGGTTGTCCAAATTTAATAAGTCTATTGGAAATAAAATTAATTCATCTACGTTAAAGGCAACAGCAACTGATGCTATGGGTGATGTTTTTACTTCAACTACTGTTGTTATTTCTTTTTTAATATGTAAATTCACAACACTGCCTATTGATGGTTATATTGGTATTGTTGTAGCTTTGGCTATTGTTTACTCTGGTTTTTCTCTTATTAAAGAAACCTTGAGTCCATTACTTGGGGAACCACCTGATCCTGTTTTAGTTAGTAACATTACTGACATGGTTATGTCTTATGATAATATAACAGGTATTCACGATTTAATTGTTCATAATTATGGACCTGGTAGAATTATGGCTTCTATCCACGCCGAAATTCCTAGTAATATTGATATTATGGAGATACATCATATCATTGATACTGCTGAAAGAGAGATTTCTAAAGAGTTAAATATATATTTAGTTATTCACATGGATCCTATTTGTGTTGATACTGATGAAATAATTGAAGCTAGAAACATGGTCAAAGATGTACTTAGCAAATATGAAGACGTTAAATCCTTCCATGACTTTAGAGTTGTTGGAGAACATGATAATAAAAACTTAATTTTTGATATAGAAGTTTCTCCTACCTGCTTAGCTAATGAAAGTAGTTCATCTAAATTATTAGCTAATATAGAAAAAGATATTAAGGAAAAAGCTCCTGAATACAGATGTGTTATTACTGTTGATTTAGCTTTATAAAAATAATTATGTTTTAAACTAATTAATGATTTTTGTAAATTTCTCCAATGTACTATTGGAGAAATTTGCGTTATAATTATTACATAACTTCCATAAAAATATAAATATTTTTATACCAAACAATCTAATCAAATTTCACACTTTTTTGGAACCGTTTCTATTTATTTTACTTTGAACTCCCTTTTAATTTAAAGTAAAATAATAGAAACAATAGTTGATGATTGATATATACTTAAGATAGATTCTAACTTCTTATAATATATCAATCATTAACTCTAATTTATTATCTCTATATCTATAGAGAATTTAATTTGCTCACTCTTCTAATCACTTAATATAAATAATACAATTTATCTAATTTATTCTATTTACTACAGATAAAATTTATGATGTTAACATTTTTCAAAATATCTATTTAGAATAAACGACGAGACTTAAATTTAAGTCTCGTCGTTTATTCTATTGAAGTCACTATTCATCTTTAACAATGTTATAATATATAGCCTCTTCTTTTAATTCATAATAAATTCTTTTATCCTGTGGTCTTCTATTATTATACCACTCAATTAAATCATTAATTACTTCATAAAATCCACTATTTATAAGCTTACCAAGCTTTTTAATAATTATTAACTCTTCAACAGTAACTATGCTACTATTTTGAGTCTCTTTTAATTTATCCTTTAGGAATATATATTTACATTTATTTATTCCTAGATTTTTTCCTTCCATTGCAACTTCAAATGCTTCTTTATACTTATTATTTTTATTTAAACCGCTATTATATAAATAAATAGCAAGTTGTCCATAACACTCTAAATTTCCAAGTTCTATTCCTTCTCGATATAGCTTTATAATTTCATCATTATCAATATCTATTAAGCCTTTTTCACCTAAATATCCTTTAATATATTTTGCTGTTCCTACATCTATCTCTTTTATTTCTTCAAGTAATTCATATCCCTTTTCCTTATTTTCTTCAATACCAATTCCTTTAAAACAATAATATACTAATTTTTCTTTTCCCTTTATTGCGTCTAAATCAATAAGTTTAAACACATAATAAATGGCTTTTATATCACTTCTTCTACCACCAATTCCATTTTCATATATCTCTATTAGTTTCTCTATTGATTCAATATCATCTTCTTTTGCTGCTCTTTCATACCATTTAATTGCCAGATCTATATTTCTATTCAAGAAAATACCTATCTTATACCAATCTCCTAACTTAATCATAGCTTTAACATATTTAGTTTCTGCTGCTAAAGTATAATAGTAATAGGCCTTCTCGTAATCTTGCTCTATTCCAATTCCTTTTTCGTATATATATCCATACTTAAATATGGATTCTTTTAGCTCATTCTCCACACCAAATTTTATATAAATTACAAGCTCATTTTTATTAATATTCTTGCCTTCCTTTAATTCATTTAGCATGATACAAGCTAAATAGTCTGCTGCATAAGGTGAACCTAACTCATATGCTTCCTTTAATAATGCCTTAGCAATATCACTAGTCTTATCACCAAACTTATTTAATCTATAATATGCAACTGCCAAAACATACATAGCATGTGGTTCCTTTTTAGCTGCTGCTATTTCCATATATTCCATTGCTTTTTCTAAGTCTTTTTCAACACCTTCACCATTGTAATACATTATACCTAGTCTTTGGGTACACTTTAAATTCCCCTCTTCATGGCCTTGATTATATATTGAAATTGCCTGATTAATTAACCCTTCATCTTCATATACTTTTCCAACTTTGAAATATATACTTCTATCTCCAAATTCTAATGCCCTATTATATAATTCTAATGCAGTATAAACATCCTTTTTTACATTAAGTCCTTTTAAATACATTTCTGCAAGGGATTCTATACAATTAGTATCTAAAGCTAAATATCCCTTACTTAAATAATAAAATGCTTTCTTATAATTAACTTCTACGCATATCCCCTCTAAATATGATCTACCAACTACATAATAAGCATCTTCATAATCATTTTCTGCAGCTCTTTCAACCCAATAATATGCACTTACTAAGTTTTCATCACAGCCCTCTCCATTTTTATACATTAATGATAAAGCATATTGAGAAGCTGCTAAATTGTTTTCTGCTGCTTTCTTATGCCATTTAAATGCTTTTTCTTCATCCTTATCTACACCTAAACCATTATAATATGCCCGTCCTAATTGATAGTATGCTCCTACATAATCATTTTCAGCACTCTTTTGAAACCATATAAAAGCTTTATTATAATCCTTAATAACTCCATTTCCTTCAGAATATAAAACTCCTAAAGAATATTGAGCAAAGGCATTTCCCTTTATTGCTGCCTTATAGTACCACTGATATGCAATTTCATAATTTTTTCTTACAGCTATCCCTTTATCATAAAATAATCCAAGATAAGTTTCTGCATATTCATCTTTATATTTGGCTGCATCTAAGAAATATTTGTAGGCCTTTTTATTATCCTTTTTGACTCCTCTACCAAAATAATAGTTCTCACCTTTCTCAAGTAGTTGACGTGTAACTTCCTCTTTTTCTTCTATCTCATCTACTTTCTTTTCAAAAACCTTTGATATATTTTTTTGTGTAACATTTTCACTGGTTGATAAATATTTTTTAAATATTTCTTTCTCTGCATCTGTTAAGTTATTTAATATTAAGGAATAATTCTCTTCACCACAACTAACAACAAACCAAGCTAAAACTTCATATAATACTTTCATCTCTTCAAGCTCATCTTCCGCTGTTGTAGTATTAACATAATTCACTTTAACTTTCTTTGTCCAAATAATAATTTTATCTAATATTTCACTAGGCATTATATTTATCTCTTTTAATATCTCTAATCTTTTATGCCATTCAATTTTTTCATCATATAATATACTATTTTTCTTATATATATAATAAATAATATCATTAATTATAGCATTAATATTTTCCTCTATATCATCATGAGTTGTCTTTTTCTTTAACTCTTCTATCTCTTCATATATATCTCTAAACTCTAGCTTTAAAAAATCATAATTGAAGATTCTATCCATATATCCTCCAATGCTATTACTTCTACTATTAGTTTATTATATTGGCAACATCTTTATTACGACTCAGATATAATAAAGAATCCAAATATTGTAACGACCTCCGGGGTCAATCCATTATTTGGATTGACCCCGGAGGTCGTTACATATTTTTACATTTAACTATCATAATTAGTTATTAATATGATTTACTAAAGCTCCTACTAAATTAGCATTATGTTTATGATAACATTCACTTATCACAGGTCTTATAGTTGAATCTTCTATTGTTTCCATTAGATAGTCTAGCTTTTTATTAATATTATAAATGAAATCATTTCTTTTACTTATTCCACCACCAATAAGTATTATTTCTGGATCGTACACATATTGAAGATTATATATTCCCTTAGCTAAATTTAAATAAAATCTATCTAATATATCTATACAAAATTTATCACCTTTACTTGCAGCTTCAAATACTCTCTCACCATTCCAAGTATCATCATTATAATATGCTATTGCTTTTCTTACAAAAGACATTGTAGAAGCATATCTACTAAAGTTTATAAATTTACCATCTTTCTCTTCCATTATCATAAATCCAAATTCTCCACCATGAAGATTTTTTCCATTATGTATTTTTCCATCCTTAACTATACTTCCACCAATGCCTGTACCACAAACTAAAAATAATACATCTTTTAATCCCTTAGCTTTTCCATTAAAAGTTTCTGCTAGTGCTGCACAATTTGCATCATTTTCTATAGTTACTTTTAAATTCACTTTCTGTCCAAGTTCTTCTTTCCAACTAAATCCATGTATACATTGAATAGCACTTGTCCCATATATTATTCCACTTTTTGAATCTACAGCTCCTGGCGCACTTATAGCTACTCCTTTTACATCATAACTAAGCTTCATCTCTTCTATATAATTAATTATTGTATCCATTAATTTCTCTTTTTCATGAGAAACAGGTAATGAAGCATTTTCAAACAAATTTCCTTCACTATCAGCTATTGCAACTTTAATGGCTGTTCCTCCTATATCAATACATATATACAATTTTATTTCCCCCTAACCTAAATAAAGTAACTATCTTATCAATTAATAAATTTTAATTATATATTAATTCTCTAAATACTGATGGCTTAATCTTATAACACATAGATATTAATTTTTCATCCATATTTAAAACTAGACACTTTAATCCTTCAGGAGTTTTTACATATAAATATTGATTATTATTTTCTTTTTCCTTTATATATGCATTTATTACTGGACACTTCTTTTCATTTCTCTTAGTTTTACTTACACATTCAACATCTGATAAGTTAAATTCTAATAACTTCTTTCTTCTTTTTTCAGTCATTACTTTTGAAATAACTAAACTATCTAATGTTAATTCATACTCATAGGCAACAAATTTCTTTCTATTAAAATATACTATTCCTACATATATTAAAAACACAAAGCTTCCAATAAGTAATGTTCTAAAACCTAATATATAAACTGCTACTAATATTAATGATGCATATTCTATGGAATTCATTATGCTTTGAAAATATCCATAGTCTTTTCCATTATATTGCTCATAAAATTCTTCCATAACTACTATTCCCCTTTACTTCTCTTCTTACTTTGCTTGCTTTATTTTATAGCTAGTTTTCTATTCTACTTATTGCTTTCAACTATAGCTAATGCTACTGCACCTAGAACTCCTGCCTTACCACCAAGCTGTGCTTTTTTAACAACACAATTATTTAATATTGGCTTTAAACATCTACTTTTCATTTCTTCACTAATTATATCGAGAACTATTTGTCCACCTTCACTAACTCCTCCACCAATAACAATCATATCTGGATCAAATGCATTGGCTGCATTTGAAACTGCTACGCCTAAATATCCTAAAGCTTCTCTTAATATTTCATTTGATAACTTATCTCCATTACTCGCTTCAGCAAATACTTCTTTTGCAGTAACAACTTCATATTTTCTTAAGCTTGTTTCAATATTTGATTTTAAGGCCTCATCTGCTTGCTTTTTAATAGCAGTTCCTGATGACATAGATTCTACACAACCTCTATTTCCACAACCACATCTATTTCCTGAATAATGAACTGTAGTGTGCCCAAGTTCTAAAGCATTTGATGTGCTTCCTCTATATATACTCTTATTTAAAACTGCTCCTGCTCCAACTCCAGTACTAGCAGTTATAAAAATCATATTAGTAGTTCCTACTCCTGCCCCAAATTTATATTCCGCTAATGTTGCTGCATTTGCATCATTATCTAAAAATACAGGTAATTTAAATTCATCCTTTAATGCCTTAACTATATTAAAATTTTTAAAAGGTAAGTTTGGAGGATCTACTATTAATCCATTTTTAACATCTAATGGTCCTGGTGATCCAATTCCTATTGAAACTACTTTATCCTCTTTAACATCTTTACTTACATACCTTATACTTTCTTTTATTTTTTCCACAATTTGCTCATATCCATTACTTGCTTCAGTTGGTTTTATAATTTCTTTTAGTATATTTCCTCTTTCATCTGATAAAGCTGTATATATTTTTGTTCCACCTAAGTCTACACCTATAAATAATTTACTCATTTTTTTCTCCTTTACTATTGATATGATTAAAGGAGGATTTCTCCCCCTTTATCTATTATTGTTCAGCTAACCATGCATCAAGTTGAGTTTGCATTTCTTCAATAACTCTATCGATACCTTGGTCTTTTAATTTTTTATTTAACTTGTCTAAGTATTCATCAACATCTACTGATCCACTATATATAGTAGATTTAAACTCTTCAAGTACGTTGTTTATAGCTGCAATTTCATTTGTTACTTTTGAAGTATCAAACTTAAATCCAAGTACTGCAGATTCTTTAGCTGCATCATTAAATTCTTGGAATTCATCCCACTTAGTTTCTGGTTCATTATCTAAAACTTTAGTTATGAATAAGTTACCTAAAGTATAGTAACCAACAGAATAATCAGAAGCTTTATCTGTTAATTTAATTTGTTTGTCATTAACACTTTCATAGTGTGTTCCTTCTATACCATAGTTTAAAAGGTTTCTTATATATTCATCAGTATTTAAAAGGTTTAAGAATTCAACTGCTTTATCTGGATTTTTACTATTCTTAGATACTGCAATCATAGAACCAGTTGTTGAAGCATTAGTAATATAAGAATCTGTTATTTGACTTGTTACTACATCATATTTTAAATCTTTTGACCATAAAACTTCTGCATAAGGTTGTCCATCACCTTTTGTAACAAATCTCTTAACTGATTTATCATCTTGAGCTGTTGCAGAGTCAGCATTTATATATCCAGCTTGATAGTATTTTCTTAATGTTTCTAATGTAGACTTCATTTTGTCTGTTTCAAACATATTCTTTACTACTAGTGAATCATCTTCGTATTCTATTCCAACTGGATCTACTAATTGTTCAAAGTATTGTGGAGCTGAGAATCCTTTTGTGATATATAGTGGAGTTACATCCGGTTCATTCTCTTTTATAAGTTTTAACCATGGTTCTAAATCTTCTAATGAATGTAACTCAGTATAAGGAATGTTATACTTGTCTACATATTCTTTAGTAAATACCCACATTGGAGCTGTACAAATTTCTTTTTGATTTGGTACTGCATAAATACCACCATCAACTTCTGCTCCACTCCAGAATCTATCATCTATAGCTTCTTTCATTTCACTACCTATATTATCAAGATAAGGTGTTAAATCTAAGAATGCCCCTTTTCTTGCATTTCCTAAATAATCTCCTGCCCATGAACAAGTAAACGCTAAATCATAAGCTTCTCCTGAATTAATTATTACACCCAATTTTTGGCTATACTCACCATAATCAATAAAATTCATATCTATATTTACGCCTATTTTTTCTTCTAGATATTTATTAGCTTCATCTTCAACAAGTTGTAAGTCTTTTGGCTCAGCACCTATTGTATACCATTTCAATGTTACTACATCACTTTTCTTACTTGTTGCTGTACTAGAGCATCCAGCAAATATTGATGCACCTACAAGCGCAGTTGTTGCTAAAGCAATAAGCTTTTTAATTTTCATAAATTTCCTCTCCCCTTTTGCATATTTTTATATCGTTTACATATTCTATTTTATAGTAATTTTTTTAGACTTTATAGTGTACATATTTTATATTTAATATAAAAATTTCATATTTGTCTACTAATATGAAAATTTTTCCATTTTTATTAAAATAAATTATTACTAACTAAGCAATAAAAATGCTTAGCTAGTAATTTTTTTAATATTAATATAGTTATTTTTCTATTCTAATCCAAATACATCTATACCATAAATTCTAGCTGCAGAATCTGAACCTTGAGTTGCTTTTAATATTGTTAGTCTTACATACCTAGCATTTACTTGTTTAAATGCATCAACAGTTTCTCCTAAAGTATTTCCTTCTCTTAAAGATACAGTAGTAAAGTTTTCTCCATCTTCACTTACTTCTATCTTGTATTCTTCAGTATTCATATCTGGATTTTCTCCACCTACTTCAGCATGTTGAATATGGACTTCATTTATTGATTTAACTTCACCTAAATCAATAGTAATATTATGATTATCTGGACCTACTGCACACCATTTTGTAGATGGATCACCATCTAATGCATATTTAGGTGCTTCTGCATCATTTACAAAACTTGAAGCTTCTACTGTTTTATTTAATGATAGGTTATTTAATCCTGATTCTGCTGATTTTGTAACAGTTATTAAATCTTTTATAACTATTTCATCATTACCTTTCTTATTCTTAGCTTTTAATACAACATCATAAGTGCCTTCATTTGAATAAGTTACTGTTGGATTTTGCTCAGTACTTGTTTCAACATCTGCTCCTTTAAATGTCCATTCATAGCTATCAGCAACTAAGTTACTTAAGTTTTCAAATGTAACTGATTCGCCTGGTGCCACTACAGTACTTTTTGCTCTAAAATTAGCTTTTGGTAATGTATTATCTGGCCATTCTACTTTAACTTTTGCTGATTTTCCTCTTACGTTATCATTATTAACTGAAACTACTTCAAAAGTACTTTCCATTTCATCAGTTTCTCTCTCTAGAGAATTTATAAAGTACCTAGTATTATACGTTGCACCTAAATATGACTTACTCTTATCACTATTTACCTTATATATTTCATAATGATGCAATCCTTCACCTTCAGTAGCATCCCAAGTAAGTCTTATACCTGCTAAAGTACTATCTTCTTCAAAGCTAGTACTCTCAACTTTTACATTAGAAACATCTACCGCTTTATCAGTCTTTCCATCATCTATTGATAAATTCCCTAAATTAACTGTAAGATTATTTGCAGCTTCACTAGTTGTCATCTTATAAGAAATTGTTCTTATTGATTTATCTACAAATTTTTCAACATCATAAGTTACTTTTGTCCAGTCTTTTTCAAGTTTTTTATCTCCTGATATTGTTTCTATAGTACCATCATCAAATTCTAATACTAAATCTAATGCAACTTCTGAATCTGACTTTGCCATAGTTGTAAATTCTACACCTTTTTCAAGCTTTAAATCTGCACTAAATAGTTTAATAGTAGAAGATTTATTAGCCTCTAATTTACCTAATAATTTTATTGAGTTTCCTCCATAATATGCAGTTGAATAATCTAAACTTGCTGTTAGTTGGTTTTCCCCTTCATTTTCAATTATCCATCTATATGTTGGCATAACATCAGCTAAACTTCTATTATTCCAGTCTAAAGATGATACTTTTTCTCCATCAATAAAGAAGTTATACCCATTCCCCATGCTAAAGTTTGTTTTAAATGGCAATGATGTAACTGCTGATTTTTCAACTACATATGTTGAAATACCTCTCCACGTAGTACCAGTTGCTTCAGTAGCTTTAGTTGGATCATTAAATTCATTAACCCATAATTTAGCTTCTTTTTCTTGGAATGAATCTACTGTATCTGAAGAAAAATACGTCCAGCTTGGACAATATAATCCTAATGAGGTATATGTTTCATTTGCTGTTTTTTCAAATAAGTCCCATTTAATAGGTGTTGCTGTACCATCAGATTGTACATCTATTCCAGCATAAACTTCTTTAGAGTCAACACCTATTTTTTCTGCATGCTCTTCTGATTTCTTTAATAATTCATCTTGAGCATACTTATCTTCTGTCCACCAGAAATTTAAGAACATACTATCTGCAACTTTATTACCTTCTCCATCTATTAAGAAAATATCATTTTTATCATTAAGTGTATTTTGCCAATTTATTTCCCCATCTTTTGTCATAGAATCATACCACATTAACTGTTGAGAATCTCCTGCCTTCTCTTTATACTGCTTTATAAATTCTTGCATAAGTTCTACATGTTCCACTGTTAATGGATTTTCTTCAGTCCCTTGAGTTTCTTGGTTTATAAACCAACCTTCAAAGTTATATGTTTTAGCAACTTCAATAAGCTTATCTACCATAATGAAGTTTCCTTCAGCATCCTTTGTAAAAAATATATCTAACCACTCTAATCTACCTGCAAATTCAGTTGGTGGAAAGAATATTGTTCCTAATACTTCTACTCCATTTTTATGAGCTGAATCTGTAACATCAGCACTTGGTGGAACAATTATTCCCTCACCAGCTGATCCTCCCCAATAAACAAGAGTATCTATATATTGCCAATATGAAAATGTATTTGAATCAAAAGTATTTGATCCTTGTGTAGGATTTCCGCTAGTGTTTGCGTTCATAATTGATAATGCTACTACTTTTGTATCTTTATTTTGAGTATTATTTACTGTTTGTAATTTTTCCTTATCTACTCTTTTTTGCAGTTCTATAGTACTTATATTATAAGGAACATCTTCATCCTCAGAAGCAGTCCATTCTAATAAATCTTCAGGTAACCAATAAGATGATATTGGAGTGTTTTGCATCTTAAAATTAAGTCCCTCTTCTGTTATTTTATATACTTGCTTATTTCCCCCTGTCGTAACATTGTTACATCCAGTAAATACTACTGCTAAAGTAAAAGCTACCGCTGTTGGTAATATCACTATCTTTTTACTTAAGTATCTCTTTCTTATTATCATTTCTATACCCCTTTTCCTTCCCTAAAATAATCTATAACTAACATAATATTTAGCTATATTTACAACATTTTATTTTTTCACCAAACTACAACATTACCCAATTTTATTATATATAAACATTTAAGGAATACCTCAAATTTTAATAATTATATTTTGTTATAATTAATTCTTTTGAGATATTCCTTAAATTGCTTTATCTTAATTTAAATTTAAATGTCTTTATTTCATATGGTTTAATAGTAAAGTTGACCTTATTTCCAACTGGAGATAATTCTTCTAAATCTCTTTCTAGAAGGTTACACTCTCTGATTTCTTTTATATCCTTAAAGAATTCTAATGTAACATTACTTCTCTTATTGTGGAATTCATACATTCTTACAATTAAATCATCTGAATCTTCAGCTTTCTTAATTACTTCTATCATTACATTATCCTTATCAACCTTTGCTAAGCTTAATGTATTTGGTAAGTCCCCTTTATGAGCTTCTTCAACAGTTGTAATAAATGGAGTATTTAACTCGTAAGCTTTTTGTGAAGTTTCTCCTTCCTTCCAATCTCCATTATGGCTGTAGATTGAGTAAGTTAAATGATGAACTTCTTTATCTGCATCAGGATTTGGATCACAAGTTGATTTTAATAATGTTAATCTCATATTTCCATCTTTAATGTCATGTCCATACTTACAGTTATTTAATAATGAAACTCCAAAATCTCCTTCTGAAAGATCAGCCCACTTATGTCCACAAACTTCAAATGCAGCAACTTCCCAAGATGTATTATTGTGAGTTGGTCTTGTAACATTACCATATTGAATTTCATAAGTTGCTTCACTTGCATTTATTTCAACCGGGAATGCAGTCTTAACAAGAACGTCTCTTTCTTTCCAATCTATAACTGTTTCAAAATCTACTCTTTCTATATCATTATAAATATGAATATTTTGGACTATTGTTGATTCTAAAAACTTTCTTTCTACTCTTAAAGTACTTCTTACTGGTCCTTGCTCAATAACTTCAATACTTTGAACGTCATCAATCTTCCACATTTTTTCTTTATAGTAGATATCTATATCCCAGTTATCGAAACACATTGGCTTATCTTCAAATGCTTGAATTTCGTTTCCTATAGCTCCATCCTTTAATAATTCTCTATTTTGATCTTTATGAATAAATGAAACTATTTGTCCTTTTTCATCAAACTTAATCTTAACAAATTTGTTTTCTGCTTCTGTTGTTGTTAATTTTACTACTTCAGTATTAACATCATCAGCTTCAACTATAGCATAACTCTTATATCCATTTGCAGGAACTCCTTTAGCAAAGAATATAGCCTTATTTCCTTCGATTTTTTGACAAATTAATTTGTTACCATCTTCATCAATTACTGCAACATTATTTATACCTACTGGTATTTCAAAAGTAGCTATATCGCTTCTTTCAAATCCTAATGTGTTATTTACAACTACACTTCTACTATCTAAGTTAATCTTTGAAGCTATAAACCCTTTAGTTTCATTAATCATTGAATCTGCATTTTCTATTAACTCTTTGTATTCAACTTCTGTTACATCATAAACTTCCTTAATTGATGAACCTGGAATAATATCATGGAATTGATTTAACAATACTGTTTCCCATGAATTATTAATATTTTCTTGTGGGTAAGCTTTACCCTCTAACATAGCTAAAGAGTTTAATTTTTCAGCAGCTGTGTACATATTTTCACATTTTCTATTATCTCTCTTATTTCTAGCCATTGAAGTATAAGTTCCCCTATGGTATTCAAGATATAACTCCCCATTCCATTTAGCTAATTTGTTATTATCTTTAACTTTTTCTTCTAATCTTTTAAAGTAATCTAAAGATGTTCCCATCTTAACTTTTGGTGCTCCTGGTATACCCTTTGAAAGTCTTCTAGCATTTTCAAACATTTCTAATGTGGCACCACCACCACCATCTCCCCATCCAAAGGAAATTAATACATCATTATTTAAGTTCTTATCTTGGTATCTTCTCCATGCACCCATTACTGCATCTGGTTGAATATGACCATTATAAGTAGTGAAATGAGACTCTCTCTCTTGTCCAGGTCCAGTTGTAGTTATGAAGTGAGTTAATACTTCTGTACCATCGATACCTTTCCACATAAATGTATCATGAGGAATTTTATTAAATTGATTCCATGCAATCTTAGTTGTCATAAAGTAATCAACATCTGATTTCTTTAATATTTGTGGTAATGCTGCAGAATATCCAAATACGTCTGGTAACCATAGAATCTTGCTATCTACATTAAATTCATCCTTAAAGAATCTTTTACCATGCATTATTTGTCTTACTAAAGACTCTCCTGAAGTTACATTACAGTCAGATTCAAGCCACATAGCTCCTTCTGGTTCCCATACACCTTCTTCAATTTTCTCTTTAACTTTTTCATAAATCTTTGGATGATCTTCTTTTAACATCTTATACAGTTGAGGTTGTGAAGACATAAAGATATATTCAGGATATTCTTCCATAAGTTTTAATACTGTTGAGAAACTTCTAGCAACTTTTTCTCTAGTTTGAGCAACAGTCCATAACCAAGCAACGTCTATATGAGTATGTCCAACGCATGTAGCTATAACATCTTCGTGACCACATAGTTCTCCATAGAATTTATCATTTAAGAAGTCATTTGCTTTCTTAACACTTTCATCATACATTTCACTCT
This sequence comes from Clostridium cuniculi, assembly GCF_004353185.1. Taxonomy (GTDB): domain Bacteria; phylum Bacillota; class Clostridia; order Clostridiales; family Clostridiaceae; genus Clostridium; species Clostridium cuniculi. The sequence goes on along the minus strand of NZ_SMUS01000006.1, from coordinate 47,217 downwards.
TTGGTCTTCTTAAATCTATTAAGTTAACAGCTTCATTTAATACAGTTATCATATCAACTCTATTTTTATCTTCTTTTTCAAGCTCTTTACAAACATCTACTGGTACTTTTAAGTTCCAATATAATTCTCTTGATGCCATATCAATAACTACTAAGTTACCACTTAATGTAGCTAATTTATCTGCTAACATTCCTGCATATGCATGTAAGTCTATTTCATATTTTTCTCCAGCAACTGCATTGTGAGTTAATATTATTTCTCTATGGTTAATATCTACACCTTGGATTTGTTCTCCATTTACATAAAGTATAAATTGAGGATTTGTTGCATCCCAACCTTCTTCAAAAGTTTTGAAATTTAGTGCTATAGTTTGTCCTGCAAAACGTTCTGGAACTTCTACTGTACACTTGAACCAACCATGAGCATCTCTTCCTCCCCATAAATCTCCTGTCTTAAAATCTCTCCATCCATCAGCTGGAGCTTCTTTTATTAAATCAATGTTATGATAATTTCCATCTATATACTTGTAATTGTCTATTGATATACTATCTCTATAAATATGTTTTGATATTTCTCCACAAATTTTGTCAATTCTTTCTAATAAGTAATACATAATATACTCCTCCCAAATTTATCCTAATTTACTCTTTATCTTTATTAAAATTTTTATGTTTTTAAAATTATTTTATTTAATTACTCTTTAACAGCTCCAATTGTTAATCCACTTACAAAGTATCTTTGGAAGAATGGATAAGCAAATATTATTGGTAATGTTGTTATTACAACAATAGCCATCTTTGCTGTTTCCTTAGGCATCTTTGAAGCAACTTCTATTGCATTTGCACCCATACTAGTAGCATTATTACTTAAAAATTCCATTGATGTTTCAAGTTTTATAAGTAAATATTGAACTGGTATTAAGTTACTACTATCTATATATAGCATTGCATTAAACCAATCATTCCAGTATCCAAGTGTTAAAAATAGTCCAACTGTTGCGATACCTGGCAATGACATTGGTAATATAATTTTTCTGAATAATAGCCATTCACTTGCTCCATCTATCTTTGCTGATTCAACAACAGCATCTGGAATAGTTGTTTTGAAGAATGTTCTTAAAATTATAATATTGAATGAACTTACACATAGAGGTAATATCAATGCTAATATATTGTCCTTTAATTGTAAGAAGTTAACCATTACTAAGTATGATGCAACCATCCCTCCTGAGAATAACATTGGGATAAATATTAACTTAGTAAAGAACTTTCTATAAGCAAAATTCTTTCTTGATAATGCATATGCATACATTGTCATAATAGTTAATCCTAAAAGTGTACCCGCTACAGTTACTATAATTGTTATTCCATATGCCCTAATTATTTGACTTCCTGAAGAGAAAATATATTTATAAGCCTCTAAGCTCCACTCTTCTGGCCAAAATCTATATCCGTTAGCTGTTAATGATGCTTCACTAGTAAATGAAATAATCACAACAAACATAAATGGTATAATGCAAGCTGCTGCTAATAATGCAAATAATATATTTAAAACAAAATTTGTTTTCTTGCTTACTCTATTGAATCTTTCTTCCTTATCGCTAATCTTTTCTTTACTTTTATTAAAAACCTTATTTTTAAGCTTCAACTCCATTTAATTCACAACCTTTCTTTTAGAAGAATGCACTTTCTTCATCTACTTTCTTAACTATTGCGTTTGTTGTTATTATAAGAATCATTCCAACAAAAGATTGATATAATGCTGCTGCTGAACTCATACCTACGTTACCTAAATTCATAAGACCTCTATAAACATAAGTATCAATAACGTTTGTTACTGGATATAATGCTCCTGAATTTTTAGGTAATTGATAAAATAATCCAAAGTCAGATCTGAACATTCCTCCAATAGATGTTATGAACATAATAATTATTATTGGTTTTAATAAAGGAATTGTAATGTTCTTAATTTGTTGCCACTTGCTAGCACCATCTATTAATGCTGCTTCATAATATGTTTTATCTATACCACATATTGATGCAAGATAAACAACTGTACCATATCCTACACCTTTCCATTGGCTCATAATGATTATTATGAAAGGCCAGTAAACTGATTCTGTATACCAAGATACCTTGTCCATCCCCATTGATGCGAATATTGTATTTAAGTAACCTTTTTCTGGACTTAAGAAAGCATATAAACAATAACTAACTACAACCCATGATAAGAAATAAGGTAAGAACATTGATGTTTGATAAAATTTTGAAAGTCTCTTATTAAATATTTCTTTAAGCAATATTGCTAATGTTACTGGTAATACTATACCTAATATAATAAATACAAGATTATATAGAACCGTATTTCTTGTAATTAACCAAGCATCACTACTTTTAAATAAAAACTTAAAATTATCTAACCATACCCAATCGCTCTTTAACCAACTCTCAAAGAAATTACCATGTATTTTCCAATCCTTAAATGCAATTGTTACTCCGAACATTGGTAAATATGCAAATATTAAAAACCATATTGTTCCTGGAACTGTTAGTAATAGTAATTCTTTATTTGCCTTTACAGTAGAAAAAAATGTTTTTTTATTTACCTTAATATCTGTATTTATCTCTGTATTTTTCCTTATATTAGATTTTCTAGTTTTTTTTATTTCTAGTGTTCCATTCATTTTCAACTCCCCTTCCCCGTAAACGTTTTTACTATATTTAAAATATATCATGGTTAAATTTCCATTTATAGTTGAAAATATACAGATTTATTGTACTAATTAAAGTTTATATACTATTGAGGCAAAAAAGTTAAAATATTTACTTCTCTAAAATTACTTAGTGATATATGCAAAAAGATCATCTCAATATCCTGGAAATAAACTTCCTTACTCATGAGATGACCTTTTTATATTAATAATTCTTTAACTCTCTTAACATTGCTGGACTTACACCATAGTACTTCTTAAACTTTCTATAGAAGTAGCTTGTGTCTGAATATCCAACCTGTTTTGCTATATCATTAATTTTCATATTTGTATTTAATATTAATTCTTTTGCTTTGCTATTTTTTTCTTTATTTAAGTAATCTGAAAATGACATTCCAACTTCTTTGGTGAATAATTGTCCTAAGTATGAACTATTTATATTAAAATCATTAGCTAATACTTTAAGACTTAAGTCTTCATAATAATATTCTTTAACCTTTCTTACTATTTGTTGAATAACTGGACTAAATTTTTCTGTATTAGAGTTCATAATTTTTAATAAATTATCAACTTCTAAAATTATAAAATACTTTATATTTTCTCTAGACTTTTCATTAAATAATTTTATTATATTGCTAATTAAACTATCTTCTCCAATATTTTTATCAATTTTAAATTCATATGATATCTTATCAATTAATAAAAATATTTTAACTGATAAATCAAATATATTTTTAGTAGAAAATTCTTTTTTATCAAACAATGTTTCAAGATATTCTATAATCTTCAATCTATCTTTTTCCATAATTAACTTACGTAGCCTGTCCATTTCTTCTTCAAAGCTCAACTTTTTATATTTTTCATTAAGTGAAGTTTCATTACTTAATACTTTATTTAATTGCTCTTCTAAATTATTATTCTTTTCTGATTCCAACTTCTTTTTACAAATTTTTTTAATGGTTTCTTCTAATTCCATATCATCTATTGGCTTTAAAATATAGTTTTCAACTCCTAAACTTATTGCTTTTTGCGCATATGAAAATTCATCATATCCACTTAAAACTATAAAGCTAACGTCCTTATTAATCTTTTTTATTTCATTTATTAAGGTAAGCCCAGACATAATAGGCATATTAATATCTGTTATTACAATATCTACTGGCTCCTCCTTAAATTTATCTAAGGCCTCTCTTCCATTTTTAGCTTCATGAACAATCTCTAAATCCATACTATTCCAATCTAAAATATACTTTAATCCATCTAAAATTAATTTTTCATCATCAACAAACATTAACTTATACATTTTTTATTCCCCTCTCATTGGTATATTCAAAATAATTCTTGTACCATTTTCAAATTCTTCATCTACTTTTACACCATATTCTTCTCCATAGAGAAGCATGATTCTCTCGTGCGTGTTTGCTATTCCTATTGATTTTCCCGAGAAATCCTTTTCTTTTATCTTTTGATTTATTTCATTAATTTTATTTTTATCTATTCCTATACCATTATCCTCAATAACAATTTTTATATTATCATTATTTTTAGAAATATCTATATGCAACTCATTATCATAATCTTCTCGTCTTATTCCATGAACCGTATAGTTTTCAGCTAATGGTTGCAATACAAATTTTATTATTTCTTTATTTAATAATTCCTGTTCACAATTTATATAATAATTAAATTTATCATCATATCTAAACTTAAATAATTCTAAATACTCCTTACAATAATTAATTTCCTTTTCAATTGTTATCACATCATCTTCCTTTAATTGATTCCTAAATAAATTTCCTAAAAGGAATAACATCCTCCCAACATCTCTATTTCCATTTGCTATAGCCTTCATTCTTATTGATTCCAAAGTATTATATAAGAAATGTGGATTTATTTTACTTTGTAGTGATAACATTTCAGCTTTCTTTTTGCTAAGCTCAGCTTCCTTTTTATTCATCTCTGCTAAATAGCTAATTTCTATATGATTTTTTAAATCAATACACATATCATTAAATTGAGTAGCTATATAATTTAGTTCATCCTTATCATCAGTAATATCAATTCTTACATCAAGATTTCCTTCTTTAACTTGGTCCATAGTAGTTATTATTTTATTCATTCTTTCACTTAAGTTTTTTAACTTAATATGAATTATAAAAATAGCTACTACTACAACTAAAATATCTATAAATATTAACATCAAATAATAAGTTAATGGTAATTTTGTAGCTTCATAACTATTAATTCTTCCTAAAATTATATTACCTAACTTATCTACAATTACATTAGTATAATAAATATTTCCGTCTAAACTTATCTTATCTCCTATAGATAATTTTCCAATATATCTCATTAACGTTTCTCTATCATAGTCATCATCTGAATCAAATATAACTTTTCCATATTGGTCTATTATGATAGCATCATCTCCATAGGATTGTACTATTTCATCAATAACTTGACTATCATATGTTATTAGTATTAATCCTTCTTTTTTCAAGTCTACAGGATTACTAATTTCTTTTATATAAGAAATTTTACCATTTTCAGATATAACCTTCTGATTTTGCATACTCTCTACAGTATTTCTATCTAAAACTTCTTTACTTATTGTTCCATCTGTATCAAGTTCTATTAGTTCCTGTCTTGCATATGATAAAAACTTAATACTTACAATTTGTCTATAAGTATTAAAAGCTTGATTAACATATCTTTGAATTCCATTATAAAACTCTAAATTAGACTTTGCTAAATAATCTAATTTCATCTTTAAATAAGTTGTAGAATCGTTATTTAATAAATTTACAAGATCTGTTGCAATAAAGCTTTGATCATAAATACCATTTACTATCCTATCTACTGAATTAGTATTTTTTATTAACTCTAACTCAATATCTTCAATCATTTTTTTATTTAAATATAATTTTTGACTCTTGATATTTTCTTTAGAATAATATATAAAATATGCATCTAATGATAAAACGCAAGTTACTAATATAGCTGTATAAATTATAAATAACCTCTTATAAACTGCATTATATTTTTTCATATTTTAATCTCCCTATTTTTTCTAGTACTTCATATATTTTATCATTAAATCATTAATTGACAAAGTAAACGTTTTTAATTATACTTAATTTTACTATAAACCTGATAAAAGGAGGAGTTTTTATGAATAATATTTTTAGTCTTCAAAAAATACTCAATTTCTTTAATTATGTATTTTATTTCTTTGTACTTAATATAGTATTCTTATTTTTTAATATTCCTTTACTTGCTTTTATATTTTTAATAGGCATAAGTAAGATTGGAACCTATTTACCACTGTTTTTAATCACTCTAATTCCATTTGGTCCATCTATTACAATGCTTCTTTACTGTACTGGTAAACTAATTAGAAATAAGGATTTAGATCTTATACCTGATATTAAACTTGGTCTTAAATTAAACTTTAAACAATCTCTTATTATCTGGATTGTAGAATTAGTATTAATATTTATTTTAAATATCAATATTAAATTTTTCTCAAATTATAGCATAATACTATCTGGTGTATTTCTATTAATTTCATTACTACTCCTATTTACAAGTCCTTATATTTACGTACTTATAAGTAGATTTTCTATGAATACTAAAGATATTATTAAAAATTCTTTTATATTAGTATTTACTAAACCACTAATATCAATTGCTAATATATTTTCAATAGTCTTTACCTTGATCTTATTTGAAATCTCACCTGGGACAACCTTTTTATTCATTGGAAGTGTACTAGCATTTTTAATTAGTTATTGTAATAAATTCTTATTAACAGAACTTGAAAATAACTCTAAAAATAATAATTAATATTTAAAACATAGATTATATTAAATTCTATAAAAATATTATAAAGTTATATTTTTTTAAATTTAACTTTATATAATATTTCTATAAATCTAATATAATCTTATTTTTTTTAAATTTATAGTTATTTTTAGTGGATAAATTATTAATATAGTTGCTTTATTAAAGAAATGTATTATAGTGCTATTTAAAATAAGTATTAGCCGATATAAAATTATTATTGACATATACATTTACTACTGTTTTAATCCATGTAATCTTATACATCATATAAATTACACGCTTATTTTTATATTATATATCTAGGGTTAAGACAGTAGTATATATCTTAACTTTAAAAATTATTGAGGAAAAATTCACTTGGAGGAATAAATATGGTTAATATTACAGATACAATAAAAGAAACTAGTAAAACTGAAGAAATTAAAAGTCTTATTCGTAAAATAGGCACTGATTTATCAAATAAAATTGATGATATTAAACTTAAAAGGATATTTTATAACTGCTTTATTAATACAATGGATACAACAGTTGAGTATAACGAAGAAAATATGGATACATTCATAATTACCGGTGATATTCCAGCTATGTGGCTTAGAGATTCTACATCTCAAATCGAACACTATTTACCATTTATTAATGATCATGAAGACTTAAGAAAACTTTTTGTAGGGCTTATTAATAGACAAGTATTTTGTATTCTACATGAACCATATGCTAATGCTTTTAATAAAACAGGTAATGGTCAAAAGTGGGACAACGATATTACAAAAGATAGCCCATGGGTTTGGGAAAGAAAATATGAAATTGATTCACTTTGTTTCCCAGTAAGACTTATCTATAAATACTGGAAAAAATCTAATGATTCTTCTTTCTTCAATAATGAAATTAGAAAAGTATTTTATAAAATAATAGCTCTCTGGAAGATTGAACAAAATCATTTTGAATCCTCTGATTACTCATTCCAAAGACTAAATTGTTCACCTACAGATACACTTACTAACGAAGGATTAGGTGATCCTGTATCTTATACTGGAATGACTTGGTCAGGTTTTAGACCTAGTGATGATGCTTGTAAATATAACTATTTAATTCCATCAAATATGTTTGCAACTGTCGTTCTTGGTTACATTTCAGAAATATCTGAAATTGTATTTAAAGATAATAACCTAAAAAGTATTGCAGATGAATTAAAGCATGAAATTGAAGAAGGAATAAATAAATTTGGTATTATACATACTGAAGAATTTGGTAATATATATGCTTATGAAGTTGATGGTTTAGGTAACTATAACCTTATGGATGATGCAAATGTTCCAAGTCTTTTATCTATTCCTTATATTGGATATAAAGATATTGATGATGAAATATATCAAAACACAAGAAAATTTATTTTAAGTAAAAATAATCCTTACTATTATGAAGGATCTGTAGCAAAAGGTATAGGAAGTCCCCATACTCCACCAGAGTATATCTGGCATATTTCACTCTCTATGCAAGGGTTAACTACTAAAAACGAAACAGAAATAAACAATTTAGTTAATACACTAATAAATTCTGACGGAAATACTGGTTATATGCATGAAGGATTCTACTGTAATGACTCTAACAAATTTACTAGAGAATGGTTTGCATGGTCAAACTCACTTTTCGCAGATTTTATATATAAAAAATATATTAAATAAATTATTCCACTATCTATTTAAATAAAAAATATCTTAAATACAAATAAAAATCCACCTGCCTACTGACATGTGGATTTTTATTTCCATTAAGAAAACTTTAATCTATAATACTTTTGATAAAAAGTCTATTGTTCTTGGATTCTTTGGATTTGAGAATATTTCATCTGGAGTACCTTGTTCTACAATATTCCCATTATCCATAAATATAATTCTATCTCCAACTTCTCTTGCAAATCCCATTTCATGAGTAACAACTACCATTGTCATTCCTTCTTTTGCAAGATCCTTCATAACATTTAAAACTTCTCCAACCATTTCTGGATCTAATGCAGAAGTTGGCTCATCAAATAACATAACATCTGGCTCCATAGCTAATGCTCTTGCTATTGCTATTCTTTGCTTTTGTCCACCTGAAAGTGATGATGGATAAGCTTTTGCTTTATTGCTTAATCCAACTCTCTCTAATAACTCCATTGCTTTCTTCTCTGCTTCTGCCTTACTAAGACCTTTAACCTTAATAGGAGCTATTGTTAAGTTTTCTAATACAGTTTTATGTGGGAAAAGATTAAATTGTTGAAATACCATTCCCATTTTTTCTCTAATTTTATTTATATCAACTTTTTTATCTGTAATATCATTATCTTCAAATATTATTTTCCCTGAAGTTGGCTCTTCTAATAGGTTTAAACATCTTAAAAATGTACTTTTCCCTGATCCTGATGGCCCTATTACAACTACCACTTCACCCTTTTCTATATGTTCATCTATTCCTTTTAAAACATCATTTTTTCCAAAACTTTTATGAAGGTTACTAACGCGAATCACTTTTTTTCATTCTCCTTTCTATAAGAGATATAATTCTACCTAATGTAAATGTCATAATGAAGTAGAATCCTGCTGCTACTATATATGGCTCTAATCCAAGATATGTAGAACCTACAACTACTTTTCCTGCAAACATTAACTCATTAACCCCAATAACTGATGCCATTGAAGATTCCTTAATTATTGCAACGAATTCATTTCCTATTGCTGGTAATATATTTTTAACTGCTTGAGGTATTACAATTAACATCATTGCAGTACTTTTCTTCATTCCTAAACTTCTTGCTGCTTCCATTTGTCCCTTATCAACAGCTTCTATACCAGCTCTTACTATTTCTGATACATATGCTGCTGAGTTTAATGCTATTGCTATTATTGCTGATGCGAATGGACTTAGATCTATTCCGAAGAACATCTTTGATCCTGCATACATAATTAAAATTTGTAATAGCATTGGTGTTCCTCTAACTATTTCAATATAAATTACTGCTATTACTTTTAAAGGCTTAATCTTCCATATATGAAAGTTTGAAGTTTTCATAAAAAATAGTAAAGAACCAAATAGTGCCCCAAAAATTACTGTAATTAATGAGATTAATAATGTATATTTAACACCTTCTAAATAGTAAGGCATATATTGTGGCACAAAACTAAAATCAAATTTCATTTTTTCTCCCTCTCTTTTTGTTTTATATAAAATTCACTATTTAACAGATCCTTTTAGATATTAAGAACCTTCAGTTAATTAAGTACTTACTCCCCAACGACTTAATTACTTACTTATTTAATTCTTTAATTTCTAAAAGTCTCTGCTATAACTAAATTCTACAATTTAGATAATCTATTCAACTATATCAGCACTTGCCGCTAATTCATTAGCTTTTACTATATACTCGTCCATTTTTCCTGACTCATTTAGCTCTTTAATAACTTCATTTATTTTAGCTAATAATTCTGGATTATTTTTAGCCATACCTACTGCATTTCCCCCAGTTTTATCTTCATATATTGGATTACCTACTGCTAATTCTGGGTTAGATTTAATTGCCATTTCCGCCACTGGTTTTTCCATAATTACTGCATCAACTTTTCCTGCTTTTAATTCTAAAATTAAGTTATTAACATTGTTTAATAGTTGTAAGTCAGCATTTGGAATTTCACTTCTTGCAATTTGTTCTTGAGTTGATCCTAATTGAGCTCCAACTTTTACTCCTTCTAAATCAGCAAAAGTTTTATACTTGTCCACATCTTCTGCTCTTACTAAGATTCCATGTTGTGAATTATAATAAATTTCTGAGAAATCTACTACTTTAGCTCTCTCTTCTGTAGGATTCATTCCAGAGATTACCAAGTCAACTTTTCCTGCTGGTAATGCTGCTACTAATGCATCAAAGTCCATCTCTTGAATTACTAATTCAACTCCAAGGGCATCTGCTATTTCATTAGCTATATCTACATCAAATCCTCCAATAACATCTTTACCATTTTCATCTATGTAATGAAATTCATAAGGTGCGTAATCTGCACTCATTCCAACAACAACTTTTCCTTTTTCTTGAATTGTTTCTAATAAGTCTTTAGTTTCTTTTTTAGCTCCTGCTGCACTTGTATTATCAGATGCCCCACATCCAACGAATCCCATAGTCATAATTCCTAATAATGCAGTTGCAACTACCTTTTTTATTAATCCTTTTTTCATATTTAAATCCCCCTTATTATTCTATGTAAAACATTTCCTCAACTACGGTATAATTATACGCCCATTAATCATATTTATGCAATACTTTTTTCATATTTTTTTGGATTTTTTTATATTTATGCATAAATATTATATTTTAAATGAATATTTGTATTTGTTTTGTGACTTTTATAAATTAATATTGCATATTTTTTATGCATATATCTAACTTTTATAAATATTTTTTGTATAAACATAATTCTAATATTCATATCTATAAGCTTCTTAGAAATTATTTATTTTATTTTGTCTATTTTTTAGCACATGTTGAATAAAATATTATGAACAACTTATATTTTAGGAGTGATTTAATGTCTACATTAAAAGAAAGACATCTATTTCCTGGTGGAAATACTTCAAAGGGATTCTATTCTTTTTACAGATATGTACTTCCACAAGATGATGCTAGACGAATTATTTGTATAAAAGGTGGTCCTGGAACCGGTAAATCTCAATTAATGAAAAAGGTTGCATCTCATTTTAATAAAAAGGGATATACAATCGAATATCATCACTGTTCTTCAGATCCAAATTCTTTAGATGGAGTTTTAGTAAAAGAATTAAACATAGCTTTACTAGATGGTACTTCTCCTCATATAGTTGATCCTATTACCCCTGGTGCTGTTGATGAAATACTTAATATGGGTGATGCTCTTGATATTGATATTCTTTCTAAAAACAAAAAAGAAATAATAGCTTTAAACAAAGAAATAGGTAAAAACTTCAAAAGAGCTTATAGATTTTTAGGTTCAGCTAAATGCATTCATGATGATTGGAGTAGCTTAAATTATGAATCCTTAGATTCTAATAAAATTTATAATTTGATTGAGAATTTAAAGAATAATATTTTTAAATCAGACAAGTTTGGATATGGTAATGAACGTCATTTATTTGCAACTGCAATTACTCCTGATGGAATCATTACTTATGCTGATTCTTTAATCACTGAATTTAAGAAGAAATATATATTGACTGGTGGACCTGGATTTGGTAAAACTGATATTTTAAAATTTATAGGTAGTTGCGGTCAAAAGAAAGGTTATTTTATTGAATATATGCATGATCCTTTTGTTCCTGAACGTATTGAGCATATATTTATTCCTGAAATTTCTACATGTATTATAACTAACAATGAAATTAATCAAGCTAATTATACTGGAATAGAGTATAACTTGTTTGATTATACTAAATCAAATTTATCTTCATCTAAAAATGATGATATAAAGTATAATAGTGAGTCATTCTATAATTTAGTTAATAAGAGTATTTCCTTAATCCATAATGCTCATCTTTTACATGATGAATTGGAAGCATATTATATTAAAGCTATGAACTTCTCTGTAGCTGATAGCTTATATGAAAAAGTTATTAAAAAACTAGAAAAATACGAATAATATTGCGCACCACATGGAAGTGAAAAAATGAAATATTTATTTTCCGGTAATGGTGAAATTTTCACCTAGAATTTATATAATTGATTCCGTAAAGTTTGCTAAAGTTTTTAAACTCGCTATTCGCTCAAACAGTAAAAACTTCTTAACGCCAACTTTACTCCATCAATTATTAAATTCTACGGCTTAATTTCAATGATACCTCCAAATTAATATTTCATTTTTTCTTTTTACATGTGTTTGCTTATAAGACACGACCTTATAGTTAATGTTTTGTGCTATAAATTATTCTGATATTATAGTTATATTTTAAATTAATTGTATTTTATCTAAGTTAAAGTATTTCTAATTAATAATTTTTAAATTTAAGTATAGCAGGAGTCATTAAACTTTAATGTGGTCACGCAGAAAATTGTATCTTTTAGCTTAGAGGCAAGTGATAAAGAAAAATTAATGATATTATTGGAGGGAATATTGTAATTAAGTGTTAGAATTTAATTATTTTTGGAGGAAAATGGGCGTTAAGAAGCTGAGGGAACAAAGTGACTTTCGAAGCTTTAGCACTTTTTCCGGAAAAAGTAATATAAATTCTTAACGCAAATTACACCATTCCTGGAGATAATATCATTAATTTTCGTCATCACGGCATTCAAGCTCTAACGAACAATTTAGTTATATTGTTACTTAGTATCTAATAGTTTATCTAAATATACAGACTTCATCTGTTCACTTGCCATTGCTTTTTTAACTGGTGAAAGTTTTAATATTGATGATAATATTGCTGCCATAGCTCTATGGCTTGATAGTGCTCTATTATCAAAAATAAGATTAGATAACTGACCTTTTTCTATTGCCATAAGTACAACTCTGTGAACTGAAGTTGCTGGAGTTATTATTCTTTTTCCCCTTGATTTTAACATTAGACTATTATTGAAACAATTTCTTACACATACTCCACAACCTAAACATAAATCTTTATCTACTTCTGCTACTGTTTTCTCCATTGGTGTACCTTTATTTATAACAACCTTTTTAATAGCTCCAACAGGACATTTCTTAATACACTTACCACAGTTAACACAAGTATCTTTATTTACTTCTGCAATAAAGTTAGTAGTCTCAACTGGATGCATTACTCCAAATTTCTTAGCTGCAAGCATTGCCTCACAACAACATCCACAACAATTACAAATGAAGTTTACTCCCTTTCTAACATTTTCACCACATTGTACTAAATTACTTTCATAAGCTAAATCTAAAAGCTCTAAACATTCTGATACATTTACTTTTCTTGCATGACCATGCTTAATTAATGATGAAGCTGTTGTATTAAATGTCATACATATATCCATTGGCGAATCGCATGCCTTGCCCATATGATGCATTTTGTGTCTACAATAACACATACTAATTCCTATATCACTAGCAGTTTTTATTATATGAGAAGCCCTTTCATAATCTAATACTTCTACTGAGTTATCATTTGTAAGAACTTTTTCTTGAACATAAACTCTACCTAATTTAGTTTCTGCACTATAAAATAAATCTTTTATAAAATCCTCTTCTACGTTTAAATATTGATAATATAATTCTGCCAATAGTTTTTGATCTACATCTCCTCTTGTTCTCATCATACTAAACTCTAAGAATCCAGCCATTGGAGGAGGTAGCATAAATGTTCTTTTTCCTTCATGCTCAATATCTAATAGAATTGCTCTACTTGCAAGTTTATTTAGAATCTTTTCCGCTTCTATAGGTTTCATTCCCCATATTTTAGCTGCCTTTTCTATACTAAATGCTTTTATTGGCAACTGAGCAACTAGTTCAGCTTCCTTTTCATCGAATAATATTTCTAATATTTTATAAAGTGTATCTGATGCAGGTGCCCCTTGTGGAAACCTATTTAACCTTTCTTCCAAGCTTTTGTATGCTGATTTTCCAACTATATGTGACATTAATAATATCCTCCACTCATCTCTATAGTTATTTCTACCACTACATACAATTATTTTCTATTTTTAAAGATTTTATACGCACCTCCGGGGTCAATCCAATATTTGGATTGACCCCGGAGGCAGACCCTTTTATTTACAATTCAATTCTTTTATATTTATTTCTCTATCACACATATCAGCTACTACTTTATCATGTGTTACAACAACTACTGTTTTGCCTTCATTATTTAATTCTTTCAATAGTCTTAATATTATAGCTTTATTATCTTCATCTAAAGACCCTGTTGGCTCATCCGCTAATATAATATCATTTTCCTTTAAAATTAGCCTTGCCAATGCAACTCTTTGTTGTTCTCCACCACTTAATTCAAAAACTTTATTATTTAACTTATCTAATAACCCAACCTTATCTAAAGCCTCTTCTTTTAACTTTTTCTTATCTTTACCTTTAACATATTCTAAAGCAATATCTAAGTTCTTACTTACTGTATAGTTATCTACTAAAGCATAATTTTGAAATAAATATCCTATATTATTTCTAAATAAATTTAATTTTATTTTTTCTTTATCATAAGGATTTTTATTACCACATATTGAAACTTCTCCTGAATTAGGCTTGTCTATTAATCCAATAATATTTAAAAGTGTACTTTTTCCACTTCCACTAGCTCCTGTTATTGCTATCATTTCTCCCTTTTTTATAGAAAAGTTTAAGTTCTTAAATAAATATTTATTTCCGTAATTTTTATTTATATTTTTTAATTCTATAACCATCTCAATATACCCCTAATTTACTCTCTACTTTATTTTTAAAACACTTAGTATTTCATTATTTTCTATTTTCTTTAATACTAAATACATAATTAATATTTCTAATAAAGCAAGTGGAATTATTACTTTTAGAATCTCAATAAATGAGAACATTCCTAAAATATATCCTAAAATTAAAATTGCTAACCAAGTTCCTACTATTAATAATATTAATTTATTATGTCTTTTTATATATGAATATCCATTTATCTTTCTTATAGCATTAATATATTTATTTCTTTGTATATAATTTATTATCATATATATTGTTAATAATATTTCTAAAAATAAAGTTATTATCATAGAAATAATATATTCTTTAATTTCATTTTCTAGATTAATTACATAAGAATCAACATTACTATATAATGTATACGCATTACTTATATCTTTTTCCATGTTTAACTCTTTTATAGCATAATATACTTTTGAATAAGCATCTCCTTCAACACTACCATCAACTTTAGCAAAAAAATGATTACCACTTATATAGCTAGTGTAATTATCTCCACCAATATTTTCTGAATTTATTACAATATGAATAGCATCTGTAATAGAGTTTTGATTTTCCTCTTCTAATAATGGATTATATAAAAATGATTCTTGTCCATTTGCAGTATATATAATTTCAATCTTTACTTCTGGATGCTCTACCTTCTCAATATTCATATGCTCATTATAAATATCTTCATTTATAAATCTTCTAAATTGATATATTTCTTTATATAACTCCAATAATTCCTCTTCATCTTCTTTATACTTTTCTGGAACTAATATAATTAAGTAGTCTCCATACTCATCCTCTATAGAAATTATATTACCTTTTGTATCAAGTATTGGATTTTGTCTTAAGTATTCTGCATTTACCTCTAATGCATTTCCATCAATAGGATCATACTCTTTTCTATTCTTTAATCTTTCCTCTTCATAAAATTGATTATATAAAATATAATCTGATGGTCTAACAAGAAGTCCTCCCTTATTATTGTAATATCTAAAAAGCTCCTTACATCTTAAACTTTGATTATAATTCCAAATAAGTTGTTCCGAATCTCTATATTTATCTGTAATATTAAAGTACACATATTCATTGGTGCTTTTCCACTTTTCTAAATTCTTATTCTGAGAAATTAAATTATTATAGTTACTGCTTAAGTTAACAATTATGGTCACTAAGACAATAGAAAAAGTTACTTTTGTAATATAATTTAAGGTTTGAATAAGTGTTATTGGCTTTTTATTATTTAGCATATTTTTTATTTTTATATTATCTATATTTAATGATATTACCACTTCTATAGTTATTAAAATTATTGAAAATACTACTAAAATAATACTCAGATTTTTTAAATAATCCAGTACATACTCGAATTTATTATAGTAATATAAATAAGCCATTATTATTAAACTTGAAGCACCTAATGTATAAAGATTCATTTTTAAAATTTCCTTAAATAAATCTTTAAATATTATTTTTCCATCTGAATATCCTAGCATCTTCTTTATAGCAAATTCCTTATATCTAAAAACTATATAATATATAAATGCTAGTACAATTGATATTAATAATATTCCTATTAGTATTAAATATTTTAACTCTATAATATTTAATATGTTGTTTTTATCAATATTACCGCTTACTGTCTCATCATCTAAATCAAATTTTAATGTCTCTATAAATTCATGTTTTATACTCTCTAGCTCTTGTAAATCATCTGTTTGTATTAAATATTGTCCAATAATATTTTCATTTACTGATTCACTTAATCTTTTTATCCTAATATTTAAATTCCTATTAAATACACCAATTTCCTTATTTTCTGATGATAAATATTCATTATTTAAAAGCAAATTTTCAATAGAATCTTCATATTTAATGTTAAATTTATCTCTTAATTTATTTTCATCTGCTAAAGTTGCATATATATCTACTATTACCTCATTTGAATCTGTAAATTCATCATAGACTACTTTATAGATATTAACTCCCTTGCTCTTACTTAATCTTTCTATTTGCCTTAATTTCTCTGCTGTGCTTGTGTCATTTCCACCATCATTGACTTTTATTATTTTTACATCCTTAATATATATTGATTCTATCTCTCTTACAGAAAATATTTGCAAATATACAAATGATATTAATAAATAACTAATAGTTAATAATGATATAATTACCTTTTTCATAAACTCTTCCCTTTACCCCTATTCTGATAAATAAATTTCTAAATTATTATTTATCTTTTTCAATGTCTCTTCTATATTTATTTCCCCTTCAATATATTCTATAATTTCATCTTTAATTTTATCTAAAATAATATTATTAACATTAACTGCCTTGTTTAGTGAAAAAGCATCACTTATTATATTTTCAATATCTTGATCTTTTAATTTAATGGCTTCTAATACATCCCCTTCACCATTCTCATCCATAGCAGCAACTCCTGATTCATAATCCTTAATGCTGTTTAAAGTGTTTCTAAATACATCTTTATTAACAGATAAATTACTAAATTCTGAACTATAAAAACTTCCATTTAATAATGAATTAACGAACTCTTTAGCTACATTTTTATTTTTAGAATTTGAATTTATCCCAACAACATCTATAGCTTTAAAGTAACTACCATTATCTCCATTCCACAATGTATAATCACATTTATATTGTTCTTTTATTCCACTTATAAATAAAATATCTTTATAGCTTTTTATATTGCTAATATTCATATTTGCATTTTTATTAACTAAATATAATGAAGTAAATCTATCCATATATTGTCTATTATCTTTAATAATTTCTTTTTCCTCTTCAGATAAATTACTAACTGTTAACTCATAAATACTCTTAAATTTATTCAAAGCATCTTCTATATCCTCAACATTTAAAGTTTTATCCTCTCTTAAAATATTAGTAGATATGCTTTCATAAAAAGTATCAACAAGCTCTTCTGCGGATGATATATTTAATGTTATTTCTTCACTTTGTACAATCTCTTCGCACCTTGAAATTAATGAATTTAAATTTTTTATGTTAGATACATTTTCTCCAATTATTATTGGCATATTAAATGCTGTAGGAACAGCATATATAGCATCGTTCTTTGTATATACATTTACTATATTGTTAAATAAACTCTCATGATTATTCTCTACTATCTCATTTATATCTTCTAAAAGTCCTTTTTCAATATAAGTATCTATATTTAAGTAATCTAAAAATAAAATATCTGGCCCCTTGCCTGCTAAAAGCTCTGTATTTAAAGTAGTTATTGCATCATTTTCTGTTATCTCTTTATCTTCTGATATACCATATGTATATTTAAAATCTATTTCCGGATAATCATATTTAAAGTTCAAAACATAATTTCTAATAGTATCATTTTCATATAATGAATAAATAACAAATTCTTGCATTTCATTATCTTCTAAGCTTAATTTTTCCGTAGAATCTCCAAAAGTGTATTTATATATTTGTTCCTTACCTTCGTTGTCCCTTCCATAGGCCAATATACTATTATCACCTACTACTACAAATTTTTTTAATTCCATATCAGTATTACTTAATTGAGTATTATCTATATTAAAAAGTAGTTCTACTTCATTATTATCATATTTATATTTATACATTCCCTCATTGCTTTTAAAATAAATATCATCTGAATTATTATTAGTGAAAATAATATAATTACTATAATCACTTATTTTATCAATAGACTTTATATTTTCTCCTGTTTCTATATCATAAATATCAATTTCCTCTTTATCACTATCATCAATAATTAATTTATTATTAGATAATTCTATCTTTGGTATAATAACATCATTATATTTTCTAATTAACTTATTGCTTTCTATATCATAATGTAATACTTTATCTTCAGCTTCAGAATATAATATTAAATCTTTGTCAGTTATATATGCTTGTCTAACTTCACTTTCTAATCCTATTTGAATTATCTCTTCTGTGCTAATATCAGAAAATAATATTCTTTCACTACTATTATCCTCATCTAAGTAGTGAATAATAATATTTCCATCAGAATTTAAATCAGTGGATATAATTGAAGTTGTATCTTTTATTGCGGCTCTTATAAATTCTATATTTATCTCTTGCCATGAATTAAAATCATTATCAACTTTAAAATATACTAAATTATCATTATTATCTCTTCCTAATATTATTAAACCATCATCATCTTGTTTAACGATTTTTAATATCTTATTTATTTCATTTGAAATCTCTATTTTTTCTTCTGATAAAAATGTATCTTTAATATCTTGTTTTTCTCCATTTGAACAACCTGTAATACTTAATAAAACTAATATGATTATTATAAAAAGACTACATATATTTTTAAATTTTTTCAAACAATTCTCCTCCTAAGTTAAGCAAATAAAT
Source organism: Clostridium cuniculi (assembly GCF_004353185.1). GTDB lineage: Bacteria > Bacillota > Clostridia > Clostridiales > Clostridiaceae > Clostridium > Clostridium cuniculi. The sequence goes on along the minus strand of NZ_SMUS01000006.1, from coordinate 27,864 downwards.
TTTATTAAATTCCTACCTAAAATATTTTTAAGTAGGAATTTAAAATTCTTCTTACTGTAAATAAAATATTTTATTTAACATCATAGTAAGATTCATTTCCAGTAAGTGTTCTAGCAACACTTGCATAAGATGTATATCTAGCAGATGTCCAATAACTCTTTGAAAGATGCCCTTTACCGTTGATAGCACTAGACATATGAGTGTTTTTAGCATGATAATAATTTGAATAACACTCTTTAAATGTTACTCCATGATATAATGTTCCTCCTCCAATATAGGTCTTAGCAGCCATTGCTATTGATGAATTTGATAATATAATTCCCCCTAAAACTAATGCTGTTAATGATTTTTTAATACTTTTAATTTTCATTATTTCGTCACCCCGAACTTAATTTTTTTGGAATATCGATACCTCAAATATATTTTAACCCATTTTATTACATTTTTAGAATTTTTATAATAAATTATCTGTTTTTTATAATTTTTGTCCTTAATTATTCTAAAGTATGCTTTTTTTATTTAACCTCTTTCATTTTTTATTTATTTTCTATAAAAACTCTTATCTTTTGATAAATATATTTAATATTTATTGTAATTATTTTGTTTTTTTATAACTTCTTACAAATTTAATATATTACAGAAAATTTTTAATGTATCTCATTGAAGGACATATTCTAAATATGATAAAATATTTCTGGTAACGGTTCCTAAATTTAGAAAAGGAGATTTATATGCTTAAAATTTATATTTGCGAAGATGAATATTATCAAAAAATTTATTTAGAAAAAATAATAACAAGAGTTATTTCTAGTGAAAATTATGATATGGAAATTTCATTAATTACTAATAATCCTCATACCTTATTAGATCATATAAAAGATACAAAACATACTGGAATATACTTTCTAGATACACATTTTAAATCAAAGATTAAGGGAATTGAACTTGCTAAAAAAATACGAGATTATGATCCTAGATGTTTTATAGTTTTCATAACAGCCGATAAAGATGAAAACAGAGATATAATTAACGAAATATTTTTTCATAAAATTGAGGTTATGGATTATATTATTAAAAATAATCATATTGATTTGCCTTTACGAATAGAAGACTGTCTACACAACGCATACAATAAATGCTCATTAAAAAATAACAATTTACAAAAAATATTTTCAGCAAAGATAAAAGATCGTATATTAAAAGTTAATTATGATAATATATTATTCTTTGAAACATCACCAAATATTCATAAAATATTACTTCATTATGATAACAAAGTAGAAGAATTCTATGGAAAAATGAAAGAATTAGAAAAAATTTTAGATAGTAGATTTTTTAGATCTCATAATTCCTTTATCTTAAATATGGATAAAATTAAAGAAGTTGATAAAAAAGCCAGAATAGCTTATCTAGTTAATAATAAAAAGTGTCTAATTTCAGCTCGTAAAATTAATTTGCTTCTAAAATATTAAAATATTCCTCCGGGGTCAATCCAAATATTGGATTGACCCTGGAGGCAGACCCTTTTTTTTACATTTATTTTCTTAAACTTTCATTTCTAACTATTACATCATAACCTGTATAAGCCATTGCTAAAGCAGCTATTAATAATCTATCATGTGCTTTACTTGTTGTTGTCGCCTTTGCCATTTCAACACTATGACCTACCATTGGGCAATCTGTTATTCCTATATATGGATGTATAGTTGGTGCAACATAACTTACATTTCCTATATCGCTTGATCCCCCAGTTGCCTTAGCTTCTTTTATATCTGTAATACCTAATTCTCTTAAATTATTATTAAACATTTCTGATAATGCTTCGTTAGTATTTAAATCATCATAAGGTAATTCATATCTTTCCATTTCAAGTGTTGCTCCAGTCATTAAAGCTGCACCTTCTGCAATCTTTTTAACTTTTTCCACAACTTCAGTTACTCTTTCTTTAGTAGAAGCTCTAAAATAGAAATCTGCAATTGCTTCATCTGGAACTATATTAGCTGCAACTCCACCTTTAGTTATTATTCCATGCATTCTTACATCTGGCGTTACATGTTGACGAAGCGCATCTATTCCATTAAATAATTGAATAACACTATTTAAAGCATTTATACCTTTTTCTGGACAAGATGCTGCATGTGCAGTTTTTCCTTTATATATAAATCTTATTGGATATAATGCACTACTTGATCCACTTGCTCTAGTTTCTCCATCTGGATGAACTATCATAGCTGCATCTAATTCATCAAATACACCAGCTTCTGCTAAAATAACTTTTCCTCCATTAGTTTCTTCTGCTGGAGTCCCATATACTATAACTTTACCACCAATTTCATGTAATACCTTACTTAAAGCTACTCCTGCACCGGCTGACATAACCCCTATCATGTTATGTCCACATCCATGACCTATTTTAGGTAAAGCATCATATTCACATAAGTACCCTATAGTCATTCCAGGTTTTCCACTATCAAATGTTGCCTTAAAAGCAGTGGCCATATCTGCTATTGGAGATTCTATTTTAAAATTATGCTCTTTTAAAAATGTAGTTAATGCTTCAACAGCTTTATACTCTTCATTTCCTAACTCTGGATTGTTGTATATGTAATCACTCATCTCACATAATCTTTGTCTAATTAATTGACCTTCATCATAAATTTTCTTCTTCATTTATTAATACCTCCCATATTATTTTATAAACTTCTAAATTTATATAAAAATATACTCTCTACCTGTCACCAAGAAATATTATTAACAACAATCTTATATAACAGATATTGAGCATATTTTATCATATATATTTAATTGTATTAAGGTTAATCTATAGTTATTTTATGCCCATCCCATCATCATTGCAGTAGTTATAAATACTATACCTAAAGCAAATAAAATAACTTGTAATGGTAAAATCCATTTAAACCATTTTGAATATGGTATTCCAGCCATTCCTAAACACGCCATTAATACTCCTGATGTTGGGAAAATAGCATTTGAGAAACCATCTCCTAATTGAAATATTAATACTGTAGTTTGTCTTGATATTTCAAGTAAGTCACCTAATGGTGCTAATATTGGCATTGTTAAGGCTGCTTGTCCTGAACCTGAAATAACAAAGAAATTTATAAACATTTGAACTGGTAACATAAAGCATGCAGCTAACATTGATGGTAACTTACCTATAAATGATGATAATCCATATAATATTGTATCTATTATTTGAGCATTTTCAGCTATTATTACTATAGCTCTTGCAAATCCAATTATCATGGCTGCTCCAATCATATCTTTAGCACCAGCTATAAATGCTTCTGCCATTTCATCTGCTTTTAATCCACCAACAATTCCTGCAAATACTCCTGTTATTAAAAATACTGCTGCTATCTCTGGAATCCAGAACCCTTGCTTTAATACTCCCCAAATAATAACTGCTAAACAAACACCTATTGAGGCAATAATAATTTTATGAGCAAATGTAAATTTAACTTCTTCACTTTGAGTTTTACTTAACTTTTTACGTTTTTCTTCGTCTAATTTATATACTGGACTAAACTCAGGATTTTTCTTAATTTTTCTTGCATAAATCATTAAGAATATAATTCCTACAATTGTAGTTATAATCCATAAAATAGTACGATATGCTACACCTGAGAATAATGGAATTTCAGCTATTGACTGTGCTATTCCAACTGTAAATGGATTAAGCATAGCTGTTGCAAATCCTACAATACATCCTAAGTAACTTATTCCAACTGCTAATATGCTATCAAATCCTAAAGCAAGCATTAATGGAACTAATATTGTTATAAATGGTATAGACTCTTCTGTCATACCAAAAGTTGCTCCACCAAGAGAAAATAGTGTAAATATAATAGGTATTATTAATATCTCATTTCCTTTAAATATACTAACAACCTTAGCAATAGCTGAATCTATTGCCTTTGTTCTTGTTATTAAATTAAATGCACCACCAACGATTAATAAGAAAGCTATAATTTCTGCTGACTGTTCAATCCCTTTTACCGGTGCTTGCATTACTTGGAATAATCCTTGTGATTCATTTTCAACATATGTAAATGAACCATTTAAAACTACAGTTCTACTCTGCCCATTTACTTCTGTTACTACTCTTTCATAAGCTCCTCCTGGAACTATGTAAGTAGCTATAGCAACTAAAATAATTATTGCAAAAATAATTACTAATGTATGTGGAATTTTAATTCCACCGTTAAACTTCTTAAAAAGACCTTTTCTTTCGTTATTTGTTACATTTTGCATTAGTTCTTTTCCTCCCTAATTTCAATGTCCTGACATGATAGTTTGAAGGAGATATTTTTAGATTTCATTTATTCCTATACAAATAAAATAAGTCTTGAGCTTATTCACTCAAGACTATATTTTCATAACACTCCTAATACTCTCTAAAAAAATATTATACGAAATACAACCTAGTGATAGCTCTTCACAAATGAGTTTGTGACAGTGTTATATATCTTATACATAACCCCAACTATATAGTTTTAAAGCATTAACCATATGTTTCGGCGAATATTCCCTTTCTATCTGATTCACAGTGCTTACCTCCACAAATATACTCTTGAATATCGCAACCTCTATCTACTTCATATCTATTTGTCAAATTAATTCTATTATAAATATACAATACTTATACATCTAAGTAAATAGTTTTTTAATTTTTCGTATAAATATTTAATATATTATAATAAATTTTTACATTTATATATTAATTTCTCATTTTTCACAAATCTATTTAATATAATTATTATTGATCAACTAATACCTCATATCTATTTCGTCCACCTTTTTTAGCTTTATAAAGGGCCATATCAGCTTTATTTATTAAATCATATATATCCTGACCTACAAATTTAGTATTATATATACCAATACTTATAGTCACTAGATTACTTACTTCAGAATATTCGTGTTTAATTTTCTTATTTCTAAGATTAGTTTGTATTTTTTGAGCAATAATTTCAGTGTCCTTAAGTGATATATCGAAGAGAATTAAGACCATTTCTTCTCCCCCATATCTAATTGTAATATCACTCTTTCTAACACTACTTTTTAGTGTGTTTGCAACTTCTTTTATTATTTTGTCTCCTTCAATATGCCCATAATTATCATTATATTTTTTAAAGTAATCAATATCAATAATGATTACAGAAATCTGTTTTTTTAGCACATTTTTATTATTTTTAATCATATAGTAATCTAAATATTTTCTATTATTTAAACCTGTCATAGAATCAGTAAAATTTGAGTTACGTAAGTTTTTCACAGATCTAGTTTTACTTAATACTATAATAGATAATATAATTAAGCTAAAAAGCATAATTAATAAATTTAATTTGTATCTCTGTGACTTTGCTTTTAATAAATTACTTTCATATAAATTAGTTGTATATTCCATATAGTCTTCTTTAAAAATCTGAATACTATAATCTTTTTGATTAATATACAATTCATTATATTTAATATAATTATTTAAATCTTGTTTTTCCTTATATATCTCACTAATTTGCTTATAAATTTCTTCTTCTAATCCTAAGCCCTTATTAATAGATTCCTGCAACACTTGATTATATGTTAATAATGATTGGTCATATACTTTTTGTTCTTTATATAATTTGGCATAAGCTAATCTAATAAAAGAATCTTTATTTAATGAATACTCAAAATCATCTTTCTCTAATAATTCCGTTGCCTTTGTAAGTTGTATTTCTGCTTCTTCAAAGTTATGTTGATATATATTAGCTAAAGCAAGTATATTACACATAAGTATTTCAATATCATCTTTAACATCATAATCAAGATAAGGTAATAACTCGTTTAATTCATTAACAAATTGAATAGCAGTTTCATATTGCTCTAACTCAATATAGGCTTGGCACTTATTAATTATAGTGATACTTTTACTTAATGCATCTTTATTTTTATCGTCTAATTTAATGCTTAAAGATTTATTATAATAGTTTATTGCATTTTCATATTCATTTACAGTAAAATTTATATCTGCTATGTTTGTTAATAGCTTAATTTTGTAATAATCTCCATTAGGAATAGAAGGGTTTGATTCAATAATATTGATAGCATCTAAATAATTATACATAGCATCTGAGTATTTATATACCAATCTATACAATTGCCCTATATTACCTGTTAATCTAACTATACTTTCATCAGTTAATCCTTTTGTATTATTTAAATAAGAGTTTAATAGAGAAATACTTTCATTTATTTGTTCTTCATTATTTAGTAATACACTTATAGTTCTCCATATTAAATCTATATCATTTTTATAATTTTTATTTTCAGATATATAATTTAAAGCAATTTTACAATTTTCTATTAGTGAATCATTTTGATTTTCCATTTGTAGTGATTCATTTAATAAAATATAAGTATAAATTTTTATAAATTGTAAGTCCGAATATACAATATTTTTTGAAGCTAAATTAAAATTTTCAATAGCCTGTTTATAATCACTATTTATATAATCTAAATACCCCTTTATAAAATAATATTCACTATCATGCGTTTTTTCTAATAAATATTGATTAATTTTTTCAATATCATCTGTAATAATAGTTTGATTTTTAACTGCCTCTTCAATATATGTAATTATATTTTCTTTATTATGTATATTATTATCTTCTAATACTTTATCAGTATTTTTTATTAAGAAAAATAAAATGATTAGAATAAAGGTAAATATTCCACTACTTATTATAATTTTTTTCTTATATTTAGTTTTCAAATTAACGCTCCCTTCATATTCCTAATAATAATTTTTAGTCTTCTAATAGTTTTTTCTTGTATTTTAATTTCATAAAAATTATATATTCCTCAAAAAAAATATATAGATATACGTTGTAAAAAAGATATTTTTAGTAATTAAATATTAAAACTAAGATTTTTATACTATTTAACCCTAAAATTTCTCTTATATTTTTAAAGTAAAATTACTAATATGAAAGATTAATATTATTTATATATCGAAGGTATTATAGCAATAATTATATTTTCATTTCAATAAAAAATTCTTAAAAACAATGTAGATATTTTAATATTGACATATTTATATAATATATTTTAAAGTAATACTGTGACTAATACTATTATATTTATATTAAAATATTCATATTTAATATAAATTATTTTATAAGTTATTATAGGAGCGATATCATGACTAAAAAAAATGGATTTACATTATTAGAATTAATGGCAGTAATGGCTATATTAGCTATACTATCTGCAGTACTTACTCCCAAAGTATATGTATACATAGAAAGAGCCAAAATTGTAGGTTTAGAAGAAGATATACGAAAAATTAAAAATGCTAGCTTACTTATTAAAGAAGAAATAGGTGAATATGCTGAAAAGGGTACTACAATTTGGAGCAAAAGTTCGGATGGTAAACTTCTTACTAATCTTCAGGAAGTAAGCACTGATCCTATTAGTCAATATGTAGATAAGTTATCTATTCCTTTTGGTGGAAGCTATGTTTTATGTGATGACCACCAAAGAGGAGAAGTTAGAATAGATATATACTATGATAAAAAAATAAGTAATAGTGGAATTAAGAAGTTAGAAAATGATTTAGGTTCTTCATTTTCAGTTTTAGGAGAAAATGCAATACAAGTAATGATAACTACCTATGATGTTAATTAATATTATAATTTAAGATTAACTTATTTTAATAAAAAGTAAAAAAGACTACATATAGTTATATATAATTAATTTTATAAGCTAAAAATATTACCGAAAATATAATTTTCGGTAATATTTTTTATTATCTCAGATTAAAATTTATATTTTCTATATATACATATCCAAAGTCACTCTATAAGTCCTTTTGATTATAGGTATTTCTACTATTTTTTATAATTTATTACCTTTAATCTATGAAGTGCTCTAGTTGCCATAATATATTTAACTAGATCATCTGTATTCTCATCAAAATTAACTATTATAACTCCATCAAACTCTAATCCTTTTGCATAATATGATGGAACTATAACTCTACCACCTCTATAAATAACATCTTCTCTATCAAAAGCTAAAATCTTAGTAAATTTCTTAATCTCTGGTGCTATCTTTTTAAGTTCTTCTTTATCCTTAGTTATTATTGCAATATTATCATAATTTTCATCATCATATTCTTCTAATGTTTCTAAGATAGTATCTATTAAATCATCTTCATCCTTAACTTCAACTTCTTCAACATCATATTTACCTTTTCTAACAAATGGTACTATTGCATTTTCATCTAATAACTTGCTTGCATACTCCATGATTTGGAAAGTTGATCTATAACTCTTATTTAAAGCGTAGTTCTTAACAAACCCACCAAATAGTGATTTAAGTTTAAGCATAGCAGGCTCTTCTTCTACTTTTATTAATCTTTGATTTGCATCTCCAACTATAGTGTAACTTCTACATCCTGTTAATTCTTTTAATACAATAAATTGTAACATACTATAATCTTGAGCTTCATCAATTACTATATGTTTAATATCTTGCTTAGTTTTCTTACCATCAAGTTTAATCATTAAATAAAGAATTGCTGGTAAATCTAAATATGATAATTCATTAGTATTAGTAAATTTCTTATAGATATCTACTATACTTTCATTATCTATCCACTTTGCTAAATTCTCTTTTTGAGCCATAAGTTCTCTAACTATTTCTCTAATTCTTATTCTTCTTTGGAATTCTATATTATTTTGTTCAATTACTAATTGATCCTCTGAAAGACTAGCTAGCTTATCCTTAACTTCAGCATTTAAATTTCTTACTAATTCATCTCTTTTATCTTTAAGCTTTGAAGTAATAACTCTCTTTATTTTTTGACTTCTTCTAAATAAAGGCATGTATTTATAATGCTTTTCAAATAATTCATTAATTTCTTCTAATCCTACAACTTCTTCATCAAAGAACTTAACAGGCTTAAAGTTAAAGTAATTGTCTTCTAAATCTTCACACTTTTTATCTAAAATGGATATAAACTCTTGACCAGCTTTATATTTAATTTCCTTTATAACTTCTTCATTACCTTTTAAAACTTCTTCTAAATAAGCTGTAAAGTCAACTACTGGTTCATTTAATCCAATTTCATTTATTGCAAAATGTGCAAAAGTTTGTTGATTAACATTACTTTCACCTAATGTAGGAAGTACGTCTCCAATATAATCAATAAATATATCATTAGGTCCTAATATTAATACCTTATCTCCTAATTGTTCCCTAAAGTTATATAAAAGATATGCAACTCTATGAAGAGCAATTGTTGTCTTTCCTGAACCTGCAACTCCATTAACTACTACAACTTTCATTCTTTCTTCTCTTATGATTTCATCTTGCTCTTTTTGGATAGTCATAACTATATCTTTAAGCTTTTCCCCTGCATTTGATGATAAAATCATTTGAAGAATATCATCTTTAACATCAACATCTGAATCAAAGAATCCTTCTAATTTCCCTTTTTTAACCATTATTTGTCTTCTTGCTAATATATCTACTGGAACTTCTCCATCTGGTGATTTATAGCTAGTTTCTCCTAATGTCCCTTTATAGAATAATGATGCAACTGGAGCTCTCCAATCTACTATTGCAGCATCAAAACTTCCTTCTGGAGTTAATCCATATCTACCAATATAAATTTGCTCTGCATATCCATCATCTTCAAAATTAACTTTCCCGAAATAAGGTGATTCCTTTAATTTTGTAAATTCAGCTAATTTTCTATCTATAGTTCTATACATTTCCTCTTTTACATATCTCTCATGGTCAAAGTATTCCATTACTTTATCTTCATCATCTCTATATTCTTCAATGAATTTTTTTCTATATTCTAATATGTAATCTGCAACGTCTTTTCTTTTTTGTATGTAATTTAATATTTCTTTACTTAATAGGTCCAAAGTTAACTCTAGATTTTGTTCTTCTTGTAAAAATTCAAATTTATTCAAACTGCCACACCCTTCATTTAAATTAAAATTAACTACTAATTTAAAATTACTAATCTATATATAAGACATTTAAGGAGTTAAGCTATTAAATTTTCTAGCTTAACCCCTTACTTTTATAATTTCCTATTTATCTTTTGGTTCATTATCATTATTAGATACTTCTTTATCCATGTCTAATATTATTTCTACATCTGCAGATGTTTCTTTTATAATATTTTCTTCTTCCTTTTCAACAGCTTCAATTACTTCTTGTGCAACTTTTCTGTCTAGTAAATCTTCTTCTACTTCTGCTGCTATTTCATTAGAGTCTTTTTTATTATTTTCACTCTCTCTGCTCTTCTTTTCTTCTTCTCTCTTTATCTTTAACTCTGGATACTTTTCATATACAAATCTAAAGAATTCATCTCCAAAGATAGTTTCCTTTTCTAATAGATATTGAGATATTTTATCTAATAAATCTCTATTCTCTCTTAATAACTTTCTTGCCTTTTGGTGACACTCTCTTATAATTGCTAATACTTCTTTGTCTACTAAAGTTGATGTTTCTTCACTACAATTTCTAACAGCTCTACCATCTAAGTATCTATTTTGAATTGATTCTAAAGCCATCATATCAAAATTATCAGTCATACCATAAATAGTAACCATATTTCTTGCTGTTTGTGTTGCTCTTTCTATATCATTAGAAGCTCCTGTAGATACTAGGTCGAACACTTCCTCTTCTGCAGCTCTACCTCCAAGCATAACCATAATTTGGTTCATTAACTCTTCCTTAGAAACAAGATATTTTTCTTCTTCTGGAAGTTGCATTGTATATCCTAATGCTCCCATTGTTCTTGGAACTATAGTTATTTTATGAACTGGATCAGTACCTTCTAATAATCCAGCTACTAACGCATGCCCAACTTCGTGGAATGCAACAACTTCTCTTTCCCTCTTAGAAAGTATTCTATCTTTCTTTTCTTTACCAGCAATTATTACTTCAACTGCTTCTTCTAAATCTTCTTGTATAACTAATTCTCTTCCACTTCTAACTGCTCTTAACGCTGCTTCATTTACTATATTAGCAAGATCAGCACCTACTGCACCTGGAGTTCCTTTTGCAATTGATTCTAAGTTAACTTCTGGTGACATTTTAACATCTTTAGAGTGAACATTTAATATTGCAATTCTTCCTTTTAAATCTGGTCTATCAACAATAACTCTTCTGTCAAATCTACCTGGTCTTAAAAGTGCTTTATCTAATATTTCTGGTCTATTGGTAGCACCTAAAATAACTATTCCTTTAGATGTATCAAATCCATCCATTTCAGTAAGTAATTGATTTAAAGTTTGTTCTCTTTCATCATTACTTTGCATTTGATTATCTCTGCTTTTACCTATAGAGTCAATTTCATCTATAAATATTATACATGGAGCCATTTTTTCTGCTTCTTTAAATAAATCTCTTACTTTCGCTGCACCCATCCCAACAAACATTTCAACGAAAGTTGAACCTGAAACTGAAAGGAATGGTACCTTTGCTTCACCTGCAACAGCTTTTGCTATAAGAGTCTTACCTGTCCCTGGAGGCCCTACTAAAAGAGCTCCTTTAGGTAATTTAGCCCCTATTTCTGTATATCTCTTAGGGTTATGTAAAAAGTCTATTATTTCTGTTAATGATTCTTTAGCCTCATCCTGTCCTGCAACATCTTCAAAGCTTACCTTAATATCTTTTTCAACATATACTTTGGCATTACTTTTTCCCATGCCCATTCCCATTGGGCCACCACCCATTTTCTTAGCCATTTTTCCAAATACAAATTTAATTATGAAGAACATTAATACTAATGGTAATACATTAAGTATTATAAAATCCATAAATACAGATTGTTGTTTTGTTATTTGAGGATAATATTCAACATCATTATCTAATAATAACTTTATTAAATCTGGATTATTTGCATTACCAGTATAAAGAACTTTTCCCTTCATATCGCTTGTATCTTGTGGTGTTATTACAAGTGCTGTTCCATCAACAGTAACTTCTTTAACTTCCTTATTTTCAACCATTTGGACAAATTCATTATAAGAAATTTCTTTTGTCGTTAACATTTCCTTTGCTGTTGAAAATGAGTATAAAAATAAGAAGGCTATAACTGCATAAATAATTAAAAACTTTTTATTATTATTCTTTTTTTCTCCATTTTTCCTATTGTTCACATTATTATTCATACTTTTAAAATCTCCTACTAAACTCTAAAGCGCTTTATAAAGCCCTTACTTTATTCTACCAAAGTCTTTCCATGGATATACCTTTACTTGAGCTTTACCTTTTATTTCACTTCCATCAATATATGGATCTTCCCAATACCTAGAATCTAAAGACCAATATCTATTGTCCCCTAAAAAGAAATACTTTCCTTCTGGTACTGTAAATTCTCCACTATAATTATCTGCTGTTCCTATGTAATTTTCCTCTAAGGTTTCACCATTTACTGTTACTATTCCATCATTAATGACAATTTTATCACCTGGCAAACCAATCAATCTTTTAATCATATCTTCATCCTTTTCTTCTGAATGAAAAACTACTATATCTCCTCTTTTTAGATTTTCTGGATTATAAACCCTAGTAACAAATAATCTATCACCTACATTTAATGTTGGTACCATAGATTCTGATGGAATTTTAACCTTAAATATTAAAAATTTATTTATTAAGATAGCTAATATTACGGCTATTACTATAGGTACAATCCAGTCACTAAAGAAATTTGACTTCTTTACTTCTTGGCTCATTCTTCCCACATACCTTTCATTAAACTATTAATTTTGTTTTTTTTATCTTTTGTAGCATCTTCATCTACATAAAATGAATTATTGCACATTACCACTACGTCGCCATCCTTAGGTCGCTTATCAAACAAATTTATATCTATTAAGATTATATCCTTTTTATCATCTTCTAACACAACAGATTTATTTTCTATTCTATCTACTATAAATTTTTTATCCTTCATAACAACTAGCAATGATTGCCGAATCCACCTCTCAGTATTTACATTAATAAAGATGAAAATTTTAAAACAGCTAAATTTAAATGCCTTACTAAAAAGGCTTTTATTAATGAAAGCTCATTTTTTATTACAACTTTAATAACTGCTTATAAGTATATCATAATTAATTAATAACTAATAGTGTTACTCTCCATTATATATTATTATTATGTCAATTTTGTTACAAAAAAAGCTACACCAAACTATTTTGATATAGCCCTTAATATTAAGTTTATCATATAAATATAAACTGAGTCTAAACTTCTAAAGCTAAAAGTTCTTCATAACTTTGTCTTTTTGATACAACTCTAGCTAATCCATCTTTTACAAATACAACTGCTGCTTTTGGATTTTTATTATAATTACTAGACATTGAGAATCCATATGCACCAGTTGAAAATACTGCTAGTATATCTCCTATATCAGGCTTTTGAATACAAATGTCATTAACAAAAATATCTCCTGATTCACAGCATTTGCCTGCTATTGCAACCCTAGCATTGCATTTATCAGTAATTTTGTTTGCTATAGCCATTTCATATTTAGCCCCATATAATGCTGGTCTTATATTATCTGTCATTCCTCCATCTACTGAAACATAAGTCCTAACCCCTTCAATTTCCTTGATTGCTCCAATAGTATAAAGAGTAGTTCCTGCATTTCCTACTATTGATCTACCTGGTTCTATAGTTAAAATAGGCCTTTCTATATTTAGTTTTTCACATACCTCATCAACTTTATTTAATATAGAAGTACAATAATCCCTCGTTTCTTTTGGTTTATCTTCATCGGTATAATGTATACCAAATCCCCCCCCCAAATCTAATTCAGGTATTATATGTCCTGTTTCTTCTTTAATATTCTTTATAAATCCAAGCATAACTTCAACTGCATCCTCATAAGGCTGTATCTCAAAAATTTGTGAACCTATATGACAATGTAATCCTCTTAAATTTATATTTTCACAATCTAATGCCAATTTTACTGCATCCATTATTGTCTCTCCAACAGGTGCAAATCCAAATTTAGAGTCTATTTGACCTGTTTTTATATACTCGTGAGTGTGTGCTTCTATTCCTGGTGTTAATCTTAAATATATATTTTGCTTTCTATTGTATTTCTTAGCTATTTCATTTAGTCTTTTCATTTCATCTAAATTATCAACTACAAATACTCCAACCCCTAGCTTAACCCCTAATTCAACTTCACTTACACTCTTATTATTGCCGTGGAAATATACTTTATCTAAAGGAAATCCTGATTTATAAGCTGTATATAATTCCCCTCCTGATACTACATCTAAATAAAGCCCCTGTTCATATATAAGCCTACACATTGCTTTTGTTAAAAATGCTTTACCTGCATAAGCTACTCTATTATTGTTTTCTAAACATTTAAAATCTCTATAATAATTTTTACATGTGTCTATTAAAAAACTTTCATCCATTACATACAGCGGTGAACCAAATCTACTAACTAACTCTGTTGAACTAACTCCACCTATAAATAGCTCATTTTCTTTAATTTCCATTGCCCCAAATAATTTCATTGCTATTGCCTCCACTTAATCATAAATTATAAATTACTAACACAAAAAAACTACCACTATAAAAACCTATAGTGGTAGTTTTACTTATTAAAATGCAATTTTTTATCTTAAAAAATTCAATTATTTAAATCTAATAATTGAACAATCGCACCTTTTTAGCACTCCACTTCCGTGACAGTTATGCATATGTTATATGCATACCCAGAAACAACTATTTGCATAAGTTATTCCTTCGGCTGTTACACCTTTCATAAATAATCAATGCCTGCCGACTCCTATTTATTACTCTTTATAAACAGCACCTCTAACATAGGTATTTTATTAGTTTCTATATTATATGTTATTATATGTTAATATTTAATAATATGATACCATATAAATAAAATTATTTAAATAGATTTTCAATATTATTCCATTCTGATTATTCGCTTCTATATTTATCCATGAGACTACTCATAGTATCTCCATTTGATGGTGGTGTATAAGTAATAGCATTAGCTCCAGCCTCTATAGTTCTTCTTATGCTTTCTTCTGTTGGTCCACCTGTTGCTATAACAGGAAAATCTGGAAACTCCTCTTTTATTCTTCTTACTATCTCAGGAGTATTTTTTCCCCCTGATACATTTAATATTGTTGCCCCAGCTTCTATTCTTTCTCTTATATTTTCATGAACTGAAACTACTGTAACTATTAGAGGAATGTCTATTGTTTTTCTTATCTTTGAAACTACTTCATTAGATGTAGGTGAATTTACAACTACACCCATAGCACCTTTAAATTCCGCATCTAATGCTAAATTTACTACCCTTTTACCTTGAGTTATTCCTCCACCAACTCCACAAAAAACAGGTACATCTGCTGCCATAACCAATGCTGCTGTTATTAAAGGTTGAGGAGTAAATGGATATACGGCTATTATTGCATCTGCATTAGTGTTTCTTATAATCGCAACATCAGTTGTAAATAATAGCGATTTTATTCTTTTTCCAAATATCTTTATTCCTGAACAATCTCTAATACAAGATGGAACTTCTACTACATGACTTCTTAGAAGCCCTTTAATTTCAGGAACAGTTTTATGCTTTTTTATCTCCATTAAAACACCCCTATCACTAAATTTCTAAATATATTATACTATTTTAAATTAAATTTTAAAGAAGTTTATAATAAATTGCATTAAATTTAACACTTAATATATAAATTTTAATAATTATTTGATAAAATGTGATTATATATAACTAAATTTGACGTTAAATAATTGTCTAAATTTAACTAATAGAATATATTACTACAAAAGATCTTGGTAGTAAACTTTCTAAAAAATCGGATGGAGGTCTTCAAATGAAATTACTAAAAAATTATTATCCACCATATGTAATCCTTTCCGTCCTATATTTATTTTTTATTCTCTTTGCTTTTTGCTTAGATTCGCCAGCTGAAATTTTTCATGGTCTAAAATCTATAATACTATCATCTGACATATTAATTACTGATTATATGGAAGTTGGCGGAATTGGTGCTGCTTTAGTAAATGCTGCTCTAACAAGTTTATTGTCACTATTACTTTTAATTATTATAGGAATTAAACCTAATGGTTCAACAATAATGTCTTTATGGTTAATGACAGGATTTTCTTTTCTAGGTAAAAACATATTTAATATTTGGCCTATTATACTAGGTGTATATTTATTTTCTATATATCAAAAAGAACCTTTTCTTAATTATATATTAGTTGCTATATTAGGTACTTCTCTTTCTCCTGTAGTAAGTCAAATTAGTTTTGGAAGCAATCAGTATAATCTAATTTCAATAATTGGTGGTATACTGCTTGGTATTGCAGTTGGCTTTATTTTGCCGCCTATAGCTTCACATAGTATAAAAGCTCATAACGGATATAATTTATATAATATTGGATTTGCTAGTGGATTAATTGCCACATTATTAATGTCAATAATGAGAGGCTTTGGTATAAACTTAGACTCTAGACTTGTTTGGCATAGTGGCTCAAATAAACTTTTATCTATCTTACTTATTATTTGCTGTGTTTATTTAATTATTATTGGAATTATTTATGGTAAAAATAAAAAATCTAATCTCACTAATATTAATAAACAAACTGGTAGATTAATAAGTGATTTCTATATCTTATTTGGAGAAACTACTTACATCAATATGGGTATATTAGGTATTTTAGCAACTTGTTTTGTTATTCTTATTGGTGGAGATTTAAATGGTGCTACTATATGTGGAATTTTTACTATAATAGGATTTGGATCCTTTGGGAAAAACTTAAAAAATACTATTCCTATAGTTATTGGTGCTACCTTAGCTGCTATATTTAATATAAAAGAAATTACTTCACCTTCTTTATTATTATCTATATTATTTTCAACAACACTTGCCCCTATTTGTGGTAAATTTGGTTGGAAATACGGTGTTTTAGCTGGTATAATTCATGTTAATATAGTTACAAATATAGGATATTTACATGGTGGTCTTAATCTTTATAACAACGGTTTAGCTGGCGGTTTTGTTGCAATGATATTAATTCCATTAATAACCACATTTAAAAAGGAGATCTAACTTATGAAATTTAAAGTTGAAAAAAACATTAAGATTATTAATGAATTAATAGCCTACTTTTATAAATTAGGCACTATTGATGTTCATATTGATTTAAACTCTGATAATAAGAATTCTTATTTTGACATCTATGGGCAAGTTGATAATATTTCAAAAGATGAACTGGAGTCTTTAGCTTCTATTCTAAATACTCCAAGACAATATGAAGTTGAAAATTATTATTGGAACCTTGGTGGAGAATGTGAATTTGACTCTGAACTTACATTAGTAGGAATGATGATAAACTCAGCTAAAGTTTCTTATAAAGATGGTATTTTAAAAATTAGTATTATTCGTGAAGAAAACTAAATTGTTCGTTACGTAGAAGCTAAAATATTAATGATATTAACGGAAGGAATATTGTAATTAAGTTTTAGAATTTAATTGTTTTTGGAAGAAAAGGAGCGTTAAGAAGCTGAGGGAACAAAGTAACTTTCGAATCTTTAGCTCCCTTTCTGGAAAAAATAATATAAATTCTTAACGCAAATTACACAATTCCTGGAGGTTATATCATTAATTTTTCGGCTCTACGCGATGAACAATATTATTTGTTAAAGAATAATTTCAACAGGTTGATTTATTTCTATACTATCCTCTGTTACTATACAATTATATGCAAAAATATCTACTCCATTTTCTTTAGCAAATCTTAGAGCCTCACCAAATTCTTTATCTCTTATATCATTTGGAGAGAATTTATTTACATCTTCTAATTGTATTAAAAACATTGCACCAGCTCCATAACCTTGTTTCTTTGCCTCTACTAATTCTAATAGATGTCTTGCACCTCTTTCTGTTGGAGCATCTGGAAATCTAGCATATCCCTCTTCCTCTAAGGTAACCCCTTTTACCTCTAGAAAATATTCCTTTCCCTCTTCTGTTGATATCTTAAAATCAAATCTACTTTTACCAAATGTTTTTTCTCTTAAAATATTAGTATATTCCTCAAGACCTTTTATCTTTTGGTTTCTAAGAGCCTCATCAACTACTTTATTTGGTATTTGTGAATCTATGCTTATAAGCTTCTCTTCTTTATATACTGCCATTAAATCATAGGGAGTCTTCCTTGTAGGATTAGGTTCTTCTCTTAAAAATACAGTACATCCTGGTACTAATATTTCTCTACACCTCCCTGTGTTAGGTACATGAACCTTTATCTCTTCTCCATTAAGTTTTACAATTGCATTAAATCTATTAGGTCTACTTATAAATTCTGCTTTAAGTATTTTTTTATTGTATTTCATGTTTTCTCCTTAAAATATTACATTTTATATTAATATTATTCATTTATTTACTTAATATTATATCTCTTAATAATAGTTATCCACAACTTATCACTTGAAAATAGCTCCTTTTATTTCTATATTTAGTAAAAAGTCATGTTATCCACAGATTTTGTCCACAATTATGTTAATATTGTTGATAACTTTTTAAAAGAATGCTTGTTCGATTTTTTTATTTCAACATTGTATGTGTTTTTTCTACAATACCCCCTATCTTGTTATATATTTTTCTGATACCCTAATATATTGTGTCAATAGCTTTTAAAAAGTTTTCAACAGTTTTTAAAAGTTATCCACATTTTGTGGATAACTTTTAACATTATTAAGAGCTTTTACACATATGTTTTAGATTATCCCCATTATTTTATTTATAAACCCTCTTTCAACTACAAATTAACTATACATATTATTAACTTCTTCTCATAATTTCAAATACTTTAAATCAAAAAATAAGCTGTAGTTTATTTAGATCGTTTTTATCTAATATAAACTACAGCTTAATTAATTTAAACTAATTTCTTTTCCATAAATATTGTTACTAAATATTGAACTATAAATACTCCTGGACCTAAAAGTGCTGTTAATATAGGCCATACAATATGATTTTGTACTTTTTCTTTAGCTAATTTATATGAACAAAATACAGCTGCTATTAATAATGCATATGAAACTATGTATGCCATTTGGTCATCCCCCTAGTAATTAATAATCTTTATTTTATATAATAATTTTTAAAATCTCAATATGAATAATATGGTTTTACTTATTGTTAATAAAATTTTAATTTATTATTTTGTTTAAAATTTTTTTTAAAAAACCTTTACAGTTTTTTTTTGCTGTGCTATCATATGTTTTGTAATTGAATAAACAAGCGTGTTACTGGTAATGCAGGCAAGGCTTAAATATGTATAAATTATTTTTTTATCTCAAATAATAATACGGGATAAGTTTATAATTTATAGATATTTGAGCCTTTTTTTATTGTTTTTATAAATCTTTAAGGTTCATGCTATTATTTATAATTTTAAATTATTAGTTTTAGGAGGAATAATAAAATGATGCAATTTTTACAAAGAATCGGTAAAGCAATCATGCTTCCAATTGCAGCTCTTCCAATCGCTGGTATATTACTAGGTGTTGGTGGAGCACTACTAGGAATAGCAGGATTAAGCAATGCACCTGCTATTTACGAACCGCTAATAGCATTTGTTAATATTCCAGCTGTAACAGCTGTTTTAACTGTTATGAAAAACATAGGTGATATAGTATTTGGTAACTTACCTATATTATTTGCTGTTGGTGTTGCTGTTGGTTTAGCTAAAAAGGATAAAGGTACTGCTGCTTTAGCTTCAGTATTCGGATTTATCGTAATGAATCAAGTTGTTTCTACACTTTTAGCTTTAGGTGTTACTCAATTAGGAGTTCTTACTCCAGATTCTGTTGGGGAATATGGAACTTATGTAACTACTAACTTAGGTATATTTACATTAAATATGTCTGTATTTGGTGGTATCATTACAGGTATAGTTACTGCATTATTACACAATAGATTCTGTACAATTCAATTACCACCTGTTATTGGATTCTTCTCAGGTGCTAGATTTGTTCCAATAATAACTTCACTTACAATGGCTTTAGTTGGTGCAGTACTTGCATTTGCATGGCCAGTTGTTCAAGATGGTATCAGTATGTTATCTACATTTGTTAAAAATGCTGGACCTTTTGGTACTTTCTTATATGGACTTCTTGAAAGAGCTTTAATTCCATTTGGATTACACCATGTATTCTATACTCCATTCTGGTATGGATCTTTCGTTGAAGCTAACGTATTAGTTAATGGCTCAATTCAAACAGTTGCTGGTGCAAATACTGCTTACTTTGTTCAATTATCAAGTATGACTGATTTAGTTGGTGCTTCTGCTTCAACTATGAGCGAAATTGTTAACGGAACAACTAGATTCATGGCTGGTAAATTCCCATTAATGATGTTTGGTCTACCTGGAGCTGCACTTGCTATGTATAAAGCAGCTAATCCAAGTAAAAGAAAAGTTGTTGGTTCATTATTAGCAACAGCTGCATTAACTTCTTTCTTAACAGGTATTACTGAACCATTAGAATTCACATTCTTATTCGTTGCTCCAGTATTATACGTAATTCACTGTATATTCGCTGGTTTAGCTTATATGTTAATGGGTGTATTAAATGTATTCATAGGTATGACATTCTCTGGTGGATTCATTGATTATGCTTTATTCGGATTACTTCCTGCAGGTGCTGGAGTTCCAACTAAATGGTTAACAGTTCTTCTTGTTGGTATTGTATACTTTATAGTTTATTATTTTGTATTCTATTTCATGATTACTAAATTTAACTTAAAGACTCCTGGTAGAGATGAAAACGAAGGAGAAACTAAACTTTACACTAAAGCTGATTTCCAAAACTCTAAGGGTGGTACTACAGACGCTGCTGCTCCAAAGACTTCTGCTAAAGGTGAAATAGCTGAAAAAGCTCCTTTAGTATTAGCTGCTTTAGGTGGAGAAGAAAACATAGTATCTGTTGATGCTTGTATCACAAGATTAAGAGTTGAAGTAAAAGATAAAGCAAATGTTAACAAGGACGAATTAAAGAACCTTGGTGCTGCTGGTGTTGTTGAAGTTGGTAACGGAATTCAAGCAATATTCGGTGCAAAAGCAGATGCTTACAAGAATGCTATAAACGAAATTCTTGGTGAATAATTTTATTATAAAAATTTGATGTATTTAAAATATTAGAGTTAAAAAAAGTGGCCTTAGGCCACTTTTTTTAGTTAAGATTTTAATATATTTAATTACTGAAACTATTTATACATATATTCTCTTGTCATAGGTAAGTTATTATTAACACCCTTAACAAATAGTATTTGATGTAAATCTATTATTCCATTATTAAATGAAGCCGCACAAGAGTATAAATACATTCTCCACATTCTTATAAACTTTTCATCAAACATTTTTCTAACTTCATCTATATTATCATCGAAGTTCTTTGCCCAATGTAATAATGTTTCTTTATAATGTAATCTTAAGCTTTCAGCATCAAGTGTATGATAGTTATAATCAGCTGATATCTCTATTATCTCTCTAAAGCTTGGTATAACTCCTCCTGGGAATATATATTTCTTTATCCAAGCATCACCCTCTGATTCCTTAAGACCACTTATATAATGTAATAAGAATAATCCACCTTGTTTTAATACAGCATTAACATTTTCAAAGAATAAATCATAATTTGGTCTTCCTACATGTTCTAGCATTCCAACACTTACAATTCTATCAAATGAAAGTCCACTCTTTTTCAATTCTCTATAATCCATTAATTTTACATCTAGGAAATCTTCAAGATTCTCTTCTTTTATTCTTTCCTTAAATCTTTTATATTGTTCTTCACTTAATGTTATTCCTAATCCCTTAACTTTATATTGTTTAGCTGCTTCTATAAGTAATCCACCCCAACCGCAACCAATATCAAGTAAAGTTAAACCTTCACTTAGATTAAGTTTTTTCAATATATGATTAATCTTATTCATTTGTGCATCATATAATGATTCATTTCCATTTTTAAAGTATGCACATGAATAACATAATGTTTCATCTAACCATATTTTATAAAAATCATTTCCTATATCATAGTGTGATGAAACTTCTTCCTTTTGCTTTTTCATAGAAGTTGAGCCACCAAATATTTTATTTAAACTTTTAAAATTTGTAGAGAATTTATCTATACATTTTAGTAGTTCATTGAATACAGTGAACATATCACCTTCTATTTCTACATCTCCATTCATATAAGCTTCACCAAAAGTTAGTGAAGTACTAGTTAATAAGTCCTTCTTTTTCAAAGGTGCCTTTAATATTATTCTAAATTTAGGTTCATCAGGTCCTACCTTTATTTCTTCACCATCCCAAAACTTTAATCTAAAAGAAATTTCATCAAAGTTTTTTAAGAAAGTCTTAAAAAAATTCTTTTCTATATCCATATAGTTAACTCCTCTCCTGCGTTTATAAAATAAATTAACCATTGTTATTAATATATATTTATGGCGCTATATGAGAATTTAATAAATATATAATTAATAACAATGGTTTAAAGCTTTATAAGCTCTTACATTAAATTATTCCAATATTTATAAATTCTATTCAATAATACATTAATTTACCGATTATTAATTTTATTTCTTTATTAATTCTTCTTCTTTTTTCTTATTCTTTTTTTCTTTATCATGTTGTTTTTTCTCTAGGTTCTCTTCCCATAATGGCTCTGCCCTCTTTGCCCAAGTTAACCCATAGTTAATAGTCTTCTTACATAAATCATCAACATCTTCTGGATCTATATATTCTGTAGATTTTGCCCCTGAATTTTTAACCATTTCTGCAATCTTAGGTGCATTATCCAATATTGGACATGGTCTAAATTGATTCTCATTAAATGGTTGATTCTTTTGATACTCCATAAATAATGGTTGTCCTAAAGCTTCTATTAAAGATACATCTTTAATGTTTGCATTTGAATAATGGCAGAATACACATGGTTCTACATCTCCATTTGCATTAATATGACAGTACCTTCTTCCTCCAGCAACACAACCTCCAACATATTCAGCATCATGCCAGAAATCCATATTAAATATAGATTTTGTACTACGCCAAGCCCTAATAGTTCTATATAATTTTTCTCTTTGATCTGGATTTGCCATTAATGATGTATCTGTCTTGCATCCTATTGGCATAAATGTGAAATACCAAGAGAAATATGCTCCCTTATCTATCATTAAATCTATAAATTCTTCAGATAAAACGCTATCACAATTAGCTGTAGTAAAACAAGTTGAGAATCCAAATGGAATTTTATTAGATTTCATAAGATCCATAGCTCTCATAATATCTTTCCAAGAACCATCTCCTCTTCTTCCATCTGTTGCATCATCAAATCCTTCAACACTTATAGTTGGTACTAAATTTCCTACTTCAATTAAATCATCACAGAATTTTTGATCTATTAATGTTCCATTTGTAAAGAACATAAATACACAATCACTATGTTTTTTAGCTAACTTCAATATGTCAGTCTTTCTAACTAACGGTTCTCCGCCAGTCATTATATAAAAGTAAATTCCTAACTCTTTTCCTTCAGTGAATAACTTATCTAATTCATCATAACTTAGATTTAAAGATTTATTATAATCAGCTGCCCAACAACCTATACAATGCTTATTGCAAGCTGTAGTTGGATCTACAAGGATTGTGAATGGTATTTCATGAC
Organism: Clostridium cuniculi; assembly: GCF_004353185.1. Classification (GTDB taxonomy): domain Bacteria; phylum Bacillota; class Clostridia; order Clostridiales; family Clostridiaceae; genus Clostridium; species Clostridium cuniculi. Next base: position 4,082 of record NZ_SMUS01000006.1, on the reverse strand, counting down.
CATATTTATCTTTATTTCTTTGTATTTCAGCCCACCCTCTAATAGATGCATTTAATAAGAAGTTTGTGAATACAGTTTGAACAATATTAGGATGAACGTTATTAATTATATTACACATTAACTTAGTCCAATTATTTTCTGGATCTTTTAAATATTCATCTATAATGTCATATTGATCCACATATATTTTTTCTGTATCAAACTTTCTTAGCCAACCTATGATCTTTGGTAAATTATTTTCTGGATCCTTTTTTAAATATCCTAAGAGTTGTTTTAAAGCAAATTGTTGAATTTTATACTTTGGACTTAACATTTAGATCTCGCTCCCCTTCAAATAACATTAAAATAATTACAAATAACTTTTATACCAATACTTAAAAGAATAATTGCCCCACATATATCTACCTGTCTTTTGTACTTATTTCCTATGCAATAACCAACCCATAGCCCTACAGCAACTAAAGCGCTTGTTACAATAAATAAAATTGCTACATTACTTATAATTCCTGTTCCTAATAACCCAAAGCTAATTCCTAGAATAAATGCATCTAAACTAGTTGCCAATGCTAAAACCATACTTCCTTTATATCCAAAAAACTCCTCCCTTCTTTCACTAAGATCACTAACTTTAAATGCATTTTTAAAGAATTTTATTCCTAAATAAAATAATATAATTGCTGAAAACCATTGATTTATTGATATTATTTTTTCATTTTGTATATTTAACATAGGATATATTGCAATTATCATTCCAGCCGCTAGCATTAGCGTTTGAATTGCTCCAAAAATTAATCCTACTAATATAGCTGTTGATTTTTTTAAATTTCCTTGTGTAGAGCCTCTACAAACTGCTATTGTAAATGCATCTAATGATAATCCAACTGATACTATAAGCACTTCCCATAAATTCATCCATCCAATTCCCTCCTCCAAATATAATTTTAGTAAACACAAGAAATTTAATGAATCTATAATTTTAATTTAATGTATATATAAATAAACAAAAGGACGACTTTGTAGTCGTCCTCTTACAAACCTATTAAATTGTATTTTTATTCTTTACAATTATTTTAAAATGTTATTTTAACATAATAAAAAACACAATATATATTAACTTATTAATAATATATTGTGTAAAAATTACTATTTTACTCATAATTTATTAAATCATGAATAATATCATCTAATGAATTAGTTACTAATAATTTATATTTATTAGATAAGGCTTTTGCAGATATGTTTATCCCTTTTTCTATCCATCTTAATATTATAAATGTTAAACCTCTAGCATAATATTCTGCAATATCGTTCACTGAAAATTTATCTTGTCCACTACTTTCCGCACCATAATACTTAAATAATGATTTAAAAATTTTAATTAAATTATTATTTATTATTTCTTCAAATGAATTTTGTCCTTCTACCCTTGATGCTTGAATATAAAATTCTCTATTATTTTCTATACTTGAAAACATATAATATATTGCCTCAAAAGGCATCTTATTTTCTATAAGCATTTCACTACCTTTGAAAATATCATCATAGCAAATTTCTTATAATACTTCATATTTATCAGCATAGTGATTATAAAATGTAGGTCTAATAAGTCCTGCTCCATCTGTAATCATTTTTATAGTTATTTTATCAAAGCTATGCTTCAGTATTAAATTTTTAAAACTTTCTTGTAATGCTGTGTGCACATCTTCTTTTTTATTATTCATAATCCACCTACAATTATTTTCTATTAAAACTATTAAATTAGCTTAAAAATATCAATTTATTGTAATTCCATAATTAGAATTATATCATATTAAGTAATTATTTAACAAATCAAGTATATTGACTTTTATTATTTATAAAAAAATCTACTTATTTAATAATATAATATTTTTGCATACATTATTACTTATCATTAATAAGTATTTTTAATTAAATCTTAAAACTATTAATTAAATATATAAAAATACACATAATAATACTTATTATGTGCATTGGTATATTCTATATTTTTTCTATTAGATTAACATTTCTCCACTACTCTACGAAATGCAGACTTAAATTCTAAGTTCAATCTTTGATTTCACTAAGAATTTAATGTCTCCTTGATAAGTAAAGCTACGTTCTCAGCAGTAAGATGTTACAAATCACTCACTTCATTCGCTCTTTGACATCTTTTGCATGGAACGTGCTAAATACTTATCTTCTTCACTATCGTTCCTTGATAAGCAAAGCTACGTTCTCAATGTGAGCAGTTTGAGGGAACATGTCTACTGGCTGTACTTCTAGTGTTTTATATCCATTTTCCTCTAAAATAGCTAAATCTCTAGCTAGAGTACTTGGGTCACAACTTACGTATACAATTCTTTCAGCATTAATGTTAGTTATAGCATTTAATAACTTAATATCGCAACCTTTTCTTGGTGGATCTACAACAACTACATCAGCTTTTACCCCTTTATTTATTAAATCAGGTATAACAACTTCTGATTCTCCAACAAAGAACTCAACATTATCAACATTGTTTTCTTTAGCATTTATATTTGCATTTTCAATAGCTTGTGGAATTATTTCTACTCCATAAACCTTCTTTGCCTTTTGTGATAGAAATAAAGTTATTGTTCCAGTTCCACAATATGCATCAAATACAGTTTCATCTCCAGTTAATTGAGCATATTCCAAAGCCTTACCATATAAAACTTCCGTTTGAGTAGGATTAACTTGGAAGAATGATAATGGTGATATATTAAATTTAAAATCGCCTATATAATCACTTATAGTAGGCTCTCCCCATAATGTTATGCATTCTTGCCCTAATATTACATTAGTTGGTTTAGAATTAACATTTTGTACTATGCTCTTTATTCCTGGTATATTATTAACTATTAATTTTACAAATTCATCTTTATTAGGTAATTTGTCTCCATTAGTAACCAAAACAACCATTACCTCATTAGTGGTAAATCCACGTCTAATCATTATATGTCTAAGTATTCCTGTTTCATCATACTTTCCATCAATATTATATGGCTTTATATTATTTTTCTTTATCCATTGTCTTGTTAATTCAACTACCTTATCAGCTATTTCATCTTGAATTAAACAAGTTTCCATATCTATTATTTCATGGCTTCTCGGTGCAAAGAATCCTATCTTTAATTCTCCGTTTACCATACCTATAGGTAATTGAACCTTATTTCTGTATCTCCAAGGCTCTTCCATTCCTAATGGGAATTTAACTATACTATTATCTAATTTTCCTATTTTAGTTATACAATCTTTTACTCTTTCAAATTTAAAATTTAATTGCTCTTTATATGTAGAGTGCTGTAGCTTACAACCGCCGCATCTTTTATTTATGTTACACTTTGCCTCACACCTTTCCTTTGATGGTTCTATTACATCAATTAACTTAGCATAAGCAAAATTCTTTTTAGACTTTACTATTCTTACATTAACTTTTTCACCCTTTAATGCTCCCTCTATAAATATAGGAAATGTATCATTAATTTTAGCTATTCCTTCTCCTTCATATCCTTGAGAAATTATATCTAATATATACTCTTTATTCTTTTCTACCAATCTTATCACCTATCAATCACGTTTTATCTTTTTTATTTGTGTTAATTATCTTCATATTAATATACTGAATTTTTAAATTAATAAACTATTAATATTATATACTATATTATATCCCTTATAAACATAGTATATATATTTGTATTTATTAAAATATACTCTACTTATCTAAGTAAACTCTTCTCTTATAAACATTTTCTTTTATGATATCACTATACTATTACAACTATAATTTTACATAAAAAAAATACACCTTACGGTGTATTTTTTAATAGAATCAGTTGCCACACTGTACCATTTTAATTCTTTCGAACTATTATGATATTATCAATTATAACCTACTTTTACAAGATTAATTGTTAACTTTTTGTTAACTTTTTATTTTTTATTGATTTTTGCTAGTCTATCTTGCATTTTTAGTATTCTTTTTATTAATCAATGAATAAATTTATTCATTTTTGTGATTAAGAGCCAATATATGGGTGTGCCTCCGGGGAAGAGCCATA
>NZ_SMUS01000005.1 GCF_004353185.1 Clostridium cuniculi | reverse complement strand
ACACTAACAATCAATAAAATAATAGATGGAATATAAGTATTTAAAGAACTAGTATTGTATTCAAATTTTAAATTAGCTTTGTTTTTAAATATTTTTTTATAATAAATAGAATATAGAACTGTTACATAATAAGCAGGTATTCCAACAAAGATAATTAAAAATAATATAAGAAGAAAATTATTCATAAAAAAGTCCTCCAAGAAAGTATTTCTTAAATTTGTATATAAATAATATTCTATAACAATAACTATATATTATCAATACAGATAAAAATTTCTAAGTTTCAAAAAAGTTTAATGAAAAAGTTAATGAAATTTATAAAATTTCAAAAAAAGACAAATAAAAGGTTTTCAAACAAGAAAAAATTATATAAAATAGTAATAAAGGAAAAATTATGTATTTGTTTTGGGAATAATATTTTTTAAAGAAAGGTTTAGGAGAAAATGGGGGATAAACAAAGAGCTTTTTTAAGAATGAAAGAAATAGTTACTGTTTTAATGGTTCTTGTAATGTGTGGTGGTTATAGTCTTTTAATAGATAAAAACTTCAATATCATTACTTTTATGCAAATTGTACTACTAGGAACATTCTGTTTTTATACTGCTAGTATATTTATATTGTCATTGAATAGAAGAAAATATATTAATAATATATATCAGTATTTATCTATAGGGTTTTCAGGAGTTGGAGTTTTGTCAGTTTCTAATATATTTACATTAAAGGATAATTTTGAAAATGCTTTGGTATATGGTAAACTTAGTAGAATGTTTTACATAATTTCTATATTTGAAGTATTAGTATTTATATTATCATTTTTAAATATAGATAAAAAAAGAAATATAAAAAATCTTTATATAAATGTTATAATAGCAACTTTAGTAGCTGCATATTTAGCTTTTAGAAGTAAATTACCTTTGTTAAAGGAATTAGAATTCCAGGGACTTAATGAAACTAAGGTTATAGGAGAAATAGTAATTATATTATTGTATATATTATTATTGTTTATGATTAGAAAAAATAAAGAAAAATTTTCTAAAGGTATATTTTTAGATTTAATAGAATATTCTGCTTTTAGAATTGTGTTGGCTATATTTGTAGGTCTTACTTTAGAAAAATATAATATTATTAGCTTTTTAATAGCCTTGTTCATAAGATTTATAGGAGATTATTATGTATTTAAGATTATTGGATTAGAAGTTATTAGAAAACCACATGAGGTTTTATATAATGATTTAATGATTAAATCTAATACACTAGAAGAAAAGTTGGCTGAATTAAAAAGAAAAAATGAAGAGGATGAGATAAAGAAAGAGTTACTAGCTAATATTTCTCATGAATTTAAAACTCCAGTAAATGTTATTTATTCTGCAATACAAATGCAAGATCTTAAGAGAGATTGTAATGATATAAATGAAATTTTAAAATTTAATTCTATAATTAAACAAAATTGTTATAGATTAATAAGATTAATAGATAACTTTATTGATTCAAGTAAATTAACAGAACAGGATTATAAGTTGAAGTTAAAATGTTTAAATATAGTTTCTATTGTTGAGAATACCACAATGTCAATATTATCTTACGCTGAAATGAGAGGAATAGAGGTTGTTTTTGATACTGAAGAAGAGGAGTTTTTTGTTTTAGCAGATAAGGATTTAATTGAAAGAGGAATTTTAAATATACTATCAAATTCTATTAAATATAATAAAGAAAATGGTATGATAAATGTTTTTGTTGGAGCAAGAGGAAAGAATATTATTGTAGAAATTCGGGATACTGGTATAGGTATACCAAAAGAAAAACAAAAGTATATTTTTAATAGATATGAAAGGATTAAAGCAAGTAAAGGTGCATATAAAGAGGGATCTGGATTAGGTCTTAATATAGTTAAGGAAATAGTAAATAAGTTTAATGGAGAAATTAAACTTGAAAGTGAAGAAGGGGTTGGGACAAAGATAACTCTTATTATTCCTAAAGTAGAATATGATGAAGAAATATATGAAGCTTATTACGATGACTTTAATTTAAAAAATGATATTATGCAAAAGGTTGATTTAGAGATGTCAGATATATGTAGTTAAAATAAATCATTAAGCTAATAATTATGTTAGTTTAATGATTTTTTACTAAAAAAATATAGGAAAATATTTACAAAAATTAATTTAAGATGTATACTATATTTATAGTAGCCGAAAGGAAAGTTTTATGACTACTAGAATCTATAGGTTTTATAATTATAAAAGCTAAAGGGGTGGTGCTTCTAAATGTCGTTATTGGATGATGTTCAGTTTATGAACAAATATGATAGAGAGGAGGCGTGCGTAAAGCTTAAAAATAGGCTTTTAATTAATGCTAAAATTAAACTTTATAAATGTTTTAAAGAAGGAGATGATCCAATCTATCTAATACATTAGTAAAGGGGGATAGAAGTTCATTATTCATAAAACAAAGTTTTAAACATGTTTATTTAAAAATAATTTAATAATATATATATATAAAGGAGCTACTTAATTTAGCTCCTTTTAATTTTAATATAAAAGGTGGAGGTGATAAAAATGGAGTATGTATCCTTAGTAGCCAAGAAGATAAGGCCTTTTTTGAGCTTGATTATCTTTTTCTTGGTATTTACTATTTCTTTTTCAATTGTTATCGGAACCTTAAAATATACAATTCCATTTATAATTGGATTAATAACGGCTTCAATTTTGCAAAAACCAACAGAGGCTCTTATTAAGAAATTTAATATAGAAGGAAATTTTGCAGCTAGTATTTCAATTCTGGTATTTTATGCTGTTACAGTAACTTTATTAGGATTTGGCATAATGTATTTTTGTTCTGAAATTAAAGATTTAGCAACTGATGGCTATCAGTATTTATATGATAATGGATCAGAGATAAATAAATTTGTTCAAGATTCACTATCAGCTTTTGAAAATATAGATGAATCTATTTTAGAAAGCTTAAAACTTAATATAAATAAATTTATATCAGATATATCAAATTATGCTTTAGATTTTAGTATGAATATTGTAAATTACATAATAGGGGTAATTTCAGCTTTCCCATATATTATATCCGTAATAATTTTTGCAATATTATCTAGTTTTGTTTTTCTTAAGAAATTTATTAAAAATGATTCTTCAAGTATAAAAAATACTGAGTATATTAGTGAAAATGAATTTGATAAGTTTTTGAAGATTATAAAAGAAATTAAAGATGTTGTTTTTAAATATATAGGTACTTATTCTATATTAGTTTTATGTACATTTATAATTACCTTTATAGGGTTTAATATATTAAGAATACCATATACATTGTTATTAAGCATAATATGTATGATACTAGATTTGCTACCTGTTGTAGGTATGATAATAGTATTTTTACCACTTGTAGTAATTTATTTTTTTAGTGGAAAGTATCTTACTGTTATATTTTTAATTATTTTATTTTGTGGAATTATGATTACCAGAAATATATTAGAACCTAAGCTTCTATCATCATCATTAGAGCTATCTCCGTTAAGTGTTTTAATAGCTATATTTGTAGGAGTAAATGCTGGGGGATTTAAAGGAATGATATATTTAATGGCACTATTTATAAGTTTTAATTTTTATAAAAAATATGTAACTAATAATAAAGAAGTTATATTTAAAGAAAATGAAGATAGACTTGGAAAATAATTATAAAACAATATAAAGTATTTAAAAGAGTTATAGAAAAGCCTTTATTTTTACAATGTCTTTTGTTAAGGACAATAAAAATAGAGGTTTTTATGTTTAAATTTTTATGGGAGTTATTTTATTAAGTTTATTTGTATTAAGAAAAAAGAAAAGATATTAGATAATATTTACATAAAATGGAAATTACATTAAGATATAAAGAAGGAAAATAGAAAATACAAATATAAATTTAGGTATATTAATAGTTAATAATGATGGGAAATATATAAATAATAATAATAAGGTAGTATATTTTCAGATTACTAAAATTATATATATAGTGGATGTTAAAAATATTAAAGATGTTACTAGTAGCATAATAGATATTATGGGATTAGCAATAATGCTAGAAATTAAATATGAGAAAATATTATGGGGGAAATTAATGAAATATTAAAGTATATAATCTTCGCGAAAAGGTTTACTAGATATAGAAGATATTACATCTATTTTAGTTATTATTTCTAATATTAAAATAAAGTTTTAGGGGGTTATTTTAGTGAAAGTTTTAATATGTGATGATGAATCAAAAATTAGAGGAGATATAGACAGTATTATTGACTGGAAAAATTCAGAGTTTGAGATTATTAGAGAATCTGAGAATGAATTTATAAGTAGAAGAGAAAAAGAAGAGAATAAACTTGAAAATAAGAAACTAGATAAAAATTTTTATAAATTAAAAGAAAGCTTTCTTAAGGACTGGATGAAGGGAAAAGTTAGAAGTTCAGAAGTTGAGAAGGACATGAGATATTTTAATATTAAATATACTAATTCAATGGGGTTAATAATAGTTAAACCTTTAATAAAAGATAAGGAAATTATTGAAGATGAAAAGAAGGTAGATTTATTAAGTTATGGTATATATAATATTGCAAGTGATATAATGAATAAATTTGAAAATTTGAATGTATTTATTGATTCTAAAAAGCAAGTAGTTATTTTGTGTGATATAAATCCAATAAAGTATTGGCATGGTGCTGTTAATGAGTTAGAAAATATGATCAATAAATATCTTAATATAAATGTAGTTATATGTGCATCATTTTTACGTAATGATCCAGTTCAAGTTAATATTGTTTATAAATCTTTATGTAATAGATTAATTGATAAGAGTAAGAAAACACCTGTAGTTATTGAAGTACAAAAGTATATAAATAGAAATTATAATAATGAAGATTTATCAATATCAGAAATAGCAAATAGTTTAGGGATTAGTCAAACATATCTTACTAGATTATTTAAGAGAGAACTTGGAATGACCTTTGCTGATTATTTAACTAATGTAAGAATAAAAAATGCAATAATTTTAATGAGAGATCCATCATTGAAATTATGTGAAATTGCAAAGTTAATTGGATATGGTACACAACATTATTTTAGTAATGTATTTAGAAAAAATGTTGGAATATCACCTCAAGATTATAAGTTAGGTGTAATAAATGGAAACAGGTAGTGAAGTAGTTTTTATGTTTTTTTTATAATAATATTGTTTTAATTTGCCATTAATATCATTTTAAGTATAATAATAAGTAAAGTATTAACTTAGAGGGAGTGCGGAAAATGGCAATTCAAAAAACTAATGCAATGAGAATTTTAGATAAAGATAAAATAAATTATGAAGTAATTACTTATGATATTTCAGACGATAAAATAGATGGAGTATCTGTTGCAGAAAAAACAGGGCAAGATGTGAAAGAGGTTTATAAAACTTTAGTGACTCAAGGTGTAAGTAGAGAATTTTATGTTTTCGTTATACCAGTTGATAAAGAGTTAGACTTAAAGAAGGCAGCTAAGGTAGCAGGTGAAAAGAAGGTTGAAATGATTCATGTTAAAGATATTAATAAATATACAGGATATATAAGAGGGGGATGTTCTCCTGTAGGTATGAAGAAGCTTTATAAAACTTTTATTTATGAAGAGGCGAAAAACTTAGAAAAGGTTTGTGTCAGTGGAGGGAAAAAAGGGCTTCAAATTAAATTATCTCCAATGGATTTAATAGAAGTTATAAATGGTACATTTGTGGATATTATTCATTAATAATTTTTCTATATAAATATTTAATAAAAAATAGAGTGAAACATAAAAAATGTACAAATTTTACTAATAATAACCATAGTATTTGCAAATACTATGGTTATTATATTTTTAGAGGTGAAGTAATGTTTAAGTGGAGAGATTTTTATTTAATGAAGGTTTATGATTCTAAAAATAAATATATTGGTGTTGTAGAGGATGTTTCTATAGATTTTAATAAAGGAATTATAGAAGGATTTACAATTTCACCAGCATCTATAATAAAAAAACATACTTTTGTTTCTAGTGATGCAATAGTATCTATAGATAAAGTAATGAGAATTAAAGAAACATCAAAATTTAAGGGATTAAAATTTAAAAAAATTAAATTTATAGATATTATAAATGCAAATAATAAGTTAATTGGAGTGCTTGAAGATTTAATAATAGATAAAGAAGAATTTAGTATAAAAGGTTTAATTATTAGTTCAGGAATATTTGATAAGATGTTTAAAGGGAAGGAAATTATAACATTAAAACATTGCATTTTATCTGATGATTATATTTTATACAATGGAAATGAGCGTATTAAGCTTAAAACTTTACCTCATAACTTAGGAGGCTCTAAGGATGTTAGCAAAGCATAAAAATTTAATTTATAAAACAATAATAGCAATAATTCTTATAATACTTAGTATTGTTGTATATATATATTTTACTCCTATAAGGGATGTTGTTAATTTATTAGTAATTTCATTTATAATTTCATATACTTTAAAGCCGTTAAGAAATTATTTAAGTGATCGATTGAATATATCAGCTAAAAAAAGTTCTCTTTTAATTATATTATTATTTTTATTGGCATTTGTTGGACTTTTGTATTGTATAGTTCCATCTATACTAAATGAAAGTGGGAATTTTGGAATTATGCTAGATAGTATAGAAGAGTATATTCTAGCTTTGGCAAGTAGATTTAAATTAGATAGGTTACCGATTTTTGAGACTATATACATACAAGTTGGCGAAAAAATAAATATGGTTCTAAGTAGTGCATCAACTAATTTAGTAGATAATATGATTTCTATTGGAGAGAACATTATTGGCCTTGCAGTTGTACCAATTACAACTTATTATTTATTAGCTGATGGACATTTAATATATAATAAATTATTATTAGTTTTCCCAACAGACAAAAGAGTTTTAATTAAAAATATAAATAATAATATTGATAAAATACTAAGTAGATACATATTAAGTCAGCTTTTATTATCATTAATAATTGGAGTATTATCATTTGTTTTATTATTAGTACTTAGAATAAAATTTCCTTTAGTATTATCTATAATAAATGCTATTGCTAATATTATTCCTTACTTTGGCCCTATTATTGGAGGGGTTCCTATAATTTTTATGGCTCTTACAGGATCTGTTACAAAGGGATTATTAGCAGCTATAGGAGTATTTTTAATACAACAAGTAGAAGGTAACTTTTTAGCACCTAAAATAACAGGGGATAGTACTAATATGCATCCTATAATAATTATTATTTTATTAATATTAGGTGAGAAAATAGGTGGAGTAATAGGTATGGTTTTAGTTGTTCCAATTGCCGTAATTATTAAGGTTATATATGATGATATAGACTATTATTTATTTTAAGTGAGGCTATAAATTTTGATTTAGTTAGTCAAAGTTAATTCTAATAGTTAAGGGGGTAACGAGGTTCTTTTGAAGGGAACTTTGTGATTTTAAAGTTACTTATAGTCATACTTGCTAAAGTTTATTGACAGAAATACTTAAATGAAATATAATTTTGTCATAAATCTATAGCATAGAGCGATGAAAAGAATGAGTAAATATGATGTAAATATTAAGAGAGGAAGTGGGTGGTGAAAACTTCTTATTTAGCATATTGAAGCTATCTTGGAGCTTTTTTTACTTTAAGTGATGTATATTTATATACATAATTAGGGTGGTACCGCGGAAATTATAAGTTTTCGTCCCTTTGTCTTTAGGGATGGAGACTTTTTTTATTGGTTGAATTCCCAAATATAAATAAAATTTAAGAATTAGTTTAATTTATAATTAAATTACTAATAGAAGAAAGTTGGAGGTAGAAAAAATCATGAAATTCATGGGAGCAAATGAATTAAGAGAAAGTTTTATTAGCTTTTTCGAATCTAAGGAACATTTAAGAATGGAAAGTTTTCCATTAGTACCTAAGAATGATAACAGTTTATTATTAATAAATGCAGGTATGGCACCACTTAAGCCATATTTCACAGGTATACAAAAACCACCAAAGACTAGAGTTACAACTTGTCAAAAGTGTATTAGAACTGGTGATATAGAAAATGTAGGAAAGACTTCAAGACATGGTACTTTCTTTGAAATGTTAGGTAACTTCTCATTTGGGGATTACTTCAAAAATGAAATTATTCCATGGTCATGGGAATATGTAACAGAAGTTTTAAAATTACCTAAAGATAAGTTATATGTAACAATTTATTTAGAAGATGATGAAGCATATGAAATTTGGACTACTAAAACAGATATAGATCCAAATAGAATATTTAGATTAGGTAAGGACGATAACTTCTGGGAAGTTGGAACAGTTGGTCCATGTGGTCCTTGTACAGAAATTCACTTCGATAGAGGTGTAGATGTAGCTCCTGTTACAAACGTAGATGATTTTGTAGCTGCTTCTGATGCTGATAGAATAGTTGAATTCTGGAACCTAGTATTTATTCAATTTGATAAACAAGAAGATGGAAGCTATGCTCCATTAAAGAACAAAAATATAGATACTGGTATGGGACTTGAAAGAATTGCAACTATAATGCAAGGTGTTGATAACATATTTGAAATTGATACAGTAAAGAATATATTAAATAAGGTATCTTCTTTATCAGGTGTAGAATATGGAAAAGATGCTAATAGCGATGTATCATTAAGAATAGTAACAGACCACGTTAAGGCTGTAACTATGCTTATATCAGATGGTGTTCAACCAAGTAATGAAGGTAGAGGATATGTTTTAAGAAGACTTTTAAGAAGAGCTGCAAGACATGGAAGACTACTTGGAATTAAGGGATTATTCTTAAAAGATGTTGTAGATGCTGTTGTTGAAAACTATGGTGGAAATTATCCAGTATTAGTTGAAAATAAAGACTATATAACTAAGATAATAACTTTAGAAGAAGAAAGATTTAATGAAACTATTGATGGTGGAATGAACATCTTAAATGGATATATTAAAGAGTTAGAAGAAGCTAAATCTACAGTACTTTCTGGAGAAAAAGCATTTAAATTATATGATACTTATGGATTCCCATTAGAATTAACAGAAGAAATTCTTGAAGAAAAAGGAATGACTGTTGATCATGAAGAATTTAAAAAGGAAATGGAAGCTCAAAGAGAGAGAGCTAGAAGTGCAAGAGGAGAAACTTCTTACATGGGAGCTGATGAAAATCCAATAAATAAAGTAAAAGCTGATGTTGAAACTGAATTTACAGGATATACTTCTACAGAAGGTGTTGGAAAAGTTGTAGTTCTTGCAACTGATGAAGCTTTTGTTGATGAATTAACTGAAGGTAATAAAGGTTACATCTTAACTGATAAGACTCCTTTCTATGCTGAAATGGGTGGTCAAATTGGTGATACTGGTATGATTGCAGCAGCTAACGGAACAGCTTATGTATATAATACTAAGAAAAATGTTGGTGGAAAGACTGTTCATTATGTTGAAGTTAAAACTGGAAGCATAAAAAGTGGTGAAGAAGTTACTTTAACTGTAGATAAAGTAAGAAGATCTAGTGTTTGTAAAAACCATACAGCAACTCATATGCTACAAGCTGCATTAAAAGAAGTTGTTGGATCTCATGTTCACCAAGCAGGTTCTTTTGTTGATAATGAAAGATTAAGATTCGACTTTACTCACTTCCAAGCTATGACAGCTGAAGAAATTCAAAAAGTTGAAGATTTAGTTAATGATAAGATAATGGAAGTTGATACTGTAGAAACTAAGCTTATGACAATTGAAGAGGCTAAGGAATCTGGAGCAACAGCATTATTTGATGAAAAATATGGAGATAAGGTAAGAGTAGTAGCTGCAGGAGAGTTCTCTAAAGAACTTTGTGGAGGTACTCACGTATCTAATGTTGGAGAAATAGGATTATTTAAAATAGTTTCTGAAACAGGTGTTGCTGCTGGTATCAGAAGAATAGAAGCTTTAACAGGAAGAGCTGCTATAAAATACATGGAAGAAAAGCAAAGATTATTAAAAGAAGCTTGTGCAGCACTTAAGTGTACTGAAAAAGATGTTTTAAAGAAAATATCAACTCAAAGTTCAGAGCTTAAGGAAAAAGATAAAGAAATTGCTGAACTTAAATCTAAACTTACAAGTGGAGCATTAGATGATATTTTAAACTCTGCTAGAGAAATAAATGGAGTTAAAGCTATAGCTTATGGACTTGAAGGTGTAGATGGAAATGCTTTAAGAGATTTAGCAGATAAAATTAGAAGTAAGATGAATTCAGGTGTTGTAGTATTAGTAAGTAAATTAGGAGATAAAGTTAATTTAGTTACTATGGCAACTAAGGATGTATTAGATAAGGGAATACATTGTGGTAAAATTATTAAAGAGGTAGCTACTGTTGTTGGTGGTGGCGGAGGTGGAAGACCAGATATGGCTCAAGCCGGTGGTAAGAAACCAGAAAATATACCACAATCTATAGAAGTTGCTTTCCAAACAATAGAAAATTTAGTAAAATAGTTTTTTAGAGAGTATACAATTATGTTAATTTAGGGTATAATATAAATAATAAAGTTGTATAAAAATTTCTAATGATTAAAAATAAATAAAAAACTTTCGTAAGGGGGTGAAGCTGCTAAGAAAGCAGCAAACGGTATGGATAATAATCTTGACAGAACAATGCAATTTGACTTAAACATTAACAAAGAAGATTTAACTAAATCAATTTTAAATGATGTATACACAGCATTGAAGGAAAAGGGATATAACCCAATAAATCAATTGGTAGGTTATCTAATTTCAGGGGATCCTTCTTACATTACTAGTTATAACGGAGCAAGAGCTTTACTTAGAAAACTTGAAAGAGATGAAATACTTGAAGAGGTAATAAAATCTTATCTAGAAATAAAATAAAAGGTGCCCGTTAATCGGGCACTTTTATTTATTAAAAATTAATTTGATAAAAATAAATAAATTAAGAAATTAATTTTTGAATACAGGTTATTGGTTCAAAAAAACATTAAGGGTTATTTGTGGAAACGTTAATATTTACCAAAGATAAACTCTTAATTACTTAATTAAACAAAGGAGTTTCTATGAGAATATTAGGACTTGATATGGGATCAAAAACTATAGGAGTTGCTTTAAGCGATCCTTTAGGCTGGACAGCACAAGGAATTACAACAATAAGACGTACTAAAAAGGAACAAGATTTAGAAGAAATACATAAAATATGTAATGAATATGGCGTAGAAACTATAGTTGTTGGTTTGCCTAAAAATATGAATGGAACTATCGGTGAAGCAGGAGAAAAAGCTCTTGAGTTTTCAGAGTTATTAAAAGAAAAGACTGGATTACCAATAGAAATGTGGGATGAAAGACTAACAACAGTAGCTGCACATAGAGCCATGCTAGAAGCAGATCTTTCAAGAAATAAAAGAAAGAAAATTGTAGATAAAATAGCAGCAACATATATATTGCAAGGATATCTTGATAAGTTGAGACTAAGTAAATAGTCTACCAAAGGGAGATTAATTTGCTACTAATTAAATTAAGATATTTTCAGTTTTAATATTTTATGTAATAATATAATAAACAATTTAGATGAAAAAGGAGTCTATAAAATGGAAAAAGATTTAAAAACTATACAATTATTTGATGAAGATGGAAATGAGATAAATTTAAACGTAATAGCATTCTTTGATATGGTAAATCCTGAGACGGAAGAGAAAAGTGAGTATGTTATAGTTCAAGAACAAGGATATGAAGATGAAAATCCATTTGCTTTAAAAGTAATAAAAGATGAAGAAGATAATGATATCTTTGAATTAATTGAAGATGAAGTAGAGTTAGCGGCTATAGAAGAAGCTTACAATACTATTTTCATGGACGAAGAATAAAAAAGAAATGAGGTGTTAAGTATATGAGCACAGTTAATATAGATATTGAATTATTAAAAGAAAATCTAAAACAAAAAGGGTATAAGTTAACGCCTCAAAGAAGAGCTATTGTAGATGTAATCATTGAAAAAGAGGGAGAACACTTAACCGCAGAAGAAATTTATGATGAAGTTAAGAAAATATGTCCTGATATAGGTTTAGCAACAGTATATAGAACTGTATTATTATTAGAAGAGATCGGTGTTATTTTTAAGTTGGATTTAAATGATGGATGCAGTAGATATGAACTTGTTCATAGTGAAGAGGAACATAGACATCATCATTTAGTATGTAATGAATGTAAAGCTGTATTTGAGGTTCAAGATGATCTTTTAGATGAGCTTGAAGATAGAATTGAAAATACATATGGATTTAAAATTTTAGATCATAGTGTAAAGTTTTTTGGGATATGTTCTAAATGTTGCGAAAAACAAAAAGGTGATTAAAGGGATATTTTAAAGAGTAGTTATATACTTTGAAATACATAATGGAAAAGAGAAGGAGGGGACATATGAAAAATGAAAAAGCAAAGGTTAAGATTATTCCTTTAGGTGGGGTCAATGAAATCGGAAAAAATTTAACAGCCATAGAATATAAAAATGATATAGTTGTAATAGATTGTGGACTTAAGTTTCCAGATGAAGATATGTTCGGAATAGATTTGGTTATACCTGATATAACGTACCTTATAAAAAATAAAGAAAAGGTGTCAGGAATATTCTTAACTCATGGTCATGAAGATCATATTGGAGCGTTACCATATGTTTTAAAACAATTAAATGTTCCGGTATATGGAACAAAATTAACATTAGGAATAGTAGAAACTAAACTTAAAGAGCATGGTTTATTAAGTTCAACAGAACTTGTAAGAGTAAAACCAAGAGATGTAATAAGATTAAATTCAGTATCTGTAGAGTTTATAAAAACTAACCATTCAATTGCTGATTCTGTTGCAATTGCAGTACACACTCCGTTAGGAGTTGTACTTCATACAGGAGATTTTAAGGTGGATTATACACCAATTGATGGTGAACCTATGGATTTTGCAAGATTTGCAGAACTAGGTAAAAAAGGAGTTCTTGCAATGATGGCAGACTCTACAAATGTTGAAAGGTCTGGGTATACAAACTCAGAAAAAATTGTTGGAGAAAGTTTAACGAGAATATTCGGAAAAACTAAAGGAAGAATAATTATTGCAACATTTGCATCAAATATTCATAGAATTCAACAAATAATAGATGCTGCTTCAGTATATGGCAGAAAAGTTGCTGTTTCCGGAAGAAGTATGGAAAATATAATGAATGTAGCTATAGAATTAGGTTATATTGAAGTTGATAAAGATACATTAGTATCTATTGATCAAATTAATAAGTATAATAATGATCAAGTTGTTATTATAACTACTGGAAGTCAAGGTGAGCCAATGTCTGCATTATCAAGAATGGCAGCCTCAGAGCATAGAAAAGTAAATATTGTTGAAGGTGATACAATAATTATTTCAGCAACACCAATTCCAGGAAATGAAAAGCTTGTATCAAAAGTTATTAATCAATTATTTAAAAAAGGTGCAGAAGTTATATATGGATCACAGGAGAATATCCACGTTTCAGGTCATGCTTGCCAAGAAGAGTTAAAGCTTATGCAAACTTTAGTTAGACCAAAACATTTTATACCAGTTCATGGTGAATATAGACACTTAAAACAACATGGAGAATTAGCTATAAAATTAGGACTAGATTCTAAAAATGTAGTTATACCTGATGTTGGAGATGTAATTGAAGTTACTAGAAATGGTATTAAAAAGAACGGAAGTGTTATTTCAGGACAAATATTTGTTGATGGACTTGGAGTTGGAGATGTTGGAAATATAGTATTAAGAGATAGAAAACATTTATCTCAAGATGGTATATTAACAGTAGTTGTGACTTTATCTAAAGAAAACAAAACTATAGTTGCAGGTCCAGATATTATATCAAGAGGATTTGTTTATGTAAGAGAATCTGAAAGTTTAATGGATGAAGCAAGAGATATTGTTAGAAATACTTTGCTTGATTGTGAAGAAAAGAATATAAGTGATTGGGCAACATTAAAGTCAAATGTAAGAGATGAACTTAGATCTTATCTTTATGAAAAGACTAAGAGAAAACCTATGATTTTACCAATCATTATGGAAATATAAGTACTAGTTGACAAGTAACAAAGTTAATAGTAGAATAATTGATAGATTTGGGAATTGGATACGAGTGTATCCAATTTTCTTTTTGGGCAAAATATTTATAGGTTTACAAAAGTAAAAAGCTAAGTTTTATATTTAGTAATTTGAACTTTCAATGATATAGCGTAGCAGAGGTTTTATTACCTTTAGCCTGCTTTACTTCAAAAGTAAGATAAGCCTTTAAAATAAAAATGGATTTAAATATTAATATTTTAAATTCATTAATAAAAGTTGATGGAGGAAATTAAATGGAATTAATAACTAGAGACGATATTAGAAATATAGCAATAATAGCTCACGTTGACCATGGTAAGACAACATTAGTTGATGCTATGTTTAAAGAAAGTCACGTATTTAGATCAAATGAAAAAATGGATGAAAGAGTAATGGACTCTAATGATTTAGAAAAGGAAAGAGGAATTACAATTCTTTCAAAAAATACTGCAGTTATGTACGATGGAATAAAAATAAACATCGTTGATACACCAGGACATGCTGATTTCGGTGGAGAAGTTGAACGTGTACTTAAGATGGTTGACTCAGTTTTACTTGTTGTTGATTCTTATGAAGGACCAATGCCACAAACAAAGTTCGTTTTAAAGAAAGCTTTAGAGCTAAAGTTAAAGCCAATTGTTGTTATAAATAAGATAGATAAACCAAATGCTAGACCAGAAGAAGTTATTGATGAAGTATTTGATTTATTCCTAGAATTAGGTGCTGATGATGAACAATTAGACTTCCCAATTATATATGCTTCTGCTAGAGAAGGTTTTGCAAGATATAATGTAGAAGATACAAATATGGGAATGGAACCATTATTTAAGACTATTATAGAACATGTTGAACCACCAAAGGGATATATAGATGGACCTTTCCAAATGCTAGTTACAACTTTAGATAGTAATGCCTTTGTTGGTAAAATTGCAATTGGTAAAGTACATAGAGGGAAAGTTAAGAAAAATCAAAATGTTGCTTTAGTTAGACAAGATGGAAGTAAGGCAAACTATAAAATAACTGCTGTATTTGGTTATAATGGATTAAAGAGAGAAGAAGTTGAAGAAGCTGGTCTTGGAGATATTATTGCAGTAAGTGGTATTATGGATGCTAATATAGGAGAAACTATAGCTGATGCATCTAATCCAGAAGCTTTACCATTCGTTGAAATAGATGAGCCAACACTTAACATGAATTTCATGGTTAATGACTCACCATTTGCAGGTAAAGAAGGTGAATTCGTTACATCTAGACACTTAAGAGATAGATTAATGAAGGAATTAGAAACTAATGTAAGTTTAAGAGTTAAAGAAATAACTCCAGATTGCTTCGAAGTATCAGGTAGAGGAGAACTTCACTTATCAGTTCTTATTGAAACAATGAGAAGAGAAGGATTTGAGTTACAAGTTTCTAAGCCAACTGTTATCTTTAAAGAAGAAAATGGTAAGAAGTTAGAGCCAATGGAATACTTAACTATAGACGTACCAGAAGAGTTCATGGGTGCTGTTATGGAAAAAATGGGACCAAGAAAAGCTGAAATGGTTAATATGACATCAGCAGTTAATGGATATACTAGATTAGAATTCGTAATTCCAGCAAGAGGTCTTATAGGATTTAGAAATGAATTTATGACAGATACAAAAGGTAATGGTATCATGAACCATGTATTTGAAGGATATGCTCCATATAAGGGAGAAATCGAATCAAGAAGTAGAGGTTCAATAGTATCATTTGAACAAGGTGAAGCAATTGCTTATGGATTATTCAATGCTCAAGAAAGAGGAAAATTATTCATAACTCCAGGAACACCAGTATATCAAGGTATGGTTGTTGGAGAATGTTCTAGAGCTGAAGATTTAGATATAAATGTTTGTAAAGGTAAGAAATTAACTAATACAAGAGCTTCAGGATCTGATGATGCTGTTAAATTAGTACCAGTTACTACATTAACATTAGAACAATCAATTGAATTTATAGCAAATGATGAGTTAGTTGAAGTTACTCCAGAAAGCATTAGAATTAGAAAGAGATACTTAGATGCTGCTGAAAGAAAGAGAATGATAAGCAGAAGTAAAAAATAATTATGTAAATTGTTTATAATTTCATATAAAAGTATTATAATAGTGAATAGCTAAAGTATTTAGCTATTCACTTTTAAATACAGGGGGTATTTATGAAAAAAAGAACTAAAAATACCGGTAGACCTTTAACGAAAAAAAAAGCTAAAAATACTGGCAGACCTTTAAGAAGGAAAAGAGCTAAAAATACTAGAAGAACTTTAATTATTTTATTATTAATTATTATAATAGCTTTAGCTTCTGTATTTATATCAACAGTTAAAAAACCACTTAAAATTTCGGACTCAGAAGTAGTAAATGTTCAAGAGGGCGATAGTTTTTATAGTATTATAAATAGGCTTTCTAGTGAAAATAAGATTAAAAGTCCACTTATAATAAAAATTTATACTAAATTAACAGGACTTGATTTAGAAGTGATTCCAGGAAGTCATACTTTAGATAAAAGTATGTCAATAAATGATATAGCTAAAACTTTAAAGGATACCAATAATGCAAATGCAATAACTATAACTATTCCAGAAGGATTTAACGTGGAAGATATAGCAGCTAGAGTTGAAGAAAAAGGTGTTTGCACAAAAGATGAATTTTTAAATGCAGTAAAAAGTTATCCGTTGCCATCTTATGTAAAGGATAATCCAGATAAAAGATATAATTTAGAAGGTTTTTTATTCCCAGATACATATAATTTTGAAGTTGGAGTTCAACCAGAATACATAATAGAAACAATGATAAAGAGATTTGAAGAAGTATGGGGTAAAATAACAGAAGGGCTTGATATTAAAGAAGATGATATTGAAAAGGTAATTAATGTAGCATCTATTATTGAAAAAGAAGCAAGAGTGGATGAAGATAGACCTTTAATAGCATCTGTAATTTATAATAGATTAGACCAAGATATGCCATTGCAAATTGATGCAACGGTAATTTATGCACATGGATATTATATAGAGAATGTAAGAAACAGACATTTAGCAATTGAATCAAAGTATAATACATATTTGCATAAAGGATTACCAGTAGGTCCAATATGTAACCCTGGTGCTCCATCTATAGAAGCTGCATTAAATCCAGCTACTACAAATTATTTATTTTATCTATTAGCATCAGATGATGAACATTATTTTACTGATAATTATGATGACTTTTTAAAGAAAAAAGAAGAATTAGGATATTAACATATACGGAGGTTTAGTATGAGTGGAATTACCTACGATTATATGGAAGAATATATAAGAGGATTAATACCAGAAAGTGAAGGAAGAATAAAAGAGTTAGAAGTATTTGCTAAAGAAAATGGTGTGCCTATAGCTCAAAAAGAAACAATAAAATTCTTAGAGTTTATGGTTAGTATGAAAAAACCATTAAGAATATTAGAACTTGGTACTGCAATTGGTTATTCTGCAATTATAATGCATGATGCAGCAGGAACAGATCCTCATATAACTACCATAGAACGAAGTGAAGAAATGATAAAGTATGCAAAAGAAAATATAAAATCTTTTGGACTTGAAGATAAGATAGTTATTGAAGAGGGCGATTGTCTTGAGATATTAGAGAAGTTACAAGAACCATATGATTTAATTTTTATGGATGCAGGTAAGGGACATTATAATCACTTTTTACCACATTGCCTAAGACTTTTAAAAGAGGATGGTATAATAATTGCCGATAATGTTTTATTTAGAGGTATGGTTGCAAGTGATGAATTAGTTAAGAGAAGAAAGATAACTATAGTTAAAAGAATGAGAACTTATCTAGATTTAGTATCACAAGATAATAGTTTAATAACATCAGTAATTCCTATGGGTGATGGAATTGCAATTACAAGAAGAAAGGACCTACTTAAGTAGGAGTAAGTTGATCTAATCAAATAAAAAATTTGAGGATTAACTTAAAGGAGGGAATACAATGAGAAAGCCTGAAATATTAGCGCCAGCTGGTAATTTAGAAAAGCTAAAGATAGCTATAGACTTTGGAGCAGATGCCGTATATATAGGTGGAGGTAAATTAAATCTTAGAGCCTTTTCAAATAATTTTTCAAATGAAGAAATGATTGAAGGAATTAAGTATTGTCATGATAGAGGAAAGAAAATTTATGTAACATTAAATGTTTTTGCAAGAAATCATGATTTATCTTCAGCAGGAGAATATATTAAAGGACTTTATGATATAGGTATAGATGCAGTTATAGTTGCTGATCCATCATTAATTGCTATATGTAAAGAAGTTGCACCAGAGTTAGAAATACATTTAAGTACACAAGCTAATACAGTTAACTGGATGGCAACTAAATTCTGGTATGATTTAGGTGTTAAGAGAATAGTATTAGCAAGAGAATTAACTTTTAAAGAAATAAATGAAATAACTGAAAATATTCCAAAGGGATGTGATATTGAAGCATTTGTTCATGGTTCAATGTGTGTTGCATATTCTGGAAGATGTTTAATATCAAATTATATGATTAAAAGAGATGCTAATAAGGGTATATGTGGAAATGTATGCAGATATAAGTATCATTTAGTTGAAGAAACTAGACCAGGTGAATATTATCCTGTTATAGAAGATGATAATGGAACATATATAATGAATTCAAAAGATTTATGTATGATTCACTACATACCTGAACTTGTAAAGAGTGGTATTTATTCTTTCAAAATAGAAGGAAGAATGAAAAGCGAATTCTATGTAGCTTCTACTGTTAAAGCATATAGAGAAGCTTTAGATAGTTATTGGGAAAACCCATCTAATTATAAATTTAAAGATGAATGGATGGATATGCTTAGAAAAGTAAGTCATAGACCATATCATACTGGATTCTATTTAGGTATAAATGGAGAACAAAATTATGACGATGCAGGATATGTTAGAGATTATGAAATTGTTGGTATGGTAAAATCTTATGATCCTGAAACTAAGACTGCAACAGTACTTCAAAAGAATAGAGTATTTGAAGGTGAAGAAGTTGAAATTTTAAGACCAGATGTACCATACTTTAAGATTAAGCTTGAAGATATGTATGATTTAGATAAAGATAGAAAAACAGATGTTGCAAATAGAGCACATATGATGTTTACTATTAAGGTAGATACACCATTAAAAGTTAATGATATGCTTGTAAAAGCAAACAACGTTATTAATATTAATAATAACTAAGGAGGCCTAACAAATGAATAAACCTATTTTAATAGGAATTACTGGAGGAACAGGATCAGGTAAAAGTACAATAGCTGATGCTTTATATTCTAATTTTTCAAAAGATTGTATAGCAATGATACAACAAGATATGTATTATAAAGATCAAAGTCATTTATCTATGGAGGAAAGAGTTAAGACTAACTATGATCATCCAATGGCTTTTGATAATGATTTATTAGTTGAGCATTTAAAGAAGTTGATAAAAGGAGAATCTATAGAAAAGCCAAGTTATGATTTTACTGTTCATAATAGAGCTAAAGAAACTACTACTGTAGAATCAAGAGATATAATTTTAGTTGAAGGTATTTTAATATTAGAGGATGAAAGAATAAGAGATCTTCTAGATATAAAAGTTTATGTAGATACTGATGCTGATATAAGAATTTTAAGAAGATTAGTAAGAGATATCAATGAAAGAGGGAGAACTGTTGAATCAGTAGTTGATCAATATTTAAGCATTGTTAGACCTATGCATCTTCAATTTACAGAGCCATCAAAGAAGTATGCTGACATAATTATTCCAGAAGGTGGACATAATTATGTTGCAATAGATTTATTAATGGCAAAAATTAGAGATATACTTAAGTAATTTGAATAAAACACCTCATTTTAGTCTAGAATTTAGCTAAAGGAGGTGTTTTTTTGTATAGATATAAAATTGATAATAAAAAATCACTAATTGTTTGCATTGTGTTTTTCAGCATTTTTATTGCTTTAACTATAAGATTATATGTATTAATGATATATCCAACAACTTCTGTTCAAGGGGAACTTGAAAATCATCAAGTGGAATATACTAGTGATACTAATTATAAGGTATTTGATACAAATGGAAATAGCCTTATAAACTATAAAAATAAGTATATTATGGTTCTTGATACTAAGCCTTTTAAATTAAATAACTATGAAGAAACATTACAAGATTTATTAGCTTTAAATTTTATAATGAAGTCAGAAGATGAAGAGTTTAATTTTACTGATATAATGAACCAAAGTGGGAAGCTTTATTATACTATAACCAAGGAGACTTATGAAAAGATAAACAAGTTAAATGATATAAAGGGAATATATACTTATGTTTATAATGAGTTAGATTTAAAGGAAAGATGGAGTGTAGAAAATATAATTGCATCTATAAATGAAGATAACGCATTAGAAGATTCATTTGAAGAGAGTATTTTAGATATAATTAAAGATAATAAAAGACCAACAATAGGCTTCCATTTAGATGAGAAATCTATATATAAGAGCAATGAGACAAATTATGGGGAAAATAATAAAAATATAAGGTTGACTATTGATGAAGCTTGGTCAGATAAAATAAAAGATGTCTTAAATGGTGATAATTATAGTAATCTAGATAATGTAGGGGTAGTTCTTTTAGAATCCAGCACGGGGAAAATAAAAGCTATGGTGCAGAAGGATGAATCTGAAGCAAATGTTAATTTAGGTATAGGACAATTAGGTCTTGAACCTGGATCTATATTTAAAGTTATAACAGAAGCTATTGCTTTAAATGAAGGATTAATTAATATGGATGATACCTTTTATTGTAGTGGTGAGATTTGTAGTAATGGAGGTAAATCATATGCTCATGGAAATTTAACAGTAAATCAAGCTTTTGAGGTTTCATGTAATGATATATTTGCAAAGATAGGTCAAATGATAGGTTATGAAAAGATGTTAAAATACACTACTAATTTAGGATTGTATAATAAAGTACTAGGGCTAGCTGGAGAAAATAGAGAAGAAGCTATAGGGGTAATGGCTAAACCTAGTGATGGAATTAGTAACTTTGCAATAGGTCAATGCATTACAGTAACACCGCTTCAAATTGCAGGAGCTATTAATGCTGTAGTAAATGATGGAATATATATTAAACCATCACTTATAGAGGCTATTGTTGATGAAGACAATAATGTTATAGAAAGTATTCAAAATGAAGAAAATAGAATATTTACTTCGACTACATCAAAATTAGTTAAAAATAGTATGTATGATGTTATTTGGAAAGGAACTGGTTCAGCAGCTAAAATAGAAGGTATAACACAAGGTGGGAAAACAGGTACTGCTACAGGTGAAGGTGGTGCCACTACTCACGGTTGGTTTGCTGGATATTTTGAGTTAAATGATAAAATGTACACATTAGTTGTTGTAGCACCTAATATAAATGGTGTAGATGCAAATGGAAATGATCTAGGTGGAGGAAATACAGCTGCACCTATTTATAGAGATATTATTAAATCTCTAATGGAATAATATTGCGCATCCACATGGAAGCGAAAAATGAAATATTTATTTTCCGGTAAAGGTGAAATTTTCACCTAGAATTTATATAATTGATTCCGTAAAGTTTGCTAAAGTTTTTAAACTCGCTGTTAGCTCAAATAGTAAAAACTTCTTAACGCCAACTTTACTCCATCAATTA
This sequence comes from Clostridium cuniculi, assembly GCF_004353185.1. GTDB lineage: Bacteria > Bacillota > Clostridia > Clostridiales > Clostridiaceae > Clostridium > Clostridium cuniculi. The sequence goes on along the minus strand of NZ_SMUS01000005.1, from coordinate 140,416 downwards.
TTAAATTCTACGGCTTAATTTCAATGATACCTCCAAATAAATATTTCATTTTTCTTTCTCCATATATATGCTTATACTACACACTTTATAGTTAATTCTTAAGGTGGTTACGCAAGAAATTGTATCCTTTAGCTTAAAAGCTAGTGATAGAGAAAAATTAATGATATTATCGGAAGGAATATTGTAATTAAGTTTTAGAATTTAATTATTTTGGGAGGAAAAAGGGCGTTAAGAAGCTGAGGGAACAAAGTGACTTTCGAAGCTTTAGCACTTTTTCCGGAGAAAATAATTAAATTCTTAACGAAAATTACACTAATTCCTGGAGGTAATATCATTAATTTTCGTCATCACGGCACTTAAGCTTTAACGAAGAATTTAGTTAAATTGTTGTCAAGAAAATTAATTTAAATTCTTTAAGCAATATTTTCAAAAACTATCATATTATATAATAAGCACTACTAGGAGGAAGCTTAGTGATAGTTATTGGTAATATATTAGAATTATTGTGTACTAATGTGTTTTTGGCTGGATATATTTCAGGTAATAATACGTTTCCACAGCCTTTAGATGAAAAAGAAGAGCAGAAGTATTTAGAATTGTTAAAAGCTGGTGATAAAAAAGCTAAAGGTGTGTTAATAGAAAGAAACCTTAGATTAGTTGCACATATTGTGAAAAAATATCAAATACCTAATAAAGATATAGATGAACTTATATCTATTGGTACAGTTGGTTTAATTAAGGCTATTGATTCATTTGATGCATCGAAGGGTACAAGATTAGCTACATATGCATCTAGATGCATTGAAAATGAAATTTTAATGCTATTTAGAAGTAGTAAAAAGCAAAAAGGAGAAACTTTTCTTCATGATCCAATTGGAGTAGATAAAGAAGGAAATGAAATAAGCTTAATAGATGTATTAAGTAGTGATAAGGATTCTGTTATTGATAAAGTTGAAACTAATTTACAAATTAAAGCTTTGTACTCTAAAATAAATACTTCTTTAAATGAGAGAGAAGGAGAAATTATTAAAATGAGATATGGGCTAATTGATGGAAAGTGCAAAACCCAAAGAGAAATAGCAAGTTTGCTTGGAATATCAAGATCTTATGTTTCAAGGATTGAAAAAAAAGCATTAAAAAAACTGAAGAAAGAATTAACATTTAAATAACCACACAATAATAAATTTATTGAAAAAGTTGAAATTTTTAATATATTTTAATAAAATAGAATTAAAATATACCTATAGATGAAATAAAAAAGGGAGAAAAAAATGTATTTATTAAAAGAACTATTAAGTAAAACTATAGAAATGAATGCATCTGACCTACATTTAACAGTTGGGTTACCGCCTACTATAAGAAGTAATGGAAACCTTATTCAGCTTGGGGTAGATAAATTATTACCACATGATATGGAGGAGTTTTCTAAGGAAATTTTATGTGAAAAATATGATGAATATTTGAAAATCGGTGAATTTGATACATCTTATTCTGTTCAAGGAGTAGGTAGATTTAGAGTTAATATTTTTAAACAAAGAAATAGCGACGCTATAGCAATAAGGGTTATTGCACTTAAAATACCTACATTAGATGAGCTAGGACATCCAACAGTTCTTAAAGAAATAGTTAAAAAAAAGAGAGGACTTGTATTAGTAACAGGACCAACAGGTAGCGGTAAGAGTACGACTTTAGCAGCTATGATAAATGAAATTAATAATACGAGACAAGCGCATATAATAACATTGGAAGATCCTATAGAATATTTACACAAACATAATAGGTGCATAATAAATCAAAGAGAAATCGGGAAAGATAGTAAAAGTTATAAAAGTGCATTAAAAGCAATTTTAAGAGAAGATCCAGATGTTATTTTAGTTGGAGAAATGAGAGATTTAGAAACAATTTCTATAGCTATTACAGCTGCAGAAACTGGACATTTAGTTTTATCAACATTGCACACTATTGGAGCACCAAAGACTATTGATAGAATAATAGATGTATTTCCACCACACCAGCAGCAACAAATAAAGATTCAACTGGCATCAGTATTACAAGCGGTTATTTCACAACAATTATTACCTAATATAAATGGAGATGGAAGAATTGCAGCCCTTGAAGTAATGGTTATAACTCCTGGAATTCAGAATCTTATTAGAGAAGGAAAAACTCAGCAAATTGAATCGGCAGTTCAAACTGGTAATAAATATGGGATGAAAACTATGGATATGGCAATTTCTGAGTTATATAAGAAAGGTGTTATTTCAATGGAGACGGCAATGACATATGCTGTAGATAGAGAAACTTTAAAAAGAATGATGATTTTATAAAAAAGTAGAGGGGCGTAAATTTTTACGCTCTTTTATATTATAAAATTTTAAAAATATGTTAAAAAATAGAGGGATTTTTAAAAATACGTTGAATTATATTTATGAAAGCATTAAAATATAATATTGTCTTAATAAATTAATTATATTTTAGCCGAAGAAATTTAATTTTAGACTAACTAGGATAAATTGGCAAATTTAGATACTTATTTTTTACAAAAGTGAAGAAATCATTACAAAATTCTTCAACAATTGCAATTTGCTATTGTTAACATATATTTAATGATGTAAAATTAAATTACTAAATAATTTTTTATTTTAAGTTATAGTTGCAAAATGAATTAGTGAAGTTAATTTTATGAAAGTATTTAAATTACTAATAGAGAGAGTTTTAAGGAGGAGTTATTTTGTTAGATTTTGAATTAGATATGCAAGAATTAACTAATATAAAAGTAATAGGCTGTGGTGGTGGCGGTGGTAATGCCGTTAACAGAATGATAATTGAAGGGTTAAAGAATGTTGAGTTTATTGTTGTAAATACGGATAAGCAAGCATTATTGCTTTCACAAGCAAACACTAAGATTCAAATAGGTGAAAAGCTTACTAAGGGACTTGGTGCTGGGGCTAATCCTGAAATTGGTAAAAAGGCAGCTGAAGAAAGTAGAGAAGAAATAGCAGAAGCGATAAAAGGTGCTAATATGGTGTTTATAACTGCTGGTATGGGTGGTGGAACTGGTACAGGTGCCGCTCCAGTAGTTGCTGAAATTGCTAAGTCTATGAATATCTTAACAGTAGGTGTAGTTACTAAGCCTTTCCCATTTGAAGGAAAGAGAAGAATGAGACATGCTGAAATGGGATTAGAAAACTTAAAACAACATGTTGATACATTAGTTATAATTCCAAATGAAAAACTTTTAGCTATGGCAGATAAGAAAACAACATTATTAGATTCTTTCAAATTAGCTGATGGTGTTTTAAGACAAGGTGTACAAGCGATATCTGACCTTATCACAATCCCAGGGGTAGTTAATGCTGACTTTGCTGATATTGAAACAGTAATGAAAGATAAAGGATTAGCTCATATGGGAGTTGGTTATGGGAAAGGTGATAATAAAGCGCAAGATGCAGTTAGACAGGCAATATCATCTCCATTATTAGAAACTTCTATTGATGGTGCAACAGGAGTTATAATTAACTTTACAGGTGGAGTTGATTTAGGTGCTATAGAAGTTTATGAAGCAGCTGAAATTGTTAGAGAAGCAGCTGATGTAGACGCTAATATCATATTTGGAGCAGTTATTGATGAAAGTTTAAATGATGAAATTAGATTAACTGTAATTGCAACAGGATTTGAAGAAGATAATGGTAATATTGTATCAAGTACTAGTGAATCTAGAATAGAACCTAAGACAGTTGAAACTGTAAAGAGAGAGGAAGAACCTACAACATCTTATACTGATCCTTTATTAGATTTAGATAGAGAAAGTGTAAATATTCCAAGTTTCTTAAGATCAAGAAAGTAATAAAATTTTATTAATATAAATAGATAGATGAAGTAAATAGAAATTACATCATCTATCTATTTTTTTTGTTATTAAAATATTTATATTGTTTGCATAAAAAGACATAAAAAAAAGAAATAAAAAAAATATTAAAATTTATAAAGAAAAAACAGGGGGTAAAATGTAAAAAAAGTTGGTTTAAAACTTGGTTTAAACTCCTTCAATGTGACAAAAAAAAAATACATATAAAGGTATAATTTATATATTGAGGGGGTGAGTATATGGAAGTTTATATTGATATATATTTATTAGAAAATATAATAATCAATTTATTCTTATTGCTACTTACTTTTAAGCTATTGAGGCTGGATTATAAAAAAAGAAATGTATATTTAGCGGCTTTATTAGGTGGCATATATGGGTTAGTTATTTTTTGTAATGTAAAGATTTTAAGTTCTGTAGTATTAAAAATATTAGTTCCAACGATTATGATATATATTTCTATGGAAAAAAGAAATTTAAAATTTATTTTTAAATCAGTTGTAATATTTTTTATGCTAGCCTTTATGTTAAGTGGTATATGTTTTAGCACAGTACAAATGCAAAATACATATTTAGTTGGACAAGAGTTTGTTATTAAAAATAATTCAGCCAAATTTATAGTTTTATCGGTGGCTATTACTTTTATATTTATAACTCGAATTGTAGACTTACTTAAAGATAGAGCAATGGTAAAGAACTTTTTATATGATATATATATTACAGAAGGAACAAGAACAGTACTAGTAAAAGGATTTTTAGATACTGGAAATGAATTAAGGGAGCCAGTAACTAATTTGCCTTGTATAATAGTTGAAAATACTTATTTTAATCAATTTGAAATAGCTGATGATAAGAAGTTTATTATAAAGTATGACACTATTAATGAAGTAGGTGAAGTAAGAGGCTTTAAAGGACAAAATATAATGATTAGAAATGAAGAAGCAAATAATTGGAGAAAGGTAGAAGCTATAATATGTGGGTGTGAAAGAAAATTAAGTAAGGAAGATGAATTTCAAGCCTTATTATCAAGAGGTATAGTATAGGAGGTATAGTAGATATGGGGAAGTTAGTTTTATTTATTAATAAATTTTTATCAAAGTTTAATATTTTTAGGAAAAGAGTAGATTATATAGGAGGTAATGATGCTTTACCACCTCCATTAAAGAAGGATGAAGAGGAAGAATTAGTTGATAAACTAAGTACTGGTGGAGAAGGTGTCAGAAATACACTTATAGAAAGAAATTTGAGACTTGTTGTATATATAGCAAGAAAGTTTGAAAATACAGGTGTAGGTGTTGAAGATTTAATTTCTGTAGGAACTATAGGATTAATTAAGGCTGTAAATACTTTTAATCCAGAAAAGAAAATTAAATTAGCTACTTATGCATCAAGGTGTATTGAAAATGAAATATTAATGTATTTAAGAAGAAATAGTAAAGTGAAGGCTGAAGTATCTTTTTATGAGCCATTAAATATAGATTGGGATGGAAATGAATTACTTTTATCTGATATTTTAGGAACTGAAAATGATACTGTGTATAATTTAATTGAAGATGAAGTAGATAAACAATTATTATTTTTAGCTTTAAGAAATTTAAACGAAAGAGAAAAAGAAATAGTACGATTAAGATTTGGGCTTTCTGGACATAGTGAAAAGACGCAAAAAGAAGTTGCAGACATCCTTGGGATATCTCAATCATACATTTCTAGATTAGAAAAGAAAATAATAAGTAGATTAAAAAAAGAAATAAATAAAATGATTTAGGTTGTCTTTAGTATAAAAGAATCCTCTAACGGAAATAATTTTAAATGCAGTATGTTATTACTTCTGAAGGAGTGATTAACTTTGATTATTAACAAAGTTGAGATTTGTGGAGTAAATACTTCAAAATTACCAGTACTAAAGGAAAAGGAAAAAAGAGAGCTTTTATTAAAGATGAGAAGCGGAGATACACAAGCGAGAGAAACATTTATTAAGGGAAATTTAAGGTTAGTTTTAAGTGTTATTCAAAGATTTAATAATAGAGGGGAAAATGTAGATGATTTATTTCAAGTAGGTTGTATTGGATTAATGAAATCTATCGATAATTTTGATTTATCACAAAATGTTAAGTTTTCTACCTATGCAGTACCTATGATAATAGGTGAGATAAGAAGATATTTAAGAGATAATAACTCTATTAGGGTAAGTAGATCTTTAAGGGATATTGCATATAAGGCTTTGCTTGTACGTGATAAGCTTATTAAGGATAATAACAAAGAACCTACAGTTTCTCAAATTGCTAAAGAACTAAATATACCAAGAGAGGAAGTAGTTTTTGCTTTAGATGCAATTCAAGATCCAGTTTCTTTATTTGAACCAATATATCATGATGGAGGTGACGCTATTTATGTAATGGATCAAATAAGTGATTCTAAAAATAGTGATGATAGTTGGTTAGAGAATATATCTATAAAAGAAGCTATGAAAAAATTAAATGATCGAGAAAAATTAATTTTAACATTAAGATTTTTTAATGGAAGAACACAAATGGAAGTTGCAGATGAAATTGGCATATCTCAGGCTCAAGTTTCAAGATTAGAAAAAACAGCATTGAAACACATGAAGAAATATGTATAGGACCCTAAGGGTCCTTTTTTTTATTGAAATTCTAATTTTTTAATTCTAAGTTGCATCATAATTTAGGTGTATAAAAATTATTTTAATAAAATAAGAGGCTATATCATATATATAATTATGGTAAATGATTTAAATACATATTTAAGGGGTGGGGATAGTTATGGAAGATGATTTAATTTTATATTCAGTAAATGCTATAAGAAGTATGGAAGTTATAGATGTGTCAACAGGGAGTAAATTAGGATATGTTAGAGATTATAAAGTTGATTTATCTAATAATAAAGTAGTTTCATTATTTTTACCATCTAGTTCTAAAGGGTGGTTTTCAAAGGAAGATGATATAGAGATACCGTGGGAAAAAGTAGTTAAAATAGGAATTGATGTGCTAATTGTTGATGCTTCAGGTATACAATTAAATACAGATGAAAATAAAATATAGAATAAAATAAAAAAAGATTGTATAATACAAATATAACTATAGGAGAAAGGCGTGATTTGTTTGAAGTGTCCTTTTTGTTTTTTTGATGAAAGTAAGGTTGTAGACTCAAGATCTACAGATGATAATACAACAATTAGAAGAAGAAGAGAGTGTACTAGTTGTGGAAGAAGGTATACTACATATGAAAAAATTGAGGATATTCCAATTTTAGTGGTAAAAAGAGATTCAACAAGAGAAAATTTTAACAGAGAAAAGATTGTAAATGGGCTTATTATTGCTTGTCAAAAGAGACCCATTTCTAGAAAACAAATAGAAGAATTAGCAGAGGATATTGAAAAGAGTATTTCAAATAATATGCTTACTGAAGTTGAATCTAGAGTTATTGGTGAAATGGTTATGGATAGATTAAAAGCTATAGATGAAGTTTCATATGTAAGATTTGCATCTGTATATAGAGAGTTTAAAGATATTAACACTTTTTTAGATGAAATTAAAGGGTTAATGACAAATAAAAATTAATTAGACTGCCTAAAAGGTAGTCTTTTTTTATGTTATAATTATTATTGATTAAATGTATGAATAAAGTTAAAATCATGTTAAAAAATATACATAATAAATGGTAAAAGTTAATATTAAATGATAAAATACATTTAGGAAAATTTAGAGGTGGATTATGAAAAAATTAAATATTAATGATTTTAGGGAATTTAAGGATTTTTGGATATTAGAAGGTGAAAATATTAATATTGTATTTTCTAATGCAAAATTGGACAGAAGCTTTAACAGACATACAGAGGAAGGAGTTAATAATTTACTATCACTTAAAGATGATTTTGGAGTTGATGAAGTTCAGTATATAAAACAAATACATAGTGATAAAGTTTTAGTTTATGATAAAAGACAAAAAGATTTTATTGAAAATGAAGGCGATGCCATAGTTACTAATGAAAAGTCAGTAATTATTGGAGCATTTACTGCTGATTGTGTTCCGGTAATACTTGTTGATGAAAGTACATCTACTATAGCAGCTATACATAGTGGATGGAAGGGAACCTTTAATCATATAAGCAAGAATGCTGTAGAGAAGATGATTAAGAATTTTAATTGTGATGTGAAAAATATAAAAGCATATATAGGGCCTCATATTAGACAATGTTGTTATGAAGTTTCAGAAGAATTAAAGGAGAAGTTCATTTCTAAATTTAATGTATCTAGTGAAAAACTTTTTAATGGTAGAAATTTAAGTATGGAGCTGTGTATTGAAGAAGATTTAAAGGATATTGGCATTAAAGGTGAGAATATTTATTCCTTCAATTTATGTACTCATTGCGAAAAAGAAAATAAATTATTTTCTTATAGAGCAAGTAATGGGACATATGGAAGATTATTTTCATTTTCATATATTAAATAAATTGTTGGGGTGATAGGAATGGCAAATGAAAAAATATTAGTAGTAGATGATGAAGAACATATTGCAGAATTAATAAGTTATAATCTTACCAGTAATGGATATAAAGTAATTACAGCAAATAATGGGAATGATGCCGTAAAGCTTGCAGTTGAAGAAAAGCCAAATTTAATCTTATTAGATTTAATGATACCAGGAAAAGATGGATATGATGTTTGTAAAGATGTTAGGAGTAATAGTGAAATTAGAAATACTCCAATAATAATGCTTACAGCAAAAAGTGAAGAACTTGATAAGATATTAGGTTTAGAGCTTGGAGCAGATGACTATATTACTAAGCCTTTTTCTGTAAGAGAACTACTTGCAAGAGTAAAGGCGGTATTAAGAAGATTTTCTATTTCAGAACCAGAAAGTAATGTTTTAGTTTTTGGAAATTTAACTGCTGATTTTGATAAGAGAGAGATTCTTGTTAACGATAAAAAACTGGATTTAACACTTAAGGAGTTTGAACTTCTTGAAATTTTAATTAGAAATAAAGGGAAAATTTTAACTAGAGATACTTTGTTAGATAAAATATGGGGATATGAATATATAGGTGAAACAAGAACTGTTGATGTTCATATAAGATATTTAAGAAAGAAAATAGAGCTGGATGATAAAAATCCTAAGCTAATTGAAACTATAAGAGGAGTAGGGTATAGATTTAACCCTAATTAGTATTCTATGAAAAAACGTATTATAACATCAGTAGTAATTACAGTTATATTTGCATTGATTATAGTGACAAGCTCCTTTATTGTATTATTAAATATAAATAATATAAATGATGCAAAGGAAGTATTATCTATATATAATGTATGCTTTTCAAGGGGTGATTATACTAATGAGGATTTGTCTATATATAAATTCAAAGGTAATTCCGTTAGATTTACGGTGGTAAATAAAGATGGAGATGTAATATTTGATAATGAGACATCAATCTTAGATAATCATAAAGATAGGGAAGAAATTATAGAGGCATTCAGTAATGGGACAGGAACTAGTGTTAGATTTAGTAAAACATTATCTGTTGATATGGTATATTATGCAACTAAGATAAATGAAGATATAGTTGTTAGAAGTTCAGTTCCTGTTAATAATATAAAGATAGTTACGTTAGGGGCATTAAAGTATTATATTGCTATCGTAATTGCAGTATTTTTATTGTCATTAGCACTAGCAGTAAAACTAGTTAAAATAATTGTATATCCAATTAAAGAACTTGAAAAAGTAACAGCTAAAATTGCAAATGGTAATTTAAATAAAAGAGCAATAATTGGGAATTATGACGAAATTGGTTTATTGGCACAAACATTTAATAATATGGCGGATCAATTAGAAACTAAGATAAATGATTCCTTAGATAAACAAAATAAGCTTGAGGCCATACTTGAGAGTATGGAAAGTGGAGTAATAGCATTAGATAATAATGAAAAAATTATATTAAGTAATCCATATTCCAAAAAAATATTTGATTTACAGGGAGATGTAATAGGAAAAAAGATATCAGCTTGTGTTATTGATTATGATTTTATTAATTTTATAAGAGAATTACCTGATATAAATACTAAGGAGATAAAATTATTTCATCCTGTAGAAAGGGAGATAAGGGTAAAAAAAGCTCCTATTATAAGTGGATCAAAAAATCAAATAGGTATAGTAATAGCTATTCAGGATATTACAGATATTAAGCGCCTTGAGAATATGAGAAGTGAATTTGTTGCTAATGTTTCCCATGAGCTTAAAACGCCGTTAACATCGATTAAAGGATTTTCTGAAACTTTAAGATATGTTGATGATTCTGAAACGAAGAATAAGTTTTTAAATATTATTGACAAAGAAGCAGAGCGGTTAACTAATTTAATTAATGATATTTTAATACTTTCCAATATTGAAAAGCTTCATAAAATGGAGAGTGGTAACTTTAGGCCAAAAGAAGTTATAGAAAATATAATTGATATAGTTAGAAAGCAGGCTGAGAAAAAACAGATTAAGATAGAATTTATAAATGAATTTAATAATGAAATTATTGGAAGTGAGGACAAATTCCATCAGTTAGCTTTAAATTTAATAGAAAATGCCATAAAATATTCTAATGAAACTGGAAATGTTAAAATTATTATAACTTCTGAGAATGAATATTTTGTTTTTAAAGTAATTGATAATGGTATAGGAATTCCTGAAAATGATATACCAAGAATATTTGAAAGATTTTATAGAGTGGATAAATCAAGATCAACAAGGGGAACGGGGCTTGGGCTTGCAATTGTTAAGCATATTGTTAAATTGTTTAATGGGGATATCATAGTTCAGTCTAAATTAGGGGTTGGAAGTACATTTACTGTAAAGATAAAAATAAATAAGAAATTTAATAATAAAATATAAGAAAATTGTAAATAAAAATAAGGTAAGAATATTTAATGTATTTTTATCTTATTTTTTTTACAATATTATATTTAAAATGACAAAAAATATACACATTTAACATTCTCTTAACAATTACATAACGTTATTTAACATTTAAGTAATATTACTTTAACTTTAGAGGAATAATATTATTTGTGTAAGGTATATGAATAAAAAATTCATTTATGAAAGTGGAGGAATAAAAATGAGAAGTAAAAAGTTGAAGTTAATGGTAGGAGCTTTATTGGTAACTATGATTGGCGCAACATTTGTAGGTTGTGGATCAAACGGAGAAGGAAATAATACAGCTTCTAGCAAAGATGCAATAACAATTTCAATCTCAGGGTCAACTTCAGTAGGTCCATTAATGGAAAAAATTCAAGAAAAATATGAGGAAGAAAACGGTAATGTAACATTAGAAATACAACAAAATGGTTCAGGAGCTGGAATAAAAGATGTTATTTCTGGAATTTCAGAAATAGGAATGTCTTCAAGAGAATTAAAAGATGAAGAAAAAGAGTCAGTTCAAGGAACAATAGTAGCATATGATGGAATTGCTTTATTAGTAAATCCAAATAATCCAGTTAAAAACATATCTTTAGAAGATGTTAAAAAAATATATACAGGAGAAATTACTAACTGGAAAGAATTAGGTGGGGATGATACTCCAATAGTAGTAGTTTCAAGAGAAGAAGGTTCAGGAACAAGAGATGCATTCCAAGAAATAGTTGGTTATGAATCAGAAGAGTTACTAAAAGATGCTACAATTTCAGATGGTAGTGGATCTGTTAAAACTACAGTTGCTGGAAATAAAAATGCAATAGGATTTGCTTCTTTTGAGTACATCGACGATACTGTATCTGCTTTAAGTATTGATGGAGTAGAACCAACAGCTGACAATGTTAAAGCTGGTAGCTATAAACTTTCAAGACCATTTATATTAATAACTAAAGAAGATAGCTTAACAGAAAATGGTCAAAAATTAATTGACTTCGCATTAAGTGCTGAAGGACAACAAATAGTAGAAGAAAATAAATTAATAACAATAGAGTAATTTTAAAACAACTTTAAAGATGCCTCTGGTATTGAGGCATTTTTACTATATAAATAAATCAAAGTGTTTTATTACCATTAGGAGGACTAAAATGGTAGAGGAAAATAAAAATAATAAAAGTAAATATATTATAGATAAAGTTACAAGAGCAATATTTCTAGTGTGTGCACTTATTGCAGTAATAAGCTTAATATTAATAATAGGATTTGTATTTTATAAGGGATTAAGACCGTTTTTCGCAGAAGGAAAATCATTTACTGAATTTATTTTTGGAACAGAGTGGTATCCAACATCTGAAAACCAAAAATATGGAATATTACCGATGATAATAGCATCTGTTTTGGGTACACTAGGGGCTCTAATAATTGGAGTACCAATAGGATTACTAACTGCTATATTTATTGCAGAAATAGCACCAAAAGGGATATCTAAAATTATAATTCCAGCAGTTGAACTTTTAGCTGGAATACCATCTGTATTATATGGATTATTTGGTTTAGCAGTAATTGTTCCATGGATACAAAATACTTTTAATTTACCACAGGGACAAAGTTTATTAGCAGTAATTATTGTATTAGCAGTTATGATGTTACCTACAATAATTTCAGTTTCAACTACTGCAATAAAGGCTGTGCCAAAAAGTTATAAAGAAGGTTCGCTAGGACTTGGAGCTTCACATATAGAAACAACTTTTAAGGTAGTAGTACCTGCAGCAAAATCAGGTATACTTGCAGCAATAGTATTAGGTTGCGGTAGAGCAATTGGAGAAACAATGGCTATAATTTTAGTTGGAGGTAACTCTGTTCAAATACCTACATCTATTTTTGATAAGGTAAGACCTCTTACAAGTAATATAGCTTTAGAAATGGGATATGCAACACAATCACATCAAGAATTGTTATTTGCAACAGGGGTTGTACTGTTTGCATTTATCTTAATATTAAACCTAGTAATTTCAAAACTTTCTAGTAAGGAAGGTAAATAAAAATGAGAAAAATAAAAGAAAATATCTTAAAGATATTATTATATTTATCAGCAATAATAACAGTTGGAATTTTAGTATTTATAATAGGATTCATATTTATAAAAGGTTATAAATTAATAAATTTAAATTACTTATTTGGGGAGTATAAACCATCAGGTGGTGGTGGAATAAAGCCATTTATTATTTCTACATTATATACTGTAGGATTATCATTGCTTATAGCAACACCAATAGGAGTACTTTCAGCTGTTTACTTACAAGAGTATGCAAAGCAAGGAAAGCTTGTTAGAGTAATTAGATATTCAACAGAAGCATTGGCTGGAATACCATCAATAGTTTATGGATTATTTGGAGCAGCATTTTTTGTAAGTGCATTAAAGTTTGGTTATTCACTTTTAGCAGGATCATTAACCCTTTCAATAATTATTTTACCTGTAATAATTCGTACTACAGAAGAAGCTTTAAAAGTAGTTCCTCCATCATATAGAGAGGCATCACTTGGACTTGGAGCAACAAGATTCCAAACTTTATATAAAGTAATACTCCCAAGCGCTATACCAGGTATACTTTCAGGTGTAATACTTTCTATGGGGCGTGTAATTGGAGAGTCAGCAGCATTATTCTTAACAGCAGGTACAGTATATAAAATACCAACAAGTATAATGTCAAGCGGTAGAACTTTAACTGTTCATGCATTCCTTGAAACTAAGGAAAAGGGAGATATTGCTTCTGCGGCAGCAGCAGGGATAGTTTTAATTGTAATGATTTTAGTGTTAAATCTATTAGCGAAATTTGTTAGTAAGAAATTTAATAAAGCAAATTATTAGAAAATATAAATTATAGTAATATTAAATGAAATGTTAGAATAGTATTAAAGTAATACATTAAATTTGTAGCTTCTTAATTCTAAGAAGTTACATATATAGATTAAAGAAAATCATAGGATTTTGAGGTGTAAATATGTCAAATATAATAAAGCCAGAAATTCAAGTTAGAAACTTAGAATTATTTTATGGTGATAATAAAGCATTAAAGAATATTAATTTAGATATAGAATCAAAAAAAGTTACAGCGTTAATAGGACCTTCTGGATGTGGGAAATCTACATTTTTAAGAACTTTAAATAGAATGAATGATTTAATTGAAGGTGTTAAAATTAATGGTGAAATTTTAATTGATGGGAAAGATATATATAAGGACTATGATGAAATAGACCTTAGAAAAAAAGTTGGAATGGTATTCCAAAAACCGAATCCATTTCCTATGTCAATCTATGATAATATAGCTTATGGACCTAGAATACATGGAATAAAAGATAAAAAGACTTTAGATGAAATTGTTGAAAAAAGCTTAAGAGGAGCTGCGCTTTTTGATGAAGTTAAAGATAGATTAAAAAAATCTGCTTTAGGACTTTCAGGAGGACAACAACAAAGATTATGTATAGCTAGAACTATAGCTGTATATCCAGAAATAATCTTAATGGATGAACCTACATCAGCATTAGATCCGATTTCAACTAATAAAATGGAAGAACTTATGGATCAATTAAAGAAGCAATATACAGTTGTAATTGTTACTCATAATATGCAACAAGCTGGAAGAATTGCTGATAAGACTGCATTCTTCTTATCAGGAGAAGTTGTTGAATATGGTAAAACAGAAGATATTTTCTACAGACCTAAGGATAAGAGAACTGAGGATTATATAACTGGAAGATTTGGATAAAATTCAATTTGTGATAGGGAGTGAGATTATGACAAGAAATCTTTTAGACAAGAGAATGAAGTTATTAAGATCCGAACTTGCTGAAATGGGGAGTTTAGTTGAAAAGCAAATATATAATAGTATAGAAGCTTTTAAAAATAAAGATATGCAACTTGTAAAGCAAGTTATGGAAAATGACGATAAAGTTGATGAGTTAAATAGAAAAATCGAAGAACAATGTTTAAAGTTCATGGCTATGGAATCACCAGTTGCTACGGATTTAAGAAAGGTATTTACAACTTCTAAAATAGTAACAGATTTAGAGAGAATGGCTGACTATGCAGTTGATATATGTAAGATTGCTAAAAGAGTTGAACTAGATGTATTAGGTGAAGAATGTGAACCTATTTGGCAAATGGTAGATATATTAAGAAAAATGATTAATAAATCTATTGAAGCATTTGTTGCAGGAGATGTAGATGCAGCTTATGAGATATGTAAGATGGATGATCAAGTTGATATATTATACCGTGGATTATTTAACGATATGTTAAAGAAGATGGCAAAGGATGAGACTATAATCAACAAAGGAGCTCAAATATTATTTGCGTCTAAATACCTTGAAAGAGTTGGAGATCACGTAACAAATATTTGTGAGTGGATAATTTTTTCTGCCAAAGGTGATTATGTAGACTTAAATGAGTAATAATAAAGGATATGGGGTAACCTATATTCTTTTTTTATTTAATAATTTGAAAAATTATATATAGGTATTTTAAAATTTAATTTCAGCAATTAAATTAACTGTTAGTTGACTGAATAAAATTATTAGGTTAATATATCATAGAGATGATAGGTAATTATAGGAGTGGACATTATGAAGAATGTAATAACAAGTGTAATGCCTGATAGTATTGCTGAAGAAGTCGGCATTGAAGAAAATGATATTTTATTATCAGTAAATGGAGAAAAGATAGTTGATATTATAGACTACAGGTTTTTAACTAACGATGAAGAAATAGTATTAGAAATACAAAAACCGAATGGAGAGATTTGGGACTATGAAATAGAAAAAGACTATGGAGAAGAACTAGGTCTTGAATTTGGTGGCGGTATTATGGATAAAGCGAAAAGATGTAGTAATAAATGTATGTTTTGCTTTATAGATCAAAATCCAAAAGGTATGAGAGAAACACTTTATTTTAAGGATGATGATTCACGTCTTTCCTTCCTACAAGGTAATTTTGTTACTTTAACAAATATGAAGGATGAGGATATAGAAAGAATTATAAGATATAGAATAAGCCCTATAAATATTTCAGTGCATACAACAAATCCAGATTTAAGAGTTAAAATGCTTGGTAATAGATTTGCTGGGTCAGTATATGAAAGAATGAAAAAACTTGCAGATGCAGGGATAGAAATGCATTGTCAAATAGTTCTTATACCAGAAGTTAATAATGGAGAAGAGTTAAAAAGAACTATTGCCGAATTATATGAATTATATCCATCAGTTGCCAATATTGCAGTGGTACCAATTGGAGTTACTAAATATAGAGAAGGATTAGTTCAAGTAAAAACATTTAATAAAGAATCAGCAAGAAAAGAATTAGAAATGGTCATGGAGCTTCAAAAGAAGTTTATGGAAGAAATAAATGACCCATTTGTAAGATTTTCTGATGAGTTTTATTTAGTTTCAGGTATAGATGTGCCTGAAGAAGATTTTTATAATGGATATGAGCAAATAGAAGATGGAATAGGTATGATTAGATGCTTTAGAGAAGCCATAAACTATACTGCTCAAGATTTAAATAAAAATATAAAAGGAACTTTTTCAATTCCAACAGGACAACTTGCTTTTGATGAAGTAAGTAATGGAATGAAAAAGTTAATGAAAGTTAACCCTAATATTAAAATAGATACATATAAAATTATTAATCATTTCTTTGGAGAAACAATAACTGTTGCAGGACTTCTTACAGGAACTGATATTATAGGACAATTAAAAGGAAAGATTAATAGCGAGTACTTAATTATGCCTAATAATATGTTTAGAAAAGGATATGAGCTAGGGCCGGCTGAATATATTATGTTAGATGATACAAAGATAGATGATATAGAAAGAGAATTAGGTGTTAAGGTTCTTGTATGTGATCATACAGGAGAAGATATAGTAAGCATAATAAATGATGCGTGTCAGGAGGAAGAAGAATAATGGCAAAACCAATAGTAGCTATAGTTGGAAGACCAAATGTAGGTAAGTCTACATTATTCAATAAATTAGCAGGAAAAAGAATTTCAATAGTTCAAGACACACCAGGTGTAACAAGAGATAGAGTATATGCAGAAGCTGAATGGCTAAATCATACTTTTACTATGATTGATACAGGTGGTATAGAACCAGAAAATCAAGATATAATAGTTAAACAAATGAGAAGACAAGCAAATATCGCTATAGAAACTGCTGACGTTATAATGTTTGTAGTTGATGGTAAGGAAGGTTTAACAGCAGCTGATAATGAAGTTGCTACAATGCTTAGAAAATCTAAAAAACCAGTTGTATTAGTTGTTAATAAAATTGATAACTTAAAGGATGAAGAAAATGCTTGGGAATTCTATAATTTAGGTATAGGTGATCCAGTTGCTATATCAGCAGGTCAAGGAAAAGGTCTTGGAGATATGCTTGATATGGTAGTATCTCACTTTAATTCTATTGGAAGTAAAGATGAAGAAGAAGAAGACATAAAAATTGCTATGATAGGTAAGCCTAATGTAGGTAAGTCATCATTAATAAATAGATTATTAGGTGAGGATAGACTAATAGTATCTGATATAGCTGGTACTACAAGAGATGCTATAGATAGTAAAATTGAAAATGAACTTGGAAAGTTTACTTTAATTGATACTGCAGGTCTTAGAAGAAAGAGCAAAGTTAAAGAAGAAATTGAAAGATATTCAGTTATTAGAACACTTGCTGCAGTTGAAAGAGCTGACGTTTGTATATTGATGATAGATGCAACAGAAGGTGTAACAGAGCAAGATGAAAAGATTATAGGATTTGCTCATGAGTTAAATAAAGCTATAATGGTTATAGTTAATAAGTGGGATCTTATTGAAAAAGATGATAAGACAATGGATAACTATAAGAAAGATTTACAAAGCAAACTTAAGTTTATAAAGTATGCTAAGTTCTTATTTATATCAGCATTAACAGGACAAAGAGCGCATAAGGTTCTTGAAGTTGCTAAAGAGTGTTATGATAATTATGATAAGAGAGTTGGAACTGGTGTATTAAATGATGTTATTAGTAAAGCTATATTAATGAAAGAGCCGCCAGTTGTAGCATTAAAGAGATTAAAGATATATTATGCTACTCAAGTAGCTACAAAACCACCAAAGTTTGTATTCTTTGTTAATGATGTAAATGCAAGACATTTCTCATATGAAAGATATTTAGAGAATCAATTAAGGGATAATTTTGATTTCAGTGGAACTGGAATACAAATAGAATATAGGGAGAGAAAGGATAGTTAATTATGAGTAAAGTGACTTTTTTAGGCGGAGGAAGTTTCGGGATTTCTTTAGCTATTTTATTAGCAAACAAAGGAAATACAGTAGCGGTATACGATAGAGATAACACTGTTGTAGAGGATATTAATATAAACAGACGAAATGATAAGTTTATTAAGGGATTAGATGTGCCTAAAAATGTTACGGCTTATAATACTTTGGAAGAAGCTATTGTAGATAGTGATTATGTAGTATTAGCTGTTCCATCCCATGTAATAAGAAGTGCTTCTAGAAGCCTTAAAGGATTAATAGATGAAACAATACCTGTAATTTGCATTGCAAAGGGAATTGAAGAAGGTACTAATAAAACTTTAGTTGAAGTTATTGAAGAAGAGGTTGCAAACCCTGTTGTAGTATTATCTGGTCCAAGTCATGCAGAAGAGGTTGCATTTAATATTCCAACCACTGTACTTACTTCAGCTAGAAATATGAAAGTAGCTGAAGAAGTTCAAGATTTATTTATGACTAAAACATTTAGGGTATATACTAATGATGATTTAGTTGGAGTTGAAGTTGGAGGAGCTGTTAAGAATATTATAGCTCTTGCTGCTGGTATATGTGATGGTTTAGGTTATGGAGATAATACAAAGGCGGCATTAATGACAAGAGGTATGGCTGAGATAGTAAGAATAGGTACTAAGCTTGGTGGAAAAATTGAAACATTCTTAGGTCTTACTGGTATGGGAGATTTAATAGTTACTTGTACTAGTATGCATTCAAGAAATAGAAGAGCTGGTTACTTAATAGGAACTGGTAAAACTAGAGAAGAAGCAGTAGAAGAAGTAGGAATGGTTGTTGAAGGAATAAAAGCTTGTTATGCATTTTATAATTTAAAAGAAAAGTTAAATGTTGAAATGCCAATAACAGATGCTCTTTATAAAGTTCTTTTTGAAGGTAAAGATGCAAAGAAAATGGTTGGTGAGCTATTAGAAAGAGATAAAAAAGCTGAAAACTATTAATAAAAAGGTGAAATTACAAAACTGTAATTTCACCTTTTTTATTAGAATTTATTAGGTGTAATGGGATTTTTACTTAGCTTTACTAGTAGATTAAGATAGTAATAAAAATAATATTGTATTATGTAAAAATAAAATTTAAAAGTACATCATAAATAGTTAGATTGTAACATATTGTTAAGTATATAGATACTTAAGAAGAAAGTTAACTTTAGTACAAGAATCCTAAAAATTAAAATTTTGATTTAAAGGAATAAAGTTTAAAAAATAGTATACTTTTTTTGGATTAGGAATATATATATAGTGTTAAAAATAAATAGGAGGGTGTACTTATGGGCGATTTCAATATATATAAGGATATTGCAGAAAGGACTCAAGGTGACATATACTTAGGTGTTGTTGGACCAGTTAGAACTGGAAAGTCTACATTTATTAAAAAATTTATGGACCTTATGGTTATACCAAAGATTGATAATGCTTATAAAAAGGAAAGAGCTAAGGATGAATTGCCACAAAGTGGATCAGGTAAAACTATCCATACTACGGAACCTAAATTCGTTCCAAATGAGGCTGTAGAAATAACTATTGATGAGGATATTAAATTAAAGGTTAGAATGGTAGATTGTGTGGGGTATATAGTTAAGGGGGCTTTAGGATATTTAGAAGATGAAGAACCTAAGATGGTTAATACTCCATGGTATGAATATGAAATACCATTTGAAGATGCTGCTGAAATAGGGACAAGAAAGGTTATAACAGATCATTCAACTGTTGGACTTTTAGTAACTACTGATGGTAGCATTACAGGGATAGATAGAGAGGAATACTTAGAGGCTGAAGAAAGGGTAGTAGAAGAGCTTAAAGCAATTAATAAACCTTTCATAGTTGTACTTAATACCAAAAACATAAACTCTCCTGAAACAGATGCATTAAAGAGTGAGCTAGAGAAAAAGTATGATGTAGAAGTTCAGGTTATGGATGTTTATAATATGACAGAAAAAGATATTGAGAATTTATTTAAGCATGTACTTAAGGAATTCCCTGTGAAAGAAATAAATATAGACATGCCTATTTGGGTTGAAAACTTAGAGCCAGAACATTGGTTGAAAAAAGAATTTTTTAAGATTGTTAAGGGAATGTGTCAAAGTGTAGATAAAATAAGAGACATAAAACCAGCCTTTAGTGAAGCCAAAGAAAATGAAAATTTAAGTGCATCAGATTTAAGTGAAATAAATCTTGGTGAAGGGACTGCAAGAATATTACTTAAACCAAGTGAAACTATTTTTTATAAAGTACTTAGTGAAAATTGCGATTCTGAAATTGAAAGTGAGAGCGATTTAATAGCTCTTATGAAAGATTTAAATATCGCAAAACGTGAATATGATAAGATTAAGGATGCTTTAGTTGATGTTAGGGAAACAGGATATGGTCTTGTTGCACCTCAATTAAGTGAAATGAAATTTGAAGAGCCTGAAATAGTTAAACAAGGAACTAAGTTTGGAGTTAAACTAAAGGCTAGTGCTCCATCATTACATTTCATTAAGGCAGATATTAAAACTGAAATTAGTCCGATAATGGGATCAGAAAAAGAAAGTGAAGAGTTAGTTAATGCTCTTATGGAACAATTTGATAAAGACCCGGTATCATTATGGCAAAGTAATATGTTTGGTAAGTCTTTAGAAGTGTTAGTTAAAGAGGGATTACAAAATAAATTATATAAGATGCCAGAAGATGTTCAAGTGAAAATTCAAAAGACTCTTCAAAAGATTATTAACGAAGGAAATGGCGGGTTGATTTGTATAATTCTATAACATAAACATAACCTACTACTAAGATAATTAGTGGTAGGTTATTTTTATGTTATAAATAAGTTAAAAAACTAATTTTTTTCATATTTTAGTGTAGAGTACATTATTATCTGAATAGAATATATTAAGCAGATAGTATTATGCTTAATATATTATAGTGAAGAGGGATAGTATGGAAAGCAGATTTTGTACCTATAAAAGAGTAGGATATTTAAGGCAAAAAGTAGCCAATGAGTTAGGTATAGAGTTTACTGGAGTAATATATGCATCCCCAGGAGTGCTTAAGCATATTATAAAGAGGCATGGTAGGCAGTTAGATAGAAGGACTAGAGATGGCATTCTTGAGTGGATGAAAAAAATATTAGAAGAACCCGACTATATTGGTATTTATAAAAATGAAGGGGGACAGACTGCTGTAGAATTTATTAAGAGAGTTTATACTAATTTGCTTTTAGGAGTTGAAGTAGATAAGGAAAATCAGTATATCTATGTAACAACAATGTACCCAATAACTGATAAGAAGATAGAGAACAGAATTTATAGTGGTAAGTTAATTGATATTAAAGGAAAAAAATAATTTATTTGATATAATTTTTTTCAAAATGTATAATATGTATATGTAAATAACAATGATTATTGAGGTGAGAAAGGGCTCCTCATACGCTGAAGATTTCAGTAAACAGAGATGCAGGAAATGTCGACCTGCCAATAATCAAACTGAAAAATATTGCGAACTAAAGCGTTAATGCCGTGATGCCGAAAATTAATGATATAACCTCCATTAAGTCATATAATTTCGCTAAGAATTTATATTATTATTTCCATAAAATTAGCTAAAGCTTATTATATAATACTTTCTTCCGGTTATATCATTAATTTTTCTCTATCACTAGCTTTAAAGATTAGGTCTGCAATTAAAAAAAGAAATACTCATAAAGTTAATGTTCTGTGCTATAAATTATTTTGATAGAATAATTATCTTTTAATTTAAAAAGTTTTGTTTTATCCAGGTTAAAATACTTTTAGTTAACGACTTGTCATATAACATGTAGCAAAAGACATTAACTGCAAGGTGTTATGCTATAGGTAGTTACGTGAAAAAAAGAAAAAATGAAATATTAATTTGGAAGGACCATTGAAATTAAGCCGTAGAATTTAATAATTGATGGAGTAAAGTTGCGTAAAGAAGTTTTTACTGTTTGAGCGAATAGCGAGTTTAAAAACTTTAGCAAACTTTACGCAATCAATTATATAAATTCTAGGTGAAAATTTCACGGTTACTGGAAAATAAATATTTCATTTTTTCGCTTCCACGTAACGAACAATTTAGTTATATTGCGATAGTAGATGAAGAATTTAAAAAACTGGAGGAAAAAATGAAGAAAATAGCAGTAGTATTTAATGGTGGAACAATATCAATGAAGGTGGATGAAAGAATAAAGGCTGCTGTACCAAGTTTGACTGGAGAAGAGATAATGTCAATGGTTACAGGAATAGAGGAATTCGCAGATATAGAATCCTATAGCTTTTCAAGCCTTCCATCACCACATATGACTTTTAAAACTATGTTAGAATTAAGCAAATTTACTAAAGACTTATTAGATAGAAATGATATTGATGGAGTTGTAATAACTCATGGAACTGATACTTTAGAAGAAACTGCATATCTTTTAGATTTAACTATAAAAAGTGAAAAGCCAGTTGTAATTACTGGAGCTATGAGAAGTGGATCAGAATTAGGCTATGATGGACCATCAAACTTAGCAGCATCAATTTGTACTGCTATTTCAGATGATGCAAAGAAAAGAGGAGTGCTTGTTTGCTTTAATGGTGAATTGAATTCAGCATCAGAAGTAACAAAGGCAAACTCTATGGCGTTAAATGCCTTTAGAACACCTAATTTTGGACCTATTGGAATAGTTGATAATAATAAAGTAATGTTTTATAGAGAAACTAAAAATACTGAAAAATATGATGTAGAAGAAATAAAAAGGGATGTTGCATTAATAAAATGTGTTGCAGATATGGATTCTTCGTTTATTGATTTTGTAATAGAGAAAGGTTATGGTGGAATAGTTATTGAAGCATTAGGAAGAGGAAATGTTCCGCCTAAAATGGTAGATGGCATAAAATCAGCCTTAAATAAAGGAATACCTGTAGTTGTAGTTTCTAGATGTTTTGAAGGAAGAGTTCATGAATCTTATGGCTATGAAGGTGGAGGGAAGATGCTTAAAGATCTAGGTGTGATTTTTGGAGATACCCTTCCAGGACAAAAAGCAAGAATAAAATTAGCTTTAGCAATAAATAGCACAATAGATAAAGAAGAAATTAAGAAACAATTTTAATAATACGAATATTACATAATATAATAATAGGAATATACGGAAAATATTGACTTATGGAAAATTATGAGATATAATTTGACTATAAGATAACTCGTATTCTAATGATAAACAGGGATATTTATTATATACCTATTACGATGTAAAAATTATGACTATGAGTTCTAAAATGTGAAATAACTGTAAAGTGTTATCTTGATAGCGCTTTGCAGTTTTTTATTTTATTTTGAAGTTATTTAGGATAGACAAGGATTAATTAGCCTTATCTTATTCTTAAACTTAAATATATAAATAAAAAGGGGGATTTTTAATGCAAACTTTAACTAAAAAAGAAAAGTTATTACCTATTTTTTCAAACAAAAATGTTGATATTAAAAAAGAAATGCTAGCAGGACTAACAACATTTTTGACAATGGCGTATATTATTGCAGTTAATCCAAGTATTTTATCAGCTTCAGGCATGCCTGTTGGGCCATTAGTTACAGCAACATGTTTAGCTGCTGCAATAGCATGTATACTTATGGGGTTGTTTGCTAATTTACCATTTGCATTAGCATCAGGAATGGGATTAAATGCTTATTTTGCTTATACTGTTGTAGGGCAAATGGGAATTTCGTGGAAGGTTGCTTTAACAGCTGTATTTGTTGAGGGTATTATATTTATAATTTTATCATTATTTAAAATTAGAGAAGCAGTTGTAAATGCTATTCCTAAAAATATGAAGTTAGCAGTAACAGGTGGTATTGGATTATTTATAGCATTTATTGGAATGGTTAATTCAGGATTAGTTGTTGCAAATGAATCAACAATGGTTTCATTAGGGGTATTTACGCCAAATGTAATAATAACAATTATAGGACTTATAATTATAACTGTTTTAGATAAAAAAGGAGTAAGAGGGCCTATTCTTTGGGGAATATTAATTTCAGCTATTATAGGATGGTGCTTTGCTTTAATTGATAATGAAGCAGCTGCAGCATTGGGAATTTATTTACCAACTGGTGTATTTAAGTTTGAAGGTATCGGAGAAATTGCAGGAAAAATTGATTTAGGATATGTATTTAGTGGTGAAAATATTAGAATGTTTATTACTGTAGTATTTACTTTCTTATTTGTAGACTTCTTTGATACAGTAGGAACTTTAGTTGGTGTTTGTTCTAAGGCTAAGATGTTAGATGAGGAAGGTAATGTGCCAAATGCCGGAAGAGCTCTTTTAGTGGATGCTATAGGAACTACAGCAGGAGCAGTATTAGGAGTATCTACAGTTACTACTTATGTTGAAAGTTCTACTGGTGTTGCTGCTGGGGGGAGAACAGGATTTACTTCTATTACAACAGGAGTATTGTTTTTAATTGCTATGTTTTTCTCACCAATATTTATAGCTATTCCTAGTTGTGCAACTGCACCTGCGTTAATTTATGTTGGTTATTTAATGCTTGGAGCTATTAAGGAGATAGATTTTGATAATATAACAGAAGGAGTACCAGCATTTCTAACAATTGCAGCTATGCCTTTAACTTATAGTATTGGTGATGGTCTAACTCTTGGAATATTATCATACGTTATAATTAATTTATTATATAATTTATTCAACAAAAAGGGAGATAAAGTAAAAATTTCCTGGGTAATGTATGTTTTAGCAGTAGTATTTATATTGAAAATAATATTATTATAAAATTTATTTATTAAAGGTTGCATCAAATTTAAGGTATGAATATGATTGTAATATTCATACCTTCATTTATGCAATCTTTTTTATATAAAAAATAAATGTTAACAATTTGTGAACAAAATATTGACATAGAATCTAATAAGGTTATAAACTAGGATATAATAAAAGAAATTTATTTAATATATATAAATTAGAATTAATAATCCATAGAAGGTAAGGAGAATAAATATGATAAGGAGCATGACTAGCTTTGGAAGAAGCAGCAGTGAAGAAGGCGAAAAAAGAGTTTTTACTGTTGAAATGAAAAGCGTAAATAGCAGATATTTAGATATAAATATTAGAATGCCTAAAACTTTAATTTCTTTAGAAGAAGAAATTAGAAAAATGATAAGTAATTCACTTAATAGAGGAAAAGTTGATGTATTTATTAATTTAAAGAATTACAATGATGGTAGTGGAATTCCAAAGGTTGATATTGACTTAGCTCAAGGATATTTAGAGTGCCTTAAGGAAATAGAAACAAAATTAGGTGTAAAGAATGATATTTCAGTAATGCAAATTGCAAGATTTCCAGAAGTTATTACTGTAGTTGAAGAAGAAGATAAAATTGAAGAAGTTTGGAAAGAACTTAAACCACTTATAAATGACTCTCTAGAAATGATGATTGGAATGAGAGAAGTTGAAGGTAATAAGTTAAAAGAAGATATTTTATCTAAAATTTCTGTTATAGAAGAATTAGTTTCAAAAGTTGAAGAATTTGCAGATACTATCCCAAAAGCCTTTAAAATGAAGCTTGAAGAAAGAGTAAAAGAGCTATTAGGAAATGTTGAGATAGATGAAAGTAGAATTGCTATGGAAGTTTGCATGTTAGCAGATAAAGCAACTGTAGATGAGGAAATAATAAGACTTAGAAGTCACATCAACCAAGTTAGAGAAACCTTAAATTTAAATGATCCAATTGGTAGAAAACTTGATTTTATAGTTCAAGAAATGAATAGAGAAACTAATACTATTGGTTCAAAATCTAGTGATATCCAAATGACTAATATAGTTATTGATATAAAAAATATACTTGAGAAGATAAGAGAGCAAGTACAAAATATAGAATAATAGGAGGATAGTAATGGGAATAAAATTGATAAACATTGGTTTTGGTAATATAGTTTCAGCTAATAGACTTGTTGCAATAGTTAGCCCAGAATCAGCACCGATTAAAAGAATAATCCAAGAAGCCAGAGATAGAGGTATGCTTATTGATGCAACTTATGGAAGAAGAACAAGAGCTGTTATAATAACTGATAGTGATCATGTTATATTATCAGCAGTTCAACCAGAAACTGTTGCACATAGATTAGTAGCTAAAGATGAAACTGTAGATGAGGTTGATGAATAATGAAAAATAATAGAGGACTATTAATTGTAATTTCCGGTCCTTCAGGTGCAGGAAAGGGAACAATATGTAAAGCGCTTTTAGAAAAGCGTGATGACTTATTTATTTCTGTTTCTGCAACAACAAGAAGTCCAAGAGCTGGAGAAGTAGATGGTGTAAATTATCACTTCTTAACTAAAGAAGATTTTATTTCTAGAGTAGAAAGCAATGATTTCTTAGAGTATGCTGAAGTACATGGAAATATGTATGGAACTCCAAAGTTCAAAGTAGAAGAAATGTTAGCTGAAGGAAAGAATGTTATTTTAGAAATAGACATTCAAGGTGCCTTAAAAGTTAAAGAAAACTTCAGTGAAGGGGTATTTATATTTATATTACCTCCATCAATGGAAGAATTAAAACAAAGAATAATTAAAAGAGGCAGCGAAACAGAAGAATCATTAATGACAAGATTTAAAAATGCATATCAAGAAATAAATTATGTTTCTAAATATAATTATGCAGTAGTTAATGATGAAGTTGAGACGGCAGTTAATAAAATAGAAGGAATAATTGCCGCAGAAAAATGTAGAGTAGATAGAATAAAAGATACAATATTAGATTCTAAGGAGGGCTTAATTCATGAACAACTCTATGATTAATCCATCAGTGGTGGACTTATTAAAAAAGGTAGAAGATAGATATTCACTAGTTATAGTAACATCAAGAAGGGCAAGACAAATAATAGATGGGAATGAACCATTAACATCAAATCCTTCAAAGAAACCATTAACAATAGCAATTAATGAGGTTAATGAAGGATTAATTAGTTATCATAAAAATAATGAAGGAATAAAGTAATCATGAGTAAATGTGTTGTTATTGGCGTTACTGGAGGGATTGCAGTCTATAAGGCTTTAGATGTTATCAGTGCTTTAAGAAAAAAGGATATAGAAGTTCATGTTATCATGACTGAAAGTGCATCTAAGTTTGTAAACCCATTAACATTCCAATCTATTAGTCAAAATATGGTTGTTACTGATATGTTTGCAGAACCAAAGGCTTGGGAAATTCAACATATATCATTAGCTCAAAAAGCTGACTTAATGTTAATAGCTCCAGCAACAGCAAATATAATAGGAAAAGTTGCAAATGGCATAGCAGATGATATGTTATCTACAACTATAATGGCGGCAGCTAAGGCGAAAGTAATATTTGCACCAGCTATGAACACTAACATGTATCAAAATAGAATAGTTCAAGGAAACATAGAAAAGCTAAAAAGTTATGGATATGAATTTATTGAACCAGCTAGTGGAAGGTTAGCATGTGGAGATATTGGTATTGGAAAACTTGCAGATGTTAATACAATTGTAGAAAGAGTATTAACAGAGTTAAGTGATAAAGAGCAAGATTTAAAAGGTAAGAAGGTGCTTGTAAGCGCTGGACCAACTATTGCCCCTATTGATCCTGTAAGATATTTAACTAATAGATCAACAGGGAAAATGGGCTATGCTATAGCTGAAGAAGCTAGAGATAGAGGTGCAGAAGTTATTTTAGTTTCAGGACCTACAAATTTAAATCCACCAAAGAACGTAAGAATAATAAACATAAAAACTAATGAAGAAATGAAAAATGAAATTTTTAATAACTTTGAATGGGCAGATATAGTTATTAAATCAGCAGCTGTTGCTGATTATAAGCCTAAAGAATATAGCAAAGAAAAAATCAAAAAAGGTGAGGGTGATTTAAATATTTGCTTAACTAGAGATAATGATATATTAAAGTCTTTAGGAGATATAAAAACTCACCAAGTTTTAGTTGGATTTGCAGCAGAAAGTAATGATGTCTTAAAGAATGCAGAGAAAAAACTAAAAAACAAGAATTTAGATTTTATAGTTGCAAATGATATTACATCTTCTGATACTGGTTTTGGTAGTGAAGACAATAAAGTAGTTATTATTTCAAAAAATAATGAAAAGTTAGAACTAGAAAAAATGAGTAAAAAAGAAGTTGCAAGTAATATATTTGACATGATTTTAGAAAAGCGCTAATTGCGCTTTTCTTTATATACAAGATTGTTAAGAAAATGTAATTATTCAATGAACTCTTATGAGTTTAAATTTAATTGTGAACTTTAAGTGTATAGCAATTAAGGTAGAGTGAGGGTGATAAATTGAATTTATATGCTGAAATAATATTAAATTCAGAAGCATTGGAAATTGATAGACCTTTTACATATAAGATTCCTGTAGAGCTTGAAGAAAAAGTTCAGGTAGGGCAAATAGTAAAAGTTCCATTTGGAATGGGCAATAAGACATCAGAAGGTTTTGTGCTTTCTATAAAGGGAGAAAATGAAGTTAACATAAGTTTTAAAGTTAAAAAAATTTCTGCAATAATAACAGATGAGCCTATTATAGATGAAGATGATATTAAGCTTATTAATTTTTTAAGAGAAAAGTACTTGTGTAAATATATTGATGCATTTAGATTGCTTATTCCTGTTGGAATTATGAAAGGTGCTAAAAGTAAAAATAAAAAGGTAATAGTATTTAAAAGCGATGATTTAAGTTGTATAAAAAAACCTGAAGGATATATAGAAATTATTAACTTTTTGAAGGAAAATTCAGGTAAATATACAAAAAGTGAACTTATTAATGTTAACTCAATATCTCAATACAAATTAAATAAATTAATTGAAAAAGGATTATTAGTAGTAGAAGAAGAGACTGTTTTTAGGTATAATAATAGAACTTACAATATAGATTCTGAAAAAGAGTTAACCTTTGAGCAAAAACATGTTCTTGATGAATATAATAATTCTGGCAATAATTTATTTTTACTTAAAGGTGTTACTGGTTCAGGTAAAACAGAAGTATATATGAGAATGGTTGAAGAAGTCTTAGAAAAAAATCAATCAGCTATCGTTTTAGTTCCTGAAATATCATTAACTCCTCAAATGATTGAAAGATTTAAAGGGAGATTTGGAAGAGATGTTGCTTTGTTTCATAGCAAGTTATCTGATGGAGAAAGATTTGATGAGTGGTTTAGAGTAAAAGAAGGTAAGGCTAAACTTGTAGTAGGAGCAAGAAGTGCTATTTTTTTACCTGTAAAAAATTTAGGACTTATCATTATTGATGAGGAACATGAAAACACATATAAATCAGATCAAAATCCTAAATATCAGACTAAAGAGGTTGCAGAATTTTTAAGTGAGCAAAAAGGTTGTAGGGTGGTCTTAGGATCGGCTACACCAACTATAGAAACTTATTATAGAGCTTTGACAGGTGACTTAAAATTATTAGAATTAAATTCAAGAGTTGATGGTAAAGCTATGCCTCCTATGAAGGTTATTGATATGAGAAATGAATTAAGAAGTGGAAATATATCTTTATTTAGCAGAGAACTTTTTAGAGATATGCAAGAAAAACTTTCTAAAGGAGAGCAGATAATATTATTCTTAAATAGAAGAGGATTTTCTACTTTTGTATCATGTAGAAGTTGTGGATATGTATTTAAGTGTGAGGAATGTGATATTTCTATGACATATCATAGAAGTGGACTTCTTGTTTGTCATTATTGTGGAAAAACAAAAAGAGCTCCTCAAAAGTGTCCAAAATGTGATAGTAAATATGTTAAGTTTTTTGGTGCAGGAACTGAAAGAGTTGAGGAAGAGGTAAAAAAATATTTTAAGGATGCTAGAGTTTTAAGAATGGATGTTGATACCACAAGAGGTAAAGACTCTTATGAAAAGATTTATAACACATTCAAAGAGGGAAAAGCTGATATTCTTATAGGAACTCAAATGATTTCGAAAGGTCTTGATTTTAAAAATGTTACTCTTGTAGGTATATTAGCAGCGGATATGTCTATAAATATACCGGACTATAGAGCTGCAGAAAGAACTTTTCAGATAATTACTCAGGTTGCAGGAAGAGCAGGACGTGGAGAAAAGCAGGGTAAAGTAGTAATACAAACATATACTCCAGAACATTATAGTTTAGAATATGCTGTTAATTATGATTATGAAGGGTTTTATGAGAAAGAATTTACAGTTAGAGCATTAATGAAATATCCACCTTTTGGTAAGATATTATTAATAAATGGTATATCAAAAAAAGAGGATTTATTGAAGAGCTTTATGCATAAAATATCTAATGTGATAAAACCATTAGTTGAAAAGGAAGTAGAGGTTGATATTTTAGGTCCAATACCATGTTTAGTAGCTAAAGTTAAAGAAAATTATAGATGGCAAATTGTGATAAAAGGTGAATTTGAATCAGAATTTGCTAAAAAAATTAAAGAACTACTTTATGATGAGAACAAGAACGTATATAATGATATACGAATAAGTATGGATATAAATCCAAATAATTTATTCTAGGAGGAAATAAAATGGCAATTAGAACTATTAGAACTATGGGAGACGATGTTTTAAGAAAGAAGTGTAAAGAGGTTACTGAGATAACTAAGAGAGAAATAACTCTTATTAATGATATGGTAGATACTATGTTTGAAGCAAATGGTGTTGGATTAGCTGCACCACAAGTTGGAATACTTAAGAGAATATTTGTTATAGATATTGATGATGAAAATGGAACAATGGTATTTATTAATCCAGAAATTTTAGAAACTAGTGGAACTCAATGTGGTGAAGAGGGCTGCTTAAGTGTACCTGGAGAATTTAGTGAAGTAGAAAGACCAAATTACGTAAAGGTTAAAGCGCTAAATGAAAAGGGTGAAGAGTTTATTTTAGAGGGAGAAGGATTATTAGCAAGAGCTATATTACATGAAAATGATCACTTAGATGGTGTTTTATATGTAGATCTTGTAAAGTAGGAGGTATTTATAAATGAAAATTGTATTTATGGGAACTCCTGATTTTGCTGTTCCATCATTAGAAGCTTTAATAGAAAAGTATGGAGTAGAGGCTGTTTTTACGCAGCCTGATAGACCTAAAGGAAGAGGTAAAAAAATGGCCTTTTCAGCAGTGAAGGAAGTAGCTGTAAAACATGATATAAAAGTATTTCAGCCAGAAAAATTAAAGGATGATAGAGAGGCTATAGAATATCTAAAGGATATTAGACCAGATTTTATAATAGTAGTTGCCTTTGGGCAAATATTAACTAAAGAGGTTTTAGATATTCCTAAGTATGGTTGCATAAATTTACATGCATCTTTACTTCCAATGTATAGAGGAGCAGCTCCGCTTAATTGGGTTGTAATTAATGGAGAGAAAAAATCAGGTAATACAACTATGCTTATGGATGTTGGATTAGATACTGGTGATATGTTATTAAAAGATGAGGTGGAAATAACTGAAAACATGACAGCTGGAGAGTTACATGATATATTAATGGTTAGAGGAGGAAATCTTTTAATAGAAACAATTGAAGGTGTTGCTAATGGTACTGTAAAAGGTATAAAGCAAGAAGGTGAAACTTGTTATGCAAAAATGCTTTCTAAAAACACTGGTAAAATATCTTGGGATAAGAGCGCTAGAGAAATACATAATTTAATTAGAGGTCTTAACCCGTGGCCAATTGCACATACTACATATAAAGATGATAATATGAAGATATATGAATCTGAGGTTTTAAATGAAAATAGTAATAAGGAACCTGGAACTATATTAAGTGTTAACAAAACTGGTATGAAAGTTAGTTGTAAGGATGGTATTTTGCTTGTTAAAAAAGTTCAATTCCCTAATGGAAAGCCATTAACTATTGAACAATATATAAATGGTAAAGATATTGAGGTTGGTTGTAAATTGGTATAATATGAAAGGGGAAATTTTATGATTTATCCAGGATTTTATTTTGACAGAACTATGATTTTGTTGCTACCTGCAATAATAATTGCATTTTGGGCACAATCAAAGGTAAGTGGCACATATAAAAAATATAGGACTGTAAGGACTATGAATGGATACACAGGCGAAAATGTTGCACGAATGATGCTTGATGCAGCAGGACTTTATGATGTTCCTGTAGTTGAAATAAGAGGAGAACTAACAGATCACTATGATCCAACAAGTAGAGTTGTAAGATTGTCTAGTGATATATATCATGGAGCAAGTATAGCATCGGCAGGTATAGCAGCTCATGAAGTTGGGCATGCAATACAGCATAAAGA
This sequence comes from Clostridium cuniculi, assembly GCF_004353185.1. Lineage (GTDB taxonomy): Bacteria > Bacillota > Clostridia > Clostridiales > Clostridiaceae > Clostridium > Clostridium cuniculi. The sequence continues at coordinate 108,044 of NZ_SMUS01000005.1, read as the reverse complement.
AGCATATAAACCTTTAGTATTAAGAACATCCATAGCTACGGCTGTTAATTTTAGCAGTCAAGCATCAATTATTATATTTATGATAGGTTTACTTTTTAGTATTCCACTACTAACAAATATCGGAATTATATTTTTTACAGTAGCAGTAATTTATCAATTAATAACATTACCAGTAGAATTCAATGCTTCAAGAAGAGCGTTAAATATATTAGAAAGTAGAAATATATTATATGGTAATGAAGTTAGTGGGGCAAAAAGTGTATTAAGTGCGGCAGCAATGACATATGTAGCAGCTGCATTAATGTCAATTTCACAATTAGTAAGATTAATTGCAATTAGCAATAGAAATAATGATTAAGAGGTAACGTATGAATAGTAGAGAAGTAGCATTAAACATAATTAACAGAGTTTTAATTGAAGGAGCATATTCTAATTTAGTTTTATCTAATGAATTAAATGAAGCTGATTTAAATGAAAAGGATAGAGCTTTAGTAACAGAACTTGTTTATGGAACTATAAGAAGAAAGAAAACATTAGATATGATAATCTCTAATTATATTAAAGATATATCTTTAATGGATGAAAGAGTATTAAACATATTAAGAATGGCTATATATCAAATGCACTTTTTAGATAAGGTTCCAGAGTTTGCAGCTTGTAATGAGGCAGTTGAGTTAGCAAAGCAAATTTCAGTTCAAGATTCAAAATTAGTTAATGGAATATTAAGAAGTTACACTAAAAATCCTGATGATATGGATGTAAAAGATAAAATTGATAGATTAGTATATCAATATTCTTATGAGCCATGGTTTATAAGAATGATATATAAACAATATGGTGAAGAAAATGGAAGAAAGATTTTATCAGGGTTAAATGCAACACCTAAGGTAACTGTTAGAGTTAATGCAAGTAAAGGTGAATATGATGAAGTCTTTGAAAGACTTGAAGAAATGGGATATGATGTAGAAGAAGGATATGCTTGTCCTGAAGCTATAATAATAAAGGGTGGAAGCTCTATAGAAAATAATGAGTTATTTAGAGAAGGATTAATCACAGTTCAAGATGAAAGTGCGATGCTTGTATCACCTCTTTTAGATTTAAATGCTGGAGATGTTGCATTAGATCTTTGTGCTGCACCTGGAGGAAAAACAACTCACATAGCTGAATTATTAGAAAATGAAGGAAAGGTATACTCTTTCGATTTACATGAAAATAAGTTATCATTAATCAATGAAAACTTAGAAAGATTAGGATTAAATAACGTAGAAGTAGAAGCTATGGATGCAACAAAATTAAATCCTAAATATGTAGCATGTGCTGACAAAGTATTGATAGACGTACCTTGTTCAGGACTTGGTATAATAAGAAAGAAGCCAGAGATTAAGTGGAATAAATCAAGAAAATCGCTTAAAGATTTAGTACCAACACAAAGAGCAATAATGGAAAATGCTTGGGCATATTTAAAGAATGGTGGGACTATGATTTATTCAACTTGTACATTAAATACTGAAGAAAATCAAGATAATGTAGAATGGTTCTTAAATAAATACAAAGATGCAAAAGTAGAAAAGATATTCTTAGGAAATATGGATAATTTCATTTATAATAATGATGGTTCTTTAACAATATTACCAAATGAATATATGGATGGATTCTATATTGCTAAGATTTCTAAAAAGTAGTAGGTGAACAAATGTATAATATTTTAGATTTTACATTAGAAGAATTACAGAGTTGGATGAAGGAAAATGGTGAAAGTGCTTTTAGAGCAAAACAAGTTTTTTCTTGGATTTATAAAGATGTATGGAATTTTGATGATATGAAAAACATACCTGGTACTTTAAAAGAAAAGTTAAAGGAAAATTTCAATATTGAAATTCCTAAAATTGTAGAAGTATATGAATCTAATGTAGATGATACTAAAAAAATGTTATTATCAATGAAAGATAATAATTTAATAGAATGTGTTCTCATGAAATATAAACATGGAAATTCAATTTGTGTATCTACTCAAGTGGGTTGTAGGATGGGGTGCAAATTTTGCGCCTCTACAATCGGAGGTAGAATAAGAGATTTAAGTGCAGGTGAAATACTTTCAGAAATAATGGTAGCACAAAAGTTCTTAGGAGAAAGAATTTCAAATGTTGTTTTAATGGGAAGTGGAGAACCGTTAGATAACTATGATAATGTAGTTAAATTCTTAAATTTAGCAAATGCTGAATATGGATTAAATATAGGGCAAAGACATATAACATTGTCTACTTGTGGGATAGTGCCTAAAATAAAAGAGTTAGCAGATTTGAATTTAAGTATTACATTAGCAATTTCATTACATGCATTTAGTGATGAAAAAAGAAAAACAATAATGCCTATAGCTAATAAATATAGTATTAGTGAAATATTAGAAGCTTGTAGATACTATATGGATAAAACAGGGCGTAGAATTACATATGAATATTCATTAGTATCTGGAGTTAATGATGGAAAAGAAGATGCTAAATCTTTAGCAAAGTTATTAAAAAATATGAGCTGTCATGTTAATTTAATTCCAGTTAATGAAATCAAAGAAAATGAATTGAAAAGGCCATCTAGAAAGACTATAGAAGCATTTGAAGAAATATTAAGATCACAAGGTATTGAAGTTACTGTTAGAAGAGAAATGGGAACAGATATTAATGCTGCTTGTGGGCAATTAAGAAGAAGTTATCTAGACACTCAAAAATAAAGGGGAGAAAAGAAATGGTGGGTATAAAAAGTGATGTAGGTATAGTTAGAAATTTAAATGAGGATTATGCTGGATACATTGAAGAAGAAGATTATAAGTTATATGTGGTAGCTGATGGTATGGGAGGTCATAATGCTGGAGAAGTAGCTAGTGAAATGGCTGTAAATGCTGTTAAAGCATATGTTAAAGAAAATTATAAAAATGATGGTAGTAATGTGCTTGAAAATGCCATACTTTTTGCAAATGAAAAAATATACGATAAAGCAAGATGTGGCTTGGAGTACAAAGGTATGGGAACTACTTTAGTTGCTGCATTAGTATATGAGGATAATGTCCTTGTTGCTAATGTTGGAGATAGTAGTTGTTTTGGTATTACTGGTAATGATATTATTAAAATTACAAAAGATCATTCTTTGGTCCAGGAGCTTATAGACTCGGGGAGTATAACTGAAGAAGAGGGAAGAAATCATCCTAAAAAAAATGTTATTACCAGAGCATTAGGAACAAATAATGTTGTTAAGGTCGATATATTTAAGAGTGATATGAATACTTATGATAAATATTTGTTGTGTACAGATGGATTATCTAATGAGGTTTTAAAAGAAGAAATATTAAGGGAAATAAATGATATTAATGACTACAATACTGCCTGTGACAAGTTAGTTTTATTAGCAAAGAATCGAGGGGGAAGAGATAATATTACGGTCTTGCTATTTGGAGGAGAGGTGTAGAAATGATCGGTGAAGTATTAGGGAATAGATATGAACTGATAGAAAAAATAGGAGAAGGTGGAATGGCTATAGTCTATAAAGCTAGAGATAATAAGTTAAGTAGACTAGTAGCTGTGAAAATTCTAAAAAGAGAATTCGCCAATAATAAAGATATTTCAGATAAATTTAAAAAAGAAGCAACAGCTGTAGCAAATTTTTCAGATGCAAATATAGTTAACGTATTAGATGTTGGGCACGAGGAAGAAGGAAATATAGATTATTTTGTTATGGAATATGTTGATGGTAAAACATTAAAAGAGCTAATAGTTGAAAATGGAAAGTTAAATTATACAGTTGCTATTAGCATAGCAATTCAAATAGCAAAAGCTTTAGAATGTGCTCATAGAAATAATATTATTCATAGAGATGTAAAGCCACAAAATATATTAGTTACTGAAAATGGATTAGTAAAGGTTACTGATTTTGGTATAGCTAAAAGTTCCACTTCAGCAACGATAACTAATACAACAACAATAATGGGGTCTGCACATTATCTATCACCAGAGCAAGCTAAAGGTACATTTATTGATTTAAGATCAGATATTTATTCGTTAGGAATAGTTCTATATGAAATGGTAACAGGAATACTTCCTTTTGATGGTGAATCTCCGGTTACAATTGCTTTAAAGCATATTCAGTCAGAACCAATTGAACCTAAAAAGCATAATCCTTCTATACCAGATAGTCTAAATAATTTAATAATGAAGGCTATAAGTAAAGAAAGTATAAATAGATATCAAAATTGTAGAGAATTAATAAATGATTTACAAAAGATAAAGGAAAATCCTAATACGCCTATTGGTGCTAGAGTTAATTATGATGACGGTAGAACTATAGTGATGGAGCCTATTAGAACTGAAAATATTGTAAGTAAAGATGCAGGTGTAACATCTAATAAAAAAGTGTATTCTAAATCAGATTTTGAAAATGATTATGAAGAAGATGATGAGGATGAAGAAGATGATAATTTCTTTGAATCAAAAAATAATTCAAAGAAAAGTAAGCGTAATAATAAAACAATGATAATTGTTGGAGTTATAGTTATTGTAATTGCATTATTCGGTGGAATAGCATTTGGTTCAGGATTATTCACTGGAGGTGGAGCAAGTAGTAAAAGTGTTATAGTTCCTAATATAGTTGGTATGACTGTTGATAATGCTAAAAAAGAATTAGAAAAGTTAGGCTTAAATATTAAGGTTTCAGAAACTGTTGAAAGTGATGAAGAAGAAAATACTATATTAGAAATGAATCCTACAGCTAATATGCAAGCTGAAAAAGGAGATACTATAGAAGTTAAAGTTTCTGGTGGTGTAGCTAAAGTGAAAGTTCCTGATTTAAGAGATTATGAAATAAATTATATAAAGGACTTATTAACTCAAAAAGGTTTAGAGTGGAATATTACTGAACAATATAGTGAAAATATTAAATCTGGATATTTAATAAATCAATATCCGGAAAGAGATGCAGAAGTTCCAAAGGGAACAACAATAGAGCTTACTATAAGCAAGGGACCAGAAGTTAAGCTTGTATCAGTATCTAATTATTTAGGGCAAAATGTAGATGCTGCAAAGAGTGATTTAGAAGCTTTGGGATTAACAGTTATACTTCAAGAGCAAAAAACTGATAATGAATCAGAAGAGGGAGTTGTATTAAGTCAATCTATTGAAGGTGGTACTAAAATTTCTGTTGGTGCAAAAATTACTTTAACCTATGGAAAATATACAGCACCTAGTAGTATAGATGTTAGTCAGTATTTAAGTGTTGGCATGTCGTTAGTAGATGCTATTAATTCTTTAAATACAGCAGGAATATCATACTCTATATCTGGTGGAACTCCTCCGGAAAAAGATATGAACTTATATACTGTAAAAGGATTTACAAATAAGATAAAACAAGGTGAAACTGTTAAAATTCAAGTTGAAAAAACTCAAATTACTGAGCCAACAGAGCCAAGTGAAGATGATACAACAACTGCAGATCCAGAAGATGGAGAATCTACAAATGTAAATGCAGATGGGGATTTAGGAACTGATAAACCCAAAAACTAAAAAATAAGATTGCTTAATTTTAAGCAATCTTATTTTTTTTGGAGTTTCTAAAAGAAAATATTGCATTTATTTTGAAATAGTGTTTATTATAAATATGAAGAGTAAAAAGTTTGGAGGTACTATGAAAGGAAAAATAATCAAAGGAATTGGTGGTTTTTATTATGTAAAAACTACTGATGGATTAATTGAATGTAAAGCAAGAGGGAAGTTTAGACATAAGGATATGAAACCTCTTGTTGGAGACGATGTAGAGATATTAATAGATAATGGTAAAGGAGTTATTTGTGAGATTCATGAAAGAACGTCTGAACTTATTAGACCTACAGTGGCTAATGTAACACAAGCATTTGTTGTTTTTGCTATAAAGAATCCAGATATTAATTATGATCTACTAAATAGATTTTTAGTATTATGTGAACACAATAATATTAAAGCAATAGTGTGTTTAAACAAGGTTGATTTAGTGTCGGATGAAGAAAAAGAATTTGTTAAAAGTAAAATAAATGCTATTGGATATGAAGTGTTATTTATTAATGCTAAAAAGGGATTAGGTGTAGAATCATTAAAAGAGAAATTAGATGGTAATGTAACAGTTTTATGTGGACCATCAGGAGCAGGAAAATCAACACTGATTAATACACTAACAGAAAAATATCATATGGAAACAGGGGAAGTTTCTGATAAAATAGGAAGAGGTAGACATACTACTAGACATAGTGAACTTATTGATGTAGAAGATGGATACATAGTTGATACTCCGGGATTTTCAACATTAGAAGTAACTTTTATTGAAAAGGATGATTTGAAATATTGTTTCCCTGAGTTTGAAGAATATAATAATCAATGTAAATTTAGAGGTTGCTTACATTATAAAGAGCCTAGCTGTGCTGTGAAAAATGCAGTTGAAGCAGGGGAAATTAATAAATATAGATATGAATTTTATATAAGAACTTTAGAAGAAATAAATAATGGGAGGAAGTATTAATGGTTAAAATAGCACCGTCTATATTATCAGCAGATTTTTCAAAGTTAGGAGAGGAGGTAGTAAAATTACATGATGCAGGGGCAGATTTTATTCATATAGATGTTATGGATGGAGAATTTGTACCTAATATTACATTTGGGATGCCGGTAATAAAAGCTATAAGGGGGAAAACAGATAAAGTATTTGATGTACATTTAATGATAAATAATCCTCAAAGATATATTGATGAATTTATAGCGGCAGGAGCAGATATAATAACTTTACATTATGAATCAGAAAAGCATTTAGATAGAGCCATACAATATATTAAATCAAAAGGTGTTAAGGCTGCAGTTGCATTAAACCCAGCTACACCAACAATTGTTTTAAAAGATATAATTGCAAGTTTAGATATGGTTTTAATAATGTCTGTTAATCCAGGATTTGGGGGACAAAAATTTATTCCATATTCATTAGATAAGATTAAAGAAGTTAAGGAAATGGCAATAAAGGCTAATAATCCTAATATTTTAATCCAGGTTGATGGTGGAGTAGATAAAAATAATGTTAAAGATGTTATTGAAGCTGGTGCTAATGTTATAGTAGCAGGATCTGCTGTCTTTGGTGATGGAAATATATCAGAAAATATAAAAGCTTTAAGAGGATAACGATGAATTGTTTAATAGTAGCTGGAGGAGTTAAACCTAAAGATGAAATTATTAATTATTATTCAGAGCAATGTGAATTAATAATAGGAGTAGATAAAGGGTGTAACTATCTTTTTGAGGCTAAAGTAAAACCACATTATATTGTAGGAGATTTTGATTCTTCTAATTTAGATGTTATAGATGAAATAGTTAGACAAGGTGCTGTTAAATATCAGTATCAATGTGAGAAAAACTTTACTGATTCTGAAGAGGCTTTTGAATTAGGAATTTCTAAAAATGCAAAAAGAATTATTTTTTTAGGAGCTACAGGACAAAGATTTGACCATACATTAGGTAATTTAGGTCTATTATTAAAAGCTTTAAAATCAGGTGTATTATCAGAAATAGTTGATGATAGAAATAAGATGTTTTTAATTAATGAAAATACTGTTATTAAAAGAGATAAGGAATATAAGTATGTATCCTTTTTAGCATATAATAGTAAGATAGAAGAATTTAGTATAAAAGGTGCTAAATATAATTTAGATAAATATACTTTAGAAATTGGGGATTCTAGAACTGTATCTAATGAGTTTATAACTGATGAAATAAGATTAGAACTTTCTAATGGAACCATTTTAGTAGTATATTCAAAGGATTAAAATAAAAAATAAAAAAATTTTTAAAAAATAATCACCACTTAGCAGTTACTTGCATAATATGTATAGTAAGGAGTGGTGTTTTTATTTTAAATAAAACAGTAGACCTAAAATTATTTAGAGAACAGAAAAGGAATGGGGGGATTAGTTTTGAAAATTGTTGCTATTAAATTACCAAAATTCTTATCATCTATAATTAAATTTTTTACTAGGAAAAAATAAGTACATAGGAGAAAAATAGCATAAGCTATTAAGGATAGTATGCCTTTTATTTATACATTATTAAATTTTAATAATAAAAAAAGCAATTGAATTAATCAATTGCTTTTTCTATTTGAACTTATATTGCTCTTTCAACCTTACCAGATCTAAGGCATCTTGTACAAACGTGAACAGTTTTTGGCGTTCCGTTAACTAAAGCCTTTACTCTCTTTATGTTAGGAGCCCAAGTTCTCTTAGATTGACGATGTGAGTGTGAGTATTGAGTTCCAGATACTACACCTTTATTACAAACTTCGCATCTTCTTGCCACTTGAAAACACCTCCTTATGTTTGAAGATAATTTCTCTTCAATAGGACAAAATAGATTTTAACATAGTTCATATAAAAAATGCAAGGCTATTTCGAAAAAATATTAAAAAAAATTATAATATCTAATTAAATAGCTAATGAATAGGATAAATTTACTTGAATTAATATAGTAACTAATATACAATAATCTATATGGAAAGATAAAAAGGAGGATTTTCTATGGTAGGATATTCAAATGACCTTGGAAGTATACATTACTCTGAAGAAGTATTAGGAAAGATGGTAGGATTATCAACAATGGAATGTTATGGTGTTGTTGGTATGGTTTCTAAAAATGCTACTGAAGGCCTATGGGAGCTAATGAGAATTGAGAATTTAAGTAAGGGTGTTAAATTAAAATTTAATGATGAAGATAAATTAATAATAGAATTATCAATAATGGTTGAATACGGAACTAAAATTTCTGTAATAGCTAATAATATAATTCAAAAGGTGCGTTATAGTGTTGAAAATTATACTGGGCTAAAGGTTGCTTCAGTTACAGTTAATGTTCAAGCGGTAAGAGTCTAGGAGGTAACAGGATGAGATATGACAGAATAAACGGCCATGATTTTTACAATATGGTTGTTAATGCTAGCAATAGATTATTGGAGGAAAGTGATTTCGTTAACGCGTTAAATGTTTTTCCTGTGCCAGATGGAGATACAGGAACTAATATGTCTATGACTTTTAAGGCTGCTGTAAAAGAAATAGAAAATTTAAACTCAGAATCAATTGGAGAAACTTCAAAGAAATTAGCAAAAGGTGCTTTAATGGGAGCAAGAGGTAACTCAGGTGTTATCTTATCTCAAATACTTAGAGGTATTTCTAAAGGATTAGAAGGAAAAACAAGTGTTGATAGTGTAGAATTTGCTAATGCTTTTGTAGAAGGAAGCAAAGCTGCTTACAAAGCGGTAATGAAACCAACAGAAGGTACTATACTTTCAGTTATTAGAGCTGCTTCAGAAGCTGCTGTAAAAAGTAATAAAACTGATATAGTGGAACTATTAAGTGAAATAGTAGTTGAAGCAAAGGTAATGTTAGATAAAACTCCAGATCTTTTACCAGCACTTAAAAAGGCTAAGGTTGTAGATTCAGGTGGTATGGGATTATATATCATCTTACAAGGAATGTATGATGCATTAAAAGATGGAATAAAAGCAGAGATAAAAGATATATCTGCTAAAGGTTCAGCAGGAGCAAGTGCTCAAGCTATAGAAGATATAGATATTAAATTTGGATACTGTACAGAATTTATAATATTAGGAGATGCATCTAAAGCTAAGGCATTCCAAGATGAAATCGAGCCTCTTGGTGACTCTATGATTGTTGTTGGGTATGATGATGTAATAAAAGTACATATTCATACTAATGATCCAGGATTAGTATTATCTAAAGCAGTAGCTGTAGGTGAATTATCTAAAATTAAAATAGATAATATGAGAGAAGAACATAGAGAAGTTCTAATGTCAAAAGAAGAGTATGCTAAAACTAATTCTGAAGAAGTTGAAACTGAAGTAGTTATGGAAAAGAAGAAATATGCATTTATTTCAGTAGCAATGGGAGAAGGAATAACTCATGTTCTTAAAGATTTAGGTGTTGACTATGTAATTGAAGGTGGTCAAACAATGAATCCATCAACTCAAGATATGATGGAATGTATATCTAAATTAAATGCGGATCACATATTCATTTTACCTAATAATAAGAATATAATTATGGCAGCTACGCAAGCAGCTGAAATATCTGATAAAGATGTTAGAGTTATACCAACTAAGAGTATTCCACAAGGTATTACTTGTATAACTATGTTTAATGCAGAGCATGAAGTTGATGAAAATGAAGCTGCTTTAATGGAGGCATTAGAACTTGTTAAGACAGGCTCTGTAACTTATGCAGTTAGAGATACTGAAATGGATGGAATAGAAATTAAGGAAGGTAATATGCTTGGACTTATTGAAGGAAAAATCAATAAGGTTGGAGAAGATTACTTCGAAGTAGCAGAAGAAGTTTTAGAATCTATGATCGATGAAGATAGTGAACTTATAACTATATTCTATGGTAAAGATGTAGATGAAAGTAAAATAGAAGAATTTACAGAAAAATTAGAAGAAAAGTATGAAGACTGTGATGTTCAATTCTACAAAGGAGATCAACCTTTATACTACTTTATAATGGCTGTAGAATAATTGTTTTTAAGAGCACAAGAAAGTTAATTTCTTGTGCTTTATTTTTTAGAGGGAATATTATAAAATTATATTTATTATTTAAAGATTAGGAGAAGTAATATGGATATATCACAAGATGTAAAATATCTAAAGGGTGTTGGACCAAAATTATTAGAAAAGTTAAATAGATGTGGAATATTTACTGTTTTAGATTTACTTTTATATTTTCCAAGAGATTATGAATTTTTAAGAAGTAATATTCCTTTTAATGAAATAGATGAAGAGGATAAGCAGGTATTAACTTGCGTATGTGTTGGTATAGATAGAGATGTTAGAACTAAGACTGGAAAAACATTAACAACTATAAGATTTAATTATTTAGGAAATTTAGTACTAGGTAAATGGTTTAATCAAGGTTTTATAAAAAATACATTTAAAGTTGGGCAAAGTTATGATTTAATGGGGAAATTTAAAAGAGTTACAAATAGGCTTGAGGTTATTAATCCTATAATAGGAGTTAAACTAGCTAAGGAAAATGAAATAGTTCCTAAATATAGTTTAAAAGGAGATTTAACAGATAAAATATTAATAAAACTTATAGGTAATTGTTTGGAGCAAATAACTATAAAAGATAATTTACCGAAATATTTATTAGAAAAATATAAAATGACTAACTTAGATTTTGCTATAAAAAATATTCATTTTCCAACAGGGAGAAGAGAACTTGAATTAGCTATAAATAGATTAAAGTTTCAAGAGTTATTTACATACTCTATGAAATTATTAATGCTTAAAAAGAATCTAAGAACTAAGAATGGAATAGAGTTTAAATTAGTAGAAGAATTAAAAGATTTAAAGGCTGCATTGCCCTATAGTTTAACAGATGCACAAACAAGAGTGGTAAGAGAAATCTTAAGAGATCAAAAAAGTCCATGGCCAATGAACAGATTAGTTCAAGGTGATGTTGGAAGTGGAAAAACTGTAGTTGCGCTAATTGCTATGTTTAATGTTATTAAAAATGGATATCAAGCAACTTTGATGGTTCCTACTGAAATATTAGCAAATCAACACTATTTAGAGGCTAAGAAATTGCTAGAGCCTTTTAATATACATATTGAGTTATTAACAGGAAGTACATCTTTAAAGGAGAAGAGACGTATAAAAGAGCTTATTACTACAGAGGAACCTGTAATAGTAATAGGAACTCATGCTTTAATCCAAGAAGATGTAGATTTTAAGAATTTAGGATTAGTTATTACTGATGAGCAGCATAGGTTTGGAGTAGAACAAAGAAGTAGACTTATAAATAAAGGAAGACGTCCAGATGTTATGGTAATGACAGCAACTCCCATTCCAAGAACTTTAGCATTGTATGTATATTCGGATTTAGATATATCAGCTATAGATCAATTACCTCCAGGAAGAAAACCCGTTGATACAAGATTTTTTAATGAAAGTGAAAGATTTTCTGCTTATGATTTAGCTTTAGAGGAGATAGATAAAGGGCGTCAAGTTTATATAGTATGTCCACTTATTGAAGAAGATGAGGATATGAAGCTAAATTCTGTTGAAAAGTTATATAATGAATTAAGTGATGGTGTATTTAGAGGGATACCTATAGAAATTTTACATGGAAAAATGAAACCTAAGGAAAAAGATGAAATTATAAATAGATTTAAAAACAATGAAACAAAGGCTATAATTTCAACTACTGTAATAGAGGTTGGGGTTAATGTTCCTAATGCATCTGTTATGATAATCGAAAATGCAGAAAGATTTGGTTTAGCACAATTACATCAGTTAAGGGGAAGAGTTGGAAGAGGAAGTTATGAATCTTACTGTATATTAATTGCTAAAGCAAAAACTGAAAATACTAAAAAAAGAATGGAAATTATGACTAGTTCAACTGATGGATTTTATATATCTGAAGAAGATTTAAAATTAAGAGGATCAGGAGAAATGTTCGGAAGAAGGCAAAGTGGAGATGAAGAATTCATTTTAGCTAATATATATGATGATATGAACATATTAAGATGTGCTAAAAGTGAAGCAAAAATATTGTTAGATTCAGATGAAGAAGAAAAAGTTAAGTTTTGTAATGAAGTAAAAAATTCCTTAGAACGATGGAGTAAATATATTTGTTTTAATTAAGTAAATTTCTAAATTTTGTATTGGTTAAATAAATTTGCTTATATGAATTAAGAGAAGAGCGAATTTCAACTATAAAAATAATAAAAAAAATTGTTAATAAATTAATTATATGTTAGAATTATAATGTTAATGACAAAGGAGGAAATTAAATGAGGATTATAGCAGGAAAAGCAAGAGGACGTAAGTTAATACCTCCAGCAACTATGGAAACTAGACCTACTTTAGATAGAGTTAAAGAAGCTATGTTTAGTACAATACAAAATTATTTATTAGATGCAGTAGTAATTGATGTATTTGCTGGAACAGGTAGTCTGGGATTAGAAGCAGCAAGTAGAGGAGCTAAGGAAGTATATTTAGTTGATAAGAGTGCTGTAACTTTTCCTTTATTAAAAGAAAATATAAAAAACTTGAAATTTGAAGATTTTTGTTTTCCTTTAAATATGGATTCATATGAAGTTCTTAGAAATTTAGCTAAGAAAGGTAAGGTTATGGATGTTATTTTTATAGATCCACCTTATTGTAAAGAAATGATTCCGGAAGCAATTAAAATTGTTAAGGAAAATAATATGTTAGCCGAAGATGGTATAATAGTAACTAAGATAGATTCAATAGAAGAAATTTATGAGGGATATGAAGATATAAAGCTATTTAAAAGCAAAAAATATGGTAACACAACTGTTTGTTACTATAAATATATAGGAGAATAACTTAGGGAGAAAATTATGAGAGTTGCAATTTATCCAGGTAGCTTTGATCCTGTAACTAATGGACATTTAGATATAATTACAAGAGGGTCAAAGGTTTTTGATAAGCTTATAGTTGGTGTTTTAGTCAATATTGATAAGGTAGGATTATTTTCTATTGAAGAGAGAGTAGAGCTTATAAAAAGAGTGACTTCCCATTTAGAAAATGTTGAGGTTGTTAGTTTTAATGGGCTTTTAGTAGATTTGGCTAAAAAAAATAATGCAAGAGTAATATTAAAAGGATTAAGAGCTGTATCAGACTTTGAGTATGAATTTCAAATGGCATTAATGAATTCACAATTGGACGCAGAAGTTGAGACACTATTTATGACTACATCAGCAGCTAATTCTTTTTTAAGTTCTTCATCAGTTAAGCAAGTTGCTAAATTTGGAGGAGATATTAAAGGATTAGTTCCCGATGAAATAATTGATGATGTTATTAAAAAGATTAAAGGATAAAACCTAGGGGGGATATTTTGGAAAAGGTAGAATTGAATGTTATTGAATTGTTAGAGTATCTGCAAGATATGGTGGAAAGTTCACCTAAAATGCCTATAACGGGAAAGACAATTATTGATAAGAAAGAATTTAACGAAGTGATAGACCAAATAATTAATTATTTGCCAGATCAGTTTAAAAAAGCTCAATGGGTTGTTAATGAAAAGGATAGAATTCTTAAAGAAGCTCAAAGGGAATTTGATAATGTTAAAAAAGAAACAGTTGAAATAATGAAGCAAAATGTTGAAACTCATGATCTTGTTAGAGAAGCTAAAATGAGAGCAAGTGAAATAATAGCTCTAGCACAAAGAGATGCTAAAGCCATTAGAATAGGTTCTAGAGAATACTCAAATGAGATTTTAATGCAGTTAGATGTTGAAATAGAAAAACAAAAAGCGCAATTAATTAAATCTATGCAAGAATCTTTTGAAAAAGTAGCAAAAGAAATAGATGATAATTTAACGCAAACAGGAACAATAATTAAAGAAAATATAGCTGAATTAAGAACGATGTAATTTTTTAAAGAGTGAAATTATTAAAGTTCCTATTAGTAAAAGTGATAGAGATAATGAAATTATTATTGAAATATTGTAATTATCAATAGTAGTAGTGGATGTATAAGCTGTATATTGTAGTGAGAAAATACTGCTTATGATAAAAGTTATACTGAAACTTATTACCCCTTGGATAAACTTTATAAAGCTATATTTTGCTATGGAAATATCATATTTATAGACGAATGAACTTATTTGAGCTATTACTGATAAACCAGAAAAAGAACAAATAAAGCTTATTATAGCTAATTTAAATGGAAGTGTTAGAGGTAAAGTGGTTATAAGTTTACAACCATTAGTAAATTCAACACTACCCAAGAATAGTCCATAAATTGAATATTTAGGAAGGTTTAAAAATTCTTCTATATTATAAAAAACAATGCTTATATAAGTATTGTTTTTTATTATACTTATAATTATAGAAAATAAAACTACAAAGGCACCTACTTGTAAAGTGGTGTTAATTCCATTATCCAAAGCTGATTTTAAAGCGGAACCAAAGTTCATATTGCTGTTATTTTTAGGTAATTCTTTCATAACTGATGAAGTTTTAGTATGATTCATTGTTAAAATACCTACAATAATTGAAGACAAATAATTACCAATAAGTAAAATAAAACCTAATTTTATATCACCTAACATTGTAGCTCCAATTGATCCTATTATAAACATAGGGCTAGCGTTACTAGCTATATTTAAAAGTCTTTCAAATTCTTTTCTGTCTATGTATCCTAGGGAATAAAGATCACAACAATATTTACAGCCAAGAGGATAACCGCTTAAAAAGCTAGCAACTATAGGGAATGAAGAGGATTTTGAAAGCTTAAGAGGCTTACAAAGAATTGGACCTAATATTTTTGAATATAAGCCAACTCCGTCGTATGAAATTAAAAGGTTACATATTACCGAAAATGGAAAAATTGTTGGAATAATTGTTTTTACAACTAGGTTTACTCCAATTAATGCAGCATCTATACAACTTTCTAGATTATATACAAAAATAAAAATAAATCCAGTTATTAAAATACACATAAAATAATTTTGATTTTTGTTAAAAAGTTTGAATAATAGCAACAGTAGAAAAAATATGATTATCAATAAAAAAATAATACTATACATGGCAGTCCCTCCCATCTATAGTATTTATATGCGGTATACATAAGGTATTATTAATATTTTATTATTGGACTTATAAGATAATCGCTATTAGGATTTATTTTATGATTTAAGTTTGAGTAAGCTGCTGTAGCTTGTATATCAAGTTTTAATAAAGGATTATCGGTAAAACGTGGTACTTTAGTAATAAGTGGAATAGAAGAGTTTGCTTTTATTAATGAAAGAACCTCTCTACCTGTTTTATTAAATCCTAAAACTCTTGCGTAAAGGTTATTTGGATTATCTATATTTAGAAAATTATTAGAATCAAGTCCAATATATATATGAGTTAAAATTCTTGAAATTTTACTGTATGTATATCTCTTGCTTTTTACTTTTAAAATAAAATCTTCATAAGAATTTGATGAAGTTAATTCTTTTATTAATTTATTTTCTAGACCTTCAGTTATTTCGTAAAGATTGTTAAAATTTATACAGTTTGTTTGGATTTTATATCTAATAAATTTAAACATATCTTCATCAAAGACAAAGGGGTAATCTTCATCTTGCAATTTACTAAATATTTCAAAAGATTCTTCTGGAATTATATTTTTTAATTTTTCTAAAGGATTTTTATTTTTTAATAGTTCTCTAATTGCTGTAGCAGATGAAAAAGAATTAGAAAGATTTTTATCGTTGTAATTAGAGCCTTCTCGCTTAAGTGTAGAAGGAGTAATATTGCTGTTTAGTCTAAGAATAGACTTTATGTATTCGATACCTAAAATATTATTTGATGAAGTTATTATCTTGTTTATATCTTCGTCTTTTAAGTATTCAATTAAGCTTTTTTCACGAGCTTTTGCAAATGTATCACCTTTAGCTAAGTGTTCCTTTATGAGAAATTTTAATTTTGAATCTTCATTGACTAAAGTTCTAGAAAGTGTAGTTAATTTAGCTACATCTCCACACTCTGAACCAAAAAATAAGTTGTTAACCACACCAAGGTGATGAAGTATTGATACAGAGCCTTTTGCGAAAAATTCAGCAGATGAAACTGCGTAGTATGTTGGAAGTTCGATAATTAAATCAACCCCATTATTTAAAGCCATTTCAGCTCTTTTCCATTTATCAATTATTGCAGGACCACCTCTTTGAACAAAGTTACCACTCATTACACAAATGATAGCATCAGCATTAGTATTTTTCTTTGCTTCACTTAAATGATAAAGGTGTCCATTGTGAAATGGATTATATTCAGTAATTATTCCTGTTACATTCATATTTAAACTCCTTTTTGGGAAATATAAAAATATTATAGCATAGAGGAGGAAATGTGAAAGACTTTATATAATATTTATATTATATAACATTAAATATATAGTAAAATTCAGAAAATTTATAATATAAAGAATTAATTTTTTTGGTAATTTAGGTATTGAAAAATATATAGTCATAGGAGTATAGTAATAATGAAGATGAGACCGTACAGAATCGAAAGGGGAAATTAAACATGGAACTTATGGATAAATTATGGAATGCGGCTAAGGAAAATAAGCAAAGAATAGTTTTACCTGAAGGTGATGAAGAAAGAACTATCATTGCTACTGAAAAAATTCAAAAGTTAGGATTAGCTTTTCCAATCCTAGTAGGGAACGAAGAAAAAATATTAGAGAAAGCTAAAGAACTTGGAGTTGATTTAACTGGTGTTGAAATAATAAATCCAGAAAAATCAGATAGACTTCAAGATTATATAAATGCATTTTATGAGTCAAGAAAAAATAAAGGTATGACTTTAGAGAAGGCTGACAAAATCGTTAGAGATCCATTATACTTTGGAACAATGATGGTTAAATTAGATGATGCTGATGGAATGGTATCAGGTGCTGTTCACACAACTGGAGATTTATTAAGACCTGGTTTACAAATTATTAAAACTGCACCAGGAGTATCTGTTGTATCAAGTTTCTTTATCATGATGGTACCAGGATCTAAGTATGGAGAAAATGGAATGTTATTATTCTCAGATTGTGCTGTTAATCCAAATCCAAATTATGAACAATTAGCAGCTATTGCAATTGCAACTGCTGATACAGCACGTAACCTTTGCAAAATAGAGCCAAGAGTTGCGATGTTATCATTTTCAACAATGGGAAGTGCTGATCATGAAATGGTTGATAAGGTTAGAAAAGCAACAGAACTTGCAAAAGAATTAAGACCAGATTTATTAATAGATGGTGAATTGCAATTAGATGCAGCTATAGTAGAAAGTGTTGCAGCTCAAAAAGCACCAAATAGTAAAGTTGCTGGTAAAGCAAATGTATTAATATTCCCAGACTTACAAGCAGGTAATATTGGATACAAATTAGTTCAAAGATTTGCAGGAGCAGAAGCTATAGGACCAATGTGTCAAGGATTTGCAAAACCAATTAATGATTTATCAAGAGGATGTAACTCAGAAGATATCGTTAATGTTGTAGTATTAACTGCAGTGCAAGCACAAGCACAAAATGCAAAATAGTAAAATTAAACAATTTAAGAGGTGTTCAAAAATGAAAGTATTAGTTATAAACTGTGGAAGTTCTTCACTTAAGTATCAATTAATCGATATGACAACAGAAGAATCACTAGCACAAGGATTAGTTGAAAGAATAGGAATTGAAGGTTCTGTTTTAACTCAAAAAGTTGAAGGTAGAGACAAATATATAGTAAAGCAACCAATGGCAGACCACAAAGATGCAATAAAGCTAGTTTTAGAAGCTTTAGTTGATGAGAAAAACGGTGTTATTTCTTCAATGGATGAAATTTCAGCAGTAGGACATAGAGTTGTACACGGTGGAGAAAAGTACAATAAGTCTGTTATAATTGATGCGGAGGTTAAGTCATATATAGAAGAATGCTTTAAATTAGCTCCACTTCACAACCCAGCAAACATGATAGGAATTAATGCTTGTGAAGAGTTAATGCCAAATACACCAATGGTAGCTGTATTTGATACTGCTTTCCATGGAACTATGCCAGAAGAAGCATATATCTATGCCTTACCATATGAATTATATAAGAAACACGGAATAAGAAAATATGGATTCCACGGAACTTCACATAAGTATGTTTCACAAAAAGTTGCTGAAGTTATGGGAAGGGATATTAAAGATTTAAAGATAATCACTTGTCATTTAGGAAATGGTGCAAGTTTATGTGCTGTTAAAAATGGTGTATCTGTTGATACTTCAATGGGATTCACTCCACTTGAAGGTGTTGCAATGGGAACAAGATGTGGTAACATAGATCCTGCTATAGTTACATTCTTAATGAAAGAAGAAGGGTTATCAGTTGATGAAGTTAATGACTTAATGAATAAAAAGTCAGGTGTTCTTGGAGTATCAGGAATAAGTTCAGATTTCAGAGATATCGAAGATGGTGCTTTCAAAGATAAAGATCCAAGAGCGATATTAGCACTTAAAGTATTTGAATACAAAGTAAGAGCTACAATCGGATCATATGCTGCTATAATGGGTGGAGTAGATGCTATAGTATTTACTGCTGGTGTAGGAGAAAATGGACCAGAAACTAGAGAAGAATGCTTAAAAGGATTAGAATTCTTAGGAGTAGAAATAGATAGAGAAGCTAATAATGTTAGAGGAAAGGTAAGAGAAATATCTAAGCCAGGATGCAAAGTTAAAGCTTTTGTTATACCAACTAACGAAGAGTTAATGATTGCTAGAGATACTTTAGAATTAATACAAAAGTAATTTGTATAATAAAGCTTGACTTTTAATGTCGACCTTTATATAATAAATTGTGTTTGAATTCAGTAAATTTTAGCGAGGAGTGAAATATTGCTTTGGCTCAAGCTATACTTTAGTGTATAATATACTATGTAAGTATAATAAGTGTGCCCAGAGCTTAAGATATGGTAATTAATTTTTCAGATTTGCTATCTAAAAATAACAGAAAAAAACAAATATCTTTATCATTCGAGTTAGAACCATTTGAATTCGAAGGAGAAGAAATTAGAGCAGTTGAAAAAGTTTATGTAGAAGGGGTTGCAATATCAGAAAATGATGTTATAGTAATAAATGCTTCTATAAAAACTAAGTTAAAACTAAATTGTTCTAGATGCTTAGATACCTTTATCTATCCAATAGATATTGATATAGAAGAAAGGTTTACAAACAATAAGGAACTTGACAGTGAGGAAATTATGTTTGTAGATGGTGATACACTAGATATTACCGAGATTACTGAAAATAGTATTATTTCAACCTTACCTATCAAAAGACTTTGCAAGGAAGACTGTAAGGGATTATGTTCTCAGTGCGGTGCAAATAAAAATGTTGAAAATTGTAGTTGTTTAGATTATGATGTTGATGTTAGGCTTGCAAAGCTTAGAGAGTTGTTTGGGGAATAAGGAGGTGTAATAATGGGAAATCCAGCTAGAAAGACATATAGAGCAAAAAGAGATTCTAGAAGAGCTCAAACTTTTAAGTTAAGCTTACCAGGAATAGTTGAATGTCCACAATGCCACGAAATGAAGATGGCTCACAGAGTTTGCAAGAACTGTGGATTCTACAAAGGTAAAGAAGTAGTTGCTTCAACTGAAGAATAAAAGAAAGTCTTATGACTTTCTTTTCTTTATATATAAAGAAATAAGGGGTGAAAGAAATGAGGATTGCTATAGATGGTATGGGTGGAGATAATGCACCACAAGCAGTTGTTAATGGGGTAGTGCAAGCTCTTAATGAATTTAAAGATATAGAATTTTATATAACAGGCCCGGAAGATGTAATAAAAGAGCAATTAAAGAAAGAAAATTATACAGGTGATAAAATAACTATAATAGATGCTAAAGAAGTTATATCAACTAATGAGCATCCAGTTATGGCTATAAGAAAAAAGAAAGATTCAAGCCTGTGTAAAGCTTTAAACCTAGTTAAGGAAAAAAAGTGTGATGCAGTTTTATCTGCTGGAAGTACAGGAGCCTTTTTAGCAGGATGTAATTTTATTGTTGGAAGAATCAAAGGTGTTAAGAGACCAGCATTAACTCCTATCATGCCAGGTAAAAATGCACCATTTATGATTGTAGATGCAGGGGCTAATGTAGATTGTAAGCCAGAGTATTTAGTTCAATTTGCCCATATGGGGAGAGAATATTATAAAGGTGTATTAAAAGTAGAGAATCCTAGTATTGGGTTAGTTAATATTGGCGCTGAAGAAGAGAAAGGTAATGAATTAACTAAAAATACATACCAACTACTAAAAAATGAAGAAGGACTTAACTTTATAGGTAATGTAGAACCTAGAGATGTTACTTCAGGGGATACTAATGTTCTTGTTTGCGATGGGTTTGCAGGTAACACAATTTTAAAAATGTACGAAGGAACAGCATCTACTCTTTTAAATATAATTAAAGATGAAATTCTTTCTACTGGTGTTAAGGCAAAGGTTGGAGCCCTTTTATTAAAACCTGTATTTAAAAGTATAAAGAAAAAGTTCGATTATAAAGAATATGGTGGTGCACCTTTCTTAGGTGTTGATGGAATTTGCATTAAAGCCCATGGAAGCTCTGATGGAAAGGCCTTCAAAAATGCAATAAGACAAAGTAAACAGTTTTATGATAGCAAAGTTTTAGAGAAAATTAAGGAAGAATTAGAGCTAAAAGCTTAGTGTTTTAAGTTACTTATAAGTTTTAATATATTTTTATTATATATTAAGGCAAATTAAATTTTTTATTTTATTAATTGTTTTCATAATAAATATAATAATGTATATTGACGGCAACAAAAATATATAATATTATCTAAATGGGTGTGTTTAGGAGGTGAAAGAATGTTTGAAAAGATTAGAGAAATCATTGCTGATAAGCTAAGCATTAATGAAGACGAAATAACTATGGATTCAGCATTTTTAGAAGACTTAAATGCAGATTCTTTAGATATAGTTGAACTTATAATGGCTTTAGAAGATGAGTTAGATATGGAAATTCCAGACGAAGATGCAGAAAACTTTGTAACTGTTGGTGATGTAGTTAAATTTGTAAAGTCACATGTTGAGGAATAAAATAAAATCCCGCAGTATTTGCGGGATTTTATTTATAAAATACTTTAATTAAAAATCGAAATAGTTTATTCTTGAATTTGTTTATATAAGCAAGTTGAAGAATAAACTTGAAGGAGTGTAAATAATGAATAATTTCTATCAGAAAGAAGCTGAAGATATAATAGGTATTAAGTTTAATGAACCTAAATTATTACTTACAGCTTTAACTCATTCATCTTATGCTAATCAACATAGAGATGAAGAGTATAATGAAAGATTTGAATTTTTAGGAGATGCTATTCTTCAAGTATGTATTACTGAATATTTATTTTTAAATTATAAAGAAAAAAGCGAAGGGGAATTAACTAAGATACGTAGTTTAATTGTTTGTGAAAATTCTTTATATGAAATAGGAAAATCTTTAAACTTAGGTTACTTATTAAGAATGAGTAAAGGTGAAGAGCTAACTGGAGGAAGAGAAAGAGTATCTTTAATAGCTGATGCTGTGGAAGCTTTAATAGCTGCTATATACTTAGATAAAGGATTAGAGTTTACAAAAGATTATATTATAGGTAGATTTGAGGATATAATAAAACGTGCAATAAATAATGATATAATATTAGATTATAAAACTAGATTGCAAGAATATCTTCAAAAGAATGGGGAGATATCTATAGTTTATGAACTTATTAAGTTTGAAGGACCTCCTCATAGAAGAAAATTCTATACTAAACTTATAATTGATAATAATGAGTTAACTTGCGGGGAAGGTTATAGTAAGAAAGAATCAGAGCAAAATGCAGCAAAAGCAGCTTTAAAGGTTTTGGAGGATAAGAATGAGTAAGAATTATTATATAATTCCTGTTTTTATTTCTCATCAAGGTTGCCCACATCAATGTGTTTTTTGTAATCAAGATAGAATAGCTGGAAAATATGAAGAAGTTTTTGCTAATGATGTTAGGAAAATTATAGATGAATATTTACAGACTATAAATAGTAAGGGAGCTACTATAGAAGTATCATTCTTTGGTGGAACATTTACAGCAATTGATGTTAATAAGCAAAAGGAATTATTAGAAGTTGCTAGAGAGTATAAGCAGAAGGGGTTAATACATAAAATAAGATTATCAACACGTCCGGATGCTATATTACCTTACATTTTAGGATATTTAAAAGAATATGAAGTTGATATAATAGAACTTGGAGTTCAATCATTAGATGATGAAGTTTTAAGAAAAGCTGGTAGAGGACATAGTGTTAATGATGTAATAGTTGCATCTAAGCTTATTAAAGAAGCTGGATTTACTTTAGGTCATCAAATAATGCCAGGATTGCCAGGTGATAGCTTTGAGATTGATATAGAAACTACTAAAAAATCAATTGAAATGAAACCAGATATATGTAGAATATATCCATCATTAGTTATTAAGGATACACCTATGGAGGATATGTATAATAGAGGAGAGTATGTTCCATATTCTTTAGATGAAGCTGTATATATTAGTGGTGAAATGCTTAAATTATATAATGAGGCCAAAATTAAAGTAATTAGAATTGGGTTACAACCAACAGATACTATTACTACGGGAAAAGATATAGTAGATGGACCTTTCCATCCAGCTTTCAGAGAGTTAGTGGAAGGACACTTGATTTGTGAAACTTTAGATAAAAAATGTCCCAAAGAAAAGGACATTATAGTGGAAATTAATGAAAAAGATATTAGTAAATTATATACCAATAAAAAGCAGTATTTTAAAAGGTTTTTAGACAATAGAGATGGTAAGGTATATGTTAATACTAATAATAAAGTGAAAAAGGGAAGAATTAAGCTAACAGTTATTGAGAAGAGAGAAGAATTTAAAATATAATTGTGGCAATTTAAACTTTAGTATTTAAAAGAATAAAGATATAAAATTAGGTGACAAGGGGCAAAGGGTAGATATCAAGATAAATAATATTCTTGTTTATGAGCTTTGAATCTTGTCATTGTTTTATTGATATTTCTTTAGCTTTGCTATAAACTAAAAAAAGAATGGAGTGTGAGTTATTATGAAAGCAAAGACAAGAGAAAAAATGATGTATGGAATTACTATTTTTATGCTTATAGTATTTTTAATAAGTTTATTACCAGCTTTTATATAAAAGATAAGGAGTGTATTTATGTTTTTAAGGTCGCTTGAGATACGTGGGTTTAAATCTTTTGCAGATAAAACTGAATTGAGGTTTAAAAAAGGAGTAACTGCAGTTGTTGGACCTAATGGTAGCGGAAAAAGTAACGTTTCTGACTCGGTAAGATGGGTGCTTGGAGAACAAAGCGTCAAAAATCTTAGAGGAGGTAAAATGGAAGATGTTATTTTTGCAGGAACACAATTTAGAAAGCCTTTAGGACTTGCACAAGTATCTCTTACTTTAGATAACTCAGATGGAACATTATCAACGGATTATAATGAAGTAACAGTAACTAGAAGGATATTTAGATCTGGTGAGACAGAGTATTTAATTAATAATCAAAAATGTAGATTAAAGGATATTACTGAATTATTTATGGATACAGGTATAGGTAAAGAAGGATATTCTATAATTGGACAAGGTAAAATTGATGCAATATTAAGTGGTAAGCCAGAAGAAAGAAGAGCTTTATTAGAAGAAGCAGCTGGAATTGTTAAATATAAGTCTAGAAAAGAAGAAGCTGAAAAGAGATTGGATAATACCGATAGTAATTTAGTTAGAATTAGAGATATAATAGCAACTTATGAAGAAAGACTTGAGCCATTAAGAATAGAGAAAGAAAAGGCAGTAAAGTATAAAGCTTTAGCAGAAGAATTAAATGTTAAGGAAGTTTCTATATTAGTTAATCATATTGATAGAGTTTCAAGAGATATAGATGGTTTATCAAATGAAATTGAAAAAAGGCAAGAGTCAATAGATGAGAAAAGAGAGAAGCTTAAATCTCATAAAAACGTTCTAGATGAATTACAAAGAAAAATAGAAAATATAGAAAAGAAAAATAAGTTAGAAAAAGAAGAGTATTATACAAAAAAAGAAGAGGCTACTAATCATATAAGAGATATTGAACTTTTTAAAGAAAGAGTTAATAACTTTAAAGAGTTAATTGAGAAAGAAGAAAAGGAAATAGAGATTTTAAGAGATAATTTAGAAAAAGTTATCTTAGAAAAGAAAGAGTTAGAAGAGAAGTTAAATGAAAAAAGTAAAGAGAGTAAAGATAAAGGCTCTGAAATTAGAAGTGTAGAGAAATTAATTGATGAGATAAGCATAAAGATTAATAAAATAGAAAAAGAACTTAATATTTTAAAAAATAATGAGTTTGAAATTATATCGAAAAATTCTGATATTAATAATAGAATTCAAATTTTGCAAAAAGAAATAAATGATAAAAATGAGATATTAGAAAATTTAGATAAATCAATAGTTACTTTAGAAGGAAATTTAGCTATTAATATAGGAACTATAGATGAAGTTAAGCTAAAACTGATAAATACAAAGAATAATATTTCTAAGTTAGAAGAGGAAGTAGTATCAGTAAGAAGAGAATTATCTAAAACACATTCTATTTTAAATAATCAAGATAATAAGCTTAAAATGTTATCAAAAAAAATTAATGAATCAGAGGCTACTCATAATACTTTAGAAAATTTAGAAAAGCATTATGAAGGATATAATAGAACTGTCAAGAACTTAATGGACCATGTTGAAAAGGGTAGGGTTCAAGGAATAAAGGACATAAAAGTATTAGGTGAAATTTTTGAAGTTGAAAAGAAATATGAAGTAGCTATTGAAATAGCTTTAGGAGGATCAATATCAAATGTAATAACAGTTAATGATACTGATGCTAAAAACTTAATTTCATACTTAAAAAGTAGAGGGTTAGGTAGAGCTACATTTTTACCTTTAAATATTATTAGAGGAAAGAAATTAGATTTACCTAATAATATTAAAAGTGCTAATGGTTATATTGGAATTGCTTCAGAAATTTTAAAATATGATGTAAGATATAAAGGTGTCATAGAATATAATTTAGGTAGAACTATAATTGCAGAAAATATGGATTGCGCACTTGATATATCAAAAATTGGTAGACATAATTATAAAATAGTAACTTTAACTGGTGAAGTAATTAATCCTGGAGGGGCCTTAACTGGAGGTAGTATCCAAGGTAAAAATGCTAACCTTTTAGGGAGAAAAAGAGAAATTGAAGAATTAGCTCAAAATATATTAAAACTAAAAGAAGAGTATAATAATGAAGTCTCTAAATTTAATGAAATAAAGCTAAAAATAAAGCAATTAGATGAGGAGATATTAAATAAGAGAGAAGAGATTCATGGTAAAAATATAGAGTTAACAGTATTAGAAGGTGAAATAAAAAATCTCGTAAATGATGGAGATAAGTTAAGCAAAAATATTGAAAACTCTAAAAGACAAAAAGAAGAAAATAATAATATAATTAAATTATTACTAGAAAAATTAGAAAATAAAAAAGAAGAACTTAATAAATTAGATGTTAAAAGTGCAGAGAGAAAAGAGAAAGTTAAACTAATTGAAGAAGAACTTGTTAGCAATAATAAAGAAAGAGATTCTTTAAAAGAAAAGTTAGTTAACTTAAAGGTTAATAGTGCAACTTTAGAGGAAAGTCTTCAAGGGCAAAGAATGCAATTGTCTTCTAAGAATTTAGAGATAAGAGAAAAAGAAAATAAGATAAAGCATTTACAAAATGAAATTTCTATTAAACATAATAATATTAATTCTTTATCAGAAAGTATTGGAAATAAAGAAAGTATATTAAGAGAAATAGAAAAAAGAGTTTTAGAGCTAGAGAATTCCTTTAGAGAAGATGAAGTTGTTAAGGTTGAACTTAAAGAAAGTCATAAAGCTAAGGAAAGCATAACTAGTGAGATAATAGAAATAATAAGAGTTGAAGAAAATGAATTAAACAAAAGAGCAATACAACATGCTAAAATAGAAAGTGAGCAAGAGGCTCTTTATAATAGATTAAATAGTGAATTAAATTTAACTCTTGCTGAAGCTAAGGAGATAGCTATTAGTGTTGAAAATATAAATACACTTAAAGATGAAATTTCTATATTAAAATCAAAAATAGCAGCTTTAGGAACTGTAAATTTATCTGCAATAGTAGAGTATGACGAAGTATGTGAAAAATATGAGTTTATGTCATCACAAGAATTAGATTTACAAAAAGCTAAAGAAGAGCTTATTGAAGTTATAAATGAAATGACTGTTCAAATGCAAGAGTTGTTTAAAGAGAATTTTAAAATATTAAATGAAAACTTTGGAGAAACCTTTAAAGAGTTGTTTAAGGGAGGAAGTGCAGAGCTTATTTTAGGTGGAGATGATGTTTTAAGTTCTAATATAATAATAAATGTTGAACCACCAGGTAAGAAACTTCAAAATATAAACCTAATGTCTGGGGGAGAGAAGGTTTTATCTGCAATTGCCTTATTATTTGCAATATTGAAAATGAAACCAACTCCATTCTGTATACTTGATGAAATAGAGGCGGCTCTAGATGATGCTAATGTTTATAGGTATGCAGAGTTTTTAAAGTCTTTCTCAGAAAACATTCAATTTATAGTAATAACACATAGAAAAGGAACAATGGAAGCTAGTGATGTAATGTATGGTATAACCATGGAAGAAAAGGGGATATCTAAAGTAGTATCAGTAGACTTGTCGGAGAATTAGGAGGTAGTAATATGTTTGGTAAATTATTTAATAATCTTAAGAGTGGATTAACAAAAACAAGAAATGCATTAACTGATAAAATAAATGAGGCTTTAAATTTAGCAGTAACAATTGATGAAGATTTATATGAAGAGTTAGAAGAAATACTTATTATGGCTGATATAGGTATGGATACTACAATGGAGATAATTGAAAGATTAAAAGATAAGATTAGAAAAGAAAAAATCAATGATGTTGAATTAGTTAGACCGGCTTTAAAAAGTGTAATTGCTGAAATGATGATAGATGATACTGAAGAAAGCCATGAAGAAAAGAGTGGAAAAGAAGTTATTTTAGTAATAGGTGTAAATGGAGTTGGAAAAACTACAAGCATAGGTAAATTAGCCGCTATGAATAAAGAAAAAGGGAAAAAAGTTTTACTAGCAGCTGCAGATACATTTAGAGCTGGAGCTATAGATCAATTAGTTGTTTGGAGTGAAAGGGCAAAGGTTGATATAGTTAAACATGAAGAAGGGTCAGATCCAGCAGCAGTTGTATTTGATGCAATTAATGCTTCAAAGTCAAGAGGTGTAGACTTACTTATTTGTGATACAGCAGGTAGATTACACAACAAGAAAAATTTAATGGATGAATTAGGAAAGATTAATAGAGTAATAGATAGAGAGCTTAGTGATGCCAATAAGCAAACATTATTAGTATTAGATGGAACTACTGGACAAAATGCAGTAATTCAAGCTAAGCAATTTATGGAGGTTTGTCCTATTGATGGTATAGTATTAACTAAACTTGACGGAACAGCTAAAGGTGGAGTTGTAATTTCTATTAAGAATACTCTTAAGATACCGGTTAAATATATAGGTGTAGGAGAAGGTATCGATGATTTACAAGAGTTTGATGCAGAAAGCTTTGTAGAAGCGTTATTTTAGTTAGTAGTTAATAGTTAGGAATGAGAGAGTTGTTGTTTATAAAAAAATATATATTGTAAATTAGGTATATATTAAATTTAGTTCTTAACTATTAACTTTTAAGTAATAAAAATAAATTGTAATAACTTATAAAATTTATAAATATTAATTAAAAAATTTGTTGCGAAAATTTATATTAGTCATTAAAATATCTATAGATACCCAAGTGATATATTAAAACTTAATAGGAATAGTAAGAGTTTAGCACCTTAAATTTAGGGAGTAAAAAATAATTTAAAAGTGTTAAGTAAAAATACTTGACACCTAATTATTATTCTGTTAGAATCTCAGATGTGGGTAAGGTGATATGCATGGAAGATAGAGTTGAGATTTCCTTGTTAATGGATTATTATGGTCCATTACTTACGGAAAAACAAAAGAGTATCATGGAGCTATATTACAATGAGGATTTATCCTTAGCTGAGATTGCTGAATTAAACAATACGAGTCGCCAAGCGATTCATGACCTAATAAAAAGATGCTACAAACAATTTCTAGCCTATGAAAGTAAATTAAATTTACTTGAAAAGTCTTTAGAAAAAGAAAAGAAGATTTCAAAATTCCTGGATGAAGTTAATGAGAAATATTCTTTGATGGATGAGGACTACATAAATTATAAAGAAACTCTAGAAAATTTATAGGCATAGGAGGGTTAACATGGCTTTTGAAGGTTTAGCCGATAAGTTACAAGAAACGTTTAAGAAACTTAGAGGCAAAGGTAAATTAGGCGAAAAAGATATTAAAGAAGCCATGAGAGAAGTAAAGCTTGCGTTATTAGAAGCTGACGTTAACTTTAAAGTTGTAAAAACTTTTGTTAAGAATGTTAGTGAAAAATGTGTTGGTAGTGAAGTTTTAGAAAGCTTAACACCTGCTCAGCAAGTCATCAAGATTGTTAATGATGAGCTTACAGATCTTATGGGAGGTAGTGAAAGTAAAATCAACTTCTCTAGTGTTGGACCAACTGTTATTATGTTAGTTGGACTTCAAGGAGCTGGTAAAACCACAATGGCTGGTAAACTTGCACTACAATTAAGAAAAGATAAAAATAAAAAACCTTTATTAGTTGCCTGCGATATATATAGACCAGCAGCAATTAAACAATTAGAGGTTGTAGGAAAGCAAATTGACATTCCAGTTTTCCAAATGGGTGATAAAATTAGCCCTGTACAAATTGCCAAAGAAGGTATAAAATACGGTAGGGAAAACGGAAATAATGTTGTAATTATAGATACAGCTGGTAGACTTCATATAGATGAAGAGCTAATGACTGAACTTAAAGATGTAAAGGCTGAAGTTAATCCTTCAGAAATCTTACTTGTTGTTGACTCAATGACAGGACAAGATGCTGTAAATGTTGCAGAAACATTTAATGAAGCACTTGATATCTCAGGAGTTATATTAACAAAACTTGATGGAGATACAAGAGGTGGAGCTGCTTTATCAATTAGACATATGACTCAAAAACCAATTAAATTTATTGGTGTTGGGGAAAAGATGAATGATTTTGAAGTATTCCATCCAGATAGAATGGCTAGTAGAATTCTAGGTATGGGTGATGTACTTTCATTAATCGAAAAAGCTCAAGAAGCAATTGATGAAAAAGAAGCTAAAGAGTTAGGTCAAAAGATGATGGAAAATGACTTTACTTATGATGACTACTTAACAGCTATGGAGCAAATGAAAAAGTTAGGATCTTTAAGTAAAATCATAGACATGATACCAGGAGTACCTAAGGAGATGAAGGAAATTGACTTTGATGCTGGTGAAAAACAATTAGCAAGAGTAAAGGCAATAATTCATTCAATGACTCCTAAGGAGAGAAAAAATCCAAAACTTATAGTTGGATCTTCTTCAAGAAAGAAGAGAATAGCTAATGGTTCTGGTACATCATTACAAGAAGTTAACAAACTCATAAAAGGACATGAAATGATGAGAAAGCAAATGAAGCAAATGAAATCATTGACTAAAAAGTCCAAGAAAGGTCTATTTGGTAAATTACCTTTTTAAGAGTTTATATATATAACCCTTTAAAGGAGGTGAAATTAATGGCAGTAAAAATCAGATTAAGAAGAATGGGTGCTAAAAAAGCTCCTTTCTACAGAGTTGTTGTTGCTGATTCTAGAAGCCCAAGAGATGGAAGATTCATCGAAGAAATCGGGTACTACAATCCAATAACTGAACCAGCTGAAATCAAAATCGATGAAGAAAAAGCTACAAAATGGATAAACAATGGTGCACAACCTACAGACGTAGTTAAGAGACTATTCAACACAGTAGGACTTAACAAGTAATTTTTGGGAGGTGAACTCTGCAAAATACATATACAAATTAGTACATAGTATTTGCAGACTCTTATGAAAGATTTAGTTGAAATAATTGCTAAATCCCTAGTGGATAATCCAAATGAAGTTCATGTAAATGAAATTCAAGGAGAGCAGGACTTAGTTCTTGAATTAAGGGTTGCTCCTGAAGATATGGGTAAGGTAATCGGTAAGCAAGGTAGAGTAGCGAAAGCTATTAGAACCGTAGTAAAAGCCGCAGCACTAAACGAAAATCAAAAAGTAGTAGTTGAAATTATCGATGTAAAGAGTTAGGATTTTCCTAACTCTTTTTTTTCGACAAAAAACGGCGTACCTCTGGGGTCAATACATATATTGGAATTGATCTGGAGATAAGTAATAATTATTTTGCTAAAACATAAAAAGTTTGATATAAATAATATAGGAAAAAAATTAAACTAACATAACATAAGAGGTGAATTTAGTGAGTAAAAATTTAAAAGTAGGTAAGATAGTAAATACTCATGGTTTAAAAGGTGAAGTTAAGGTTATTCCATTAACAGATGATATGAGAAGATTTGATGATTTAGAGCATGTTTTAATTGAAGGTAAAGAAGTTGAGATAGAAAAGTGTAAATATCAAAAAGATAGAGTTATAGTTAAGCTTAAAGGTATAGATAAAATAGAAGATGCAGAAAGACTTAAAGAAAAGTTTATGGAAGTAGAAAGAGAAAATGCAGTTGAACTTGAAGAAGACTGTTATTTCTTAGCAGATTTAAGAGAGTGCACAGTTTTTGATACTGAAGGAAAAGAACTTGGGAAGATCTATGATGTTATACAAACTAAAAATAATGATGTATATTGGATAAGAAAGCCAAAAGAATTATTAATACCTGTATTAAAAAGTATAGTAGTGGATATTAATATAGATGAAAGAAGAATTACAATAAGACCAGTAGGAGAATGGATGGATGAAGATTAGTATTCTAACTCTATTTCCTGAGATGTTTAATATTTTTAATCATAGTATAATAGGGAAAGCACAAGAAAAGGGATTAATATCAATTGATACTTTAAACATAAGAGATTATACGTTAAATAAGCATAAAAAGGTTGATGATTATCCTTATGGCGGTGGAGCTGGTATGGTAATGGCAGCACAGCCGGTTGTAGACTCTATAAGAGCTTGCAAAGAAAAGAATAATGGGAAAGTAATTTTTTTAGGGCCAAAGGGTAAAACTTTTAATCAAAAAATGGCAGAAGAGTTATCTAAAGAAGAAAATCTAATTTTTCTTTGTGGACACTATGAAGGTATAGATGAAAGAGCTTTTAAAGAAGTTGATATGGAAATTTCTCTAGGAGACTTTGTATTGACTGGTGGGGAAATGGCGGCTATTCCTGTAATTGATTCTATTTTAAGGTTAGTACCAGGAGTATTAAATAAATCTGAGAGCCATGAAGATGAATCTTTTTCAGAAGGGTTACTTGAATATCCTCAATATACAAGACCAGAAATTTTTGAAGGGGAAAGTGTACCGGCAGTATTATTATCTGGACATCATGAAAATATAAGAAAATGGAGAAGGCTACAATCTTTAGAGATAACAAAGGAAAGAAGGCCGGATTTATATAAAGATATAATACTTACAAAAGAGGATAAAAAATTATTAAATAGTAAAAAATAATAACTTGAAATATAAAAAAACTTATGTTACAATAACTTTTGTGCTAGTACGGGCGTTCCGCTGTCAAAGAATTTGTTAAGAGCGTCAATTATCAATTTAGGAGGGAATGCACAATGAACGAAATATTAAGAGCTATAGAAGCAGAACAAATGAGAAATGACTTACCAAACTTCAATGTTGGGGATAACGTTAAATTACACGTTAAAGTTAAAGAAGGTAACAGAGAAAGAATCCAAATGTTCGAAGGTACTGTTATTAAGAGACAAAACGGTGGTTTAAGAGAAACTTTCACAGTAAGAAGAGTTGCTTACGGTGTTGGAGTTGAAAGAACTTTCCCAGTTAACTCACCAATCATCGAAAAGATGGAAGTTACAAGAAGAGGTAAAGTAAGAAGAGCTAAGTTATTCTACTTAAGAGATAGAGTAGGTAAGGCTGCTAAAGTTAAGGAATTATTAACTAGATAATTTAAAGTTAATAAAGATATTAAGGGACTTAGTATTAAGTCCCTTTTTGTTTGCAATAATATAAGTGAGATTCTAAATTTTAATTTAGTCAATCGAACTTACAACTTGGAATTTATGGAGAGTTGTTTCATATAAAAATAATTGTTAAGAATAAATAATACATATTTAAAAAGGAGGATGAATTATGGCTACTATAAATTGGTTCCCGGGGCATATGAAAAAAACAAAAAGGGAAATACAAGATAATTTAAAACTTGTTGATGCTGTAATAGAAATTAGAGATGCTAGAATTCCTAGAAGTTCTGCAAATCCAGATATAGATAAACTTTGTGCAGGTAAGCCACGATTAATTTTGTTAAATAAAAGTGATTTAACAGAACCTAAGGTAACTAAAGAGTGGATAAATGCATTGTCTAGTGAAACTGTTAAAGTTTTAGAAGTTAATTGTTTAAAGGGTCAAGGATTACAACAAATAAAGCCAGCACTTTTGGAGTTGTTAAAAGAAAAACATGATAGAGCTAAAGCTAAGGGCTTAGTTAAGTTCATGATGAGAGTAATGGTAGTTGGTGTTCCAAACTGTGGTAAATCTACATTTATAAATAAGATGGCAAGAAATAATATTGCTAAGACTGGAGATAGAGCTGGTGTTACAAAAAGTAAGCAATGGATAAAAACATCCTTTGATATGGAAATGTTAGATACTCCAGGAGTATTATGGCCTAAATTCGAAGATGAAAGAACAGCTTTAAATTTAGCATTTACAGGTGCTATTAAGGATGAAATAATGGATATAGAAGAATTAGCATATAAGCTAGTTGAAAGACTTCAGGAATATTATCCAGATAGATTAATAGAAAGATTTGGAATTGAAGAAATACAAGAGAATCCATTAGATAACCTTGATGCTATTGCTAGAAAAAGAGGGTGTATAATGGCACGTAATGAAATTAATTACAATAGAATTGCTGTTATGCTTATTGATGAATTTAGAGGTGGAAAACTTGGTAAAATTTCTTTAGAACGTCCAGATGATGTTTTTGAGGAAGAAGAAGTTATAGTTAAGGAAGAAACTGAAAAAGAAAGAAAAAGAAGAATAAGAAAAGAAAAGAGAAACGAAAAGAAAAAGGAAAAAAGATAATGGATATATTAACTACAGATATTAGCAGTTTAAGCTTTAAAATTGTTAAAGAAAAAGTAGATGAAATAAACATAAATGAAGTTTATAATTCTAAAGAGTTAATTGAAATTATAAATATATTAAAAAGTGATAAAAGAAAAAATATTAATAATTTAGGTGATAAGCTTCAAAAAGCTAAAGAAAAAATAGAAAATGAGATTAAAAGAGTTAGAAATATGTATAACTTTGATAAATCATTTGAAAATTATAATATTATTGCAGGAGTAGATGAAGTTGGAAGAGGACCTTTAGCAGGGCCTATCGTATCATGTGCAGTAGTATTAGATTTAAATGTTATAGATGAAGATTTAATTTTATGGATTAATGATTCCAAAAAATTAAATGAAAGAAAAAGAGAAGAATTAGCATCTATAATAAAGGAAAAAGCATTAGCATATTATATAGCCTCTCGTGATTCTAAGCAAATTGATGAAAGAGGAATAGGTGTTTGTAATAATGAAGTGTTTTTAGAGGCTTGTAATAGCTTAAAAGTGAAGCCGGATTTAGTATTATCTGATGGATATACAGTAAAGGGAATACAAATTCCTAATAAATCTGTAATTAAGGGAGATACAAAGTCTGCCTGTATTGCAGCTGCATCTATAGTAGCAAAAGTTTATAGAGATAATTTAATGAAAGAATATGCTGAAAAATATCCTTATTATGGTTTTGAGGAGAATGTTGGTTATGGAACTACAAAGCATATAGAAGGAATAAAAGAGTACGGTCCTACAGAAATACATAGAATGTCATTTCTAACTAATATATTGTCAAATAACTAGTAATTATGATAATTTAAGCTTATAAATAGCAAATTTTAATTAATATAATCTAAATGCATCTTTTATGTGATTTATTTTAAAAGATGCATTTTTGTTATTAAAAATAACTTCAATAATATCATATCTAATATTGTAATTATAATATCTTTTATATAATAAATAAATTTGAGATAATTTTATAATTTGTTTTTGTTTGTAGTAGGTAACGGATTCTATTGGATTTCCAAAGGAGTTTGTATACCTACTTTTTACTTCGCAGAAAATTATAAGATTATTTTTTCTACATATTATATCTATTTCGCCATATCTATTTCTATAATTCATATCTAATATATTATATCCATTATTAATAAGAAAATCACGAGAGAGAGTCTCACCATAATTTCCAATTGCTTTATTATACTTCTTCATATCTTCACCTCTAGTTATAATAATAGACTTTATGATTTTTTTTATTCAGATTAGGTTAAAGAAGTAAATCCATGTCAATAATGAAAAAGTAAATAAGGAAAAAAGAAGGGATTGATATAAGAGATGGCTTTAAAAATAACTAGTGCTACACATAGAGGATTAGATGGTGTATTAATAAGTGTTGAAGTTGATATAACTAGAGGAATTCCAAGCTTTAATATTGTTGGATTACCAGATACATCAATTAAAGAATCTAAGGAAAGGGTCAGATTAGCAATAGTAAATAGTGGGTATGAATTTCCATTAGGTAGAATTACTATAAATTTAGCCCCAGCAGATGTAAAAAAAATAGGTAGTCTTTTAGATTTACCTATAGCACTTGGGATATTGATGGCATCAGGACAAATTGAAGAAAAGTCATTAGATGACTATATAGTGTTTGGAGAACTTTCTTTAAATGGTGAATTAAAGGGGGTTAAAGGAGCAGTACCTATTATTTTTGAAGGTGATAATAATAAGAAGCAAAATTTCATTTTTCCCCTTGAAAATTTGAAAGAAATGAGAAGTTTTGTCTTAGGAAACTTTTTTCCTTTTAAAACACTAAATCAAGTAATATCATATATACAAAATGAAGATTTACTGCCATATAAAGGAGAAAAAAAGAGAAAAAATAAAGAGGTTTTCGTTAATAGATTTGAAGATATAATGGGGCAATATACATCGAAAAAAGCTATGGAAATTGTAGCAGCTGGTAATCATAATATAATGTTATTTGGATCACCAGGTTCAGGTAAAACAATGTTGGCAAAAGCCCTACCATCTATATTACCACCTATGACTATAGAGGAGCAGCAGGAGGTTGCAAAAATATATAGTGTATCAGGGTTATGGGATGATGGGTATGATATATCAAGGCCTTTTAGATCACCCCATAATACTATAACTAAAACAGCATTAATTGGTGGTGGAAAGGATGTAAAAGCTGGAGAAATAACTTTAGCTCATAATGGTGTTTTATTTTTAGATGAAATATTAGAATTTAAAAAAGAGGTGTTAGAACTTTTAAGGCAACCTCTAGAAGATAAGAAAATAAATATTTCAAGATTAAAAGAAAGTTATACATTGCCCAGTAATTTTATATTAGTTGGAACTTTTAATCCATGTCCTTGTGGAAAGATGCTTGATTATGATTCAGGATCAACTTGCACATGTACTGAATTAGAGAGAAGAAGGTATATAAATAGAATGTCTAGAGCTCTTTTGGATAGAATTGATATATTAAATTTTGTTCCCAGAATAAAAGTAGATGAAATCGTTGGAAAAAAGGATAAAATTAATTCTGACAATATGCGACATAATGTAATATTGGCAAGAGAAATTCAGAAAGAAAGATTTAAAGGAACAAAATATAAATATAATTCAGATATTGTTGGGAAAGATGTATTAAATTTATGCAATATCAATAAAAATGCAAAAAGAGTTTTAGAAGATTATTATCGTAGATATGATATAACTCTTAGAGGATATACCAAAATAATAAAAGTAGCTAGAACCATAGCAGATTTAGATTGTAGTGTTGAAGTTATGGACTATCATATTATCGAAGCTATAGGATTTAGAAAAAATGTTTTTGGCGAAATAATATAGAAAGGATTCAATGTATGGATAAGTATAAAATATGGTTTATATTACTAAAGATATCTGATTCAGCTAAGATAAAGTTAATAGAAAAGTATAATAATGAAGAAAATATTTATAATAATATTGATAATATAGTTAAAGAAAAATTGTTGTACAAAAATTTTTTAATGCGATTAAAAGTTAAAAATAATATAGAAGAGGAAAAATTAGAGGAATATTTATTTAAAAACAACATAAAGTATGTAACATATTCGTCTAGTTTGTATCCAGAAAAATTAAAAAATATTGCAAATCCACCATATGTTATATTTTATAAAGGAGATATAGCATTATTAGATTATAATATGGTTGCTATTGTTGGATCAAGAAAAAACACTAATTATGGAGAGCAGGTTACTAAGTTTATAACATCTGAATTATATAATATTTCATATGGTGTTGTAAGTGGTGTAGCTGCTGGAATAGACTCAATAGCACATAGAGAAATTTTAAGTAGAGGTGGAAAGACAATAGGAGTTTTAGGGTGTGGAATAGATATTGTATATCCAAGATTTAATAAATATTTGTATGATAAAATTTCTGAAAAAGGCTTGTTAATATCAGAATTTTTACCAGGAACAAAACCAATATCGTATAATTTTCCACAAAGAAATAGAATCATAAGTGCTTTAAGCAATGGTGTAATTGTTATAGAGGCATCTAGTAGAAGTGGATCACTAATAACTGTTGATTATGCATTAAATCAATCTAAAGAAGTCATGGTAGTTCCAGGGCCAATTTTTAACGAATCTAGTAGAGGATGTAACTTATTAATTCATCAAGGAGCACGTCCTTTTTTAGGAAAAGATGATTTATATGAATTTCTTAATATAATTAAAAAAGATAATAAAAATAATATTAAAAATAGCGTTAAAAAATGTTTATTGGATGTAATAGGTAAAGAACCTATACATATAGATAAAATAATTGGAAGTCTAAATATTGACAGAATAGCTTTGTTTGAGTTATTATTTGAAATGCAAAATGAAAATGAAATTATTTGCCTACCAGGCAATTATTACGTAAAGATTAGTTAGAATTTTAGGGGGGTAAAAGCTCCTAAGAGATAAATAGGAGTTGATGGTATGGGTCAGAATCTTGTTATTGTAGAGTCACCTGCAAAAGCAAAGACAATTAGTAAATATTTAGGAAAAAATTATACAGTTGAAGCCTCAATGGGTCATGTTAGAGATTTACCTAAAAGTAAATTAGGTGTTGATATAGAAGATAATTTTAATCCAAAATATATAACTATTAGAGGAAAAGGTGAATTAATAACTAAATTAAAAAAAGCTGCTAAAAAAGCAGATAAAATTTATCTTGCAACCGACCCCGATAGAGAGGGAGAGGCTATATCTTGGCACTTAGCAAATATATTAAAAATTTCAGAAGATGAAACATGTAGAATAGTATTTAATGAAATAACTAAAAGTGCTGTAAAAGAATCTATAAAAGGAGCAAGAAAAATAAACTTAAATTTAGTTGATGCGCAACAAGCAAGAAGAGTATTAGATAGACTTGTTGGATATGAAATAAGTCCGATACTTTGGAAAAATGTTAAATGGGGATTAAGTGCTGGAAGAGTTCAATCAGCTGCATTAAAGCTTATTTGTGATAAAGAGGAAGAAATAAAAGCTTTTGAACCAAAAGAATACTGGACAGTAGATTGTGTTTTAAAGAAGGAAAGAAAAAAATTCCCAATAAAATTAACGAAGTATAAAAATAAAAAAATAGAAATAACAACAGAAGAAGAAGCTAATAAAATAATAAGAGAATTAGAAGAAAATAATTATAGAATTGATAAAGTTAAAAAGGGTAATAGATTAAAAAATCCATTGCCACCATTTACAACAAGTACTTTGCAACAAGAAGCTTCTAAAAAGCTTAATTTTATGACTAAGAGAACTATGTCTATAGCTCAAGCTCTTTATGAAGGGATTGATGTAAAAGGATATGGTACAGTAGGTTTAATAACTTACATGAGAACTGACTCTGTAAGAATTTCTGAAGAAGCACAAGGAAAGGCTATTGACTTTATAAAAGAAAGCTATGGAAATGAGTATGTTCCAGAGAAGCCAAGAGTATATAAAGGAAAGAAAAATATACAAGATGCTCATGAAGCTATAAGACCTTCTCATATAGAAATAACTCCAGAAATAGCAAAAGCAAATTTATCAGCAGAGCAATATAAATTATATAGCTTAATATGGAAGAGATTTATTGCAAGTCAAATGGCATCATGTTCATTAAATACAAATAGTATAGATATAGTAAATGGAGAGTATTCATTTAAGGCATCTGGTTCAACTATTAAATTTGATGGTTTCATGAAAGTGTATGATTATACAACTGAAGATGATGATAATGATGTATCATTACCGATGCTAGAAGAAGGTGAAATATTACAACCTGCATCTGTAGAAGGTAAACAACATTTCACTCAACCACCAGCAAGATATACAGAAGCATCATTTGTAAAATTACTTGAAGAAAAGGGAATAGGAAGACCAAGTACTTACGTTCCAACAATATCTACATTATTAAGTAGAGATTATGTTTCAAGAGAAAAGAAAAATTTAATACCTACAGAGTTAGGATTTATAGTTAATAATATAATGTCAGATTATTTTAAACAAATAGTTGATGTAGATTTTACAGCAGATATGGAAAGAAAGCTGGATTATATTGAAGAAGGCAGTGAAGAATGGAAAGAGGTAGTTGGTGAATTCTTTGCACCCCTTAAAGTAGCCATTGATAAAGCTGAGAAGGAAATTTCAAAAGTTGTAATTGAAGATAAAGTAAGTGATGTTCCATGTGATAAATGTGGAAGAATGATGGTTATAAAACGTGGAAGATATGGTACTTTCTTAGCATGCCCAGGATATCCAGAATGTCATAATGCTAAACCAATTGTTGAGGAATTAGATGTTCCATGTCCAAAGTGCGGAGGAAAGATATTAGCTAAGAGAAGCAAAAAAGGAAAGAAATTTTTTGGATGCTCTAATTATCCAAATTGCGACTTTGTAAGTTGGAATGAGCCTATAAAAGAGCCATGTTCAAAATGTGGTAACTATATGACAATTAAGTATTCAAAAACTAAAGGTAAATATGCGATATGTTCAAATACTGAATGTGGAAATACAATGCCTTTAGAAGATGACAATGAAAAGAAAGATGATAAGTAAATAAATAGTTCTCATAAGCCTTGTCGAAAGAATGTAAAAATTGTTGTAAAAAAAAGTCTTATATGATAGTATAAGATTAAGAAGTAATATCTTAAAATTTAGACAATTTTGAAAATTAACAATTTAGTGATAAGGTTATGATGGGGGGAGTATTTAATTGTCATCATTATTAAATAAAACTAGAAGATTAAATAAAATATTACAAAAGGGTGGTGCAGACCCAGTAGTATTTGATGATATATGCAAACTTTTAAGTGAAGTTTTAGCATGTAACGTATATATAATTAGTAGAAAAGGAAAAGTTTTAGGACATACTTTTTCAACAGATTTTGAGTGCGCAATAATGAAAAAGTATGTTTTAGAAGAAGGTAGATTTCCGTTAGGATATAATGAAGGTTTATTAAAGATTACAGAAACTTTGGCAAATTCTAAGAGCAATGGGAATTGTGTATTTAAGGGAGAAGGTGCTTGTGAAGTTTCTAATAAAATATCTACTATAGTACCTATTGTAGGTAATCGTGAAAGAATGGGAACATTACTTTTAGCAAGATTTGGAGAAGAATTTGAAGAAGAAGATTTAGTATTAGCAGAACATAGTGCAACTATAGTTGGAATGGAAATGTTAAGAGCTAAACAGGATGAGCTAGAAGAGGAAGCAAGAAAAAAAGCTGTGGTACAATTAGCTATTGGAACTTTATCTTATTCGGAATTAGAAGCTGTAGAGCATATATTCAATGAGCTAGATGGCAATGAAGGTCTATTAGTTGCATCTAAAATTGCAGACAAAGTTGGAATAACAAGAAGTGTTATTGTAAATGCTTTAAGAAAATTTGAGAGTGCTGGTGTAATTGAGTCAAGATCTTTAGGAATGAAGGGAACTCATATTAAGATTTTAAATGAAAAATTAGTAGAAGAATTAAAGAAGATAAGATAAAAATAAGCTATACAAAGGTATAGCTTATTTTTTTATATAATAAAAGTTTACAACATAAAAAGCGTGACAGAATAAAATAAAGAAAAATTAAATTAGTGTTATATTTTTAAATTAGGATATAATATATAATGAATCTTTTGAAACATGTAAAAGTTAGTATTTAATTAGTTTTTTATTTGGGTAATATATAATAAATTTATAGTTTTATGACGTGAAATATAAAATATGCAAAAAATATGTTGCTAGGATATAAAGCTTATGATATACTAACCTAGGTAAATAAATACGCACACAGCCCAATGTATAAAGTTGGTGCCCAATTTTGGGAAGCTTTATAAGAATGAAGGTTGTGGAGGAAAAACCAGGAGGTAACAAAATGTCAGTAATATCAATGAAACAATTATTAGAAGCAGGCGTTCACTTTGGACACCAAACAAGAAGATGGAACCCTAAAATGGCTCCATATATATTCACAGAAAGAAACGGAATATATATAATAGATCTTCAAAAGACAGTTAAGAAGGTAGAAGAAGCTTATAACTTCATTAGAGAAGTATCAACTGAAGGAAAAGACATTCTTTTCGTTGGAACTAAGAAACAAGCTCAAGAAGCTATCCAAGAAGAAGCTGTAAGATCAAACATGCACTTCGTAAACAACAGATGGTTAGGTGGTATGTTAACTAACTTCAAAACTATCAAAACTAGAATTAAGAGATTAGAAGAATTACAACAAATGGAACAAGATGGAACATTTGATGTTTTACCTAAGAAAGAAGTAATCAAATTAAAAGGTGAAATGGAAAAATTACAAACTAACCTTGGTGGTATTACTAACTTAGATGTTAACAACATCGGAGCTATGTTTGTAGTTGACCCAAGAAAAGAAAAGAATGCTATATCAGAAGCTAAAATATTAGGAATCCCAGTAGTAGCTATCGTTGATACTAACTGTGACCCAGAAGAAGTTGATTACGTAATTCCAGGAAACGACGATGCTATCAGAGCTGTTAAATTAATAACTGCTAAATTAGCTGATGGAATTATCGAAGGAAGACAAGGCGAACAATTAGCTGAATAATAATTTTAAGAGGTAGGTGAGGGAAACTTCATTTACCTTTTAACCTAAAATATGGTTTACATTTAATGTTAAGGAGGAATTTAATAATGATAACTGCTAAATCAGTTAAAGAATTAAGAGAAATGACTGGTGCAGGAATGATGGACTGCAAAAAGGCTTTAGTTGAAACTGAAGGAAATATAGAAAAAGCTGTTGAATTTTTAAGAGAAAAGGGATTAGCTGCTGCTGCTAAAAAAGCTGGTAGAGTTGCTGCTGAAGGTATCGTTAAGACTTTCGTTTCAGCTGACAAGAAAACTGCTGCTATGGTAGAAGTTAACTGTGAAACTGACTTCGTTGCTGCTAACGAAGAATTCGTTTCATTCGCAACAAAAGTTGCAGAAATGGCTGCTAACACTTCAGCTACAACTGTTGAAGAATTAGTTGCTGAAAAATTTGATGGTGAATCTACTGTAACTGAAGCTTTAACAGCTTTAATCGCAAAGCTAGGCGAAAACATGACAGTAAGAAGATTTGTTAAATTCAACATAGAAAACGGAGCTATAGCTAGCTACATCCACGGTGGCGGAAGAATCGGAGTTATGGTTGAAGTTGCTAGTGAATCTACAGACGTTGCTGCTTTAGAAGAAGTTGCTAAGGAAGTTTGTATGCAAGTTGCTGCTGCAAATCCTCTATTCTTAAGCAGAGAACAAGTAGATAACGAAGCTTTAGAAAAAGAAAAAGAAATCTACAGAGTTCAAGCATTAAATGAAGGAAAGCCAGAAAATATCGTTGAAAAAATGGTAATGGGAAGAATTCAAAAGTACTACAAAGAAGTTTGTCTTTTAGATCAAG
Organism: Clostridium cuniculi; assembly: GCF_004353185.1. Lineage (GTDB taxonomy): Bacteria > Bacillota > Clostridia > Clostridiales > Clostridiaceae > Clostridium > Clostridium cuniculi. Next base: position 65,227 of record NZ_SMUS01000005.1, on the reverse strand, counting down.
CATGGGTTAAAGATGGAGATAAGTCAATATCTAAATTCTTAGAAGAAAAATCTAAAGAAGTTGGTTCTCCAATAACTGTTACAAGATACGCTAGATTCGAAAGAGGAGAAGGTATCGAAAAAGTTGAAGAAGACTTCGCTGCAGAAGTTGCTAAGACTATGGGTATGTAATATCAAGAGAACACTTTGGTGTTCTCTTTTTTTAAGGAAAAGAGTACATATATAGCAGGAGGGATTACAATGGCAAATATTGAATATAAGAGAGTAATGTTAAAGATATCAGGTGAAGCTTTATCAGGGGCAAATGGATTTGGATTTGACTTTGATATAGTAGGAAGAATTGCAAGAGAAGTTAAAACTTTAGTAGATATGGATGTTGAAGTTGGTTTAGTTGTAGGTGGTGGAAACATATGGAGAGGTAGATCTGGTGAAGGTATGGACAGAACTACAGCAGACCATATGGGAATGTTAGCTACTTGTATAAATGCATTAGCACTTCAAGATGCTTTAGAAGGTATAGGAGTTAAGACAAGAGTACAAACTGCTATAGAAATGAAAGAAATAGCTGAACCTTTTATAAGAAGAAGAGCTGTTAGACATTTAGAAAAGGGAAGAGTTGTAATTTTCGGGGCTGGTTCAGGAAATCCATATTTCTCAACTGATACAGCTGCAGCATTAAGAGCTGCTGAAATAGAAGCAGATGTAATCTTACTTGCTAAAAATGTTGATGGTGTATATGATAAAGATCCAAATAAGTTTGCAGATGCTAAAAAATATGATAAACTAACATATATGGAAGTAATCGAAAAAGGCTTACAGGTAATGGATACAACAGCAACTACATTATGTATGGATAATAATATTCCAATATTAGTTTTTGGTATTAGTGAAGAAGGTAATATCAAAAAAGTAATGGAAGGAGAAAAAATAGGTACAATAGTATCTAAATAATAAGGAGGATTATATGATAAAAGAATTATTAAATACAGCAGAGTCAAAAATGCAAAAGACTATTTCTGTTTTAACTTCAGATTTAACAACATTAAAAGCTGGTAGAGCTAATCCAAAGATGCTTGATAGAATCCAAGTAGAAGCATATGGTGGATTATGCCCAATTGAGCAAGTTGGTAATATTTCTGCTCCAGAGCCAAGAATGTTAGTTATAACTCCTTGGGATAAGTCATTATTAAAAGAAATTGAAAAAGCAATTTTAAAATCTGACTTAGGAATTAACCCATCTAATGATGGATCTATAATTAGATTATTAGTTCCTGAATTAACAGAAGAAACAAGAAGAAATCTTGTTAAGAATGTTAAAAAGTTAGGTGAAGATGCTAAAGTAGCAATTAGATCTATAAGAAGAGATGCTAATGAAAAGATTAAGGCATTAAAGAAGGATGGACATATTTCAGAAGATGAAGTTAAAAAAGGTGAAGATGCTGTTCAAAAGAAAACAGATCAATTTGTTAAAGAAATAGATTCACTTGTTGTAGCTAAGGAAAAAGAGATTATGTCAATTTAAAACCTGCTATTTAGCAGGTTTTTTTATTAAGTGAAATTATTAAGATACGGGTTTTATATAAAGTAAATTGGAGGCAGGGAAATAATGTTTAATTTTTTTAAAGCTACTAAAAATAATGAAGAATTAAATATAGAATTAGATGAAAAAAATATTCCTCAGCATGTGGCAATAATCATGGATGGAAATGGAAGATGGGCAAAAAAAAGAAATATGCCTAGAAGTATGGGACATAAAGCTGGAGTTGAAACTATTAGAAGAATAGTAAAGGAAGCTGATAGATTAGGTATAAAGTTTATTACCTTATATGCATTTTCAACTGAAAATTGGAAAAGACCAAAGGATGAAGTTAATGCTTTAATGAAATTATTAGTTCAGTATTTAAAGAGTGAAGTTGGAGAGCTACATAAAAATGGCGTTGTATTAAGAGTTTTAGGTGATATAACTCAACTTCAAGAGGAATGTAGAAAAGAAATTGAAGATTCTATAGAGTTAACAAAAAATAATACTGGATTAGTCTTAAATGTTGCCTTTAATTATGGGGGAAGAGATGAAATAGTAAGAGCTGTGAAAAATATAGTTATAGATATTGAAAACGGGAATATAAATAAGGATGATATTACAAAAGAAAGATTTTCAGAATATTTATATACAAAAAATTGCCCAGATCCAGATTTAATAATAAGACCTTCAGGTGAACAAAGAATAAGTAATTTCTTATTATGGCAATGTGCATATTCAGAATTTTGGTATTCAAATGTAAATTGGCCTGATTTTAGTGAAAGAGATTTACAACAGGCAATATATGATTATCAAAATAGAGATAGAAGATATGGTGGAGTATAGTTAAAGGAGGTTGGAAGTTTGAAATTAAATAGTAGATATTTAGGAGCCGTTGTACTTGCTCCGTTATTGATTTTTGTACTTTTAGGTGGATTACCACTAAAGTTATTTACTATAGCATTATCTATATGTGGATTATATGAGTTTTATAATGCGTTAAAGACAAAGGAAATAAAAAGTATTCCTATAATTAGTTATATATTATTGATTGTCTATTATGCATTTAATAATGATTTTGAAAAGATGATGTATATTTTAGTTATAGCTATGGTAATAGCATTAATAATACCTATAATTGATTTAAAATATTCTTTTGTAGATGTAGCTATAACTTTTTTAGGATTTATTTATGTTGTAATATTATTCAGTTTTATTCCATTAGTTAATGAAAAAGTTGGTGGACAATTTTTAGTGTGGTTAATATTTATTGGATCATGGCTTTCTGATACAGTAGCATACTATTTTGGTAGATTCTTTGGTAAACATAAGCTTTGTCCAAAGGTGAGTCCTAAAAAAACAATTGAGGGGTCAATTGGTGGATTTTTAGGTGCTACTCTTGGATGTGGATTGTTTGGTGTAGCAGTTAGTGCATATGTTCCACAGGTAAATATTATTCATTTCTTCTTAATAGGAGCGTTATGTGGAATAATGGGGCAATTTGGAGACTTAGTTGCATCATCTATTAAAAGATTTGTTGGACTAAAAGATTATAGTAATCTTATTCCGGGACATGGTGGTATATTAGATAGATTTGATTCAATTTTATTTAATGCAGTAGTTGTTTTTTATTATTTAACATTTGTAGTAGGAATTTAATAAGCAGGATACGATAGTTTAACTATTGTATCCTTTTTTGTTTTATAATTGAAATATAGTCTAAATTATAAGTGGTATTAATAAATTAATAATGTAATATATTGAAATATTAATTTAAGATAGGAGGAGAAAATGAGGTTATATAATGGATATAAAAAACATTATCAATATAAAACATTAGTTGATTTGTTATTTTTATTATTAATATTTGTAATTGTAACTTTTATAATAAAAAACTATTTTAAGCCATTTATGACTATTTTAGTTTTGATAGTTATATCAACACCAGTATACGATATTGTAAAAAAAATAATTAATAAAAAAGAAATTGCTGGAGCACTAACTATTTTGATAATAAATATATTATTATTTTGTTTTATATTTTATTTTGGAAACTCTATAATAGATTTAGTACAAAGTTTTTATGTGGAGCATATAGATAGGATAAAAGAATTCATAGAAAATATTAGTGAGGTATTTAATATTGATATAGAAAAGGTTATATCAAATAATTCACATAGTTTAACTTCTTTAACTTTCAGAAGTGGATTAGCGGTAACAGGACAAAGTATTTTATCCTATGTAATTGCAAATATGTGTGTATATTTTGTTTTAGTTGATAAAAGATTGTTTTTAAGGTTATTAAATTGTTTATTACCTTATGATATTGTAGATACTATAAGGGTGAAAAAGAATAATTTGAGAGAAGTAGTAAAAATTGAATTAAAATTAGTAATTATGTGTATGATTATTACTATTATAGGATTCAAAATTTTAAGAGTTCCTAGTGCAATATTTTTAGGTGTTATTTGTGGCATACTAGATATATTACCATATGTAGGAACTATAATTGTATTTATTCCAATTATAATATACAATATAATAATGAAAGAATACTTACTAGTAGTTGGATTAATAGCATTATATTTGTTACTGCAAGTAATAAGAGAGATATTAGAACTTAAGTTTCTTAGCTCTAAGTTAGATATTCATCCACTAGTGGTAATGCTTTCAATGTATATAGGTGCAGAAGTATTTGGAATAATAGGATTATTAATAGGCCCTATATACTGTTTAATTGCAAAAGATATAATATATGAAGGAACATTGTAGGAGGTATTAATGAAAAATATTTCGATTTTAGGGGCAACGGGTTCTATAGGAACGCAGACTCTAGATGTAATAAGAAATTCAGATGGAAAAATTAATCTTATAGGAATTACAGCAAATTCTTCAGTTGATAAGATTAAAGAAATAATAGGAGAGTTTGAGCCTAAATATGTAGCAATGATGGATGAAAATTCTTCAAAGATTATTGAAGAGTTTTGTAATAAGGAATATCCTAATATACAAGTTTTTAGTGGTATAGATGGATTAGTTAAAATTGCAACTTTAGAAGAAATTGATACTGTAGTTACATCTGTTGTGGGAATGATAGGTTTAAAACCTACAATAGCAGCAATAGAGGCAAAAAAGGATATAGCTTTAGCTAATAAGGAAACATTAGTTGTTGCTGGAGAGCTTGTTATGAATAAGGCCAAGGAAAATAACGTAAAAATATTGCCTGTAGATTCAGAACATAGTGCTATATTCCAAAGTTTAAGTGGATATAAAAATAAAGATATAAATAAGATATTATTAACTGCATCTGGAGGACCATTTAGAGGAAAGACTATTGAAGAGTTAAAAGATGTAACAGTTAAAGAAGCACTTAAACATCCAAAATGGAATATGGGGCAAAAAATATCTATAGATTCGGCTACATTAATGAATAAAGGTCTAGAAGTTATAGAAGCTCATTTCTTATTTGATTGTGACTATGATAATATAGAAGTTATTGTTCATCCACAAAGTATAATTCATTCTATGGTTGAATATAAGGATGCTAGTGTTATTGCGCAGTTAGGATCTCCAGATATGAGATTACCTATTCAATATGCATTAAACTATCCTGAAAGAAAAGATATGATAGCAAAGCCAGTTAACTTTTATGAGTTAGGTGCATTAACATTTGAAAAACCAGATTTAGAAACATTTAAATGTTTAAGATTTGCATATGAAGCAGGGAAAATTGGAGGGTTGGCTCCTACTATATTAAATGGTGCAAATGAAGAAGCTGTAGCCTTATTATTAAAAGAAAAAATAAAGTTCTTACAAATCGCAGAAATAATAGAAGAATGTATGGGTGTATTTAAAGAAAATTATTATGATGAATTAACTTTAGATAATATTATAGAGTTAGATAAAAAGGTTAGAGAGTATATAAGAACTAAATGGGAGTTAGGAGTGAAGTAAGTGTATATTATAATGGCAATATTGGGTTTTAGTTTATTAATAATTGTTCATGAATTAGGACACTTTATTATGGCTAAGGCTAATGGAATAAAAGTAGAAGAGTTTTCAATTGGTATGGGACCAGAGATTCTTTCTAAAAAGGGAAAAGAAACTCAATATTCATTAAGGTTATTCCCTATTGGAGGATATGTAAAGATGCTTGGTGAAGAAGAGGCTAGTGATGATGAAAGAAGCTTTTCTAGCAAATCACCATTAAGAAGAATTAGTGTTATAATAGCTGGTGTTACAATGAACGTTATATTTGCAATTATTGCATTTGCAATTATAATAAGTAATAGGGGATATTCAGAACCAGTAATAAGTAAATTAGTTGAAAACTCTGCAGCTATAGAGTCTGGCTTAGAGGTTGGAGATAGAATATTAAGTATAGATGGGTCAAAGGTATTTACTACTACTGATGTTTCAATGGGGATTCAAATGGCAAAAGGTGGTTCAGTAGATTTAGTAGTAGATAGAAATGGAAATAAAGAAAATATTACTGTAACACCAAGATTAGTTGAGGAGGATGGGAGTCAAATATATCAAGTAGGACTTTATTATACACTTGTTGAAAAGCCAACAATAATTCAGTCAATTAAAGAGTCATTTAATGAGACTATTTCATTAGTAACTCAAACTTATAAGAGTTTAGCAATGATGGTTACAGGTAAGGTAAACTTTAAGACAGATGTTGGTGGACCAGTTACAATAATAAAAATGTCAACAGAAGTTGCTAAAAGTGGTTTAATATCATTAACATATTTCCTTGGATTCCTTAGTATTAATTTAGCAGTGTTTAATTTATTACCATTCCCTGCCTTAGATGGAGGATGGACAGTTATTTTATTAATTGAACTTATAACTAGAAGAAAAGTTCCTGATAAAATAGTTGGAGCATTAAATTATGTAGGGTTTATGGTGTTAATAGGATTTATGATAGTAGTAACATTAAAGGATATATTATTCCCTATTAGTTTATAGGAGTGGAAAAATGGAAAGAAAATTTACTAGAAAAGTTAAGGTTGGATCAGTTTATATTGGTGGAGATTCACCAGTTTCGATTCAATCTATGACTAATACAGATACAAGAGATGTAGAGGCTACATTAGATCAAATAAGAGCTCTTCATGTAGCAGGTTGTGAAATAATAAGATGTGCTGTTCCTGATATGGAAGCAGCTGAAGCAATAAAGGATATTTGTGCAGGTTCTCCAATGCCTGTAGTTGCAGATATACATTTCGATTACAGATTAGCATTAAAATGTGTTGAAAATGGAATTAGTGCAATTAGAATTAATCCAGGTAATATTGGAGATGTAGAGAGAGTAAAAGCTGTTACAGAAGCTTGTAAGGCTAAAAATATTCCAATAAGAATAGGTGTTAATTCTGGTTCCTTAGAAAAAGATATATTAGAGAGAGATGGTAAACCAACAGCTAAAGGTCTTGTTGAATCAGCATTAAGACATGTTAAGATATTAGAAGAACTAGATTTTTATGATATAGTTATTTCAATTAAGTCTTCTGATGTTCCTATGATGATTGAGGCTTACAGATTAATGAGTAGTAAATGTAATTATCCTCTTCATTTAGGTGTTACTGAATCAGGTACTGTATTTAGAGGAACTATAAAATCAACACTTGGAATAGGGACTTTATTAGCAGAAGGGATAGGAGATACTATAAGAGTATCCTTAACTAGTGATCCAATAGAAGAGATTAAAGTAGCAAAAGAAATGTTAATTGCTCTAGGTTTAAAAAATCAAGGAATGACTTTTGTATCTTGTCCGACTTGTGGAAGAACTCAAATTAACCTTATAAAGATTGCTGAAGAGGTTGAAAAGAAACTTGAAAACTGTAATAAAAATATTAAGGTTGCAGTAATGGGATGTGTTGTAAATGGTCCTGGAGAAGCAAGAGAAGCGGATATTGGTATTGCAGGTGGAAAAGGTGAGGGATTAATCTTCAAAAAAGGTGAAATAATTAAAAAAGTTAAAGAAGAAGATCTTATTGAAGAATTAATGAAAGAGATAGAAAACTTGTAAAAAATGTAACTTCCTCCGGGGTTAATCCAAATATTGGATTAACCCCGGAGGTATTTTTATAGATTTAAAAAATGTGTTGACTTTATTCGACAAAAAAGTATATAATGACTTCGAGAAAACTAGTCCTTTAAACTTAATCCAGAGAGATTAAAAAGGTCGGAGATTATACGACAGATAAAGTTTTAGATACTATAATAATATTTTATATTATTATTTATAATAGTATCTAATTTTAAGTAGTAACGACCTTTCTATATTAAGGAAAGGTCGTTTTTTTATAACTTAGGCACTGGTTTTTAAATTTTATGTTTAAGGAGATTTAAAAATGGAAGCAAAATTAAATATGGAGACACAGTTTAGTAAAGAAGATCATGATTACGCATTAACTCATGTACATAGTAAGGATAAAAAGGGATTCTTTTCAATGTTCGTTGTTATGCTTGGATTTACATTCTTCTCAGCTAGTATGTTAACAGGAGGAAATTTAGGGACAGGCCTATCGCTAAAAGAGTTTTTCATAGCAGTATTCTTAGGAAACTTAATTTTAGCTTGCTACACAGGACTACTGGCATATATAGGAGCAGATACAGGACTTTCAATGCATTTACTTGCTAGATATTCATTTGGTGAAAAAGGTTCATATCTTGCATCTTTTGTAACTAGTATTACACAAATAGGATGGTTTGGTGTTGGAATAGCTATGTTTGCAATACCAGTAGCAAATAGATTTAATATAAACTTATATTTATTAGTAGCAATAACAGGATTATTAATGACAGCAACAGCTTACTTTGGAATGAAGTCTTTAACAATATTAAGTGCAATAGCAGTACCAGCAATTGCAATATTAGGTAGTACATCAGCAATAATGGCAACTAATTCTGTTGGTGGAGTTCAAGGTTTAATGAATATAGAGCCAACTAGTAAAATGGCATTAGTAACGGCAGTAACTTTATGTGTTGGTTCATTTATAAGTGGAGGAACAGCAACTCCAGACTTTGCTAGATTCTCAAAAAATAAAAAAGTAGCTGTAGGAACAACAGTAATAGCTTTCTTTATAGGAAATTCTTTAATGTTCTTATTTGGAGCAGTTGGAGCAATGGTTACAGGAAATTCAGATATAGCAGATGTAATGTTCTCACAAGGTTTAGTAATACCAGCAATATTAGTTTTAGGATTAAATATTTGGACAACTAATGATAATGCGATTTATACAGCAGGGCTTGGGTTATCAAATATAACTAAATTACCTAAAAAGCAAATGGTAATCATAGGTGGACTTATAGGAACATTAGGAGCAATATGGTTAAATAATAACTTTACAGCATTCTTAACTTTCTTAAATTCAATGTTACCTCCAGTTGGTGGAATAATAATAGCAGATTACTTCTTTATAAAGAAGAGAAAGTATGATAACATTGAAAAAGCAAAATTTAAAAGTGTAAATTGGATAGCAATAGTAGCTTTCTTAGCAGGATTTATTGTTGCAAATGTTATAACAGTTGGAGTTATAGCTGTAAATGCAATATTAACGACAATGATAGTTTACATAATAGGAACCAAAATAACTGATAAATAAGGTGATGATAAAATATGTTAATTAAAAATATAAGACTTTTAGATAGAGAAGGATTATTTGATATAAGAATAGTAGATGGAAAATTTGATGAAATAGCAGAAAATTTAGAGGTAGTAAATAATGAAGAAGTTATAGAAGGAAAAGGAGCCTTAGCTTCTGCTCCTTTTATAGAACCACACATACATTTAGACACTACTTTAACTGCAGGAGAACCAGAGTGGAATAAGAGTGGAACTCTTTTTGAAGGGATAGAAAGATGGTCTCAAAGAAAAGAGTTTTTAACTAAGGAAGATGTTAAAACTAGAGCAAAAAAAGCAATAGAATGGCAAGTAGCTAATGGAATTCAATTTATAAGAACACATGTTGATGTTACTGATGAAAGTTTAGTTGCATTAAAAGCAATGATTGAAGTAAGAGAAGAAGTTAAAGATTATGTTACATTACAAATTGTAGCTTTTCCTCAAGAAGGAATACTTTCTTATCCTAATGGATTAGAATTAATAGAAGAAGCTATAAAATTAGGAGCAGATGTAATAGGGGCTATACCTCACTTTGAATTTACAAGAGAATATGGAGTAGAATCGATTAACAAAATATTTGAACTAGCTAAAAAGTATGATGTATTAGTAGATGTTCATTGTGATGAAATAGATGATGAACAATCAAGATTTTTAGAAGTAGTAGCTGCAAGAGCTTTAGAAACTGGACTTAAAAACAAGGTAACAGCTAGCCATACTACAGCAATGGGATCATATAATGATGCATATACATATAAGTTATTTAGATTATTAAAGATGTCAGGGATAAACTTTGTTTCAAATCCTTTAGTTAATACTCATCTTCAAGGAAGATTTGATACATATCCTAAGAGAAGAGGTATTACAAGAGTTAAGGAGCTAAATGAAGCTGGAATTAATGTTTCATTTGGACATGATGATATATTTGATCCATGGTATCCAATGGGAACAGGAAATATGCTTGAAGTAGTTCACTTTGGATTACATGTATGCCAAATGATGGGATATGATGATATAAATGAATCATTAAAGTTTATATCAACTAATAGTGCAAAAACTTTAAATATTGAAGATGAATATGGAATAGAAATAGGTAAGCCAGGTAATTTAATATTATTAAATGCTGAAAGTGGTTATGATGCTGTTAGAAGAAGAGCTGAAGTTTTATATTCAATAAGAGAAGGAAAAGTTATAGCTAAAACTATACCAAGTAAGTCATTTATAAGTGTAAATGAAGAAAAAGAAGTAACATTTAAAAGATAGTAAAGATAAAAAAAGATGGATTATTTTATTCATCTTTTTTTATATATTTAAATTTAATGAATTTATTTTGTATAATATTTTAATTTATGCAACATATATTGTTAGTAAAATAAAATATTTATAAAATGGAGTGATGATTTAAATGGATGATAATGCCCTGATATTGATTGTTGTTATTGCTATTCTTATTATTATGTCAGCTTATTTTTCAGCTACTGAAACAGCTTTTTCGAGCTTAAATAAAATTAAATTAAAGAACTTAGCTGTAAATGGAAGTAAGAAAGCAGAAAATACATTAAATATTTCTAAAAAGTTTGATAATATTCTTTCAACTATATTAATAGGTAACAATATAGTAAATATAGCATCCGCATCAATAGCGACTATAGTTTTTACTAAATATTATGGAGATATAGGTGTAACAATATCAACAATCGTTATGACTATAGTAGTATTAATATTTGGGGAAATATCTCCTAAAAGCTTATCAAAGGAGAGTCCTGAAAAGTTTGCAATGTTTTCTACTCCAATATTAAGAGTATTACTTATTATATTTACTCCACTTAATTTTTTATTTGGATTATGGAAAAAGACTATTTCTAAGGTGATAAAAGTTGAAGAAATTCCAATAGAAGTAGAAGAAGAGTTATTGACTATGGTGGAAGAGGCGCAAATCAAAGGTGGAATTGATGAACATGAAAGTAAGCTAATACGTTCAGCTATAGAATTTAATGATTTAGATGCAGATCAAATATTAACTTCAAGAGTTGACTTAATTTCAATATCTAAAGAAACTGCAATAGAGGATGTAAGAAAAGTTTTTAAAGAAAATAAGTTTTCAAGACTTCCTGTTTATGAAAATAATATAGATAATATAATTGGAGTAATCCATGAGAAGGATTTTTATGATGCGCTAGATGAAAATAAGGTTAATATTGATAGTATTATTAAACCTATAGTATATGTAACCTCAAATACTAAGATTTCAGAGCTTTTAAAGAAATTTCAATATCTTAAAAATCATATGGCTGTAGTTATAGATGAATTCGGAGGAACTATGGGGATTATAACATTAGAAGATGTCTTAGAGGAACTAGTAGGTGAAATATGGGATGAACATGATGAAGTTGTAGAATATTTTAAAAAGCTGGATGAAGATAGATATTCTGTTGTATGCAGTGTTTCTTTAGTTGATTTTTTTGATGAATTTTATATGAAAGAAGAAGTAGATGACTTTGAGGTACAAACTGTTAATGGATGGATTATAAAGGAATTTGGATATCTGCCTAAAGTTGGGGAAAGTTTTGTATATAAAGATTTAAGTATTTCTGTTTCTAAAATAGAAGGAAGAAGAGTAAAAGAAATAATAGTAGAGAGGTATAGAGAGGAACAATATAATTAAGTTTTAGATAAAGCAAAATATAATTGAAATAAGATTTTCAATTGTATTTTGCTTAAATTTTGTAAAAGTAAAAAATAGTTATATTTTAAAAGTTATTATATAAATTTCTTTATGGCTTTAGCAACACCAGAGTTTGTATTAGAGTCAGTTATAAATGAGGCAGCTTCTTTTACTTTATCTATAGCATTACCCATAGCAACTCCAATGCCAGCAAATTTTATCATAGAAAGATCATTTTCACTATCGCCAATACACATAACTTCACTTTTATCTAAATTTAAATATTTAGTTAAGTACTCAACAGCTTCTCCTTTTGAGCTACCTTTTTTCATAATTTCAAAATTATCATGCCAAGAAGAAACTATTTCTAAGTTAGGACACTTTTCTTGTAGCTCTTTTTTAGCCATTAATAGTTTATTAGTATCATTTTTTTCTAAGCAAACACCTTTAAGAATTTGTCCATCATATAATTTATAAATATCATCAATATTATTTAGAACTTCTAATTTAATTTGCTCTTCTTTTCTAAGGGTTTTATTTAAGACCTTGTATATATTTGTTTCAGGAAGTTCCTCTAAAGAAACTATTCCAAAGTTAGCTGTTAAATATGAAAATAAATTATATTTTTTAGCGATTTCTAAAAATTGTTTTGCATCCTCAATATTTAAAGGATTATTATAAATTTCATCTCCATTACTATCTCCGATAAAAGCACCATTTGATGCTATTATTGGTGTAGTTAATCCTATTAAATCAGAGTAAAGTTTAGCGCAATTGTATACTCTACCTGTAGTAATAGCTACATGAATACCTTTATTTACGGCATATTTTATTGCTTCTTTATCTTCAGTAGAAATATTATGTTGATCCATTAATAATGTTCCATCCATATCAATACATATAAGTTTTATACTCATAAAAAACCTTCTTCCTAAGTTATATATTGGAATTATTATAATATTTTTTTCTTAATATTAAAAATAGTTATTTTAAATATTAATTATTAGAAGTTTTAATACATTAATTAGTATATGGATATGATAAATTATTATTGATTTTAGTATATAATAATTTTGTTTTTAGAGTATTAGTAGTGGAAATTGAGAAAAAATAAAAATATATTAAGGAGAATAGAATGATACCAATAGAAAATTTTATTGAAGATGCAATTAGAAAATTAAGAAAGCTTGAAGTATATAGTAGACTTGATATAAGGACATATAAAAAGGATAGAAGTATTGTTATTGAAAAGCTTGAAGAAGGTTATAATTTATATGAAGACGGATTTGAAAAAGAAGAGTTTAAAAATTTATCAAAAGAAGAGCTTAAAAAACTTTTAAAGGTAATGCAAAGAAAAGAATTTCCAAGAAGTAATATGGTTAGATTTTATGTGCTTGAAGGAAAGGATGTAAGATAAATGAATGTAATAATTAAAAAAATTAACTATTTACAAAAGAAATATCAAAATTAAAAGGTGTAACAAAGTAATTTTACTTACATATAACTATGTTTTGATGTATTATAGAAAAGAAATAAATTTATATACTACTTACTATAGTGATTGGAGCAAAAGATGAAAGTAAATATGTTTATACCAAAATATATGTTAACTTTTAAATGTATTGGGTCAGCTTGTGCAGATACATGTTGTGCAGGTTGGGATATAAATATAGATGAAGATACATATAAAAAATATACTAATTGTACTGGAAAACTTAAAGAATTAGTACAAGGAAAAATTAGAGAAAATAAGAATAGCTATGATTATCTAAATAAGGGATTTATGATACTAAAAGAGGGAAATAAATGTCCATTTTTAAATGATAATTTACTTTGTGATATTCATGGTGGAGTTGGGGAAGAAAATTTATGTATAACATGCAAAAGGTTTCCTAGGATATATAATATTATAGATGATATATATGAAAAATCCGGGTTAGCATCGTGTCCAGAAATATGTACTAAGGCATTTTTAAATAAAGATAAAATGGAATTTATTGAAATTGAAGAAAGTATTGATGAAAGTGCTATTGAAATAAGAAGAATAATTGATACTGAAGTTTTTGAAGGAAGTGATAATTTACTTCAATATTTTTGGGATATAAGAATAAATTCTATAAATATAATACAAAATAGAAATTTTTCTATTGAAGAAAGATTAGGTATATTGAAGTCTTTTTATAATAAAATTGAAGAGTATCATAATGAAAAAGATTTTGAGGGAATAGAAGATCTTTTAGAAGAGTATAGTGAAGGAAATATTGATTTTGATTCTTTAAAAGCTTTAGACTTAAATGAAAGCAATGAATTTTATTTAAGTCTTTTAGATGAAGAGTTAATAAAAAATATAAGAAGTGTTAGATTAAAAGAATGTGTTAAAGAATATAAAAAAGAAATTTTAAAAGTAAATGATATTGTAAAGCACATAAATGATGAGAAAAGTCTTTTAAGTTTAATAGAGAAATATTCTTATATTTTAGAAAATTATTTAGTAAATCAGATATTTAAAGATTTAATTCCATTCAATAGGGGAGAAAGTTTAAATTTAAGTATAAATATATTAATTAATAGTTATAAAATAATAAAAGCCTATATAGTTGGAATAGCTTTAAATAATAAAGAAATAAACGAAAGTTTAATTATAAGAGTTATACAAAGTTTAAGTAAGGATATAGAGCATAATAAGGTATTTAAAAATTTATTAGAATCAGAAATATAGATAATGAAATGTGTTACTAAAATTGGATTTAATTGTTTAGTAGCACATTTTTTGTAGCTTAAATTTGTTATAATATTTAGTATATAAGATTAAAAGGGGGAAGGTATAAATGAAGTATGATTGTGGATTTACTAAGGAGAATAAATGGTTTAGATATCGTGCAGCAGCTATTATTATAGAAAAAGACCATATTCTTTTTGCTGGAAATGAAAGAGAAAACTATTATTTTTTAATGAAGCCTAGAGGAACACAAGAACTAAATAGTAATAGTTATACTCAAGGAGTCAAAGAAAATATGTATTGGTTACCTATAGATAAATTAAAGGAATATAGAGCATATCCAACATTTTTTAAAGAAAAATTAAAAAATATAAAAAATGAAATTGAGCATATTATTACTTACGAAGACTAAAATTTAATGGGAATTATATTTTTAGGAGGGATATTATATGAGAATAGATGATAAGGTTGAAACTAGAAGATTAATATTAAGAGAATTTACTCATGCAGATTTTGAAGATGTACATGCATATGCAAGTAATTTAGAAAATATAAAATACATGATATGGGGACCTAATAGTGAAGAGGATACTATTGAATTCTTAGATGATTGTATATCTAATATAGATGAAAATCCACGTACACAATATGATTTTGCTATTACGCTAAAAGAAAATGGAAAGGTTATAGGAGGATGTGGCATTTACTTAAATGATGGATTATATGAGGCAATGTTAGGATGGGTACTTCATAAGGATTATTGGAAACAGGGATATATGACAGAAGCAGGGAAGGAATTAGTTAGGTTTGCATTTGAAGATTTAAAGTTACACAGATTATATGCAACTTGTGATGCTGAAAATTATGGGTCATACCGTGTTATGGAAAATATAGGAATGAGAAGAGAAGGACATATTATAAAAAATAGAAAGTTTACAGGATTTAAAGATGAATGGCATGATGAGCTATTTTATGGAATACTATATGAGGAATGGAGTAAGAGAAAAGATTGTAATTTATAATAATTATTTAAAACGGCAAAATGATATTAGAAAATAAATAGAAAGATTAGGAAAACAAATGAAAATAGGAGTAGTAGTGTTAGTATTAATAAGTATATTAATACTAATAAAATCATATGAGTCAAAAGTAAAAGGATATGTTGGGGAAAAGCTTGTAGCTAAGAAATTAAGTAAATTAAATAAAAGAAAATATAAGATAATAAATAATTTGCTATTAAAAACATTAAAGGGAACTGCACAAATAGATCATATAGTAATATCACAATATGGAATATTTGTTATTGAAACAAAAAATTATAAGGGAATAATTACTGGAAATGAATATGATGATAACTGGAATCAAATACTATTTAATAATAAAGAAGTATTAAGAAATCCAATAAAACAAAATAATGGACATATTAAAGCATTAAAAGATGTTATACCAGCATTAAGATATAAGAAAATAAACTCTATAATTTTATTTACTAAAAGATCAAACTTAAAAGTTAATACTGAAACTACAGTTATATATTATAATAAAGTAAATAAAGTAATTAAAAGAAGTAGAAAAAAAGAATTTACAAAAGAAGAAGTTGATTATATCTATAAAAAACTTAATGAACTTAATATTGATTGTTTTAAGCAAAGAGTAGTTCATGTAAAAAATGTGAAAAGAAATATTAAAGAAGCTAAAAAGAAATTAAGAAAAAATAAATGCCCAAGATGTGGAGGAAAGTTAAAAAAGAAAAAAGGGAAATATGGAAAGTTTAAGAGGTGCAAAAACTATCCAGAATGTACTTTCAGAATTAATATTTAGTATAACATAATATATAGAAAAGTGGTGATAGTAATGGTTGATTTATGTTTATTGGGTTGTGGAGGTGGAATGCCTATGCCATTTAGAGGTTTATCTGCTAGCCTTTTAAATTTTAAGGGAAGAAAGATTCTTATAGATTGTGGAGAGGGGACACAAGTTTCTATGAGAATGGTAGGATGGGGATTTAAATCAATTGATGTAATTTGTATAACTCATTGTCATGGAGATCATATTGTTGGACTTCCGGGACTTTTAGCTACTATAGGTAATAGTGGGAGGGTAGAACCTTTAACGATAATAGGACCGGAAGGAATAACTGAAGTAGTAAATGGACTTAGAGTTATTGCACAATATTTACCTTATGAAGTTAATATAATTGAAAATCCTAAGGAAGTTAATTTAAATGTAAATAAAGAAAGTTTAGAAGTAGTGAATGAAGGGTGTCAAATAAGATTAAGCACTTTAGAAGTAGATCATTCATCACCATGTTTAGGATATAGCTTTTACTTTAAGCGTGATAGGAAGTTCTCACTAGAAAAGGCTGAAGAAAATAATGTTCCTAAAGTTTTATGGAATAAACTACAAAAAGGAAATGAAGAAGTTATTACATATGAAGGAAGAGAATATAAAAAAGAAATGGTTCTTGGAGATGAGAGAAGAGGAATAAAATTAAGTTTAATTACAGATAGTAGACCACAAGATCAAATGATTAATTTTATAAAGGAAAGTGATTTATTTATTTGTGAAGGTACATATGGAAATAATGATGATATAGAAAAAGCTATTAAAAATAAGCATATGACATTTGCTGAAGCAGCAAAGCTTGCTAGTGATAGTAATTGTAAAGAGCTACTATTAACTCATTTTACTCCAGCTATGTTAGAACCAAAGTTATATGAAGATAATGCAAGGAATATTTTTGAAAATACAATAATAGGTGAAGAAAGGTTAATAAAGAGTCTTAGTTTTTCTCAGTAATGAGAAGCTAAGACTCCTTTAACTAATCTAGAACTTCTAATATTTCATTGTGTAAGTGTAGTAATATAGCATCAGAATTTTTAAACCATTGCTCAATAGTATTTATATTATCATAAATATATTTATAAATATATTCAACAACATCATTAATTTCTTCAATAGCATATTCATATACTATATCTATTTTATCAATAGAAACTAAGGTTTTAGCAATTTGGGATTTAATAGCATCATCAATTATTAAGAAATCATTACTAAATCTAGATATTAAAATATCTTTTTGTTTATTTATATATTTAGATTCTGTATAACTAGCTTTAAGGTAAGATAAAAACTTTTCAAAGTCTCCTACATTATCTAAAGGCTCTAGTGTAAACAAAATTCTAAAGAATAAGTTCCAATTAAACTCACTATTAATTACACTTTCAAAATATTCACCAATAATTTTTTTGAAAGAATCATCATATACTACATTTCTTTCAAAGTTTAAGTAAGAATTAAAGTCTAATTTTTCATCAGAAATTAAGTTTAATCTATTTAAAGCATTTATTAAAATTTCAGTATAATCAGAATCATTTGAAATACTATTTTTAAAGAATACATATTCAACTATAGTTTCACAGGAATCTTTAAAATTAATATTCATATCAATAGACTCTACCATCTTTTTAGAAAACATGTCGTAAATAAATTTTGACACTATTTCCTGGAGATGTCTTTTGTTTGAAGCATTGGTTTTTGCTTTTTTTGATTCAACATGTTTTAAAACTGTTAATAGTTGATTATCTATCATAGTTAAATTATTTTTTATAGAATTCATTATGTCTTTTAAGAATTTATCTTCAATAACATAATTAGAATTTTTATAAATTATTTGATGTTCTATTTCGCTCCAAAACATATTTGTAAGAGATTTAATTTGTAATTCAAAGGGAATTGTTAAATTATCATAAATAAATTTTCCATCAATTCTATAAATAGTGAAGCCATTTTTTTGTTTTTGTGGCTGTTTACCAGAAAGTTTAAGAAATATATTATCACTATTATCGCTAAAGAAGAAATCATCATCAGCTTTTTTATTAAAATATTTTTTTAAAAAACGATAAATCTTTTTTTCATCATCTCCAAATCTACATTCAATTCTTATACCAATAAGATCACTTAATTTATATATAAGTTCATTTGCATTAGGATAGCGTTTATAATAATGATTTCTAAGTATTTTTTCACGTAAACTTTCTACAGATTTAACTCTACAACTAATATTTGAAAACTCACAATAACTTTCATTCAAAATAGTAAAAAATGATTTTTCTAAATTCATAGAAGCTTTAATTAAAGCTTCATTATTATTTTCTAACTCATTTAAGGCTATTTCTAAATAGTCAAATTCTTTAATATTCAAAGCTACACCTCTGTCTATATATTAATATCATTATCATTATACAAATTTAAAGTCAATATATCTAGTTTTTGCTAATAATTCATAATCTATTAATAGTATTTAACAAAAATAAATTTGTGCTATAATGGTGTAGTTGAAAATTTTAATAGATTGGGGGTATAAGATTGAGTGATGATATTATAAAAAAGCTAACCCTTGAGATAAACAAACATGAAAGTTTAGAAGATAAAGAACTTAAAATTATAAAGTTCCAACTTTTGAGAAAAAGTATGATTTTAAAAGTTGTTTTAAGAGGAAAAGAAAAATTAGCTCATGAAGAAGAGGAACTAATTAAAAAAATTATTTGTAAAACTTTAATGATAAGAATTACTGTAGAAATAGTTTTTTATAGAGATGCTTCAGATATTACATTAGATGAAGTAATACAAAATCATTGGATTGAATGTATTTCCGAAACAATTAAAAAGACACCATTATGTAAAAGTCTTTTATTAAATTGTAGGAAAGAAGTTAATGAAAATAAAGTATCTGTATTTAATGGATATGATAAATTAACAGAACATCTAAAAGGTAAAGGTGGCGAAAAGAATTTAGAGGATACTGTTAAAGCAATGTTTGGCATATCTTGTAGATTTGAAATAAAATATGATCCATCAATGGAAGTAGTGATAGACTATGCAGCAAGAGAAAAAGAAGAAAAAGAGCTGTTAAACAAAGCTATGCAGGCTAGAGCTCAAGAAATGAGTAAAGAGTCCAGTGGTGCAAGTAAGCCAGCAGAGAAAAAGCCAGCTGAAAAGAAACCATATGAAAAGAGAGAAAATAGTTATAAGAGAGAACCAAAGGCTGAAAATGCTATATATGGTAGAAATATTTCTATTGAAGCTACTCCAATAAATGAAATAAATGAAAGATCAGGATATGTTGCAGTTTTAGGAGATGTATTTAAAGTAGAAACTATGGAAACTAAAACTGGTAAGATAATATTAACATTCTATATAACTGATTATACTAGCTCTATAACAGTTAAATGCTTCTTAAAACCACAGGAAAAAGATGAAGTTCTTGATAATGTTAAAAAAGGTCTTTACTGTAAGGTTAGAGGTGAGGCTGTATATGACACTTATCAAAGAGAAGTAGTTATAATGGGTAGAGATATCTTGAAGATGAAAAAAATGGAGAAAATGGATGGAGCCGAAGAAAAAAGAGTTGAGCTTCATTGCCATACTACAATGAGTGCAATGGATGGTGTTACACCAGTTTCAAAAATTGTAGAGAGAGCAGCGAAATGGGGTCATCCGGCTATAGCTATTACAGATCATGGTGGTGTTCAAGCATTCCCAGATGCACAGATTGCAGCTAAAAAGAATAAAATAAAGGTTATTTATGGAGTAGAAGGATATTTAGTAGATGATGGTGTACCATTAGCTTTAAATGAAAAAGGTCAAAACTTAGATGATACTTATGTTGTATTTGACTTAGAAACAACAGGATTTTCATCTAAAAATGATAAAATAATAGAAATAGGCGCTGTAAAAATTCAAAATGGAGTTATTATAGATAACTTTAGTGAATTTGTTAATCCAAGAAGAGCGATACCTTATAATATAACAGAACTTACAGGAATAAATGATGATATGGTAAGTGATGCACAGGCAATAGAAGAGGTATTACCAAGGTTTATAGAGTTTATAGGGGATTCAGTTGTTGTAGCACATAATGCAAGTTTTGACTGTAGCTTTATATCTAAGAATTGCAATGATTTAGGTTTGGAATTTTCACCAACTATAGTGGATACAGTTCCACTTTGTAGATTTTTATATCCAGAATTAAAATCTGTAAAATTAAATCTTGTAGCGAAACATTTAGGGGTTAAGCTTGAAAGTCATCATAGGGCCGTAGATGATGCTAAGGCAACAGCTGATATTTTAGTTGAATGCTTCAAAAAGATAAAAGAAGAATTGGAAGTAGAAACTTTAGAAGATCTAAATAAAATATTCTTAGAAAAAGTTGATATTAAAAAATTACCAACTTACCACATAATAATTTTAGCTAAAACTCAAGCTGGAATTAGGAATTTATATAAACTTGTATCAGAAGCACATATAGATAATTTCTTTAGAAGGCCAAGAACTAAAAGGTCTAGACTTATGGAAATGAGAGAAGGACTTATAATTGGAGGTGCTTGCGAAGCTGGAGAAATTTATAGATCTGTAGTTGGTGGTAAAAGTGATGAAGAAATAAAAGAGGTAATGAGTTTTTATGATTATGTAGAAATTCAACCTATTGCCAATAATGCTTATATGATTGAAAAAGGTTCAGTAAAGGATGAAGATGAACTTAAGGACATTAATAGAAAAATTTATGATTTAGCAAAGGAAATTAATAAGCCTACCGTAGCAACTTGTGATGTTCATTTTCTAGATCCACATGATGA
Source organism: Clostridium cuniculi (assembly GCF_004353185.1). GTDB lineage: Bacteria > Bacillota > Clostridia > Clostridiales > Clostridiaceae > Clostridium > Clostridium cuniculi. The sequence goes on along the minus strand of NZ_SMUS01000005.1, from coordinate 44,057 downwards.
AGCATTTAGAAGAATAATTATGGCAGGACAAGGATTTGGAGATGCTGATAATCAACCTCCTCTTTATTTAAGAACTACAGAAGAGATGTTAAAAGAATTTGCTTATTTAGGAAGTGATATTGCTAAAGAAGTAGTTATTAAGAATCCACAAGCAATAGCAAATTCTGTAGAAGAAAATTTAAAACCTATTCCTGATGAAACTTATCCACCTAAGATTGAAGGTGCAGATGATGAGATTAGAAATATGACAATGAGTAAAGTTCACTCTATATACGGTGATCCACTTCCGGAAGTAGTACAAAAAAGATTAGATAAAGAGTTAAATTCTATTATAAATAACGGATATGCTGTACTTTATCTAATTGCACAAAAGTTAGTTGCAAAATCTTATTCAGATGGATATCTAGTAGGTTCAAGAGGATCTGTTGGTTCATCTTTCGTTGCAACCATGTCAGATATAACAGAGGTTAATGGATTGCCACCACATTATGTATGTCCTAAGTGTAAGAAGTCACATTTCTTCTTAGATGGTTCTGTAAGTTCAGGAGCCGATTTAGAAGATAAGGATTGTCCAGATTGTGGTGTACCTTATATAAAAGATGGTCACGATATTCCATTCGAAACTTTCTTAGGATTTGAGGGAGATAAAGAACCTGATATCGACTTAAACTTCTCTGGAGATAACCAAGGTGATATTCATAAATACACAGAAGTTTTATTCGGAAAGGGATACGTATTTAAAGCTGGAACAATAGGTACAGTTGCAGAAAAAACAGCTTATGGATTTGTTAAGAAATACTTAGACCAAAAAGGGATAATTGCATCCCAAGCAGAAATTGAAAGATTAACTATTGGATGTACAGGTATTAAAAGAACAACAGGACAGCATCCAGGTGGAATCATGGTTGTACCTAATTATACAGATGTTTATAATTTTACACCCATACAAAGACCAGCAGATGATGCTACATCAGATGTAACAACTACACATTTTGATTACCATTCTATTTCAGGAAGACTCTTAAAGCTTGATATACTGGGTCACGACGATCCGACAGTACTTAGAATGTTACAAGATATAACAGGTTTAGATCCAAAGACTATACCTCTTAATGATAAAAAAGTACTGTCTCTATTTACATCGCCTGAAGCTTTAGGTGTTACAAAAGAAGAACTTGAATGTGAAGTTGGTTCTTATGGTTTACCAGAGTTTGGAACAAAATTCGTTCGTCAAATGCTTGTAGATACACAACCACAAACATTCTCAGATTTAGTTAGAATATCTGGACTTTCTCATGGTACTGACGTTTGGCTTAATAATGCTCAATACTTCATTAAAGAAGGATATACTACCCTTAGAGATTGTATTGCAACAAGAGACGATATCATGGTTTATCTTATGTATAAAGGTGTTGAGCCTAAAACTGCATTTACAATAATGGAAAGTGTAAGAAAAGGTAAGGGCTTAACAGAAGAGTTTGAAAAAACCATGAAGGAAAATAATGTTGAGGATTGGTATATAGAAAGCTGTAAAAGAATCAAGTACATGTTCCCTAAAGGTCATGCCGTTGCTTATGTTATGATGGCTGTTAGAGTTGCTTATTATAAGGTATATTATCCACTTGCATATTATGCAACTTACTTTACAGTAAGAGGTGCAGATGATTTTGATGCAGATTTAATATGTAAGGGAGAAACTGCAGTTCATGCAAAACTTCAGGAGTTATATGCACTTGGTAATCAAGCTACTGTAAAAGACAAGGGATTAATAACTGTTTTAGAGCTTTCTTTTGAAATGTATAAAAGAGGATTTAAAATGCTTAAGGTAGATTTATATAAATCAGATGCAACTAAATTCTTAATAGTAGATAATGCATTAAGACCACCACTAAGTTCTTTACAAGGGGTGGGAGTAAACGCAGCTAAATCAATTGCAGAAGCAAGAAAAGATGGTGAATTTATATCAAAAGAAGATCTAAGATTAAGATCAAAGGTATCTAAAACTGTAATTGAGACATTAAGTAATCATGGTTGTTTAGAAGGTATGTCTGAAACAAATCAATTATCATTATTTTAAAATAAACACTTAAAAGGACTAATCAATGGTGGTTAGTCTTTTTTATTTAAAAAGAATATTCAGCTATTATAGTTTTTGTAACTATAATATTATCCTTAATAACATTTCCGCTTTTACTTAAATTTATTTTATAGATAAATTATACAAATAAAAATACGAACAATTATTGTATGCAAAACATAAAATGTATTTAAGTAATAATTAAAGGAGACTAATGTGAGCTACAATTCAATTTATAATATTCTTGGATTTAATAATGAGGTAAATAGACTTGAAACTCAAGCTAAATTAGGGTGGAAAAAAGAATTTAGAACTTTAAAGTGGTTAGGACTTAAGGATGGAATGAGGATATTAGATGTTGGCTCAGGAACAGGAGCATATACCGAATTATTATTAGAAAACTTACCACATAGTTGTGTAACTGCTTTAGAAGTGGATAAGAAATTATTTGATATCTCAAAGGAGCGTTTAAGTGATTATGAAGAGAATAGACTTAATTTAAAGTTTGGCTCTATAAAAAACAGTGGTCTTAAAGAAAATAGTTATGATTTTGTAGTTTGTAGATTTGTATTTCAGCATCTAGAAAACCCTATGGATGCAACGAGAGAAATATATAGATTATTAAAACCAGGAGGAATAGTCGCAATTATTGATTCAGATAGAGGAATGTATGGGGTAAGTGATCCAGATATGTTATTTAAAAGTGGGAGAGGTTTTATTAGTCAGATAGAAAAAAGGGCAGGGTGGAATAGAGAAATTGGACGTAAACTTCTTAAAATGCTAAAATATACGGGCTTTGAACAGTTAGATTTTGAAGCGGTAACTGTTCATAGTGATTTGGTTGGTATAAAAAATATACTTGGAGATAATAAATTACCCCCAGAGATAATTAAAATGGTTAGTAGAAGTAATCCGAGATTAGCTAAAATTATGAGAATTTGTAGCGATAGTTCTCAGAGAGAGAAATGTACAATAATATTTTTAAACTTAATAGCAAAAGGCGAAAAGCCTATTAATTAACATAGAAAATAAAAAAAGGGCCTTTATGACCCTTTTTATTTTAATTATTAAGTTCTAAAATCAAATTTAGTTGAACATTTTTTACAAGTAACAACTATATTACCTTTACCTCTTGGAAGTCTAAGCTTTTGTTTACAGTTAGGACATTTAGTGATTTTATAGTTACGAAATTGAGTATATTTTATTTTTATGTTCTCAAACATATAAGATAAATTATTTAAATCATATACAGGTAAATTATAAGGGATAGATTTACCAAATTTTTTTAAAAATTTATTTGTATATGTATAGAAAACATTATATTCATCTTTTCTTTTATATATTTTTTTTGAAAATGCCCTATATACAGCATAAATTAAAATAAGTGCTCCTAAAATTCTAGTGTAATCAAAAATATTAAGTATACAAGATATAAGAACTAATATTATTGATAATAAATCAAATCCATAAGTGCCATTTAAAAAGTTCATATAATCACCCCAAAGTAGAAAAATTAAATATATAGTTTTTAAAAATAATTATAATATAAATTAAAGAGTTGTACAATTTATTTTATATTAACAAGTAATGAATAAAAAATTAACAATGCAAAACTCTAATTAAAAAATAAGAATATAGCTGTTAATTGAAGTAAAATAATAGCTGGAAATCCTAATGTGAATTTTAGGTGTTTTGTTTTATGTCTAAAAGTATACATTCCAAGTATTCCTCCAATACTACCACCTATAAGAGCTAATATAAAAAGTGTTTTTTCACTTATTCGCCATTGTCTCAACTTAGCTTTTTGTTTATCTATGGCCATAAGAGTAAAAAGTAGTATGTTGGTAAATACTATATAAACAAATATAAATTTCATAAAACCTCCTAAAGAAAAAACACTGATATAAATATAATTCAGTGTTTTTATAAAATTTATTTTTCTTCACCTTTAATTAATCTAGCAATGTTACTTTTATGTCTCCAAAATACTAAAAGGCAAGTAAAAAGAGTAGCATAAACATAATATTTATTATAGCCTAATAAAAGAGTTGATAAAAATAATGTAACACCAGCAGCTAAAGAACGAATTGAAACAATTTTTGTTACCAATTTTAAGCCGAAGAAAATTACAGCTGTAATTAAAAAAGGTATAGGAAGAACTATCATAAAAGCAGCTGCAGAAGTAGCTACACCTTTACCACCTTTAAATTTTAAAAAGATAGTATAGTTATGTCCTAATATTGCTGCAATGGCTACTAATGATAAACTTAAACTTGCATCAGTTTTTAGTATATCACTCCAAATTAAAATACGTGTTAATAGTACTGGAATAATGGCTTTTATCATATCACATATTGCTGTTATTTTTGAAAGTTTTTCACCTGCAACTCTTCTAACATTGGTAGCACCAATGTTACCACTTCCATATTTTCTTACATCTTTATTAAGTTTCTTTTTTACTAAAATATATCCGCTAGGAATTGATCCCATAAGATATGAAAAAACAATTAATAATGGTAGCATATATACCTCCTTATATATCTTTACATAAATATAATATTTAAGAATATTAAATTATGCAAGAAATATTTATAAATAAAAAGTTACTAAGCTTATAGTCTTAATAGCAATAATATAAAGAGTAACATACAATATAACATTAAGAAGTGAGAGGTAAATCTTATATGGATAAATGGGATGAATTTGCTATTATAACTTTTATTACTTGTGATGCTATATTGGAGAACGTTTACGAAATTAAAAATTTTTATAAATATTATTATAAGAATATTAAAAGAGAGGTTAAAGATATAATTAGTAGGTTAATTAAATAACAATTAATGAAAAAAATATAAGTAATAACATTGGAGAAAAAAATGGTAAACATAAAAAAATATAATTAGGAAAGTATAAGTAATATTAATATAAGTTTTTATATTAAAAATATAAAAACTTATATTAATATTACTCATTACCAATAAATTTGAGTACTAAATTTATATCGATAATATTAGTAGGGTATTTGTAGATAAAATTTTAAATATAGGTTAAATTTACATATAAATGTATGAAAATTAGAATAATATGGATTAATTTAATATTATTGATAAAAAATTTAAAATACAAAGAGCGGAAAGTGGGAAAAACGTTGACAAAGACAAAGTTATTGTCGTATTCTGTAATAGCGCGAAAATCTAGCGGTTTTTGTATTTAATAGTATATGTATTAAAAAAAACATGAGGTGAATTATCAATGGGAATAAGACTAGAGAAACTAGTTGTAAAATTTGGAGATTTTAAGGCACTTAATGAAGTTACTTTACAAATTCCGAAAGGAAAGTTAGTTTCATTATTAGGACCTTCAGGATCAGGGAAATCAACAACATTATTTACTATCTCAGGAATTCATAAACCACATAGTGGAAAGATTTATTTTGGAGATAGAGATGTAACTGGATTAGAACCAGAAGAATTAGGAATAGGATTAGTATTCCAAAATTATGCATTATATCCACATATGACTGTAAGAGAAAATATATTATTTCCTTTAAAAAATTTAAAGTGGGATAAAGCAGAAGCAGAAAAAAGAGCATTAGAGGTTGCTAAGATTGTAAAAATTGAAAGTCAATTAGATAAAAAGCCAGCTCAACTTTCTGGAGGACAACAACAAAGAGTTGCTATTGCAAGAGCATTAGCAAAGAAGCCAGATATTCTACTTCTTGATGAACCTTTATCAAACTTAGATACAAAGTTAAGAGTTGAAACAAGACAAGAAATTAGAAGAATTCAAAAGGAAACAGGGGTTACAGCTATATTTGTAACTCACGATCAAGAAGAGGCTATGTCTATTTCAGATGAAATTGTATTAATGAAAGATGGTGCAATACAACAAGTTTCATCACCTAGTGATATATATATGAATCCGGTAAATAAATTTGTTGCATCTTTTATAGGAAGTCCAGAAATGAACTTTATAAATTTAGAATGTAAAGAAGGAACTTCTATTATTGATTCGTTAACAATAGAAAATTTACCTAAAAATAAATCAAAGGTTATTTTAGGGGTAAGAGCAGAAGATTTTGAAGTAGCAGATAAGGGATTAAAAACTAAAGTTGTTACAGTAGAAATATTAGGTAGAGAAAGATTGTTAACATTAGATCATAACGGGATTAAATACAAAATGTTAGTTGATAAAGAGTTCTTTATTGATGAAGGTGCTGAGTTAATAATTAAGCCAAAGACAGGCAAGAGTTATGTGTTTGATGCTGAAAGTGAGGAGTTCATAACAAAATGCTAAAGAAGACAAATAAATTTAAGGGATATATATATTTACTACCTGCACTTATAATACTTGCTGTTTTTGTATTTTATCCTATAATTAATACAATAATTTTTAGTTTTGATGAAACTAAAGCTAGTGGATTTGTTTTTGGATTTGGATCATATAAATATCTGTTCCAAGACAAAAGGTTTATACAATCTTTAATTAACACTGTAATTTATGCTGCTATAGTTCCAGCTCTATCAGTATTTATTTCTTTGCTAATAGCTAATGCTTTAGCTAATATAAGAAATGAAAAAGTGAGAGGTATATTCCAAAGTATTTACTTTTTACCTTATGTAACTTCACTAGTTGCTATAGGGATAGTATGGTCTTGGTTATTTAACTCTGAATATGGAATTATTAATTTCTTATTAGGGAAAATAGGAATAAATCCTATAAACTGGCTTAATGATCCTAAGTATGCAATGGTAGCATTAATAATATTTGCTGTATGGAAGAGTTTGGCTTTTAATACCTTAATATTAACTACAGGTATTGCATCAATAAATCCACAATATTATCAAGCTGCTAAAATCGATCAGGCTACAAGTGGAACTATATTTAGAAAGATAACTGTTAAATTAGTTTCTCCTATGATTGCTTATACATATGTTATTAGTTTAATAGCTGCTTTTAAAGTTTACACGGAAGTTTATGTTCTATTTGGAGGACGTACATTAGATGGTGCAGTTTCAACTGTTGTTAGATATATAATTGATAGATTCTATGGAGATCAAGATTTCCCACTAGCATTTGCTGCTTCAGTTGTTCTATTAATTATAATATTAACTGTTACTTTAGTACAAAAAACAGTTGCTCGTAATAAGATTCATTACTAAGAGGTGTAAATATGAAAAATAAAAATAATTTTAAAGCATTCATTAAATACTTCTTATTAGTTGTCTTTGCTATTATAACGCTATTCCCATTTTATTGGATGATAGCATCGTCTTTAAAGTCAAGTTTTGAAGTTATTCAGACACCACCAACAATGGTTCCAGAGAAATTTATGTGGGGTAACTTTAGTACTGCATTAGCAATGGCTCCTTTTGGAAGATATTTTATAAATACAATAATAGTTACAGCTTTAAGTATTGTTAGTACAGTTGTAATTTCAATATTATCAGCATTTGCTTTTTCACATCTTGAATTTAAGGGAAGAGATTTAATATTTGCTATTTTCTTAGCTTCAATGATGATACCAGGAGAAGTATTAATAGTAACTAATTTCAAAACAATTTCAGCATTAAATTTAATTGATAGTTATTCAGCATTATTTGTACCTTATATGGCAAATGTATTGTATATTTATATGCTTAGAGAATTCTTCTTAAAGATTCCAAAACAATTATATTATGCAGCAAAAATAGATGGTGCAAGTGATTGGAAGTTTTTATGGAGAATAGTTGTACCTATGGCTAAGCCATCAATTATTACAATTTGTATATTAGTAGGAATAAACTCATGGAATGCATTCTTATGGCCACTACTTGTTACAAATAGTGATAATATGAGATTACTTGCAAATGGATTAACTGCATTCCAATCAGATGTAGGAAACAGATACGAATTATTAATGGCTGCATCTACAATAATTACAATGCCAATAGTTGTAGTTTATATGTTCTTACATAAGAAGATTATGAACGGTATATCTATTGGGGGAATAAAGGGATAATATAAATAATTAGATATATAGGAAAAGTTGAATTAAAAGTTAAAATATTAATGCTTTAATTATTTATATAAAAGTTATTATAAATGCTTTAATTATGTGTATATGAAAATTTAATACTTTATCTTTTAATCATCTTTTCTTAAATATATATATAAATTAGGTTTTAGAGGTGAAACAAATGAAAAGAAGATTATTAGCATCTTTAATGACTGCAGTAGTTGCAGTTACAGCATTAACAGGCTGTTCAAAAAGTAATTCGTCAAGCGAGAATATCGTTACAGAATTAAAAGAACCAGTTACAATTGAAATGTGGCATTATATGACTGGAAAACAAGCAGAAGTGTTACAAAGTATAGTTGATGACTTTAATAGTTCAAATACTCAAGGAATAACAGTTAAAGCTTCAGCTCAAGGTAGCATTACTGACTTAAACAAAAAGGTTATAGCTGCGTCTCAATCAAATACTTTACCAGCTATAGTTAATATTTATCCTGATGCAGCTACAGGTCTTATTAATGATAATAAGGTTGTAGACTTAACACCATATGTTACTAATGAAACAGTAGGAATGGAAGATGACATTAAAAATGATTTCATCCCAGATTTTATTAGTGAATTATCACAATGGGGAGAAAATAAAATATATGGTCTTCCAATGACTAAATCTACAGAAGTTTTATATGTAAATAAAAACTTATTAGAACAATTAGGGTATACTGTTGATGACTTAAAAGATTTAACATTTGAAAAATTAGCAGAAATATCAGAAAAATGTCAATCAGAATTAGGAATACCAGGATTCGGATTTGATTCAAGTTCAAATGCATTTATTTCTACTTTAAAAGAAGATGGAAAAGATTTTGTTCAATTAGATGGAAAAATTAATGTTGTTAATGATTGGTCTAAAGAATTTATGCAATTCTTTAGAAAAGAAACACAAAGTGGTGCATTTAGAGTGCCTGGTGAAGATAAATTCTTATCAGGGCCATTTTCAAATCAAAAGCTTTTAGCTTACCAAGGTTCTTCAGCTGGATTCGCGCATATAAATACTAATGGTGCTTTTGAAGTAGCTGTAGTAGAAGTTCCTCATTTTGAAGGAAAAGATAAAGCAGTTATACAACAAGGGGCTTCTTTATTTGTAACTAATGATGTTTCAACAGAATCTCAATATGCTGCTTATGAATTTATTAAATTTGCAACTAATACTGAAAATACAGCTAAGTTTGCAACATCTACAGGATATTTACCAGTTAGAAAGTCAGCTCAAGATTCTACTATAGTTCAAGAAGTGTTAGCTGATAGTAATTCTTTATATGGTAAAATTTACGATGTAGCTAAAGAATCATTAAATTTTGCTTACTTTACTCCTGCAATAAATAATGCTCAATCAGCAAGAACAGTTGCAGAAGAAAAATATGCAGCTTATGTGACAGGAACATCAGATGATGTAGATGCTATGTTAAAGGAAATGAATTCACAAGTTGAGACTTCAATAAGCCGTCAATAAGATATTAAAAATTATAAATTTATTTATGCCCTGCTTAGCTTTGCTAGGTAGGGAATTTTTTTATTAAATATTATATGAAATTTTAATTTATAGTTTTAATTTAGGAGGTATTAAAAATGAAAGATGAATTAATAAAAAATATAATAAATAAAATTGAAGAATATGATACTATAGCGATATATCGTCATGTTTTTCCGGATCCAGACTCTTATAGTTCACAAACTGCTTTAAAAAGTATAATAGAAAATACATATCCTAATAAAAAGGTAATATTATTAGGTGAACATTCAAAAAATTTAGAATATATAAATACTATGGATGAAGAAATTGAATTAAATAAAGATTCATTAGCTATTATAGTAGATGTAGCCAATAAAGAAAGAGTTGACAATCAGTCATTTAATAATTGTGGTTATATAATTAAAATTGATCATCATAAACCTTTTGATGCTCCGTTTGAAAATTTAACATGGGTAGATACTAATTATTCTTCTTGTAGTGAAATGATTTTAGATTTATATTTAGCTAATGAAGATAAGTTGAATATAGATAAAAAAGGAAGACGTGCTTTATTTACAGGTATAGTTGGAGATACAGGAAGATTTTTATATATAGATAATCCAACTAATTTATTTGAAAAACTATCTAAAATTACTTTTGATTTAGAAACAAAAGAGATTTACGCAAATATGTATAAAAGAGAAGAAGCAGAATTAAAATTCTTAGGATATATTTATAGTAACTATGTAACTACTGAAAATGGAATGGCATACTTAAAAGTAAAAAATGAGATAGCTAAAAAATATGGATTAGAACCAATAAAGGCTGCTAGAATGGTAAATGCACTTCAAGATACTTCAGGAATAAATAATTGGAATTTCTTTGTAGAAAAAGAAGATGGTTCAATTTTCTGTGAGTTAAGATCTAATGGGCCTAGAGTTAATGATATTGCATCTAGCTTTGGAGGTGGAGGGCATATGTTAGCGGCTGGGGCATCTCTTGCAAATTGGCAAAAGGTCGATGAAATGATAGAAGCTCTTGATAATAATTCTAAAAAGTATAAGGAAGAAAACAGAGGAAAAGAATAAAATGTAAAAAAAGATACCTAAAGGTTAACTTTATATGAAAGTTGTCTTTAGGTATCTTTTTATGGATAAAAATATATTTCAATTTAGTAAATTTATGGTATAATTAATTTATATTACAAATTAAGTAATAATTTTAAAATATGTATAAAGATGTATTTATGAAAGGTTTTAAGGGGGAGAAAAATATGGCAAGATTCACATTACCAAGGGATATTTATCATGGGAAAGGTTCCTTAGAAGTATTAAAAACTTTAAAGGGAAAAAGAGCTGTAGTAGTTGTTGGTGGAGGCTCAATGAAAAGATTTGGGTTCTTAGATAAAGTAGAAAGTTATTTAAAAGAAGCTGGAATAGAAGTTAAGTTAATAGAAGGAGTAGAACCAGATCCATCAGTTGAAACTGTTATGAGTGGAGCAGCTGTAATGAGAGATTTTGAACCAGATTGGATAGTAGCTATGGGTGGAGGATCACCAATAGATGCGGCAAAAGCAATGTGGATTTTTTATGAGTATCCTGATTTTACTTTTGAACAAGCAGTTGTACCTTTTGGTTTACCTGAATTAAGACAAAAGGCTAAATTTGTAGCAATACCATCAACTTCAGGAACTGCAACAGAAGTAACTGCTTTTTCTGTAATTACTGACTATAAAGCGAAAATTAAATATCCTTTAGCTGATTTTAATATAACTCCGGATATTGCAATAGTTGATCCAGAATTAGCACAAACAATGCCTGCTAAACTTGTTGCACATACTGGAATGGATGCATTAACACATGCAATAGAAGCATATACAGCTTCATTAAGATCGAATTTTTCAGATCCATTAGCTTTAAAGGCTATTGATATGGTTAATGAATATTTAGTTAAGTCTTTTGAAGGTGATGTAGAAGCTAGAAATTTAATGCATGAAGCACAATGTTTAGCTGGTATGGCATTTAGTAATGCTTTACTAGGAATAGTACATTCAATGGCTCATAAAGTTGGAGCTGTATTCCATATTCCACATGGATGTGCTAATGCAATTTTCTTACCATATGTAATTCAATATAATAGATTAGAATGTGAAGATAGATATGCTGATATAGCAAAAATGTTAAAGTTACAAGGAAATACTGATGCAGAGTTAACAGATTCACTAATAGAAAAAATAAATGAATTTAATAGAGCTTTAAGTATTCCAGTGTCAATGAAGGAATATGGAGTAACTGAGGAAGAGTTTTTGGATAATGTTAAGCATATAGCTCATAATGCTGTTTTAGACGCATGTACAGGCTCAAATCCAAGAACAATTGATGATGAAACTATGGAAAAACTTCTTTCATGTACATTCTATGGAAATAAAGTAGACTTTTAATAAATAGTTTATTGATTTAAGAATGCATTTTTAAGTAAACAAATTTAAAAGTGCATTCTTAAACTTATAATAAAGATTCTAAACTTAAAATTTAGTTATAAATATATAACATAAGAAAATTATGGGGGTTATTAAGGTGTATAAGATAACAAGTAAAAGATTATTAACTGAAAACATATATTTAATGGATATTGAGGCGCCAAGGGTAGCTAAATCAGCTCAGCCTGGACAATTCATTATTATAAAAAATGATGATAAGGGTGAAAGAATCCCTTTAACTATTGCAGATTATGATAGAGAACAGGGAACTGTTACAATAGTTTTTCAAACCGTTGGATATGGCACAAAAGAGCTTGCTAAGTTTGAAGTAGGTGATTATGTACAAGACTTTGTTGGACCATTAGGTCAGCCAAGTGAGTTTGTACATGAAGACTTAGATGAACTTAGAAAGAAAAAAGTTTTATTTGTAGCGGGAGGGGTAGGTGCAGCACCTGTTTATCCACAAGTAAAATGGTTCTATGATAATAATATTGATGTTGATGTTATTATTGGGGCTAGAAATAAAGAGTTAGTAATATTAGAAGAAGAGATGAGAAAAGTAGCTAAAAATTTATATATATCTACTGATGATGGTTCTTATGGATTTAATGGTAGAGTTACAGATTGTTTATTAGATTTAGTAAATAATAAAGGAAAGAAATATGATCATGCCGTTGTTATAGGACCAATGATAATGATGAAGTTTATGTCAATGCTTACTAAGGAGCTTAATATAAAAACCACTGTAAGTTTAAATCCTATTATGGTTGATGGTACAGGTATGTGTGGTGCTTGTAGAGTTACAGTAGGAGATGAAGTTAAATTTGCATGTGTTGATGGTCCAGAGTTTGATGGGCATCTTGTAAATTTTGATGAAAGTATGAGAAGGCAATCTCTTTATAAAAGTGAAGAGGGAAGAGCTATCCTAAAATTAGAGGAAGGCGAAACACATCATAGAGAAGGTTGCGGATGCGGAGGTCATAAGTAATGAATAAAGTAGTAGATAGAATGAAGAGAATACCTGTAAGGGAACAAGAAGCTAGTGTAAGAGCAAAAAACTTTGATGAAGTTTGCTTAGGATATGATGAAGAAAGAGCTTTAGATGAAGCGAGTAGATGTTTAGGGTGTAAAAATCCAAAATGTGTAACTGGGTGTCCAGTATCAATAGATATACCAGGATTTATATCTCATGTTAAAGAAGGAGATTTTGAAGGGGTAGCAAAAGAAATTGCAAAGTATAGTGCATTACCAGCTGTCTGTGGAAGAGTATGTCCACAGGAGTCACAATGTGAAGGAAAATGTGTGTTAGGAATAAAGGGTGAACCAGTTGCTATTGGGAAGCTAGAAAAATTCACTGCTGATTGGGCAAGATGTCATAATGTTGATCTTTCTGATAAAGAAGAGTCAAAGGGTAAGAAAGTGGCTGTAATAGGTTCAGGCCCAGCAGGACTTACTTGTGCAGGAGATTTAGCTAAAAAAGGTTATGATGTTACTATATTTGAGGCTTTACATGAAGCTGGTGGAGTTTTGGTTTATGGTATACCTGAGTTTAGATTACCAAAGGAAGAAGTAGTAAAATCAGAGATTGAAAATATTAAAAAGCTAGGAGTTAAAATTGAAACTAATGTAGTTGTAGGAAGAACAGTTACAATAGATTCATTAATTGAAGATGAGGGGTTTGATGCTGTATTTATAGGATCAGGTGCAGGATTACCAAAATTTATGGGCATACCAGGTGAAAATTCAAATGGAGTATTTTCAGCCAATGAATTTTTAACAAGAGTAAACTTAATGAAAGCATTCAAAGAAGAATATCATACACCAGTTAAAGTTGGAAAGAAGGTAGCTGTAGTTGGTGGAGGAAATGTTGCAATGGATGCTGCTAGAACAGCGTTAAGACTTGGTGCAGAGACTCACATTGTATATAGAAGAAGTGAGTCAGAATTACCAGCAAGACTTGAGGAAGTTCATCATGCAAAAGAGGAAGGCGTAATATTTGATGTATTAACTAATCCTACAGAAATCTTAACAGATGAAAATGGATGGGTTACAGGAATGAAGTGTGTCAAAATGGAACTTGGAGAACCAGATGCTTCTGGAAGAAGAAGACCAGTGGTTAAAGAAAATTCAGAGTTTGTTATGGATGTAGATACTGTTATAATGTCTCTTGGAACATCTCCAAATCCATTAATTTCATCAACAACCAAAGGATTAGAAGTTAATAAGTGGAAATGCATAGTTGCAGATGAAGAAACAGGTCTTACAACAAAAGAAGGTGTTTATGCTGGAGGAGATGCAGTTACAGGAGCTGCAACTGTTATTTTAGCAATGGGAGCAGGTAAAAAGGCAGCTGCTGCAATAGATGAATATTTAAGTAATAAATAAGTAGAATTAATTGACTTTTTATCAATAAATGAATAAAATTATTTTATAACTCCAAAGTTATGTTCTTTCTTTGGGGTTTTTCTTTATAAACAATGAAACTCCTTGACTTAAAGGGTCAATGAGTAAGTTCCATTAGATAAATTGAAATTTAGAATCTCACTTATGAGAAGGTATAACGGTAGGTGTAATTATGAAATTAACAAAAAATCAAAATAGATTTATAAATAATAAAAATATGGGCTTTTCATTGATGAAAGGAAAATCATTAACAGGAAAGACAGTAGCAGCTTTGCATAGAGTTATAAATTTAGAAAATAATTATTGTATATATAATGAAGATAAGATTTTATATTTATCTTCAGATGGTGAAAAGTTAGATAATAGTAAAAGTTTATATAAAGAAAAAAGTAAAGCAAGTGAGTTTTACTCATTATTTACTATAGATAAGGAAAGAGTTGAATTTAATTTAGTAAATGTATTAATAAAAGATTTTTCAGAAAGATACATTAAAGAAAATAAACTAAATTTAAAAGCTATTTCTTTTGAAGAAGCATATAAGTTTATAAAAACAGAAGAATTTCACAATGAATTAATAACTTTAACAAAAAAATCTAAAGTTATTAATAAGATTAAAACTGAAGATTTGTATGATGAAATTATTTGGATAAAGGCATGTAATTTTACAAGAGAAGAGTATAGTGAAGTTGAAAGAAAAGGTAGAAAATATCGATTAATAAAAAATTCATATAGTAGAGACTCTATATATACACTTATGGAATTATACACTTCTATATTAAGAGAAAATGGATATTATGATTCTTACGATAAAATATCATTTGCTATAAAATATGGACAACTATATAAAGAAAAGTATACTCATATAGTTTTAGATGAGGTAGAGGTACTAACTAAAGGTGAAATTGAATTTGTAAAAAGTATATATTTTAACCATGCACATTCATCATTTGTTTTTATTTTAAATAATGAATTTTATAATGATAAAATGTGTTGGTTAGTAAAAGGTAGAAAATTAAAAACTCTTGGAGCAGATTTTAAAGGAAGAAGTTTTGCTTTTAAGAAGGAATTTAAAGAAGAAAAAATTAAAGAAAAAGATTATATGGAAAAATTCCAATATGTAAACTTAAAATATAAAAATGTAGTTGAATTTAATATGGATAGTTCTTCTTCTAAGAAAGAGATTTATTTAGAGGATAATACTATATTTAATGAAGAGGAATTAGTTGAGGTTGATGTATATAGTGATATAGCAGCAGGTAATCCTATTGAAATTAATGACGAGGTAGAAGAAAAATTTAATTTACCTAAGAGTTGGTTAGAAAGAGGAAAAGAAACTTTCATATTACATGTTAAAGGTGATAGTATGATTGGAAAAAATATAAATGATGGAGATTTAGTTGTTATTAAGAGACAAAATACTGCATTGAATAATGACATTGTTGCTGCCAGTTTGGATGGAGAAGCGACTTTAAAAACTTTAAAGCTAAATGGTAAGGAACCTATGTTAATTCCAGCCAATCCTAAATATAGCGAGATATATTTAGAAGGCAAGGAGGTAAGTATATTAGGTGTAGCTATTGGAGTAATAAAAAATAAATTTAATTAATTATTAAAATAAGGGGGTTAGAGAATGATTTCAAGTAAGATGAGAGATATGGTTTTAAATAGCTCTACTATTAGAGCTATGTTTGAAGAAGGAAAGCGATTATCAAGTATATATGGAGAAGAAAATGTTTTTGATTTTAGTATAGGTAATCCTAATGTAGAACCACCAGAAGAGATTAAAAATATAATAAATAAAATTATTAATGAAGAAAAACCAAATTTTCTTCATGGATATATGAATAATTCTGGATATGAAGATGTTAGAGAAGCGATAGCTAATCATTTAGGGTTAGAATATAATCTTCAATTGAAATGTGAAAATATAGTTATGACTTGTGGTGCTGCTGGAGGGTTAAATGTAATTTTAAAAAGTATTTTAGATCCAGAAGATGAGGTTATTGTTTTTGCTCCTTTCTTTGGAGAGTATGTTAATTATGTTAAAAATTTTGATGGGGTAGTAACTGTTGTATCAGCAGATACAAAAAGTTTTCAATTAAATTTAGAAGAATTAAAAAATAAAATATCAAATAAAACTAAAGCTGTAATTATTAACTCTCCTAATAATCCAAGTGGAGTTATATATAATGAAGATACAATAAAGGAATTATCTAATATATTAAGAGAGAAAGAGTTGGAATTTAATAAAGATATTTATTTAATTTCAGATGAACCATATAGAGAAATTGTTTATGATAATACTAAAGTACCTTGTATATTAAATTATTATAATAATTCATTTATAGGATATTCTTATAGTAAATCATTATCACTACCAGGTGAAAGAATAGGGTATATTGTAGTTAATCCTAAAATGAATACTTTTGAAGATATAACAGCAGCTTTAAATATAGCAAATAGGATTTTAGGATTTGTTAATGCACCTTCGCTTTTCCAAAGAGTAATAAAAGAAAGTTTAAAATTGGAAGTTGATATTAATATTTATAAGAAAAATAGAGACTTGTTATATAATCACCTAGTTTCTATAGGATTTGAGTGTCTAAAACCAGATGGAGCATTTTATCTTTTCCCAAAATCACCAATAGAAGATGATGTTAAGTTTTGTGAGGATGCTAAAAAGTTTAATATATTAGCGGTACCAGGAAAAACTTTTGGATGTCCAGGATATTTTAGATTATCTTATTGTATATCTTATGATAAGATTGAAAGATCTCTAAAAGCTTTTAATGAGCTTATAAAGTTGTATAAATAATATAACTAAAGAAGCCTTTATATTGAATAAAAAAATACAAATTTGGGCAAGTTTTAAATGGGGAACTTAAATGTTGCTATAGCCCCTTGTATTTATTAGTAAAGTATGCTAAGATGTATTAAGAAGTAATTTACTAATAGCTAGAAAATGAAGAGTGGGGCTTGTTCCCGCTCTTTCTATTTGAACGCAACTACTTTTTAGTTGCGTTTTTACATATCTATTTTTTAAATTACCTAAAAAACTGAATATTGCAAAGGAGGATAATTATGAAGAATGATGCCTTAGTTACTCAAATTTATGAAATGGTTAAACCCATATCAGATGAACTTAACTATGAAATATATCATGTTGAATATGTTAAGGAAAATGGAGAATATTATTTAAGAATATATATAGAAAAAGAAGGCGGCATCACTTTAAGTGATTGTGAAGCTCTTTCAAGAAGAGTAAGTGACCTTATGGATGAAAAAGATCCTATACCTGAAGCTTATTTCCTAGAAGTTTCATCACCAGGTTTAAATAGAACATTATTTACTGAAGCTCATTATAAGAGATTTGTAGGTAGAGAAGTAATGGTTAAGCTTACAAAAGCTATCGAAGGAAAGAAGAGTATTAAAGGTATTTTAAAAGAAGTTAATGAAGAAAATATAATAGTCGAAGCAGACACTTTAATAAGCATACCAAAGGATAAGATTAAAAGTGCAAATATTGAAGGGGAAATATAGTAAGGAGGGTATTTAAGATGAACCAAGAGTTTATAGGTGCTCTTAAAGAAATAGTAAAAGACAAAGGTATTAGTGAAGATTTATTATTTACAACAATTGAGGATGCGTTAGTTGCAGCTTATAAGAAAAATTATGCAGGACCAACATCTTCGGCACAAAATGTAAAAGTAACAATTGATAGAGAAAGTGGAGAAATACATGTTTATTCTCAAAAGATTGTTGTTGAAGAAGTTTTTGATAATGTTACTGAAATTGCATTAGAAGAAGCGCAAGAAATAAAACCTACATATGATTTAGATGATGTAGTAGATTTTGAAGTTACTCCAAAGAATTTTGGAAGAGTTGCAGCACAGCTTGCAAAAGGAGTAGTAACTCAAAGAATAAGAGAAGCTGAAAGAAGTATCATATATAATGAATATAAAGAAAAAGAATATGATATTATAACTGGAACAGTTTTAAGAGAAGATAAAGGAAATGTTTTTGTTAATATTGGAAAGCTTGAAACAGCAATTGGACCAAATGAACAAATTCCAAGAGAAAAGTATAAATTTAATGAAAAAATTAAATTATATGTTGTAGAAGTTAAAAATACTTCTAAGGGTGCTCAAATTATAGTATCTAGAACACATCCAGGATTAGTTAAAAGATTATTTGAATTAGAAGTTCCAGAAATATATGAAGGTGTTGTTGAAATAAAGAGCATCTCAAGAGAAGCTGGATCAAGAAGTAAAATTGCAGTAGTATCACATGATGAAAATGTTGATCCTATGGGAGCTTGTGTTGGACCTAAGGGTGCAAGAGTTCAAAACATAGTAAATGAACTTAAGGGTGAAAAAATAGATATAATTAAATGGAGTAAAAACCCAGAAGAATTTATAGCAAGTTCTTTAAGCCCAGCTAAAGTAGTAAGTGTAACAGTTGATGAAGATTCAAAGTCAGCTAAGGTTGTTGTTGAAGACAATCAATTATCACTTGCAATTGGTAAAGAAGGTCAAAATGTAAGATTAGCTGCTAAGCTAACTAATTGGAAAATTGATATAAAGAGTAAGTCACAAGCTGAAGCTATAGAGGAATAAGGGGGATTTTTTTATGAAAGTAAAGAAAATACCTTTAAGAATGTGCACAGGTTGTATGGAAATGAAGCCTAAGAAGGAACTTATTAGAGTTGTAAAAAGTCAAGAAGGTGAAGTTTCTGTTGACTTAACAGGAAAAAAAGCAGGTAGAGGCGCTTATATTTGCAAAAGTATTGAGTGCTTAGAAAAAGCATTTAAAGCAAAAAGATTAAGTAGAAACCTTGATGTTGCAATAGATGAAGAAATATACAACAGATTAAGGGAAGAGATAGTTAATGAATAAGTTTTTTAATTTTTTAGGTCTTGCTAAAAGATCAGGGAATTTAATAGAAGGGTATAGCAAATGTGATGAACAACGCAACAGACGTAGTTTTTATCTTGTAATACTAAGTGATGATGCTTCTAATAGTACAAAAAAGAAGTTTAGAAATCACTGTGCTGAAAAAGGAATTCCTCTTATAGAAGGCTTTTCTAAAGAACAACTAGGCAACCCAATTGGAAGAGAGGAACTAAAAGTTTTGGCTGTGATAGATAAAAATATGGCTGAAAAATTAATATCCTTGTACCAAAATGAAGAAGGAAGAAATTAACCGGGGGTGATTTTATTGTCAAAGATTAGAGTATATGAATTGGCAAAAGAGCTTAATGTTAGCTCAAAAGATTTAATAAATTTATTAATGGAAGAATTTGGTGTTGAAGTCAAAAATCATATGAGTGTGATAGAAGATGAAGATGCAACACTAATAAAAGAACTATTAGGTGATACTAGTGATAGTGAAGGTAAGAAGAGTTTAGTAGATGAATACGAAGAAGAACTTGCTGAATCACTTAATAAAGGCGTAAGAAAAAAGAAAAAGACTAAAAAAGAGCTAGAGCAAGAAGAAGTTGAAAGAAATGCTGAAGCTGCATGTGGAGTAATTGAGATTGGTGAAACAATAACAGTTAAAGAATTATGTGAAAAGCTTGGTAAGCCAACAAATGACGTTATTAAGAATTTAATATTCTTAGGTGTTATGGCTGGTGTTAACCAAGAAATAGACTTCTCTACAGCTGAAAAACTTTGCGAAAAATACGAAGTTTTAGTTGAAAAGAAAGAAGAAGGAACAGAATTAGAAGAGTTTGAAGAAGAAGCTGATGTTGTTGAAGAAAACTTAGTTAAGAGACCTCCAATAGTAACAATTATGGGGCATGTTGACCATGGTAAAACATCACTTTTAGATGCTATAAGACATGCAAAAGTTACTGCTAGTGAAGCTGGTGGAATAACTCAACATATAGGTGCTTATACAGTTTCTTTAAATGGAGAAAAGATTACATTCTTAGATACTCCAGGACATGAAGCTTTCACTGCAATGAGAGCTAGAGGAGCACAAGTTACTGATATAGTTATATTAGTTGTCGCTGCAGAT
Organism: Clostridium cuniculi; assembly: GCF_004353185.1. Lineage (GTDB taxonomy): Bacteria > Bacillota > Clostridia > Clostridiales > Clostridiaceae > Clostridium > Clostridium cuniculi. The sequence goes on along the minus strand of NZ_SMUS01000005.1, from coordinate 23,568 downwards.
GATGGTATAATGCCACAAACAAAAGAAGCAATTAACCACTGTAAAGCTGCAGATGTTCCTATGATTGTTGCAATAAACAAAATTGATAGACCAGGTGCAAATATTGATAGAGTTAAACAAGAATTAACTGAGCATGGATTAGTTTCAGAAGACTGGGGTGGAGATACTATTTGCGTTCCAGTTTCAGCTAAGACTGGTGAAAATTTAGAAAGTTTATTAGAAATGGTACTATTAACAGCTGAAATGCAAGAATTACAAGCTGATCCGAATAGAAAAGCTAAGGGTACTGTAATTGAAGCTAAATTAGATAAGGGTAGAGGAGCTGTTGCATCACTACTTATTCAAAATGGTACTTTAAATGTAGGAGATTCTATCTTAGTTGGTTCTACTTACGGTAGAATAAGAGCTATGTTTGATGATAGAGGAAAGAAGATAAAGAGTGCTGGACCATCTATTCCAGTTGAAATATTAGGTCTTTCAGAAGTACCAGCTGCTGGTGATAGATTTATAGTTTGTAAAGATGAAAAGACTGCAAGAAATATGGCTGATTTAAGAAAGCAAAAGATTAAAGCTGACAGCCACCAAGCGTCTAATAGAGTATCTTTAGAAGACTTATATAGCCAAATTCAAGAAGGTAAAGTTAAGGAATTAGCTATAGTTGTTAAAGCTGACGTTCAAGGTTCAGTTGAAGCAATAAGACAATCTTTAGAAAAATTATCTACTGATGATGTTAAGGTTAGAGTAATACATGGTGCTGTTGGAGCTATAACAGAAACAGACGTTACACTTGCTGCAGCTTCAAATGCTTTAATAATTGGATTTAATGTAAGACCTGATGGAAATGCAACAGCTCAATCAGAAAAGGAAAACATCGAAATAAAAACATATAGAATAATATATGATGCAATTGAAGATGTTAAGTCAGCTATGATTGGTATGCTTGAACCAGAATATAAAGAAGTTGTAAATGGTAAGGCAGAAGTAAGAATGACATACAAGATTTCAAATGTAGGAACTATAGCAGGATGTTATGTTATAGATGGTAAAATTGTAAGAAATTCTGAAGTAAGAGTAATTAGAGATGGTATCGTAATATTTGAATCAACATTAGCTTCATTAAAGAGATTTAAAGATGATGCTAAGGAAGTAGCTAAAGGTTATGAATGTGGTTTAAGTATTGAAAAGTTCAACGATCTTAAGGAAGGCGATATTATAGAATCATTTACAATGGAAGCTATTAAAAGAAAAGAGCTTTAAGAGGTGTTTTGAATGGCTAACTATAGAGGCGGAAGAATAAACGAAGAAGTAAAAAGAGAAATTAGTACTATAATAAGAAATGAAATAAAAGATCCAAGACTTACTGCCATGGTATCAGTTACTGATGTAAAAGTGACTAAGGATTTGAGATATGCAAAGGTATTTGTAAGTATATTTGGAAAAGATGATGAAGAGAAGAACAATACATTTATTGCTCTAAAAAATGCTAGTGGATATATTAGAAGAGAAATAGGTCAAAGAATTAATTTAAGATACAATCCGCAAATAATATTTGAACTTGATGATTCAATAAATTATGGAATGCATATCGAAGAATTAATTCAAAAGGTAAAAGATAAGTAATATGACATTAAGTCAAATTGCGAAGTTTATATTAGAAAGTAAAAAAATAGGCATTACCTACCATGTATCACCTGATGGTGATGCAGTAGGTAGTGTTCTTGCACTTTTTAACGCTTTAAAAAGTTTAAACAAGGATTGTTACATAATATCAAAGGATACTTTATCAGAAAATTTGAAATTTCTAAAAGGATCAGATGAAATTACAGGAGAAATCACAGAACCTGTAGATGAAACTGATGTTGTAGTGGTGCTTGATTGTGGAAACTTAGAGAGAGTAAGTGCAAATTTAAAAGAATTCACTGGCACAATAATAAATATAGATCATCATCTCTCAAATGATAAATATGGTGATATTAATTATATAGACTCAAATGCAGCTGCAACAGCAGAAATAGTATTTGAATTATTAAATTTAATGGGAATAAGTTTTGAAAAAGAAGATAGCGTTATAAAGGATATAGGAACTTGTATGTATACTTCAATAGTAACTGATACGGGGGCATATAGACATTCTAACGTAACAGAAAGAACACATAGAATATCTGCAGTATTAAAGAAAATAGGTGTAGATAATACTTTTATTTATCAAAGTCTTTTTGATAATAAGGATTTTAGCAGAATAAAGCTAATTGGAAAAGCATTAAGCAGTATGCAACTTATTTTAAATGGAAAAGTTGCTTTATTAGAAATAGATAAAAATTTTACAGCAGATTTAGGAATTGATATAGGAGATACATCAGATATAATTTCTTATGGACTTCAAATTAAAGGTGTTGAAGTAACATTATTATTAAAAGAAGTTGAAGATGGTGTAAAAGCTAGTCTTAGAGCAAAGAGTTATGTTGATGTAAGAAAAATAGCGGAAGTTTTTGGTGGCGGTGGTCATATAAGAGCATCTGGTATAAAAATTAAAAATATGTCAATGGAAGAAGCTAAATACGAAATATTAAATGAAATACAGAAAGAGTTGTAAGATATGAATGGAATTTTAAATATCTTTAAACCAAAGGGAATGTCATCTTTTGATGTTGTTAGAGTAGTGAAAAAAGTAGCTAAAACAGGGAAGGTTGGGCATACTGGAACATTAGATCCAGAAGCAACAGGTGTATTACCTGTATGTATTGGAAGAGCAACTAAAATAATAGATTATATCATGGATTCAGAAAAGGTATATGAAGTTACTTTTAAGTTGGGAATTAGGACAACTACTTATGATTTAGAAGGAGAAATTTTAGATGAAAAGGATACTTCTAATTTAAGTAATGAAGATATATTAGGTGTAGTTAAAGAGTTTATAGGAGAATATTCTCAAGTTCCACCTATGTATTCAGCCTTAAAGAAAAATGGAGTTAGGCTTTATGAATTAGCTAGACAGGGAATAGAAGTAGAAAGAGAAGGTAGATTAATAAATATCTATAATATCGAAGATATTAAAATAAACAATCCTTATGTTTCTATGAAGGTTACATGTTCTAAAGGAACTTATATAAGAAGTCTATGTTATGATATAGGGGAAAAGCTAGGAGTTTTTGCAACTATGACTGACTTGAATAGATCTAAAACTTCTGTATTTTCACAAGAAAATTCAATTAGTGTTAATGATTTAACAGAAGAAAATATAGATGACTATATAGTAACAATGGAAGAAGCCTTAAGCAAATACGAAGCAATTACAGTTCATGGAAAGTATGTAAAACTTCTTGTAAATGGAGTTAGAGTTGCTGATAATAGATTTACTAAAGACAAGATTATCAATAATAGATTATATAGAGTATATGATGAAGATAGTAATTTTATAGGCCTAGGTGAAAGAAATAACTCTGGCTTTAAAATAGAGAAGTTACTAATCACATAGGAGAAAAAATTAATGCTAATATATGATAACAAAGCTTTGGATGAAGAAAGTAAAAATAATTATATAGCTCTTGGTAGCTTTGATGGATTGCATTTAGGACATTTATCATTAGTGAGAAAGGTTAAAAGTTTAGCTGAGGAAAATGGTGGTAGATCTATTGTTTTTACTTTCAAAAATCATCCTAGAACTTTTATAAATATTAATAATAAAGTAGAATTAATCATGACTAATGAAGAGAAGATTAATGTTTTACAAAAAGAAGGTATAGATATACTGGCATTTAAAGATTTTGATGAAAAAATGATGAAGATGATGCCAGATGAATTTATTAATTGGTTATGTAAAACTTATAATGTAAAAGGAATTGTCGTAGGATTTAATTTTAAGTTTGGTTATAAAAATTTAGGTGATGTTCAGCTTTTAAAAAAGTTTGAAGAAGAATACAGATATAAATTGTATGTAATGGAACCTTGTAAAATTGAAGAAGAAATAATAAGTTCTACAACTATTAGAAAAGAATTAGCCGATGGCAATGTAAGAAAAGCTTTTAACATGTTATCTAGACCATATATGCTTTCAGGAAAAGTAATAGATGGGAAAAAGCTAGGTAGAACTATAGGTTTTCCAACTGCTAATTTAGCAATCAATAAACAAAAGGTTATTCCTAAAAAGGGTGTATACTATACCAATGTAAAAATTAATGAAAAAATTTTTAAAGGAATTACTTCTGTAGGGAATAATCCAACAGTAAATGGGCAAGAATTAACAGTAGAAACTTACATTTTAGATTTTAGTAATGATATATATGGAAAAGAAATTAATATTTATTTTATTGATAGAATTAGAGATGAAATAAAATTTAATAATATTAATGAATTAATTGAACAATTAAAAAAAGATAAAAAATTTGCAGAGAAAAGTAGTGAAGTTATAGGGCAAAATAATATATAAATTTTTATTATTAGATAATAAAATCTAAATAAATTTAAAATTATAAATTATGTTTACAAGATAGACTTACTTTGCTATAATATTTCATGAAGAACCTACTTCTAAGATTTGAGGGTGATTTCTCTTTTCCTGGAAATAGGGGATAAATTAACTGGAGGTGTCATTATGGACGCAATAAGAAAGCAAGAATTAATCAAACAATACGGAAGACATGAAGGAGACACTGGTTCACCAGAAGTTCAAATCGCTCTTTTAACTGAAAGAATCAACTCATTAACTGGACACTTAAAAGTTCACAAAAAAGATCACCACTCAAGAAGAGGTCTTTTAATGATGGTTGGACAAAGAAGAGGTCTTTTAAATTACTTAGCTGAACAAGATATCGAAAGATACAGAGCTATAATAGCACAATTAGGCTTAAGAAGATAGTCTTTGATAGAGCGGGTTTTATCCGCTCTATTATTTTAAAAAAATTAAATTAGTAGAACCCGTAAAACCTGAAGGGAGGTTATTAAATGACTAATATACTAGAAAGAAATATAGCTGGTAGAAATATGAAAGTTGAATTTGGTAGAGTTGGAATGTTATCAAATGCAGCTATTTTTATGAGCTATGGAGATACAGTAATATTAACAAATGTTAATGCTTCAGAAAAACCAAGAGAAGGAATAGATTTTTTCCCATTAAGTGTCGAATATGAAGAAAGATTATATGCAGTTGGTAAAATACCAGGTGGATTTATAAAAAGAGAAGGTAGACCTTCAGAAAATGCAATTCTTTTCGGAAGAGCTGTAGATAGACCATTAAGACCACTATTTCCTAAGGGATATAGAAATGATGTTCAAGTGGTTTGTACAGTTGTATCTGTAGAACAAGATAACTTACCAGAAATTCTAGCAATTAATGCAGCATCAATGGCATTATCTCTATCAAGTATTCCTTTTACAACTCCAGTTGCAGCAGTGCAAGTTGGATTAATCGATGGAAATTTTGTTTTAAACCCTACTTCAAAAGAAAGAGAAGAAAGTATTCTTCAATTAACTGTTTGTGCAACTAAAGAAAGAGTTATGATGATTGAAGCTGGTGGAAATGAAATACCAGAAGATACAATGATTAAAGCAATTGAATATGGTTTTGAAAAATGTCAAGATATAGTTGCATTCCAAGAAGAAGCAATGGCTAAGTTCGGAAAAGAAAAGGATGAACCTGTTCTTTACAAACCAGATGAAGAGCTTACAAAGGATATCAAGGAATTTGCTAGCGAAATGATTAAAGAAGCTATGTGGATTACTGATAAAGATGAAAGAAATGCAGCAATGGATGTGGTAAACGATAAAATAACTGAAGAGTTTGCAGAAAAGTATCCAGATACATTTGCAGATTCTAAAGAAATAGTTTATAACATGCAAAAAGAAGTAGTAAGAGATATGCTTTTAAATCACTCTAGAAGACCTGATGGAAGAGCTTTTGATGAAATAAGAAAGATTTCATGTGAAGTTGACTTATTACCAAGAACTCATGGAACAGGTTTATTTACAAGAGGATTAACTCAAGTTATGACAGTAGCTACTTTAGGTGCTGTTGGGGATATTCAAATTATAGATGGTATAGGTGAAACTGAATCTAAGAGATATATGCATCACTATAACTTCCCTGCTTATTCTGTTGGTGAAGTAAAACCATTAAGAGGACCAGGTAGAAGAGAAATAGGACACGGAGCTTTAGCTGAAAGAGCTTTAGAACCACTTATTCCTTCAGAAGAAGAATTCCCATATACAATTAGATTAGTTTCAGAAGTATTAAGTTCAAATGGTTCAACTTCTCAAGCTTCTGTTTGTGGATCTACATTAGCATTATTAGATGCAGGTGTTCCAATTAAAAGACCAGCAGCAGGTATTGCAATGGGACTTATAACATCAGAAGATTTAACTGAAGAAGAAGTTTTAACTGATATTCAAGGAATTGAAGATTTCTTTGGTGATATGGACTTTAAAGTAGCTGGTACAACTGAAGGTATAACTTCAATTCAAGTTGATACTAAAATTAAAGGATTAAGCTTTAATGTAATTGAGACAGCAATTAAAAATGCAAGAAAAGCTAGATTACACATTTTAGATAAAATAAATGAATGTATTCCAGCACCAAAATCAGAAGTATCTAAATTTGCACCAAAAACATCAACTATTACTATTGATCCAGAAAAGATAAGAGATGTTATTGGAGCTGGTGGTAAGGTTATTAATAAGATAATAGCTGATACAGGTGTTAAGATTGATATAAAAGAAGATGGTACAGTATTTGTTTCTTCACCAGATCATGATGGAGTAAATGAAGCTATTAGAATAATCGAAGGATTAACTAAGGAAGTTCAAGCAGGTGAAGTTTACTTAGGAAAAGTAACTAAAATAGCTGCATTTGGTGCATTTATTGAAATTTTACCTAATAAAGAAGGACTTTGTCATATTTCTAAATTAGATAAGAAGAGAGTAGAAAAGGTTGAAGATGTTGTATCTGTTGGAGATGAAATTTTAGTTAAGGTAACTGAAATAGACTCTCAAGGAAGAATTAACCTTTCAAGAAAAGATGCTCTTCCACAAGAAGAGGTAACAGAATAATAGAAATGTTAAAAGAGAATTTAAAATAATTCTCTTTTTTTTACTATGTAGAATAAATATGATAAGATTAAAATAAACTAAAAGCAAATCGATAAAAGGGAGGTAAATATGTTTAATTTATATACATTAGATAATGGCTTAAGAGTTGTAACAGAATATATTGAACATGTTAATTCTATAAGTGTAGGAGTAATGGTTCAAAATGGTTCTAGAAATGAAAGTAAAGATGTAAATGGAATTTCGCATTTTATAGAGCATATGTTTTTTAAAGGCACAGATAAAAGAAGTGCAAAAGAGATTGTGCAAGAAATAGAAAATATAGGTGGTCAAATTAATGCTTATACAAGTAAGGAGACTACTTGTTATTATATAAAAGCATTAAATACACATGTAGATTTATGTTTAGATGTAATTTCTGATATGATATTAAATTCAAAATTTGATGAAGAAGAAATTGAAAAAGAAAAAGGTGTAGTTATTGAAGAAATAAATATGAGTCAAGATAATCCGGAAGATGTATTAGACGAAATACATTCAGAAGCTATCTTTGGAAAGGATTCTTTAGCATATCCAATTTTAGGAACACCTGATAGAATAAAATCATTTAATAGAAAGAAGATTAAAGATTATATTAGAACACATTATACTCCGTATAATTCTGTACTTAGCATTTGTGGAAAGTTTGATGAAAAGGAATTAAGAAAGCTTATAGAAGAGTACTTTGGAAAGTGGAGTAAAGATGATATATATAATCCAACTTATGAATCTATTGAATTAAAGCATGATAGTAAGTACATGGAAAAACAAATAGAACAAGTTCATATAAATCTAGGTTTAAATGGATTACCATATGCTGATGATAAATCTTATTCATTAGTATTGTTAAATAATATATTTGGTGGTGGTGCATCATCAATACTTTTCCAAAAAGTTAGAGAAGAGTTAGGATTATGCTATAGTGTTTATTCTTATATGCAACCTTATTTAGGTGTTGGAACATTAAATATATATACAGGATTAAGTAATAAGTATTGTGATAAAGCAATAAGCGTTATTAACGAACATTTACATGATTTTGCTAAAAAAGGTATAAGTAAAGAGTTATTAGAAATTAATAAGGAGAAAATTAAAGCAAGTTATATATTAGGTTTAGAAAGTACTTCATCTAGAATGTTTGCTAATGCAAAATGTTTCTTATTACAAAATAAAATTAAAACACAAGAAGATGTTATTAAGAGAATTAACAAAATAGATAGCGATGACATAAACTATGTATTGGAGAAGTGCTTTAAGCCAGGAATAATTAGTAGTGCTTTTGTTGGGCAAGGAATAGAAGCTGAAAATTTAAATAAAATAATAAATGATTCTAAAGTTGCATATAAGAGTTGTACTGATGAAAAATTTCTATTGTAACTTTAGCTTATAGTTGATATATTATTTAAGTAGAGTAAAGCGCTGCTTGGGTTTTAATAGTATATGTAAAGTAATATATTACCTATTGGATGCATAATATTATGTATAACAAGGAGGTAATTATTATGAAGGATTTTGAATATTACGAAAAAAAGCCAGAAAGTCAACTTAGGAACTTAAGCGAGTTAGAAAGATATGAAATTTTTAACTTAGAAAGTGCAGAAAAGTATGATAGCGCTCAAAATATTGATTTTATAATTGATGAAGAAGGATATCTTAAATTCCTGGTTGTTGGTATTAGTGCAAGTAAGTTTAGCTTCTTTGGTAGCAAAGAATATGTTGAAATACCATGGGAATGTGTAACAAAGGTTGGAACTAATGTCATAGTAATCTCTGCTGAGGAAGGTAAGATAAAAAGAGCGAGAGCTTAAAAAACTTAAGGGGGAGATTCCTTGAATATAATAGTGCAAAAGTTCGGAGGAACATCTGTATCTACAGAGGAAAGAAGAAAACAAGTAATAAAGAAAATAGGGAAGGCAATTGAAAGTGGGTTAAAACCAGTAGTAGTAGTGTCAGCTATGGGAAGAATGGGAGAGCCATATGCAACAGATACCCTATTATCACTTGTAGATAACAATTTTAAAGATAATAATAAAAATGCTCAAGATTTGTTAATGTGTTGTGGAGAAATAATAAGTTCAGTAGTATTATGTAATGATTTATATAAGCATGGAATAACTGCAGTACCACTAACTGGAGGGCAAGCAGGAATTATAACTAATAATGTCCACACTGATGCACAAGCTATTGATGTGGATACTCATAATATAATGAAAGTTTTAGAAGAAGGAAAGGTACCAGTAGTAACAGGATTCCAAGGAGTTACTAAAGATGGATTTTTTACAACTTTAGGAAGAGGTGGAAGTGATACTTCTGCATGTATATTAGGAGTTGCATTAAAGGCTAAACAGATAGATATATATACTGATGTTGATGGTATAATGACAGCAGATCCAAGAATGGTGGAAGATGCATCTCTTATAAATGAAATGACATATAATGAGGTATTCCAATTAGCTGATCAAGGTGCAAAGGTTATTCATCCAAAAGCTGTTACTTTAGCTAAAAAGGGAAATGTACCATTAGCCATTAAAAACACTATGAATGATTCAAAAGGTACTATAATTAAGAGCAATGTTTCAGAAGAAGAAAAGAGACTAATTTCTGGAATAACTCATTTAAATAATAGAATTCAAGTAAGAGTAAGATTATCAGATAATAAAGGTAAAGGAACTTACAGAAATCTTTTAGAATTATTAGCTAAAAACCATATAAGTTTAGATTTAATAAACATTTTTCCAGAACATCAAATGTTCACTATTGATGCTACTGAAAAAGATAAACTTTCAGAAATCATGAGTAAAGCTGAAATTAAGTATACAACTATTGAAAATTGTAGTACTGTAGCTATTGTTGGTGCTGGAATGAATGGAGTTCCGGGAGTTATGGCAAGAATAATAAATACTCTAACAAGTAATAATATTGAAGTATTACAAACAACAGATTCCAATATGACTATTTGGTGTTTAATTGATACTAAAAATGTTTCTGAAGCAGTAAGATTGCTTCATAGTGAATTTGGTTTAGGTAAATAGTGAATAAGGAAAGGCTCTTTAGTAAAGTTTAATTTATTTTACTAAAGAGCCTTTATTCTTATATATAGTTTAATTATATTAATAAATATTTATAGTATTTTAATATATAATAAATTTATATATAATATAAAATATAGTTATTTTATCTAAGAAGGAGTAGTATTATGGAATTAAAGTTTGATGAAAAAGCAAGAGAAGCTCTAAAAGCTTTAGTAAATGAAAGTTCAGAAGAGTATATAAGAATAAAGGTTTTCTATGGTTGTGGTAAACCGGCTTATGAATTATATTGTGATTTTAAGAGTGATGAGGACGTTGAAGAGATAATAGAAGGAATTAAGTTTATTGTAAATAAAAAAGACGTTAGAGCTTGTAATAATATTGAAATTAAGTATGATAAAGAAGTTTACAATAAGGGATTCTATATTAAGGATTTAGATTAATTTAAAAGCTATGCAAAATATTTTGCATAGCTTTTAAATTTTATAAATATTATTTTCAAAAATGGGAAAAATAATGTAAAAAGGTTAGAGGTGATAAAAATGAGTGAAAAAATAATTAAAGAATTAAATAAGTTTCTAACAGGAATTCATATGGGAGGGGCTACATTTAAAGATTATTTAGATAAAGCGCAAAATTTAGAACTTAAAAGTAAATTAAGAGAAATTATAGAATCATTTAAAAAGCATGAAGAAGCCATAACTCATAGAATAGAAGAGTTAGGAGGAAATGCAAGTGATTCATTAGGGATAAGAGGAAATATAGCAGAAGCCTTTGAAAAAATAAAGCTTATATCTGTTGATACTGATGCTGAAGTATGTGAACATGCAATAAAAGCTATGAATATGGGAATAAAAAATGCAAATAAGTTTATGGAAGAAAATAAAAATATGGAACAAAGCATAATGAATGATATAAAGGGAGTAATAAAAGACTATGATAATCATTTAGAAATTTTAAATAATTTGAAAACTAAGTTATGCAAATATTGATGAAATTTCAAAAGTGTGATATATAGTTATTAAGATAAATTATAGATTGTGAGGAAGTTTTATGAAAAAAATATTAAAAATATCTGGAATTTTAGGTATTTTATCGATTTTTGTTTTTTTATCTCTTGGATGTAATAAAAAGGTTGAAATGGTTAGAGCAAATACACCAGAAGAGGCAATTAATTTATTTAATACATATAATTTAGAGAATAATGTGGAAGAAATGGTTAAGTTATATTCAAATGAATATATAGATTATATTGGGTATGATGCAAGTCAAATAATAAAGGTAATGAAGAAAAATAGAAAAGATTTAAATATAAAGTCTTCAACAGTAAAAAGTATAGAAGATGTAAATGAAAATCTAAAAAAAGCAGTTGTTACTATTTCAGCAGTGGTAGATGATGAAGATACTACGGAAGATTATGTATATGCAATAATAAAAGAAGATAATGGATGGTCAGTTTCACCAGATGGTATTACTGAGTGTATAAATTTTGATGTTCCAATGAGTAAAGAAAAAGAATTAAATTTAAATTTAATAAAAGAGGCTGTACAATTTGATGGAGCACTAATAAGAGTTAATTTATATAACGATACTAATAATTCATATGTTTTTGGTACAACAGATGAAAAAACTGAAATTGTAGTTGAAACAACAGAAGGAACATTTACAAGTATAGTAGAAGAACCACAAAAAATAGAGAAAAAAGCAAGAAATTATTTTATTGCAAAGGTAGAAAATTTAAAGGGTGAGATAACAAAGGTTACAGTAACATCAGTGTTTGATGTTGATAAGGATGGAAATGCAATTTTAGATACAAAGAGAGATATAACAGCATATAGTAAATAAAATAAATACCAGTAGCTTTTTAGCTACTGGTATTTATTTTTTTGTTTTCTATAGCAGGTATTTTATTTAAAATTTCATAGTATTTATTGATCATTCCTAAATTTATTACATTATCAATAATACTATAATGCTTTTTAAAAGGGATAATCTTAAGAAAATCGCTGCAATTTACAAGACAATTTGAAATATAGAAGTCAATTTCATTAATACAGGATGAAATTAATTCATCAAAGTTTAATGAATTTGAGTTGAATAATACATTATAAGGATTAAAATTATTAGTATTAAGATCATCTTTCAAATCATCAAGAGCATCTATTAAATAAATCCATTTTCCAATAAAATATCCAAGATTATATAGATTTTCGCGTAATATATCAGAATCCTCTTCAAATTTATAAGGAAATTCACTTAAAATCATTCCCATTATATCGCTAAAAGGATGCGTGATTTCGTCTAAAGAAGAAAGTTTTTTTGACTTTTCAAGATTTGATAAGCTATCTATATTATTTGATATTTTATCAGAAAGATTCTCCAATTCAAGTAAACTTTTTTTAGAAGATGAAGAAAGGAGAAATTTAAAAAGTTTACTTTTTACACTTTTGTCATCCTCTATGTTATCTTTTAGTTTATAATCAAAAAGAAGTATGCTTAAATTAGCGCAATAATTTAAAGCATTTGTCTTTTTTGTTATTATAATGTTCTTTCTAGGATGTCGTAAACATTTGATGGAATCAAAAATAAGTGGATTACTGTAAAGACCATCTAATAAAAATCCTATAAAGGTTAAATCGTAATTTAAACAAAATCTTGGAATATTACCATACTCTCGTTTAATTTCATTACATAATCCACAATAATAGCTTCTAAAGTATTCAAATTCTTTAAACTTTAGTTCGCTTTTAAGAGGTGTAACATAGCCAAACATTAAACTTCTCCTTTATTAAGATAAAAAGTGTATTTAAATAAATACTAGCACATTCCACCGCCACCAGAATTACCACACATATTCATTCCATTTCCACCACCCATTAAGCTTTGCATAAGCATATTTTGCATAGGATTGCTTCCACCCATACCGCCCATACCACCCATCATGTTAGCAATATTGCCCATAGGATTTGCATTATTAGCGTTATTCATTCCATCAGTAGGATTGCCTCCACCCATAGGATTAGCACCACCCATAGGATTAGCACCACCCATAGGATTAGCACCACCCATAGGGCTGCCACCGGTAGTATTCATAAACATATTTAAAATGTTAGGATCTATTCCACCACCGCTGCCAGAACCACCACACATGTTATTTGTTTGACCACCGCCACCACACATATTGTTGTTATTATTAGCACTATTATATTGCATTGTTTTAGCATAATTTGCTTTCATTTTTCTAACCTTTTTGACAAGTACCATTAATGCTTCTTGATACTCCTCATTATTAGGATTTAATTCTGCAGCTGTCTTTAAGTGATTTACGCCAGCTTGGAACCAACCTTTTTTTAGTAATACAAAACCTTGTAGATAATTCCATTCAGGTGAACTTTTATCATAGATTAGATTAAGTTCTGTTTCAGCTGATAAAAATTGTTTATTTTCAATTAAGTTTCTTATATTCTTATACTTAAAATTGTTATTTAAAATTGTATAAGCTTCGTTTATTTCTGAAAGTTTATCCTCCGCAAGTGGTTCTTCTGGAGAACCATTAAAATCATTTATACTATAGGTACTTGCTAATGATTCATAAGCATCTTTAATTTCATCTAATGAAGCATTTGGTCTTATACCAAGTACTTTATAAGGGTTCATAAATAAATCTCCTTAGAAAAGATTATTGAATTATTATAATATATTCAGAGTAATCTAAATAAGTGATTCATATAAAAAATAGAATTTAATATTAAATACACTCAATTAAATCTCCACCCATACATTCGCAACATTGATCTAAACATATTAAATCGCAGCAGCTAAAATTACCACAATCACAACAGTCATCACAGCAGCAACATGCACAACCTCTATTACGTCTTCTATAACCATTGTGATAATAATCATCAGAGTAATGTCTATGTCTACCAATTAATGTAATTAAACTTTCTTTATATAAAGTGTTGTCAGGAGAAAGAGAAACAGCTATTTTTAGATGATTTAAAGATTCATCAAACCAAGCTTTTTTTTCTAGTAAAAGGCTATAAAGATAGTGATAATCAGCATTTTTTTCTATATAGGAATTTAATAAATTTTCAGCTGTAGTGAAATCTCTTTTGTTTATTAAATTATTAATAGTAATAAATGAATTATTGTTAATAGAATATGAATTACCCATAATGCTCACTCCTTTAAGTTATAATTTATATATAAGTATGTATTACTATAAAAGTAATATTGTATTTATTATATACAATATTAAAAAATAAATCATTATTTAGAAAAACAAAGAAAAATTTAAGAGATAATATTTACTATTACATAATAATTATGATAGAATTATAAAAAAATAATTTAAAAGGAGATAATTATGGAAAAGTTATTTTTACAATATCCTAAATGTACTACTTGTAGAAAAGCTAAGAAGTTTTTACAAGAAAATAATGTAACTTTTGATGATAGAGACATAACTATAGATAATCCTACAGTAGAAGAATTAGAAAAATGGATAGATTTAAGTGGATTAGAAATTAAAAAATTCTTTAATACTTCAGGTGTATTATATAAAGAAATGAAGTTAAAAGATAAAATTAAAGATATGTCTAGAGAAGAAATGATTAAATTGCTTGCTACAGATGGAAAACTTGTTAAAAGACCACTTTTAATATGTGATGATAAGGTATTAGTAGGATTTAAGGAAGAGCAATATAAAGAGATATTATAAATTAAAGAAAATATAGATAAAAATAATCTATTGGGTAATATTAAATCAATAGATTATTTTTTTTATTTTAAGAAGAGGGTAGTAGTGTGGTAAAATACTTATTAGTGGCTTTTTAGAAAAAGTTTAAATTTACTTATAGAAAATACTAAAAGATATTTATAAAATAAATAGTTTCATTTAATGAGGTGGAAAAGTTGGACGTAACACAATTAAATACTTTAATAATAAAAAAAGATACAAATAACCGTCTAAATAGAGGAATGAGATGTTATAAGGAAGGATTAGTATTAGATGTTAAGTCTATGGCAGATAGAGAGTATGGATCTTTAGATATTTATGGTAAAGTAATGTCAGAAAGTGATATTAATGTTCATAATACTAACTTATCTTTTGATATAAAAAAAGGCGATTTAATTTATACAGAATGTAATTGTAGTGATTTTGAAAATAACTGTGATTTTAACTCTACATATATATGTAAACATATTGGTGCTACATTTTACAAATTTGCAGAAGCTGTAGAAGAAAAGAAAAAAAGTAAAAATAATTCTTGTGAAAATATAACTGAGGATAAAGAAACAGATTATTCAGAAGTTATTTTAAAAGAAATAGATAAAATTATTAGACATAAAAAAGAAAAAGTTAATTTAAAAATAAATATTAGTAAAAAGGGGTTAAGTAAAAGCAAATTTTATTATGAATTAGATTTAAAGATAGGAACGAAAAGATATTATGTTGTAAAAAATATAGCAGATTTAATTAATGCTAGAAAAAATAATAAAATATTATCTTATGGAAAAGAGTTTAAATATGATCCTACAATTCATTATTTTTCAGAAGATAATGAGAGAGTTTTAAATTTTATTGAAGAATATGTATCTTTAAATGAACCATTTGAAAAGGAATATTCAGTACAAAGAATTACTAACAATGTTTTTGGAAGTAATAAAACATTATTTATACCACAGAGTGCGTTAAGAAGGTTTTTAAATAATATAAAAAGTGAAAGTATTTCATTTACTGATGATGATGATGTAATTGAAGAAGTTGAAATATTAAAGGAAGATTTACCTATAAAATTTAATATAAAAGAAGAGGATAATGAAATAAAGCTATCTTCTACTACGGAGTTACCGAAGCCTATGACTTATAAAGGTGATGTTTATTTGTATAATACTAAATTATATCTTCCTACTTTTAAGCAAATAAAATATTATAAGTCAATAAATGATATTCTAAATAAAGAAAGTAGTATTTCATTTAAAAATAATAATAAACAAAAAGTAATAAACAAGGTAATTCCATTATTAGAAATTATAAGTGATGATATACATATTGATGAAGATTTAAATAGAAATATAATTAAAGAAGATTTAAAGTTAGAAGTTTATTTTGATAGAGAAAGAAATAAAACTTGGGCAGAAGTTAAGGCAATTTATGGAGATATAAGTTTTAATATTTTAAAAGGACCTAAAGATGATGAATATGTAATTAGAAATATAAAAGAAGAGGAAAAAATAGAAGAGACGCTGAATGCTTTATCATTTTATAGAAATAATAATAAGTTTATTTTTAATGGTAGTGATGAAAAACTTTTTGAATTACTTTCTGAAGATTTAATAGATTTAAAAGAAGAAGCTACTATATTTTATTCAGATAGGTTTAAGGAAAGAAGAATTTATGGAGCTACATCCATTAATGCAACAATTTCAGAAGGTAGTGGGAATTATTTAGATTTTACTTTTAATATTGAAAATGTAAATGAAGAGGAATATAAGAAGATAATTGAGGCATTTAAGGAAAATAGAAAGTTTTTTAAATTAAAGGATGAAAGTTTTATTGACTTTAGAGATGAAGAGGTTAGAAATTTATTTAATCTTGTTGATAGTTTAAGTGAGGATACTAATATAAAGTCTAATGAAATAAAAGTTCATAAGAGTAAATCTATATTTTTAAATGAATGTTTAAAAGATGATAGTTTATTATTTATTGAAGGAAAAGATATTGTAAAACATATCTCAAATAAGATAGAAAATTTAGAAGAAATAGATTATAAGGTTCCAAGAGAATTAAAAGCAACATTAAGAGATTATCAATTAACTGGATTTAAATGGTTTAAAACATTAAGTCATTATGAATTTGGTGGTATATTAGCTGATGAAATGGGATTAGGAAAAACAGTACAAACTATTACATTTTTATTATCAGAAAAAAATAAAAAAAGTATTATAGTTACTCCTACATCATTAATATATAATTGGAGAAGTGAATTTGAAAAATTTGCACCTACTATGAAGATAAAAATTGTTCATGGGAATAAAGAGGATAGAGAATTTAGTAAAGATGAAATAAAGGATATAGATGTATTAATAACTACTTATGGAACTTTAAGAAATGATTATAATCTATATGAAGATATAACCTTTGATTTCTGTATAATAGATGAAGGTCAAAATATTAAAAATCCATTATCTCAAAGTAGTGAAGTGGTTAAAGAGTTAAAAGCAAAGGTAAAATTTGCACTAACGGGTACGCCTATAGAGAATAATTTAATTGAGTTATGGTCCTTATTTGATTACATTTTACCAGGATACTTATATTCTAAAAGAAAGTTCCAAGAAAAGTTCATAAAGGCTGATAAGGGATCCAAAGAGTTGAAAAAGCTTATTAAACCATTTATATTAAGAAGATTAAAAAATGATGTAATGAGTGAATTACCAGATAAAATTGAAAAGAGATTCTTAATAGAAATGACAGAAGAGCAAAAGAAAGTATATAAGGCATATGTAGATGATGTTAAGGTAAAAATGAAAGAAAAAGATTTTACAACTGATAAAATAACTATTTTCTCTTATTTAACTAAATTAAGACAGCTTACATTAGATCCATCTATATTAATAGAAGGCTATACTGGTGGTAGTGGGAAAATAGATGTTACTGTAGAACTTGTAGAAAAATTTATTAAAGAAAAGCATAAAATACTTTTATTTTCACAATTTACCTCAGTACTTGATAGTATAAAAAAAGTATTAGAAGCAGAGGGAATAGAGTATTTCTACTTAGATGGAGAAACTAAAGCATCTGAAAGAGTACAGCTAGTTAATGAATTTAATGCGTCAGATAAGGTAAAAATATTTTTAATTTCATTAAAAGCAGGAGGAACAGGTCTTAATTTAACATCAGCTGATGTAGTAATTCATTTTGATCCATGGTGGAATCCTGCAATTGAAGATCAAGCAACAGATAGAGCTCATAGATTTGGTCAAAAGAATGTTGTAGAAGTAATTAAACTTATTGCAAAAGGAAGTATAGAAGAAAAGATAATAAAGCTTCAGGAAAGTAAGAAAGAAATAATAAATGAAATAATGAGTGGAAACTATACTAATGGTGGATTCTTAAGTTCACTAAGTGCTGAAGAGATTAAAGAACTTTTTAATTAAATTAAAAATAGGATACACCCCTTAGGGTGTATCCTATCTTTTTATTCAACTGTTACTGATTTTGCAAGATTTCTTGGCTTATCAACATCGCAACCTTTTTGTTTCGCAATATAGTAAGAAATTAATTGAAGAGGAACAACACTTATAAGTGGTGTTAATATATCAATAGTTTTTGGAATATAAACTATTGAATCAACAACTTCTTTTGAAGTAGTATCACCTTCATTTACAACTGCAAATATATTTCCACCTCTTGTAGAAACTTCTCTAACATTACTAATCATTTTATCTTTTAAAGCTTCCTGAGTTAAAAGAGTAATTACAGCTGTATTATTTTCTATTAAAGCAATAGGTCCGTGCTTTAATTCTCCACCAGCATAAGCATCACAATGGATATAAGATATTTCTTTAAGTTTTAAAGAACCTTCCATAGCTACTGCATAATCAAGACCTCTTCCTAAGAAGTACATATCTTTATGATTATAATGAGAAGAAGCAAATTTTTGAAGTTCATCCTTCATTCCTAAAGCTTTCTCAATTTTATTTGGTATTTCTAATAATTCACTTTTAATTTCTTCAATTTCATTCTTTGACATAGTACCTTTTAATGAAGCAAAATATAATCCTAAGATATAAAATGCAGCCAATTGAGTAACATATGCTTTTGTTGAAGCAACTGCAATTTCAGGACCTGCTAAAGTATAAAATACATCGTCAGCTTCTCTTGAAACAGAAGAACCAACAACATTAGTAATAGCTAAAACTCTAGCACCTTGTTTCTTAGCATCTCTAAGAACAGCTAAAGTATCAGCAGTTTCTCCAGATTGAGACACAACTATTAATAAAGTTTTATTTGTTATCATAGGATCTCTATATCTAAATTCAGATGCTATATCAATTTCAACTGGAATTTTAGCAAATTTTTCGATTACTGTTTTACCAACAACTCCAGCATGATAAGCAGTACCACAAGCTACTACATAGATTTTGTCAAAGTTTTCTAATTGTTCTTGAGTAAATGAGATATTATCTATAGTTATTTCTTTACCTAATGCTATTTTACCAGCAAGAGTATCTTTAACAGCTTTTGGTTGTTCATGAATTTCTTTTAACATGAAATCTTCAAATCCACCTTTTTCAGCTGCATCTATATTCCAAGTAACGTGGTAAATTTCTTTTTCTATTTTTTCGCCTTCTTCATTTCTAAGTTCAACACCATTTTCAGTAAGAATTGCAAATTCTTTATCTTCTAAAAGATATACTTCTCTAGTGTGGTTTAAAACTGCAGGAATGTCTGAAGCTATAAAACTTTCATCTTTTCCAAGACCAACAATAAGAGGACTATCTTTTCTAACGGCAACTATTTTGTCAGGTTCATTCTTAGCAACAACTCCAATAGCAAAACTTCCTTCAAGTTTAGAAGTTGCTTTAACTACAGCTTCAAATAAATCACCTTCGTAATAATAATCAACTAAGTTAGGGATAACCTCAGTATCTGTTTCAGAGAAGAATGTATAACCTTTTGAAGTTAACCATTCTCTTAATTTCATATAGTTTTCTATAATACCATTATGAACAACGCTAATAGTAGCATTTTCTGTAGTATGAGGATGTGAATTAACATCTGATGGTTCACCGTGAGTAGCCCATCTAGTGTGTCCAATTCCTATATGACCTTCAATAGGAGTTTCATTTAAGCTACTAGCTAAATTATTTAAACGACCTTTAAATTTTCTTACATTAATTCCATCATTAAGAATTGCAACTCCAGCAGAGTCATAACCTCTATATTCTAATTTAGATAAACCTTCTACTAATAAAGTAGATGCTTGTCTCTTTCCAACATAACCAACTATTCCGCACATAATAAATCTTCCTTCCAATTTTTAATTTTTTTGTTTATTTGATTTCTATTGTGAGAAGATATTCTAGTATTTAAAAATAGGCATACTAATACTAGGAATATCAAAAAACACAATGAAGGTTTTAACACCAGACTAGGATTGTCCTATAAATCACTTCATAGTTTTACTAGTCGTTAACGGTAGTGCGATACCGTGGGGCACCCGCCGAAGAATTCGATTCTCCCCATCCTCGTCAACTTAAGTGAGCCCCAAAATCTTTGATTTGGTTGGGCGAACTTACTCCTACGTCTAGTAGGAGTTTCCTTTTTACCGACAATCTTTGATTTGGTTGGGCGAACTTACTCCTACGTCTAGTAGAAGCTTCATTTTTAGTTTACCCAATTAACACTTACCCAATTCACTTATAAGATTCATAGTTTAGATATCCAAATTAAAAACTTGAGATTCACTTAAGTTCTGGCGCTTTTATGAAATTATTATCTGATATTTTACTATAATTTTCACTTCCTTTACTAATTATTTAGTATACCACTATATTATTTTATCATAAAAATAAAATTTGTCTATATTAAAACAGAAAAATAATGGGATTTAATTCTTAAAATGTAATATATTGTAATAATATTATATGCAAAAATAAGAAAAGGTATATAAAAATAATAAAAGTATAAAATTTGTATAGTTATATAATAAAAGAATTTTTTGAA
Source organism: Clostridium cuniculi (assembly GCF_004353185.1). Classification (GTDB taxonomy): domain Bacteria; phylum Bacillota; class Clostridia; order Clostridiales; family Clostridiaceae; genus Clostridium; species Clostridium cuniculi. The sequence goes on along the minus strand of NZ_SMUS01000005.1, from coordinate 2,727 downwards.
AAAACAATATTTTTATGGATAAGGTGTAAATGAAATGTATAAATTCAATAATATCTGTCAAAAATACATAAGAGAATTTTAAAATCATAGGAGGTAATGTGAAGTGTCAAATTTAGAAATGAATAAAAGAGCTATAGATGTTCCCAATAGTGCAAAAAAAGCAAGAAGAAATGGAAAGGTTCCGGGTGTATTATACGGTAAGAAAATTAATAACTTATTATTTGAAGTTGGAGAATTAGAATTATACCATGAAATAGCTGCTAATGGAGAACATGGTGTATTAGAATTTAACTTAGATGGAGAAAGTCATAAGGGATTAATAAAGGAAGTACAAAGAGACCCTGTTACAAATAAAATAATTCACTTAGATTTAGAAGAGCTAAAAGGAAAGAATAAGATAATTTCTTCTGTTCCTATTCATTACATAGGAGAAGAGTATTTAAATAAAAAAGGAATTGTACTTCAAAAAGAAAAAGATAGCGTAAGGGTGGAATGCTCCGTTGAAGCGTTGCCTAAATATATTGACTTTAATATTGGAACAGGAAATGTTGGATCAGTTTATAAATTTGGTGATTTAGAGGTTGCATCTGAAATATCTGTTTTAGATGATTTAAACTCTGTTATTGCTTCAGTAAGTTATGAACGTAAAACAGTTGTAGAAAATAATGAGTTAGCTCAAGAAGATGCAAAAGAAGCTGCAGAATAATAAAAAATAAACTAAAAATAATAGATATAGATAAAATTCCCTATATCTATTATTTTTTTATTTAATTTTTTTTTACTTTGTTATATAATAACTAAGGTATGGACTACTGAAAATGTTTAGGAGGGATAAGATGGATTATAAAGAGAGATATAATGAGTGGTTAAACTCTAAGGTAATATCAGAAACAATAAAAGATGAATTAAGAAACATTAGTGATGAAAAGGAAATAGAAGATAGATTCTACAAGGAGTTAGATTTTGGTACTGGTGGATTAAGAGGTGTTATAGGTGCTGGAACTAACAGAATGAATGTATATACAGTTTCAAAAGCAACACAAGGATTTGCAAATTATTTAAATAAATCTTTTGAGTCACCAAAGGTAGCTATTGCATATGATTCAAGAAATATGTCAAAGGAATTTGCAGAGGCTGCTGCATTAACTCTTTGTGCAAATAATATAAAGGTATTTTTATTTGAAAGCTTAAGACCAACCCCAATGCTTTCATTTACATCTAGACATTTAAATTGTCAAGGTGGAATAGTAATAACTGCTTCACATAACCCAAAGATATATAATGGATATAAAGTTTATGATGAATTTGGTGGTCAAGTTACAGATGAAAAGGCTGGAATTATCATAGGCGAAGTTAATAGTATAGTAAATTACGAAGATATAAAAACTATTTCAGTAGAAGATGCTTTAAAGGATAACCTTTTAGAATATATTGGAGAAGAAGTAGATAAAGCTTATATTGAAGAAGTTAAAGGGCTTACAATAAGAACTGAATTAGTAAAAGAAAAGGCTAAAGATTTAAAAGTTATATATACTCCAATACATGGAAGTGGTAATATGCCAGTAAGAAGAGTATTAGCTGAATTAGGATATGAAAACGTAGAAGTAGTTAAAGAACAAGAAATGCCTGATGGTAACTTCCCAACAGCTTCTTATCCAAATCCAGAAAACCCACAAGTTTTTGAATTAGCACTTGATATGGCTAAGACAAGCAATCCAGATATTATTTTTGGGACAGACCCAGATTGTGATAGAATTGGTGTTGTAGTAAAAGAAAATAGTGGAGAATATAAAGTTTTAACTGGTAACCAAACAGGTCTTTTATTAACAGATTATATATTATCTGCACTTAAGGAAGAAGGAAAATTACCTTCAAATGGAGTTGTAATTAAGACTATAGTAACAACAGAAGGTGCTAGAGCAATAGCTAACTACTATGGTGTTGAAATAATGGATGTATTAACAGGGTTTAAATACATTGGTGAAAAAATTAGACAATTCCAAGAAAATGGAGATAAGAAATACTTATTTGGATTTGAAGAAAGTTATGGTTATTTAGCAGGTGAATTCGTTAGAGATAAAGATGCTGTAATAGCTTCAATGTTAATAGCTGAAATGACTCTTTACTACAAAGAGCAAGGTAAGAGCCTTTATGAAGCATTAATCGAACTTTATAATAGAATTGGATTCTTCAAGGAAGACTTAATTTCAATTGAATTACAAGGAAAAGAAGGTCAAGAAAAAATAAGTAACTGTTTAGATTCTCTAAGAAGCACTGCATTAACAGAAGTTGATGGAGTTAAGATTGCAACAAAACTTGACTATAAGTTAAGTAAAGAAGAAAATTTACTTAATAATACAGAAAGTGTTATTAATTTACCTAAGTCTAATGTATTAAAATATATATTAGAAGATGGTTCTTCATTTGTTGTTAGACCTTCAGGTACTGAGCCAAAAATGAAAATTTATTCAGCAGTTAAAGGTGAAAGCTTAGTAAATGCTGAAGAAAAGCTAGCAAGATTCAATGAAAAAGTTATGGAAATAATTAACGAAAAGTTAGCGTAATATAAGAAAAAGCTATCGGAAAACCGATAGCTTTTATTATTTGTATTTAGAATACCACAGGTTCGACCTGTGGTTCCGGAAAGCTTCTAGCGGTGAGTAGAAATAAAAAAACCTCCGTTGTAAAATTATAGTAGGTTTGCCGACCACAACTATAATACAAGGA
>NZ_SMUS01000004.1 GCF_004353185.1 Clostridium cuniculi | reverse complement strand
AGATGAGATTTCCCATAGCATAAGCTAGTAAGACCCCTTGAAGAACACAAGGTTGATAGGTCAGAGGTGTAAGTGCGGTAACGTATGTAGCTGACTGATACTAATAGGTCGAGGGCTTGACCAATAATAAAAATAATTCATATGCAATTTTCAGAGAATAAATTCTCTTATAATAATCCGCGATAGCTCAATGGTGGAGCACTCGGCTGTTAACCGATAGGCTGGAGGTTCGAGTCCTCTTCGCGGAGCCAGATAAAGCTAGAATTGAATTCTAGCTTTATTTTTTTTTAAATATTAAAATTAATACACAAGAAAAATAATATTATTACTAATAAGGGGTAAAAAATATGGAAGTCATAATTATTGGAGCCGGTAAAGTAGGATATACCTTAGCTAAATTTCTTTCGAATGAAGGAGATAATATAACTGTAATTGATAATAATATAGAGGTTTTAAACTCAATTATAGAAAAGTTAGATGTAATGGGTGTTAAGGGAAATGGTACTAGTTTAAAGGTTCTTCATGAAGCCGGTATAAGCAAGTCTGATTTAGTAATATCAGTTACTGGAAGCGATGAAGTAAATATGTTATGCTCATTAGCTGCAAAGAAATTAGGAGCAAAATATACAATTGCTAGAGTAAGAGGACCACAATACTCTGAGGAGATATTAATGCTTAAAGATGAATTAGGTATTGATTTAGTAATAAATCCAGAAAAAGAAGCGGCTTTAGAAATAGCTAAATTAATAAAGTTTCCATCAGTAAGAAGTGTTGATACATTTGCTAAAGGAAAAGTTGATCTAGTTGGATTTACTATACTTGAAAATGACGGATTAGATGGATATGCAATTTGCGATATTAAATACTTTAAGGATTCAATATTAATTACAGGAATTGAAAGGGATGGAAATATACACATACCTAGTGGTGATTTTGTATTATGTAAAGATGATAAAATTTATGTAATAGGTGAGCATAAAAAAATAGAAGCCTTCTTTAAAAAATTAGGAAAATTTCAAGATAAAATAAGAAATCCATTAATAATAGGTGGAGGAAGAATTACTCATTATTTAGTTAACATAATTGATAAACTAGGGGTTACATCTAAAATAATAGAGTTTGATATGAATAAGTGTATTGAATTAAATGAAACATTACCAGATGCAATTGTAATTAATGGTGATGGAACCGATCATGAGTTACTTTTATCAGAAAACCTTCAAGATGCTGATGCATTTATTGCGTTAACAGGTAGAGATGAGGAAAATATAATTACATCTTTATTTGCAATAAATAATAATGTTAAAAATGTAATAACTAAGATTACTAGATTTAATTATAATGTTATAGCCAAAAATGTTGGAATAGATACAATAATTAGTCCTAAAGCTATAACAGCAAATAAAATATTAAAGTATATACGTTTTTTAAAGAATAAAAATAAGTGTTGTATAGAAAATATTTATAAAATATTTGATGAGAAAGCTGAGGCTGTTGAATTCTTAATTAAAGATGATGTTAAATTCATAAACAAAAAATTAAAAGATGTTAATATTATGAATGATGTAATAGTGGCTACAATAGTTAGAGATGATAAAATAATAATTCCATCTGGAGATGATAAAATAGAAATTGGAGATAGAGTTATTATAATAACTAAAAGAGATAAAATAGTTGATATAAATCATATAGTTGCTGGAGGAAATAAATAATGAATTTTCCAGCTGTATTAAATATAATTGGGCAAGTTATAAAATATGAGTTGTTACTTTTAATAATTCCTTTTTTAGTAGCATTTTATTATGGTCAAGGGGATGCTAGTGCATTCTTATATACTATAATAATAATGATTCCTATATATATAGTACTTACAAGAATTAAAGGAAAAAGTAAAGACATATATATGAAAGAAGGATTTGTTACTGTAGGATTAGCCTGGATAGCAATTTCTTTTTTTGGTGCATTACCTTTTGTTTTTAGTGGTACAATACCATCTATAATAGATGCATTTTTTGAAGCTTCCTCTGGGTTTACTACTACTGGTGCATCTATATTAACTGAAATTCAAACCTTACCTAAAGGTATATTGTTTTGGAGAAGTTTTACACATTGGGTAGGAGGAATGGGATTCCTTATATTTATTTTAGCATTAATGCCATCCTTTAATGGTAGTACTATACATTTATTAAAAGCAGAGAGTCCTGGACCAACTCCAGGTAAAATAGTTCCTAAGATAAAACAAACAGCTAAGATATTATATGCAATTTATTTTGTATTAACGGTAATTCAGACAATATTCTTAAAGTTTGCAGGAATGTCTTGGTATGATGCTATTATTCATGCTTTAGGAACTGCTGGAACAGGAGGATTTTCTAATATGAATGCTAGTGTAGCTGCATTTAATAATCCAGCAGTGGAATGGATTATCACTATATTTATGCTTTTATTTGGAGTAAACTTCGTTTTATATTTCCAAATTATAAGGGGAAATATAAAAGCTTTCTTTAAAAGTGAAGAGTTGAAGTGGTATTTAATAGCTATTTTTGGAGCTATTATTATTATAACAATTAATATATTACCTTTTAATAATGGAAATATAGGTTTATCAGTAAGAGATTCAGCATTCCAAGTAGCATCAGTTGTTACAAGTACAGGGTATGCAACAACTGATTATAATTTATGGCCTACACTTAGTAAAATGATTTTAGTTATGCTTATGTTTATGGGAGCAATGGCTGGATCAACTGGTGGTGGAATTAAGACCATAAGAATAGTAATAATATTCAAGGCTATAAGAAGAGAAATAGATAAGATATTACATCCTAGAAGAGTTAAAAGTGTAAAAATAGATGGAAATGTTGTTAATGAAGAAACTATATCAGGAGTATTTTTATTTATATTTGCATATATAATTATTGCATTAATTGCCATATTCATAATATCATTTGATAATTTTGATATTACTACTACTGTTACATCAGTAATAGCAACTTTAAGTAATATAGGACCTGGATTAGAACTAGTGGGACCTACAGGAAACTATGCTGCTTTTTCTGATTTAAGTAAAATAGTTTTATCATTTTGCATGTTAGCTGGAAGGCTTGAAATATATCCGATGTTAATATTATTTAGTCCATCACTTTGGAAAAAAAGATATTAAAGTTTATTAATTTAGAAATGATATAATCTGTGCTTACTTCATATTAATAATTTATTATATAATATTTTGAAGTTTGCACAGATTATTTTATACTCTAACATACTTTTCAGTTATAATAAAAAACAAATAACCTTTAAAATATGTTGATAAATATGTAAATATAACTTATTCATTATTATATGTTATAAAATATATATAAATTTTAATATTTAATAATTATTTTACTAATTTAAAATCACTAGCAAAACATATATTATCTTTTCCTTTTCTTTTTACATTATATAAAGCTTTATCTGCTAAATCTACTAAATTAAAATAATTTAGTAGCTTGTCTATTTGCTTAGCGACTCCAATGCTGTATGTTATATTAATTCCATTTAATTCTTTATTATTGGATGGTGTCTCTACTATTTTCATCAATTTATTAATAATATTTTCATCATTTTCTTCTATTAATAATATAATAAATTCATCTCCACCATATCTGCATACATAATCTTTTTTGCTTATAATACTTGTTATTTTATCTGCAGTTTCTGATATTATTTTATCTCCAATTATGTGACCATAAATATCATTTAAATTTTTAAAGTTATCTATATCTAACAATATAATATATATATTAAAATTATCTTCTATAAATAATTTTACTTTTTCATAATAATCTTTAAACATAATTCTATCAGGAAAATGAGTTATTAAATCATTATTTTTCATTACGCTTTCGCTTATTTGCATAATATTCGAGATTTTACCTAAATCATCTTTTATTGGAATAAGTTGATTTTTATCATGATTTAAAAAGCTATTGTTAATCTTAACTCTAGTTTCATACTCAACACTTTCTCCATTTTTAACTAAATCCCATAATTCTTCTTTATAATAACCAATTATATTCTCACTAATATAATCCTTTATATTTTCATTAATTTTAGGATATATATTATTATTTTCCGCTTCATTATTTTTATATTCAATTATTCCATTAATATCTGTTATAATTACTTTATTAGTAATATTATTTAGATAATTATTAAATTTTTCTTTTTGATACTCGATACTTTTCATATAAGTTATATCCATAAGAGTTACATAAAAAGTATTATTTTCTTTATTGTAAACAGCAGTATCATGAAGCCATATTATACTGTTATCTTTTCTCCTCATTCTAAACTCAAAATCCAAATTTTCTCCTTTAGATATAATTTCTTCTACTTTAACAAGAATTTCTGATACATCATCAATTACTAAATCTGCAAAGCGATTATTAAAAATTGTTTCCATTTCCTTTTTTGTATAGCCTATTAAATCATAAAAGTATTGATTAGCATAAAGTATTGTAGAAAATTCATCATTTTTACAGTAGAGGATTGCTGCATTTATATTATTTATTATATCTAATTCTTTTTTATATAAAAAATCCATGAAAAAATTCTCCTTTATTTTAATAAATACTATTATATATTGAAAATTAAAAACTAATTTAATATACTAAATTGCATCATTAATACAACTCCATTCTATTTTATATTGTAAATTTAATTATAATATCAATAAATTAAAATTTGTAGATAGTTTTATAAAATTTATAAATATCATACTATAGAGGAATAAATTTTATTATTATAAATAATACTGAAATATAATTTTATAGTAAATAATAGAAGATATGATATATAATTAAATATAATGGAAAGAAGTCTAGAATAATTTTATAGTCTAGATAAAAAGGAGGAATGATTTATGTTATCTCGTGAAGTAGCAGAGAAGGTACTTGGGAGATGTTTAATAACTGGTGGGGATTTTGCAGAAATATTTGAAGAAGATACTTTAAATAACTCAATTAGTATATTAAATGGAAAAGTTGAAAATTCTGTAGGAGGAAGAACTTATGGAATTGGAATTAGAATATTTAAAGGGTTAAAAAGCGTATATGCATATACAAATAATAATAGTTTAACTTCACTTTTAAATGTTGCACAAAAGGCAGCACTTGCATTAGGTGAATTAAAAGAAGAAAAAATGATAGTTCTTAATGAAACTAATACAATTAATTTTAATCCAATATTACTTACACCATCATCAATTGAAATTAATAAAAAAATTGGTGTTATGAAGGTTGCTTATAATGCAGCAAAAAACTATCATGATGAGATAGTTCAAGTTGGAGTAGGATATGTTGATAAGGAACAAAATGTTTTAATTGCAAATACAGATGGCTTATATACTGAAGATAAGAGGGTAAGAACAAGACTTACTGTAAATGCTATAGCTTCTGCTAATGGAGAAAATCAAACAGGGTTTGAAGGACCAGGTAGACATATGGGATTTGAAATGTTTAAAGAGATTGATCCTGAATATTATGGAAGAGAAGCAGCAAAGCAAGCATATACAATGTTGCATGCAAAAAATTGTCCAGCTGGTAGAATGACAGTTGCTATTGATAATGGGTTTGGTGGTGTTATATTCCATGAAGCATGCGGCCATTCATTAGAAGCAACAGCTGTAGCTAAAGGAAATTCAGTATTTACTGGAAAATTAGGACAACAAATAGCTTCTACTAAAGTAACAGCTATTGATGATGGAACTATTCCTAATGCTTGGGGATCATTAAATATAGATGATGAAGGAAATAAAACTCAAAAGAATGTTCTTATAGAAAATGGAATATTAAAATCTTATATGATTGATAAGTTAAATGGTCGTAGAATGGGTATGGCTTCAACAGGAAGTGGAAGAAGACAAAGCTATAAATTTGCACCAACATCTAGAATGACTAATACTTATATAGCTAATGGAGATGATAATCCAGAAGATATAATTAAGTCTATTAGTGATGGATTATATGCTAAAAAGATGGGTGGAGGATCAGTTAATCCTGTTACTGGAGAATTTAATTTTGCTGTATCAGAAGGATATTTAGTTAAGAATGGTGAAATTCAAGAGCCTGTTAGAGGGGCTAGCTTAATAGGAAAAGGTAGCGAAATATTAATGGATATAGATATGGTTGGAAATAATATGACGCAAGGCCAAGGTATGTGTGGATCATCATCAGGAAGTATTGCAACCAACGTAGGTCAACCTATGATTAGAGTAAAAGAAATAACTGTAGGTGGAAGATAGGAGGGGATAATATGGAACTAGATTTATTTGTAAGAAGTTTATTTAAGAAGGCTAATGAAGCTGGCTTTTCAGAGTATGAAGTTTATTACGTAGATAGAGAAAGTTTAAGTATAAGTGTATATAAAAGCGAAGTTGAAAAATACAATGTTAATAATTCAGCAGGATTATCTTTTAGAGGGAAATTAGGAGATAGAATAGGATATTCTTATACAGAGATATTAGATGAAGATGCTATAGATATGCTTGTAAATAAAGCAAAGGAAAATGTTTTAGCTATTGAAAATGAAGATATTCAATTTATTTATGATGGAGATAAAGAATATAAAGAAGTTAGTACTTACTACCAAGCATTAGAAAATATTCCTGCAGATAAATTAATAAAAATTGCATTAGATATGGAATCTGAAGCTAAAAAATATTCAGATAAGGTAGAAAGTTTCAGTGGATGTGCAGTATCTTATAGTTCAGGAAAATATGGAATAATAAACTCTAAGGGATTAAATTTACACAATAAATCTAATATATTAACAGCATATGTTGTTCCAATCATTAAAGATGGGGATAATATGTATGATGGTTTTGGATATGTAGTTGCAAAATCATTAGATGAAGTTAATGCATTTGAAATTGCTAAAATGGGTGTAGATGAAGCTTTAAGTAAAGTTGGAGCAACTTCTATACCATCAGGAAATTATAAAGTAATTATAAATAGTGATGCTATGGTATCTCTTATTTCTACATTTGCAGGTGTATTTAGCGGAGATGCAGTTCAAAAGGGATTAAGCCTTTTAAAAGGAAAGGAAGGAGAAGTTATTGCTTCTAATATAGTAAATTTAGTTGATGATCCACATTTAGAGAATGGATTAGCATCAGTTGGATTTGATGACGAAGGAGTAGCTACAAGAAAAACTTATTTAATAAAGAATGGTAAATTAGAAAGTTTACTTCATAATTTAAAAACTGCTAATAAGGCAGGAGTTAAGTCTACTGGAAATGGATTTAAAGCTTCATATGCTTCGCCTATTTCGGTATCACCTACAAATATGTATATTGAACCAGGAATCAACTCATTAGAAGAAATGACAAAGAAAATAGATAAGGGATTAATAATTACTGATTTTGCAGGTTTACATTCAGGAGCAAACTCTATAACAGGAGATTTTTCTTTAGCAGCAAAAGGTTTTTATATGGAAAATGGAGTTAAAACTAAGGCCGTAGAGCAAATAACAGTAGCAGGAAACTTCTTTACTTTATTAAAGGATGTTGAAGAAATAGGAAGAGACTTAAAATTTCCTATGAGTAGTGTAGGTAGTCCAAGTATTTTAGTAAAGGAACTTTCCATTGCTGGAGAGGGGTCAAAGAATGAATAAATACGACTTAGTTATAGTTGGATCAGGAGCTTCAGGACTTTCAGCTGGAGTTTCTGCTTTAAAATCTGGAGTTAAAAATGTTTTAATTCTAGAAAAAGAAGAAGTATTAGGTGGAAATTTAAATTTATTTATTAATAATGGATTTGGAGAATATTATTTAAATAATATTGTTACTGGACCAGAGCTTGGTAGTATATTAATAAAAGATTATAAGGATTTAGGTGGAGAATATAAAGTTAATACTAGAGTTCTAGAAATAAATAGAGATAAAATTATAACTTATGTTAATCCTAATGAAGGTATACAAGAAATTGAGGCAAATGCAATAATTTTAGCTGCAGGATGCAGAGAAAAATATACAGGTAATATTATGATACCAATTCACAAGTATACAGGAATATTCACTACAGGTTCTGCACATAGATTAGTTAATTATAGTGGATATTTGCCAGGTAAAGAGGTTATAATCATAGGCGATAATATGTGGACTCTTATTTTAGCAAGAAGATTATTAATCGAAGGTGCAAATGTAAAAGGAATGGTTACTGATAGAAAATCTTTCAATAGAGATGAATTAGATATTGTTAATGGATTTAATATTCCAATAATATATACAAGTGAAGTAATTGATGTTGAAGGTGAAGAAAGAATAAATTTAGTAAGAGTTAAGAATATTGAAACAGATGAAATTAACTCTATTGAATGTGATTCTTTAATTTTACCTGTAGGATATTTACCTGATAGTGATTTTATAAGAAAAATGAATCTAATAATGGATGGAGATATGATTCATAGTGAAAATAACCTTACTTCAGTGGAAGGTGTATTTATAACTGGAACTATGAGAACTGGAGTTAAGGAATTATTTAATAGTGGAGAAAATGGATTCAAAGTAGGAAACCAAGTATCTGAATACTTGAAATATATTGCGCACCACATGGAAGCGAAAAAATGAAATATTTATCTTCCGGTAAAGGTGAAATTTTCACCTAGAATTTATATAATTGATTCCGTAAAGTTTGCTAAAGTTTTTAAACTCGCTATTCGCTCAAACAGTAAAAACTTTTTTACGCAACTTTACTCCATCAATTATTAAATTCTACGGCTTAATTTCAATGATACCTCCAAATAAATATTTCATTTTTTTCTTTTTACATGTGTTTGCTTATAACACGCCACTTTATAGTTAATGTTTTGTGCTATAAATTTTTCTTATATTAAAGTTAATTTGTATATTAATATTCTTAGTTTATTTAAAAATATATATTTAAAAGTTAACAATTTATTATATAAAATATAGCAGAAGTCGTTAACTCTTAAGGTGGTTACGTAGGGAAATGTATTTTTTAGCTTAAAAGCTAGTGATAGAGAAAAATTAATGATATTATCGGAAGGAATATTGTAATTAAGTTTTAGAATTTAATTGTTTTTGGAAGAGAAAGTCCGTTAAGAAGCTGAGGTAAACGATAGTGAACTTCGAAGCTTTAGGACTTTTTCTGGAAAAAATAATATAAATTCTTAACGAAAATTACACTAATTCCTGGAGGTAATATCATTAATTTTCGTCATCACGGCACTTAAGCTTTAATGAATAATTTAGTTAAAGAGTTGTTTTGTTGTTTCAAATAGCAAGTTTTGGCCTTCTGGATTAAAGTGAATGCCATCAAGGTATAAATTAGATAGTTCCTTTGCATTGTCTGTTAATGAATAAAAGTCTAAATATTTTAAAGAGTAAGTATTACAAAGGTTTAATAATTCATTGCGCAATAAAGGTAAACTTTCTTTACAATAATCATAAGTATCACATCTCATGAAAAGCTTATTAGCCATTTCAGGAATAATATTAGGAGGAATTCCTATATATACTTCTATATTATTTGATACTGCATCTTTAATCATTATCTCAATGTTATTAACAATAGAAGTTACAGATCTATTAGAAAGTAAATCATTTGTTCCTGCCATTAAAAATAAAATTTTAGGAGATATATCAAGAACATCTCTCTGGAATCTAACAAGCATATCTGTAGATGTACTTCCGTTTATACCTTTATTATATATATCCAAATCATAATTAGTTTTAAGTTTATTAACCCAATTATCTTTAGGCTTAACACCATATCCAAATATTAAGCTATCACCTAAAAACACATATTTATTTTTCATAATTAATAGCCTCCTTAAAATAGTTTATTAAAACAATTTTTACAAATAAGAGTTTTCCCTTTATCAGCTTTTATATAATTATTGTCTTTTAAAATATTGTTACAAATTGAACATTTATTTATTGATGCAGTAGAATCATTAACACTTTCTACTGTTTTTTTGGTTTTTGAAGATTTAACAGTAGAATTTACTGATTTTTTTAATGAGGAGTAAATTCTTTTTTCATCTGGAGAATCTTTTGGAGTAATAGAATATGAAACTGAAAATTCACTTTCTCCAAATAACTCTAATTCAAATCTCGGATTCTCCTTATCGTAAAATTCTTCCACTATTATTCTTCGAATTTGAGCATCATTAACTATTAATCCACTCTTTTCAATGCCATCAAATATACTTTTAGTTATGTTAGCTGTATCTGGATGTCTTTTTTCGCTTTTATAATAAACTTTTAATATTGCAATAAGAGATTCATAAAATACTATATCAGGATTTTGGCTTCTAGCATGATAAGCTATTTCTTCTTCGTATAATGCGTACTTATCATGAGATTTCCCTGTATTATAAGGCAATATTGCCCTTCCATCTTTATTGTGTAATTTAAAATTTGATTTAGTTATAGGTGATCCTAAAACTATTACTTTTGCATAAGGTTTCATATATTTCCTCTCCAAATAATATTAAGAATAAAATGATATAAGATAAAATGATAATGGTAATAATTATATGATAAGGATTAAAATAATACAGAATTATTAAGAAATCCTTAAAAATCCATAAAATGAAATAAAAAATAGTGAATAAAAATTTTTAAAAGTATATAATACTCATGAGTATGTAATCTAAATTAAGATTTTATTATATTTAAACTATACATGAGCAAATTTGTATTAACAAGTAATAATTTGATTAAGTTTTATGATTACGTTATAATACATTTTGGTGTTATATAGTAAAAAGAAGAGGTAAAAATAGATGGAAGATAAATATATTTTAGCTATAGAATCAAGTTGTGATGAAACTTCAGCGGCAGTTGTTGTTAATGGTAGGGAAGTATTATCTAATGTAATTGCATCCCAAATAGATACACATAAAAAATATGGTGGAGTAGTACCAGAAGTAGCTTCGAGAATGCATATTGAAGCCATTAGTGGAGTGGTTGAAGAAGCTCTTAAAGAAGCTAATGTTACTTTAGATAAAATTGATGGAATAGGTGTTACATATGGTCCAGGATTAGTAGGAGCATTACTAGTTGGATTACAATTTGCAAAGGGATTATCATTTGCAACTAAAAAACCTTTAATAGGAGTTAATCATATTGAAGGACATATTTGTGCTAATTATATACAGCATAAGAAGTTAAAGCCACCATTTGTATCTTTAGTAGTGTCAGGAGGTCATACTTTTATAGTACATGTTAAAGACTATGGAAATTATGAAGTAATAGGTCAAACTAGAGATGACGCAGCTGGAGAAGCGTATGATAAAGTTGCAAGGGCATTAGGTCTTGGATATCCAGGAGGGCCTAAAATTGATAAATTAGCAAAGGAAGGAAATCCAAAAGCTATAGTATTTCCAAAGGCTAACTTTCATGAAGAAACTTTAGATTTTTCATTTAGTGGAGTAAAGTCAGCAGTTCTTAATTATTTAAATAAATGTAAAATGCAAAATATTGAAGTAAATAAAGCTGATGTTGCGGCTTCTTTCCAATATGCAGTTATAGATGTATTAAAAGAAAATGTATTAATGACTTGTAAGAAGAGAAATGTTAAGACAATTGCAATTGCAGGTGGTGTTGCATCTAATTCAAGTTTAAGAGAAACTCTTATTAAAGAAGCTTCAAAAAGAGGAATAGAGGTGTTATTCCCAGCACCAATTTTATGTACTGACAATGCTGCTATGATTGGAAGTGCAGCTTACTTTAATTTTGTTAACGGAAAGATTAGTGATTTAAATTTAAATGCAAAGCCTAACTTAAAATTAAATAGTTAATAATATAATTAAAATATGTATAAAATAGGTATATGTAATTTCAAAATCTTAAGTAGAGTAATATTTATTGTATATAAGAAAGTATGGGGAGAGAAATAAAATGAAGTTTTTGCCGTATTCAAATGGAGTACGATCAGTAAGTATGAAGAGGCAAAGAAGTCCTAAGGATAAGTTTAAAATAATTTCTGGGATAATTGTCATAATAATAATTATTGGAGTTGTTACTCAAAATGTAGTTGACTTTGTTGATGGGGAAAGATTAAAAAAAAGAGTTAATTATACTACCGTGGATGATTTAAGATTAGATTATAGAATTGAAGGGGAAGGTAGTTATACTATTATTTTTGATGGAGATATGGGTACTACTTTGGAGGGATGGACTCCTATAGTAGAAGAATTAAAGAAAAATGATAATGTTAGAACTTTCGTTTACAATAGACAGGGGTACGGATATAGTGATGGATCATCTGGAAGAACCCCTGAAGAACAAGCTAGAGATTTGAAAATTTTATTAAGAAAAGCAGGATTATCAGGGCCTTATATAATAGTTGGAGAGGGATATGGCTCTCTTGTATTAACGAGCTTTGCAGAACAGTTTAAGGATTCAGTAGCAGCTGCTATAATGATAGATCCAATTAATGAAAAAGAGGTTCAGACTAAAGAATATCAGAGAAGTCAAATTATAACTAAGCTTAGAAGAAATATTGAAAGAATTGGTTCAACATGTGGTCTTACAATGCTTCTGGACAAGCTAAATTTAGATGTAAATTTAAAAGATTATGAATCTGGACTTTTAGAGAGTAGCCTAGATGAATTCTTAACATTAAGAACTAAGTCAAATTATACTAATGCAGTTTATCATGAGTTAAATAATCTTCTTAAAGGAAAAAGTAACAGTCAAGTTGATGGTGTATTTAGTGATATTCCATATTATTTACTTACTAAAAAGCAGGATGATCCATTAAAAAGCTTAGGAAGTGAAGATTTAACAACTGTATATACGACTAGTTGTGATAAAGATTTTTTAGCATTAAATGATAAAGATAATGTTCTAAATGCTATAAGACAAACTGTTAAGAAGTTGAAAGAGATAGATGAAAATAAAAAATAGTTTAAAATAGACATCAAGAAGTTGATGTCTATTTTTTATATTAAGTATTTTTAGATTGTCATATATTTGACACATTGAGTGGTTATATTATAACTATAGAATAAATGAAAAATTAAAAAAAAGGAGTTAGTATATATGGATAATGAGAATATTTATGATGCAGCTTATAGTGAAGCGAAAGTAAGTGATGAAATTGAAGTGAAAAATAATTTTAATGAGGAGCCAAGTAAAGAGAAAAAGAAAAAAAGAAGAAATAGTAAAGGAATTGCTAAATATATAGCATTAGCTCTTATATGTTCTTTATGTGGAGGAGTAGTAGGCTCTGGAGTTACTTATTTTGTAACTGGTAAGAGTGGTAGCAATAATAGCTCTGGTAATACTATAGTTGCAGATCCAGTTTCATTTGCAACAGATAATACAGCATTATCTGCAGCTGATATATATAAGAAGGTAGCTCCTGCAGTAGTTATGGTATCTACAAAATCAGTTCAAAGTGTAAATGGATGGTTCCAACAAGAAACTGAAGGAATGGGATCAGGATTTATAATAAATAATGATGGATATATTTTAACAAATTATCACGTTATAGATGGTGCAAAGGAAGTTACTGTAACATTAAGTGATGGGCAAGAAGTAACAGCTTCAGTAGTTAACTACGATTCAGATCAAGATGTAGCTATGATAAAAATTAATCAAGATATAGAAGTTCCAGGGGTTGTAGAATTAGGCGATTCAGATGCATTACAACCAGGTGAAGAAGTATTAGCAATTGGAAATCCATTATCTAAGGAATTATCATCTACATTAACAAAAGGTATAGTAAGTGCATTAAATAGAAGTATTGAAACAGAAACAGGAGTTAGCACAAATTTAATACAAACAGATACAGCTATTAATTCAGGTAATAGTGGTGGTCCATTAATAAATACTAAGGGAGAAGTTATTGGTATAAATACATTAAAAGCAAGTGATGGTGCGGAAGGTATCGGATTTGCAATTCCTATTAATGATGTAAAAGAGAAGATTGATTCATTATCAAAACCAATATTAAATTTAGGTGTATCAATAAGAGTTATAGATGAAAGTATGGCTAAACAGTTAAATATGGAAGAGGGACTTTATATTGTTGAAGTCAATGAATTCTCACCAGCAGAAAAAGCAGGATTAAAGGGTGGGGACTTAATTGTTAAGGCTGACGGAACAAGAATTAAGACCTTTGAAGAATTACAAGAAATAAAGAATTCTAAAGAAGAAGGAGATACTATAAATATTGAGTTTATAAGAGATGGAAAGACTCAAAATACGACTATAACATTAACTTCAACTACAAATACATCTACAACAAATTAATATAATTTAAATAAAGGTTATGAAAATTTTCATAACCTTTATTTATTAGTTATTTATATTTTTAAATACATGTTCATAGGCTTTTAAGGTAGCAATAGCAGTATTTTTCCAAGTGAAATTTAGACTATTATTATAGCCTTTTTCACCATATTCTTGTAGTAAAGATTCTGAATTCAATAAGTTAAGAATTGAAGAAGCTAACTCATCCTTATTAAATGGATCTATCAATATAGCACAATCTTTGGTTACCTCTGGAATAGATGTTAAATTAGATGTAATTACAGGTGTAGCGCAACTCATAGCTTCAAGAGGAGGAAGCCCAAATCCTTCATATAAAGAAGGATAAACAAAAAGTTCGGCAGCATTATAAAATAAAGGTAATTCATCATCTGGTATAAAACCTGTAAAGATAATTTTATCATCAATTAAAAGCTCCTTACATAATTCCTGAAGTTTAACACCCTCATCTTTTACTGAGCCACATAAAACTAGTTTATAATCCTTTTTTAATGATTTTTGAATTTTCTTAAAAGCTATAATAAGTTCTTTAACATTTTTTCTTGTGCTAAATCCTCCTATATATAATATAAATGGTGAATCAATACTATATTTATTTTTTATATATTCAAGGCAATCAGGTTTATTTAATGGTTTATAACTTTTGTTAGCAGCTAGAGGCGTAACGAATATTTTTTCTTCATCAACGAAAGGAAAAAATTTCATTATATCTCTTTTGGAATATTCAGAAACAGTTAAAATTATTTTAGAGTTACTTACTATTAAAGGCATATCTCTTAAAAATCTTTGTAGATAACCACGTCCAACAGTTTCTGGTAAGATATAAGGAATTAAATCATGAATAGTTACTACTACTGGTGATGTATATAATTCATTTAAGCCAATGCCGTTTTGGGGTATATGATGCATATCTATGTTGTTTTCTTCAATATAGTTTGGATAGTAGTAATTTTCATAAAAAGTACCATGTTTTTTTGATGTAAAAATAATTTTTGAATTATCTTTTTTGTAATTTTCGTAGTTTTCTCCAGTCCAAAAAATAGAATAATCATTTTTAGTATCTATATTAAGAAGTTCTCTAAGAAGATTTTCGATATAAGTACCTATACCAGATCCTTTATATAAATTAATCCCCCTAGCATCTATTGAAAATTTCAAAGCGTAACGCCTCCTATAAAACCTATAATATTATAAATATTATAATTAAGTAATTTGTGTGATAGTAAACACAATGAAATATGTAATTTCATATAATGAATAGAATAAAACTTTAGGAGTTGGCTATGGATACAGAAAATCTAAAAAACTCTATAGAATCTAATTATGATATAAAAATAAAATCTCTTGAAAAATTTAAGAATAGTTATAAATTGGAAAGTGAAAATACAAGCTATGCAATAAAAATAATTAAATATGATTTTGGACATTTCTATTTTATTTTATCAGCAATTAAACATTTGCAAAGGAGAAATTTTAATAAGACTCCTAATATATTGAAGAACAATCAGGGTGGAGATTATATACAATTAGGTAATAAATATGCATATATAACAGAATGGGTACCATCTAGAGTAAGTAATTATAACAATCCTATAGAATTAGGAGAAGTATCTAAAAAACTTGGAGAACTTCATGAATGCAGCTCAGGATTTACATTAAATAGGGAGATGAATCCTAGAATAGGATGGTATTCTTGGATAAATGTTTTTGAAACACGATGTAATGAGATATTAGATTTTAAAAATAGAATATCTCAAAAAGCATATAAATCTAAATTTGATTATATATACTTAGATAATATAGAAGCTGAAATAGAGAGAGGAAAAATTGCAATTAAGGGCCTTAAAGAAAGTAATTATATAGAAATCATGGATAAAGAGGTAATGAAAAGGGGTTTTTGTCATCATGATTTTGCACATCATAACATTTTAGTTGATGAGAATGGTGAATTTAATGTAATAGATTTTGATTACTGTATTTTAGATACTCATTTACATGATGTATCTTCATTATTAATTAGGGCAATGAAAGATGGTAAATGGAGTAAGGGAAAAGCAAATTTAATTTTAAATAATTATTGCAAAAGTAACAATATATATGAGGAAGAATTAAAATTAATACGAGAATTTATTAGATTTCCACAAGTATTTTGGCAAGTTGGAATTCAATATTATTGGGAACAACAGCCTTGGGGAGAGGAGTTTTTTATAGAAAAGATTAATAAATATTTAGAAGATATTGATTATAGAGAAGAATTTTTAGAAGAGTATTTCAATTAAGGAGGATGATATTGTTTGGATATACTAGAGTTTTTAAATAGTAATGGGATTATTGTTGGGGAAGAAAACTTTCCTAAAGGTAGCAGGAAAAAATATATTTGGGATACAGACAATCAGATATCTTTAATAATTGAAGTACAGAAAATCTTAAGAGGTAAAAAAACAAATATAATTCCGAGAGTTGAGAGTTCCATAGGAAAAGAAATAGAGTCGTTTATTGTTCAAACAAAAAAAACATTAAAAATGATTAGATCTTTTGAGGAAAAATATAATAAAAGCGATTTTGATTTATTTATCATAGATGAAGGAAATAAAATACTAAATAGGGCTAATAAGTCATTAAATACTTTAGATGAAGATGAGTACTTAAAAATAATAATAAGGAGTATGAATGATTATGATATATGCTTGGGACGAGTAGATGAAGGTAACTTGAAAAAAGAAGGTTTGACAATTTGTATAAGAACTACTAGATATATTTCTTATAATATGATAGAGCATGATTGCTATAACTATATAAAAAGATTAAAAAAAAGAGGATATGAAGGAGATATTATTAAGTTAATAAATGATTTTGCATATAAATCAGATTTAAATAAAGATAGTATAGATTACATCACTGTACTGTCAAATTATCCACTTGAATCAATTAAAACTTTATTAAAACTAAAGGAAGACAGAGAGAGATTTAGTGATGAAGAATGGATAAAAGAGATTGGTATTGCTCAAAAGATAGATGGTATTGAACTTTTATGAATGGAGGAGTGAAATGAATAAGTTTAGATATATAGATAAGAGAATATTGTGTAGCTATGATTTAAGCGAAGAGTTCTTTTTTAAGCTGGGAGTAAAGGTTTATGACATTATTCCATTAAGAAAAGTATTTGTTTTATTTACAGATAAGGGAAAGAAAATATTAAAAATAACTAATTCATCATTAGATAGAATAAATTTTATAAATAAAGTTTTAAATATAATTAAAGAAAAAGATAAGTATGTACTTCAATATTGTACAAATTCTAATGGGGATATAATTACGGAGTGGAAAGGAAGGTCTTATGTATTATTAGATATGATGGATGGAAGAGAGGCTACTTTCACAAATCCAGTAGAAGTAGAATGGTGTACAAAAGCTTTAGCAAATTTTCATAATGCATCAATGAATATAACAGATAATTTAACAAAGGAAGATATTATATTAAATAAATCTAAAAATTTAATATATGAATTTTTAAATGATTTATGTTTTATTACAGAAGCAGAGAGGGTTATAAGTAAATTTAGTTATAAAAATGATTTTGATTTGTTATTTTTAAAAAATATTTCAAAAGTAAAAAATGATTTAAATATAAGTATAAACTTATTAACTGAGAGTTCTTATAGTGAGCTTTACTCCGATCTAAAGAATGCGGTTATATGTCACTTAGATTTAGCTCATCACAATTTTATAATAGATGAGGACAAAGTAAATATGATAGATTTTGATTATTGTAAGATAGATATTAGAGCTATGGATATATATAATTTTATTATAAAAGTGATAAAAAATTATGCTTATGATAAAGAAATAATTAATAAAATAATAGAAGATTATAGTAGCGTTTCTAAGGTATCGGATGAAGAAAAGAAAGTAATTTTTGCAATGTTAAATTATCCAAGAGATTTTATCAATATTTCTAAGGATTATTATTTAAAACAAAAATCATGGGATTATGAGGTGTTTTTAAGTAGATTCAAAGATAAGATTGAAAATGATACTTTTAGAAGTGACTTATTAAGAAATATAAATGAAAATTTAATATAAAAATAAGGGTTATGCATTAGCATAGCCCTTATTAAATATAGTAATAAATAAAATTTAATAAACTTAGAAATCAATTATATTTTTGTATGCTTCAATTGTATTTAAAGCTGTATTTTTCCAAGAATATTTGCTACTAGTAATTAATCCACGTTCAATCATTGTTAATTTCAAAAAGCTATCTGTTAATACTCTCTCCATTGAATAAGATAATTCATTAACATCATTAGGATTAACTAAGATTGCTGAATTCTTACATACCTCTGGAACTGATGTAACGTTAGATGCGATTACAGGTGTACCACAAGCCATTGCTTCTAATGGAGGAAGTCCAAATCCTTCATAGAATGATGGATAAATCAAAAATTCACAAGCATTGTAAAATAGTGGTAAATCTTCAAGTGGAACAAAATCTGTAAAAATTACAGAGTCTATAATACCTAATTCTATAGCACGATTTCTATAACGTTCATATGAGAGTCCTTTTTTACCTGTAATTACAATCTTTAAATCTTTTTTTAGATTATTATTTAATAGAGAAAATGCTTCCATAATACCAATAATATTTTTTCTAGGACTATATCCGCCAACATATAATATGAAATTATCAGTGATGCGATATTTATCTTTTATTACATTTTTACAATAGAATCTATTTATTGGTTTATATATATCTTCAGCAGCTAAAGGAGTAACAAATATTTTTTCAAGTGGAAAATTAAATTCATTAGCTATATCTAATTTAGAAAATTCTGAAACTGTTATTATTCCATCACAATTATTCAATATACTTGGCATTTCTTCATTAAATATTCTTAGATAACGATCACTCACAGTTTCAGGCATTCTTAGTGGAATTATATCATGTAATGTAATAGTCTTAGGACAATTAATATTGTCTGAAAGGCCTACACCATTTTGAGGAACGTGATATAGTTCCATATTAAAGTTGTCTAATAAATTAGGAACTTTTACATTATCCCAAAAGTTATTGTTAGATGAGTCTATTGTATACTCTATAGAAAAATTATCGCCAAGCTTTAAATCAGAATCTTTAGGAATGAAAGTAAGATACTGATTTGAATCATCATATTTGCTTAAATTAGTGATAAGTTGATAGGTATAGGTTCCTATACCGGTACCTCTATACCATTTTGCGGCTCTTCCATCAATACCAATCTTCATGATTTAATCCTTTCAAAGTAGTTATAATTTATTATATTAGAATAAATAAAAAATGTTAATAAAACAGTGCATATATACATATAAATATAGAGGGGGTGAGGAATATGATGAGAGAATTTGAAATAGAAAGACAATTTCAAATAAAAATAGATATAATAAAGGCTAATAAGGGTATCTATTATTTGAAAACAAATAAAGGTGAGAGATGTCTTAAGAAGATAAATTATGGGCCACAAAAACTTTTATTTGTTTATGGTGCTAAAGAGCATTTAATAAATAACGGCTTTAATACTGTAGACAGATATTTTTTAAACATAGATGGCGAGCCATATGCATTAGTAAATGAAGATTTATATACTCTATCTGAATGGTTAGAAGGAAGAGAATGTGATTTTCATAACATAGATGAAGTAAAAATAGCAGCAGCAACGTTAGCAAAGCTGCATGAGGCATCTAAGGGATATGATCCACCTGAAAATTCTAAATTAAAAAGTGATCTTGGAAGATGGCCAAGTCTTATGGAAAAAAGAATAAAATCACTAGATAAGATGAGAGATATGATTAGAAAAAAGAATAGAAAAAGCGATTTTGATTTATTATATTTAAAATCAATGGATTTCTATAAAGAAATGGGAAAAAAAGCTTTAAATACATTAAGGTCATCAGAATACGATAAGTTATGTGAGATAGCTGAAATGGAAAAAGGTTTCTGCCATCATGATTATACTTATCATAATATTATACTTGGAAAAGATAATTCTGTTAGTGTAATAGATTTTGATTATTGTAAGAGAGAAATAAGAACATTCGATATTTCAAACTTTATGATAAAAGTATTAAAGAGAAATAAATGGGATATGTCATTTGCAAAAGCTATAATAGATGCTTATAATGAGGTTTCTAATCTAGAAGAATGTGAATACAATGTATTATATGCTTATCTACAGTTCCCTCAAAGGTATTGGAGGTTAGCTAATAGATACTATTATAATGAGGTTAACTGGGGACAAAATACTTTTGATAGTAAATTAGAAAGTATAATAAATGAGAAGGATGAATATCTTAAGTTTTTAGATGATTTTAAAAATGAATATAATACGATTTAAAAGCCGGCTTTTAAAGCCGGCTTTTAAATTATTCAAATTATTTAGATATATGGTGATTTAGGATATCCTTCTCTATATTTACCTCTGGTTTGTAGTCCTCCAATACCTTTTATTCCTGTAATAGTATTTTCAACTATATTTGTTATTGAAACCACAGAATCAATAGTTGTATAAGCAATCTTTTCACATACGAATACGGGGTCTAGGCAATGAATTAATACACGGCTTGGAGAACTAGCAAAATTAGCTCCAGCATCTAATAAACATTCATAGCATGATTGACAAGCCCCAGCAAATATAACTAATTCATCATAGCTTGAGTTATAATTTCTAAGAGCTTTAACAGCATCAATATAGTATTTTGAATTTCTATAATTATTTAAATCTAAGTAATCATTGCTTTCTTTTAATACACTATCATGTCCAGTTAATACAACTATATCAGGTTTAAGTTCTTTGACTAAGTCTACAACATGATTAGCTTGCTCTCTTTCTGAAATAGCACGTCCCACTGCATCTAATGAAAGCTGTTTATATACTTTTAGGCAAGTTTCTAAGTACTCCTTATCGCCATCAATATGAAGAATTTTTCCGGGACGCCCAAACATTAAATCTTTATTCGGAGTATTTTTTTGATTTTTACTTCCTCTAGATAATAAGATTGAATTACTTTTACTAGACATTACAGATCGAGTATTAACAGCTTTTTTTATAGCCTCATTTACTCGACTATTTAATATTTTTTCTTTTTCTCCGATAAAGTCAATATCAACAGGCTCTAAGTCAGTCTCAGGTGAGTCAGCAATTATTCTTATGCTAATTCCTTTAAGAATATATACTATTTTTCCATCTACTTCTTTTATATCTATTATTTTAAAAGTTATATCTTTATCGTAAGATTTTCTAACTACGGTATCACCTATTACCATTTTCTTCTCCTAATAAATATATTATTACAATCTATAGTATGTTTGTGTATAAATCTTTGCTCCAATATATGTGTTAATAAATGAATAAAATATAATAAAAAATGCAATAATAATTAATAGATGCCATAAATGGTTAATAAAAAAAAGAAAAAGTTTATATTGACAACATCACTGGAAAGTGTTAAAATATTTGGTTTTATTTGACAAAAGTGCTAAAAAGCTTTATAATATAATTAGAAAGATGGTGGTCATATGGAAAAGAATAGAACCTTAGCCAACATACGAAAAGATATTGAAAATCATGTAGGTGAAAAGGTAACACTAAAAGCTAATGGTGGAAGAAAGAAGATACTTGTAAATGATGGAGTGATTGAAAGTGTTCATCCTAGTATTTTTGTTGTGAGATTGGAAAGTGACACCCAAAGAACAGTAACTTATAGTTATTCAGATGTCTTAACTAAAACTGTATTGCTATATTACGCAGTGTAAATAAGAGCTTCGAAATTTTTCGAAGCTCTTATTTATTTTATTTAAAAATATTTTAAATTTATTTCTAAAAATTAACTTTTAATAATATATTTATAAAGAAATAAAAAAAGAAAGATGGCGGGTATCCATCTTTCAACTATGGTATAAAAGGGTATTGAGAATTTATGAGAGGTTATATGGTCAATAACCATCTTTATAATATGACATATTTATAATAAAGTCAACAATTTATTTAAAAAAAATTAAAATTTTTTTTAAAAGGTACGAAAATTCGACAAAGGGTGTAATTAAATGGTAAAAATAAACAGTTTGTAAAAAATTTGATGAAAATATTATATAAAAATTGGTAAACAGTTAATGCATATTAGAATAAATATATATTTAAAGAATATAAATTATAGTAGTTATACTATAGGGGGGGGATATGATGTCTCAGATAGATGTTATTAAAGAAAGTATTCAAAATGAACAATTACTAAGAGAAAGCTCTACTAATAATGTGCTAAAGGGTGAATATTTAATAAAAGACTCTCATCCAGATGTATATCAAATATTAGGAGTAGAGGCTAAAGCAACTATAACAAACAAAGAAACGTTAGCAGATAAAATAATGATAGAAGGTCAAATTAATTATTCTGTTATGTATTTATCAGAAGATGAAAGCAAGGTAACTAGTATAAACTCAGTTTATTTATCAGAAAAGTTCGCAGACTATCTTGATCTTAATAATGAAGAACATAAAGTGATTTGTGAAGTCGAGTGCGTAATAGAACATATTCAAGCTAGTATTATGAATGAACGTAAGATTGCCATTGATGGAATAAGATCAACTAAGTGGCAACTTTATAAGGTTGAAGAATTTGAATTTGTTAAAGAAATTGAAGGAAGAGACGATATACAAGTTAAGACGAAAAGTGAAGAGATGAATCAAATAAAGTGTGAGAAAGACATAGAGTTAATGGGAAAATCTATGATAAAAGTAACAATGGATAAACCTGAAATTGATGAAGTATTAAAATGCTCTATGAACTTACACAAAAAAGAAGTTAAACTTGGCGATGGAAAAATATATTTTGGATGTTATTGCAAGATAGAAGTGCTATGCAAAGGAAAAGATGAAAATGATATATTCTTATTACAAGATGATATTTACTTATCAAAAGAAGAAGAAGCTATCGGTGTAAATAGTGAGATGATGACATCTCATCAAATAGATATAGTAAATTTTGATAGTATAATCAATGCTGATGATTTAGGTGAGAGTAGAGTTGTAAATGTTGAATTTATGATTAAGGGAACTATTAAAGTTATATCTAAAGAGATTGTTGATGTAATTAAAGATGCTTACTCACCAACTAAATCAATAGAATTAACTAAGAAGAATTATGAAATAGGATTAGTTCATGGAATAATTACATCAGAATTAATAATAAAGGATAACTTATATCCTAAGGATGAAAATGATAAAATTGGATGTGTAATATCTGCTACAGGATGTCCAGTTATAACAGATAAGGTTGTTGAAGAAGATAAGATAAAGATTGAAGGAATAATAAAGGTATTAGTTCTTTATAAAACAACTGATGATGATTGTAAAATAGATATGTGTAATGGAGAAATTCCGTTTACTTCAGTAATTGATTTAAAAGGTACAAAACCAGATATGGTTGCCTTATGTAAAGTTCACTTAGAAAATTTAGATGCTACAGTTGAAGCTAACACAATTGGTGTAAGGGCTACATTATCTGTTTTAGTTAAGGCTTGTTATAAAGTTAATAAAGAGTGGATAGTTGATATTATTGAAGGTGAGGAAGAAAAAGAATGTAAAAAAGCCTCAGTTACAATATATGTAGTTAATATAGGAGATACACTTTGGGATTTAGCTAAAAAATATAATACTACAATGGATTCATTAATAGAAATAAATGAATTAGAGGGACCAGAATCATTAACTGAAGGTAAAAAGCTAATAATACCAGGAAAGTGTAAATTTTAATAAGATTTAAAAATATAAAAAGGCTATTGCAAAGTTATGCAATGGCCTTTTTGTATTTTTGAATATATTTTATTTGATTGGATAAAATAAGAAATATGTGATTTGAGGTGATAAATTGAGCGAAAAAGTAAGTGGTAACTTAATAATAATAGGAGGAGCTGAAGATAAGGAAGGCGATAAAGAAATATTAAAAAGAGTAGCAAAGTATATAGATCCTGAAAAAGAGAAGTTAATAATAGCAACTATAGCAACAGAATATCCAGAAAAAAGTTATCAAAATTATAAAAATGTATTTTCTAATTTAGGAATTAAAAATATAGATAAACTAGACATTAGTACTAGAGAAGATGCATTTGATAATAAAAACGTGGAATTAATAAATAATTCAAATTTATTATTCTTTACTGGTGGTGATCAATTAAGAATAACTAGCATGATAGGGGGAAGCCCAGTATATGATGCTGTGAAAGAATTATGTGCTAATGGAGGATTAATTGCTGGAACATCTGCCGGAGCATCTGTTATGAGTGATACCATGATAGTTCAGGGAGAGGATGATGAATCTCCACATAAATGTACTTTAAAAATGTCACCAGGTTTAGGGTTAGTAAACAATATAATAATTGATCAACATTTTGCTCAACGAGGTAGAATAGGAAGATTATTAACTGCTATAGCTCAAAATCCAGAAGTTTTAGGAGTAGGAATAGATGAAGATACAGCAATAGTAGTAAGTGATAAAGGAACTGCAGAAGTTATTGGATCTGGTGCAGTATATTTCATAGATGGAAGTTCAATCGATTATAGTAATGTATCAGAGCAATATAGTGATGAAGTACTTAGTATGTTTAACGTAAAGCTTCATGTATTAAAAGAAGGTAATAGATTTAATTTACTAGATAAGGTACCGTTTGAGGAGGATAAGGATTTTTATGAAAATCATAAATAGCACTGTTTACGCTGGAAGAAATATACATTCGCATAAAAAGTGCATACAACTAGACGTAGATTTAGAAGGATATTCGGAGATACCTAGTAAGGATATAAAAGACTTTAATAAGAACTTAGTAGATATGCTTCCAATTCTTAATACTCATAGATGTGGGATAGATGAGGAAGGTGGGTTTGTAAAGAGACTAAATGAAGGAACTTATTTAGCTCATATTTGTGAACATATTATCATAGCTATACAAAATATCCTAGGTATAGATGTAGCTTATGGAAAGGCTAGAGAAATTGAAGGTGATAGATATATAGTTGTATATCAATATGAGTATCCAAAGGTAGGAATTGAAGTTGCAAAGTTAGCTGTTGATATTATTAATTCACTTATAGAGAGAAAAAAAATTAGCTTTGATGATAGATTAAATATAATAAAATCTATAATGCCAGAAGAACTTATAGGACCTAGTGCTTTAGAAATATGTAACGCTGCTAAAAAAGCTGGGTTGCCAGTAATTAAAATGGGTAATAGTGGATTTTATCAAATTGGATATGGAAAACAAGGAAGAATAATAGAATCAGCAATTACTAATGCTACAAGTTGTGTATCTGCTGATATTTCCTGTGATAAGTTACTAACAAAGGAATTATTAAGAATACAGAACTTACCTGTTTCTCAAGGGGAAAAGGTAAATAATGTTATTGATTTGTTAAGAACTGCAGAGGAAATAGGATATCCTGTTGTTTTAAAACCTGAATTTGGTAGCAAGGGAAGAGGAGTTATACTAAAGATAACCAACGAAAAGGAATTATTAAGATATTATCAAAAGTTAACTGAAGAGTTTAAAGACATAATAGTTGAACGATATTATGAGGGTGATGACTATAGAGTTTGTGTTGTTGGATATAAGGTTGTAGCAGTTTCAAAAAGAATACCGCCATTTGTAATTGGTGATGGAGAAAGAAATATTAAAGAGCTTATAGATGAATTAAATAGTGATGAGCTTAGAGGAGAAGATCATGAAAAGCCTTTGACTAAGGTAAAGATTGATGATGAATTAGAAAGAAATTTAAGTAAGAATAATTATAATTTGAATTCTGTATTAAAAAATGGAGAAAAATTATTTTTAAGAAAAAATTCAAATTTATCTACTGGTGGAATAGCTATAGATTATACAGATGTTATTTCAGAAGAGAATAAGGAAATATGCGTAAGGGCAGCTAAAGCTATAGGATTAGATATATGTGGTGTTGATGTTTGTACAACTGATATTAGCGAATCGTTGATGAATAATGGAGCTATACTTGAAGTTAATGCAGCGCCAGGGTTAAGAATGCATTCATATCCTTATGAAGGAGTTAGTAGAAATATTGGAAATGATATAATCAATATGATGTATAATAATAATCCTCAAAACATACCTGTAGTCGCTATTACTGGAACAAATGGTAAAACAACAACTACTAGGATAATAAATAGTACATTATCTAGAATGGGATATTGTGTTGGCATGACAAGTACTGATGGAATATATGTTGATGGTAAATGTATTGATACTGGTGATGATACAGGATTTGAGAGTGCTAAATGTATATTATACAATAGAGATATTGATATAGCAGTTTTAGAAACAGCAAGAGGTGGAATTATAAGAAAAGGATTAGCATATGATTTAGCAGATGTTGCAGTAATAACCAATATTACTGATGACCATTTAGGAATAGATAATATAAATTCTATGGAAGAGCTTTGCAAAGTAAAGTCATTATTAGCAGAAGCTGTAAAAGAAAATGGAAATGTAATAATTAATGCTGATGATGAGTGGAGTAGAAAGATTATAAATAAAATAAATTCAAATATAATTTACTATTCTTCTGACTTTAATAATGAATTAGTAAGAGAAAATATAAATAAGAAATATATTGCTGTATACAGAAAAGATGATTATATATGTGTCAATAATAGAGGAATAGAATATAAAATAATAAATGTTAAAGATATTCCAATATCGTTAAATGGTACATTGGAATTTAATATTGAAAATGCAATGGCAGCTTGTGCTGCATTAGTAGCTATGGAAATAGATTATAGCATGATAAGAATAGGATTAGAGAATTTTAACTCTGAAGATAACTCAGGAAGATTTAACGTTTATGATTATAATGGTATAAAGGTTATATTAGATTATGGCCATAATATAGAAGGGTATAAAAAGGTTTTACCTACACTAAGTCGTATTAGTAGTGGGAATATTACTGGAATAATTGGTGTTCCAGGAGATAGAAATGATTATGTTGCTAGAGAAATAGGAAGTATAAGCGCTAAATATCTTGATAAAATAATAATTAAAGAAGATAAAGATAGAAGAGGCAGAAAAAGTGGAGAAGTACCTAATTTAATTAAACAGGGTGTATTAGAAGTAAAGAAAGATGCAAACGTAAATATAGTGTTAGATGAAGTTGAAGCTTTACAAATAGCATTAAATGAATCTTCTGAGGGAGATATTATAATTGTATTTTTTGAAAGATTATCTCCATTAATAAATTATATCAAATCCAATAAAAATAATAATGCAGATTTAGGGAATGTTGTTAATTCAAATTAAAGAATACAACAATGACATATTTACTATAAGAAAAATAATATATATAATATTATTTATAAAGTTCAGGGTTTATGCTCTGAACTTTAATTTAAAATTATGAACTTTCCATTGAAAGGATTTGAATATATGAAAATAAAAGCCTATGCAAAAATTAATATTTCTTTAGATATAGTAGGAAAAAGAGAAAGTGATGGATATCATTTATTAAAAATGATAATGCAGAATATAGATTTGTACGATGAAATATCTATAGAGAAACAGAAGGAAGACATAACAATAAGTTGTAATAAAAGTTATGTTCCTACAGATTCAAGGAACTTAGCTTATAAAGCAGCAAGTTTATTTAAAGAGACATATAATATTGAAGATGGAGTTCATATTGATATTGTAAAGAATATTCCTGTATCAGCTGGTTTAGCTGGAGGAAGCACAGATGCAGCTGCCGTTTTAAAACTTATGAATAAGATATTTAAAGTTAATGCATCTAATGAAGAACTAATGGCGCTTGGATTAAAATTAGGTGCAGATATTCCATATTGTATTAATGGTGGAACAGCACTTTGTGAAGGAATTGGAGAAAAAATAACAACTTTAGCACCTTTTAAGGATAAAATATTAGTTTTAGTAAAACCTAGTTTTGGAGTTTCAACTAAAGAGGTATATAAGGCCTTTAATTTAGATAGAGTTAGGGTACATCCTAAAACTGAGAATTTAATAGAAGCTATGGAACAAGATAATTTATATTATGTAGCAAATAATATGAAAAACTTATTAGAAAATGTAACTTTAAGAAAGCATAATATATTAATTAAAATAAAAGAAGATATGAATAGATATGGCGCAGTAGGTAGCATGATGAGTGGAAGTGGGCCAAGTGTATTTGCTTTTTTTGATGATATGTTAAAGGCACAAAGATGCTATGAAAAAATGAAGGAAAATCATAGAGAAGTATTTTTAACTAGAACTATTTAAATAAAAATTAAATATAAATGAATAAACCCCTTTATAATGTCAATACTTAAAACTAGAAAGGGGTTATGTTTATGAGAAAGTATATTTATTTTATAATACCTATGGTTTTAACAGTTTTAATTTTTAATGGATGTCAATCTATTGCAATCAATACAAAGGAATCTAGTTTAGAGTTAACAGAATTAAATTATGACGATATTAAGGACAAGCTTATAAGATTTCATGTAATAGCAAATAGTGATACAGATGAAGATCAAAATCTTAAGCTAAAAGTTAGAGATAAAGTAGTTGAAGCATTAAGTGAAAAATTAAGTAATGTAAATTCATTAGAGGAAGCAGAAAATGTATTAGAGGAAAATATAGATTATGTTAATGAAATTGCAAAAGAGGTCATTGAAGAAAATAATTATACTTATGAGGTAACTACAATGTTGTCTTATGAGAATTTTCCTGATAAGGTATATGGAGATTGTGTTTTTCCACAAGGAAATTATGAAGCCTTTAGAGTTATAATTGGAGAAGGAAAAGGACAAAACTGGTGGTGTGTTATGTTTCCATCACTATGCTTTGTTGATGAAAGTAAAAATTCAGTAGATTCTAGTGATTTAAAAGAAGAAATTGAAAATATAGAACCTAAAAATAATGAGACAATAAATGAAGATAAAGAAAAAAATAAAGAATCAAGTAATGTTAATAATGGAGTTAAATTTAAGTTTAAGATAGTAGAAGTTATAAATAACATTTTTGATTAATAGGAGGAAGAGTATGGCAAAGGCGTTAGCTATGATTTCAGGAGGGCTAGATAGTATTTTAGCAGCAAAATTAATAAAGGAACAAGGTATAGAGGTATTAGGAATTTGTTTTAGATCATATTTCTTTAGTGAAGAAAGTGCAATAAAGATGGCAAAGCAAATAGATATACCACTATTAGTAGTAGATTTTTCACCAGAGCATTTAGAGTTAGTTAAAAATCCTAAGCATGGTAGAGGTAAAAATATGAATCCATGTATAGATTGTCATGCTATGATGATGAATTATGCAGGAAAACTATTAGAGGAACATAATGCAGATTTTATTATTACAGGGGAAGTATTAAATCAACGACCTATGTCTCAAAACAGACAAGCTTTAAATATTGTAAAAAAGGAATCTGGATTTGCTAATAAAATTTTAAGACCTTTATGTGCTAAGAATATGGATCCTACAGAAATGGAATTAAGTGGATTAGTTGATAGAGAAAAGTTATTAAATATTACTGGAAGAAGTAGAAAACCACAAATGGAATTAGCTGCAAAATGGGGAATAACAGAATATCCATCACCAGCAGGTGGATGTAAATTAACAGAACCTAATTATGCATTAAGATTAAAAGATCTTTTAACTTTTAAAGAAGCAGTTGAAGAAGATGAATTAAGTCTTTTAAGATATGGAAGACATTTTAGAACAGAAGATAACAATAAGATAATAGTTGCAAGAACTCAAGAAGAGGGAGAAGCAATTAAATCACTTATACATAAGAAATATTATTCTTTCCATACAACTGATTTTTCAGGAGCACTTGTATTGTTGGAAGGAAATGGAACTGAAAATGACATACATTTAGCTGCTAGAATAGCTGCAAGATATAGCAAAGGAAGAGAAAAAGCAGAGTTAAAGGTTAAATACGGTATATATGGACAAAAGTTAGAAAATATTATAGTTGTAGAGCCTATAACAGATAAAGAATTAGAAAAATATATGATTTCTATAAAGTAGGGGGATAAAATGGAGAAGAGAGCAATTATATCTGTAAAAAGTTCATCAAATTTAGATCCTAATGATGCAATTGAAGTGGTGACTCCTGGTAAGTTTATAATTGAGGAGAATGGATTTAAAGCAATATATGAAGAATCAGAAATATCAGGAATGGAAGGAACAACTACTACTTTAAATATACAAGATGATATAATGGTATTAGAGAGAGTAGGATCAACTACTACAAATATGGAGTTTAAAGAAGGGGCAATGGCTGTTTCTTTATATAACACACCATATGGAGTATTAGATTTAAATGTTGATACTGAAAAGTTAAATATAAATGTTAATGAAAATGGTGGAGAAATTTACTCTAAGTATACTTTAGGACTTGAAGGTCAGGAAGGAATAATTACTGAGTTAAATATAAAAATTAAAGTAAATTAAATTTTAGACTTCTATGAAATTAATTATTCATAGAAGTCTTTTCTATGAATAAAAAAAATTATGAAGGAAATAATTAAAGAAAAGCACTATAAAAGAGGAGTGGGTAATATAAATAAGTATGAAATTATAATGTTAATTTTAAGTAGTTATTATGGAATGAGTTATGAAGAATTTAAAAAGAGACTTAAAAAGAAAGATAATTTATATTTGACACTTTTACTTATGAAGAAATTTAAATGTTTAAATTCAGAAGTTATTCAAGAAAACTTAGGGATTTTAAATAATAGAATGTTGTGCTATAGAATGAAAAAAGCTGAAGAAAAAATATTGATAAATAAAAGATTTAGAGATGAATATTTTGAATTAGAAGATAAAATAAAAGAAAATTTTAAAAATGCATAAAAAACACTAGCCTAATTCTAACTAATGTGATACTATAATATCTATGATTATTCCTGCTCTTGGCAATAAGAGAGGTAATTTAAATTATATCATTGTAAAAATCAATAGTCAATAGAAAATTTAAATTAAATTTTAGATATATGGAGGTTTAAGCATGAGCACTAAATATGTTTTTGTAACAGGTGGAGTTGTATCAGGATTAGGAAAAGGAATAACAGCAGCTTCATTAGGAAGATTATTAAAAAATAGAGGATTAAAAGTATCTATACAAAAATTTGACCCATACTTAAATGTAGATCCAGGAACAATGAGTCCGTACCAACATGGTGAAGTTTTTGTAACTGATGATGGAGCAGAAACAGATCTAGATCTAGGACATTATGAAAGATTTATAGATGAAAATTTAACTAAAAATAGTAATATTACTTCAGGTAAAATTTATTGGTCAGTTATATCTAAGGAAAGAAGAGGAGAATACCTTGGAGGAACTGTTCAAGTTATACCTCATATTACTAATGCTATAAAGGAAAGAGTTTATAGAGTAGCTAAAGAAACAGATGTTGATGTGGTAATAACTGAAATAGGGGGAACAGTTGGTGATATTGAATCATTACCATTCCTTGAAGCTATAAGACAAATAAAATATGATGTTGGTAGAGAAAATGTATGCTTTATACATGTTACATTAGTACCTTTCTTAGGAAAATCAGGTGAATTAAAAACTAAGCCAACTCAACATTCTGTTAAGGAATTAAGAAGTATTGGTATTCAACCAGATATTATAGTTTGTAGATCAGAAAAAGAAATATCAGATGATTTAAAATCTAAAATAGGATTATTCTGTAACATAGAAGGTAAGTGTGTAATACAAAATTTAGATGCAGATCACTTATATGAAGTTCCATTAATGCTCCATAAAGAAGGTTTAGATAGATTAGTTGTTGAAAAATTAGAATTAGGTTGCAGAGATATTAATAATACAGAATGGATAGATATGGTTTCTAGATTAAAGAATCTAGAAGGTAGCGTTAAAATTGCATTAGTTGGAAAGTATGTTGAGTTACATGATGCTTACATATCTGTAGTAGAGGCATTAAATCACGGTGGACTAGCTAATGGAACAAATGTAGAAATTAAATGGGTAAATGCAGTGGATGTGACAGAAGATAATTCTAATGATTTATTAGGAGATGTTGATGGAATTTTAGTACCAGGTGGATTCGGAGATAGAGGTGTAGAAGGTAAGATTGAAGCTATTAAATATGCAAGAGAAAATAAGATACCTTTCTTAGGAATTTGTTTAGGTATGCAAACAGCAGTAATTGAATTTGCAAGAAGTGTATTAGATTATAAAGATGCTAATAGTTCTGAAATTAATCCAGAGACGGAATATCCTGTAATAGATCTTATGCCAGAACAAAAGGATGTTGAAGATTTAGGGGGTACAATGAGATTAGGATTATACCCATGTAAATTAGATAAAACATCAAAAGCTTATGAATGTTATTCAGACGAATTAATATATGAGAGACATAGACATAGATATGAATTTAATAATGCATATAGAAAACAAATAATTGAGTCTGGAATGAAAATAACAGGTACAAGCCCAGATGGTAGATTAGTTGAAATAGTAGAAGTTGAAGATCATCCATGGTTTGTAGCAGCTCAATTCCATCCAGAATTAAAATCAAGACCAAATAATCCACATCCATTATTTAAAGCTTTTGTAAAAGCTGCAATAGAGGAAAAGTAAAAGAAAAGTAAGAAAAGTGAAGAATATCTTCACTTTTCTTTTTAATGTTATAAAATTATTTAAAGTGGATAAGCTTATAATATAACTTTCTATTGAATTTTAAAGGTTATTAGTTCATAATTATATATAAACTTAAATATGCATTGTATTAATTAATGCTATATTGTATATTATTATTTTAATAAGAGTCTATTTCATTTCAAATATATCAAACCTTAGGTTTAATCTATTATTATCCCAAATTAAAAAACTATTGGAGGTGTCAATTTGACCAGAGAGACATATGCTGAGATGACTTTAGTTGATTTAAAAAATAAGGCTAAAGAGCTTGGAATAAAAAACATAAGTAAATTGAAGAAAAGTGAAATAATTGATGAATTAGTAAAAGTTACACCTAATGCTATAGAAAAAAATGGAGTAATTTTAACAGAAAGAATAGCTCCTAAAGTAAGGGAACAAGAAAATTCTAATAATACTTTTTCAAATAATCATGAAAATAGAGAAAACTATTCTATGACAGAAGAACAAAAAGAGGAGAAAAAAGAGAGACTAAAGGTGATGATAAATGAATCTGGTTCTTCTAAAGGAGTACTAGAAGTTCAAGAAAATAATAACTTTGGATTTTTAAGATGTAATAACTACTTAACTGGAGAAAATGATATATATGTATCTCCATCACAAATAAGAAGATTTAACTTAAGAACAGGTGATGAAGTTCAGGGAAAAGTAAGAGAAGCTAAAGAGGGAGAAAAATTTAAGGCTTTATTATTTGTAGAAAAAGTAAATGGTGATAATCCAGAAAAGGCTATAGGAAGAAAGAATTTTGAAACATTAACTCCTATATATCCTAATGAAAGATTACATTTAGAAACTGATAATGAGAAAGATTTATCTTCTAGATTAATGGATATTATTTGTCCAATAGGAAAAGGACAAAGAGGAATTATTGTTGCTCCACCAAAAGCCGGTAAAACTACTTTATTAAAAAAGGTTGCACAAAATATTAGCAAAAATCATCCTGATATTAAGCTTATAGTTTTATTAATAGATGAAAGACCAGAAGAAGTTACTGATATGAAGAGATCTATAAATGGAGATGTTATCTATTCAACATTTGATGAGGAACCACAAAACCATGCAAAGGTAGCTCAAATGGTATTAGAGAGAGCTAAAAGAATGGTAGAACAAGGGAAGGATGTTGTTATATTATTAGATAGTATAACTAGATTATCTAGAGCTTATAATTTAACAATAAATCCAACAGGAAGAACATTATCAGGTGGATTAGATCCAGGGGCATTAATAATGCCTAAAAAATTCTTTGGAGCAGCAAGAAATATAGAGGAAGGTGGAAGCTTAACTATTCTTGCTACAGCATTAGTTGAAACAGGATCAAGAATGGATGATATGATATTTGAGGAATTTAAAGGAACTGGTAACATGGAAGTCCACTTAGATAGAAGACTTCAAGAAAGAAGAATATTCCCTGCAATTGATATTTATAAATCTGGAACTAGAAAAGAGGATTTATTATTATCAGATGAAGAAAAAGAAGTAGCATTTGCTATTAGAAAAATTATGTATAGAGATGGTAATATTGAAAATGTTACAGAAAATCTAATAAATATGTTATCTAAAACAAAAAATAACAAAGAATTTATTCAAGTTTTTCCTAAAAATGATACATTTAAAAAGTAGTTAATAATATATAAAGAGGCTTATTAAAGAAGCCTCTTTTGTTAATTTTTTTCTTATTTAAAGAAAAAATGAGAAAGAACATAATTCTTTCTCATAAATTCTAATTTAATCTTATTTGTTAAGACCGAACTTCTTATTGAACTTGTCAACTCTACCGCCGATATCAACGATTTTTTGCTTACCAGTGAAGAATGGGTGGCATTTAGCACATATATCAACTTTTAATTCTTCTTTAACTGAACCAGTTGTGAAAGTGTTTCCACATGCGCACTTAACCACAGCATCGTGATGGTATTCTGGATGTATGCCTTGTTTCATTTGATTCACCTCTTTCAAAATACATTCATTGAAGTAATTCAATGACCTAATGAATTATAACATAAGGGTGAAATACAGTCAATATAACGAGGAAATAAAAACATCTTTTTAAGTATATATTAAAATGCTATAATCGAAATAGACAAATATAAGAAGGAGAGACGTTATGAGTAAATTATATTTTAGATATGGTGCCATGAATTCAGGAAAATCTACAAACCTTATGCAAGTAGCATATAATTATGAGGAGCGTGGAATGAGGGTTGTATTAATTAAACCATCAACTGATAAAAAAGGTGGAGATAAATTAGTATCTAGATTAGGTGTTGAGCGCAAAGTTGATTTATTAATTAATGATGAGCAAAATATATATGAAGAGGTTAAAAAATGGGAAGATAACAAGTATAAAATAGATTGTATATTAGTAGATGAAGTACAATTTTTAAAATCTCATCAAATAGATGAACTTTTTGAAATTGCAGTTTGTCTAGATATACCAGTTATTTGCTATGGACTTAGAACGGATTTTAAAATGCAAGGCTTTGAAGGAAGTACAAGATTATTATTATTAGCACATAGCATAGAGGAGTTAAAAACTATATGTAAATGTGGAAGAAAAGCTGTTTTAAATGGTAGAAAAATAAATGGAAAATTTGTTTTTGAGGGTGAACAAGTTGCTATAGATAATGTAGACAATGTTGAGTATGAATCTTTATGTGGACATTGTTACTTTAAATTTAAAAATAAAAAATAAAATGAAAGAGTGATGATATGAGAAAATGTGATGTTGGGGGTCAAGCTATAATTGAAGGAGTTATGATGCGTGGTTCAAAGGGTTTGGCAACAGCAGTAAGAAC
This sequence comes from Clostridium cuniculi, assembly GCF_004353185.1. Taxonomy (GTDB): domain Bacteria; phylum Bacillota; class Clostridia; order Clostridiales; family Clostridiaceae; genus Clostridium; species Clostridium cuniculi. The sequence goes on along the minus strand of NZ_SMUS01000004.1, from coordinate 130,125 downwards.
TCCAAATGGAAAAATAGAAGTTAAAGTAAAAAAAACAAAACCAATAACAAAAAAATATAGAATTTTAAATATTCCTGTAATTAGGGGAGCAGCGGTATTAATAGATTCATTAATAGTTGGTATTAATACATTAAACTATTCTGCAAGTTTTTTTGAAGAGGATGAAGAAGAATCAAAATTTGATATTTGGCTTAAAAAGAAATTAGGGGATAAAGGTGCTAATGATCTAATTGTTACAATAACTATGATGATTTCTCTTTTAGTTGCTGCGGGGCTATTTTTAGGTATACCAACTGCAGTAGCATCAATATTTAAAAATATGGGATTATCTCCTATAGTATTAAATTTAATTGAGTCAGCAATAAGAATAGCAATCTTAATAAGTTATATGTATTTAATAAGTAAGCTAGATGATATATATAGAGTATTTCAATATCATGGAGCAGAGCATAAAACTATATTTTGTTATGAAGCTGAAGAAAAATTAACAGTTGAAAATGTAAGAAAGTTTGGAAGATTGCATCCTAGATGTGGAACTAATTTTCTATTTTTAACTATGATAGTTAGTATTGTTTTATTTACTTTAACAGGCTGGGGTGGCTTTTGGCAAAGGCTTATATTGAGAATAGTACTAATGCCTATAGTGGCTGGAATTACTTATGAATTAATAAAATGGCTTGGAAGGACTGAAAGTAAATTGGGAAAAATTATTGCATATCCAGGTTTAAAATTACAGGAGCTTACTACTAAAGAACCTGATGATGCTCAATTAGAAGTTGCTATAAAATCTTTAATGGCAGTAGAAGGAATTGAATATAAGAAGACAATTGGGGAATTATTAATAGATGGAAATAAAATATTAAAAGAAGCAGATGTAGAAACTTATATATTAGATACTCAATTATTATTAGGAAAAGTTCTTGGAAAAGATAAACTTTATTTAATTACTAACAAAGAAGAGGAAGTTAACAAATTTAAAGAGAGAGAATTCTATAGATTAATAAATAAAAGAAAAGAAAAGATGCCTATTAAGTACATACTAAAGAGTGCTGAATTTATGGGATTAGATTTTCATGTTCAAGAAGGTGTACTTATTCCAAGGGGGGATACCGAAATATTAGTAGAAGAGACTCTTAAGACTATTGAGGATGATAGAGAATACACTGTTTGTGATTTATGTTGTGGAAGTGGTGCAATAGGTATATCTATTGCTTATTTAAGAGAGAACACGAAGGTAGATTTAATTGATTACTATGATATTCCAGAAAGAGTAACTAAGAGGAATATAACAAAGCATAATTTAAACTCTAGAGCAACATTTATAAAAAGTGATTTACTAGAAGAGGTAATAAATCAGCAAAAGAAATATGATATATTAGTTTCTAATCCACCATATATAAAGGAAGAAGTTATAGAGACATTAATGGATGATGTCAAAAAGTATGAACCTCATACAGCTTTAAATGGTGGAGAAGATGGTTTATATTTCTATAAAAAAATTGTTGATGATAGTGATAAAATATTAAATAAGGATGGAATATTAGCCTTTGAAATAGGTCATGACCAAGGTAAAGAGGTTAGTGATTTAATGATTGAAAAGGGATATAAAAATGTAAGAATAGTTAAGGATTTAGCTGGGCATGATAGAGTAGTTATTGGTGAACTTTAGAATAATATTGCGCACCACATGGAAGCGAAAAAATGAAATATTTATCTTCCGGTAAAGGTGAAATTTTCACCTAGAATTTATATAATTGATTCCGTAAAGTTTGCTAAAGTTTTTAAACTCGCTATTCGCTCAAACAGTAAAAACTTCTTTACGCAACTTTACTCCATCAATTATTAAATTCTACGGTTTAATTTCAATGATACCTCCAAATAAATATTTCATTTTTCTTTCTCCATGTATATGCTTATACCGTACCCTTTATAGTTAATGTTTTGTGCTATAAATTTTTCTTATATTAAAGTTAATTTGTATATTAATATTCTTAGTTTATTTAAAAATATATATTTAAAAGTTAACAATTTATTATATAAAATATATCAGAAGTCATTAACTTATACATTTGTTTAAACTTGATAAAATGATGATTATTATGTTATAATATTTAAATACGAAAAAATACAGTACGGAGTGATACTATGTTATTAGATAAATTAGCATTTACGGAAAATAAATACGAAGAACTATCAGTTAAAATATCGGATCCTTCAATAATGGCTAACCAAAAAGAATGGAGAAAGCTATGTAAGGAACATGCTGACTTAGAAATAATAGTAACAGCATATAGGGAATATAAAAAGGTAGTTGAAGACTTAGAAGCTAACAAGGAAATGTTAGAAGAAGAAACAGATAAAGAAATGAGAGAAATGTTATCTGAAGAAATTTCAAGTCTTAAAGCGCAAGAAGAAGAATTAGAAAAGAAGATTCAAATTTTATTATTACCAAAGGATCCTAACGATGATAAAAACGTATTTGTTGAAATCAGAGGTGGAGCTGGAGGAGATGAAGCGGCATTATTTGCAGCAAATCTTTTCAGAATGTATACAAGATATGCAGAATCTCAAAGATGGTCAGTTGAAATGATGAGTTCAAATGAAAATGACCTTGGTGGATTTAAAGAAGTTGTATTTATGATCAAAGGTAATGGAGCTTATTCAAAGCTTAAATATGAAAGTGGTGTACATAGAGTACAAAGAGTACCAGATACAGAAAGTTCAGGTAGAATCCATACTTCTACAGCTACAGTTGCAGTTTTACCAGAAGTTGATGATGTTGAAATAGAAATCAATGATAAAGATTTAAGAATTGATGTTTATAGATCTTCAGGTAATGGAGGACAATGCGTTAATACAACAGATTCAGCAGTTAGAATAACACATATACCTACAGGTACTGTTGTTGCATGTCAAGATGAAAAGTCACAACTTAAGAATAAAGAAAAGGCTATGAAAGTATTAAGAGCTAGACTTTATGAAGTTGCAGAAGCTGAAAGACTTGCAGGAATTGCAGAAGATAGAAAGAGCCAAGTTGGTACAGGGGATAGAAGTGAAAGAATAAGAACTTATAACTATCCTCAAGGAAGAGTTACTGATCATAGAATTGGATTAACATTATATAAATTAGATAGTTTTATGAATGGAGATATTGATGAGGTTATAAATGCGTTAATTACTGCGGATCAAGCAGAAAAAATGCAAGCAATGGGTAATACTGATTCAATATAGTGCGTTTAAAAGCCTTGCATTATTTAATGTAAGGCTTTTAAAATAGGTGATAATATGAAGATTGAAAAAGCATTAAAGAAACAAAAGAGATATAATAAGCTATTTATTATTTTTATGTTTTTTTTAGCGATATTTCTTCCGATTATAACTTACTTAGCATATATTAAGACTTTTACTATAATAGCATTTCTATTATTAATAGAAATTCTTATCTTCATAGCAATTATAAGAAAAGTTAATGCCTGTACATTGAAGTTTATTTGTGCTAATAATAAATTAAAGTTTAGAAGTGGATTATTTTCATCTTATACATATATTCAATGTGATAGGATATCAATTATACATACCAATAAAAGTAATGAAGACATGGAAATTATAATTGTTACTAAGGGAAAAGTTAAAAATCAAAAGATGAAGCTAATAAATAAAGAGTTTATGAAAAAATATGAAGAAGCAGCAGTTGAGTATAGACGGCTAAAAAGAATAAATGAAGATGTAGTTTTTTATTTTCAAGTTATTAAATATGGAGAATTAAACAAGTATATATTTTTAGATAATATATATAGAAATTGTGTTAATGCTACATATACGGCATCAGCTATAGATAATATAAAAATAGCGAGAAGTCAAAAAGAAATTTAAAGAAAGAAGGTAATTCCTTATGGAAACTAAGGTTGCCATAATTAAAGATATTAAAAAAGATATTAAATTTATAGAGGAAGCTGCAGAAATTATAAGAGATGGTGGAACAGTAGCTTTTCCTACAGAGACAGTATATGGTTTAGGAGCAAATGCATTAAATGAAGAGTCTGTAAAAAAGATATTTATTGCTAAAGGAAGACCACAAGATAATCCATTAATTGTTCATGTTAGCTCTAAGGATATCTCTAGCTTAGTAAAAGAGGTACCTCCTATAGCTCAAGAGTTAATTAATAAATTTTGGCCAGGTCCATTAACTATAATTTTAGAAAAAAAAGATATTATACCTAATATGACAAGTGCAAATCTTGATACTATTGGTATAAGAATGCCTAATTCTGAGATAGCACTTAAACTTATAGAACTTTCAAAAAGGCCAATTGCTGCACCATCGGCTAATATATCAGGAAGACCAAGTCCAACTGAAGTAGAAAGATGTGTGGAGGATTTAAATGGTCGAGTTGATTATATAATAGGTGGAGAAAGTAGTGATATTGGAGTTGAATCTACTATTATTGATTGTACAGTTAATCCTCCTATGATATTAAGGCCAGGTGGAATAACTTTAGAAATGCTTAGGGAAATAGATTCTAATATTGATATAGATAAAGCATTAAAATCAAAACCAAGTAATGATTTAAAACCAAAAGCACCAGGAATGAAGTATAGGCATTATGCTCCAAAAGCGCATTTAAAAATAATTAGGGGCAAAAATGAAAAAACTATTGAAATTATTAAAGAAATGTTAGAAAATTATATAGAAAAAAATAATGATGTAGCTATACTGACTACAGATGAGAACTTAAGTAAATTTGATAAAGGTAGTGTGATATCTTTAGGTAGTGAGAAAAATTTAAGTCAAATTGCCAAACATCTTTTTGAAGCTTTACGAAAATGTGATGATCTAGGTGTACAATATATTTTATGTCAAGGATTCGAAGAAAAAGGTGTTGGTGTCGCAATAATGAATAGGTTAAGTAAAGCTGCTGGATATGATATTATAGATGTATAAATAAGGAGGATGGGGGAACCTATTCCTCTTTTTTTATAAATATAAAAATACAATAACATAATTGTTGTATATTAAATAACAGAAAGGTTGGTTTTTATGAAGATTGCGTTAGGTTGCGACCATGGTGGATTAAATTTAAAAGAGGAAATAGCTAAGTATCTAGAAACTCAGAATATTGAGTTTAAGGATTTTGGAACATACACTGAAGAATCATGCGATTATGCTGATATAGCGTTACCAGTTGCAGAGGCTGTAGTAGCTAAAGAGTTTGATTTTGGTATATTAATTTGTGGTACAGGAATTGGAATAGGAATTGCAGCAAATAAGGTTCCAGGAGTAAGAGCAGCACTTTGTTCAGATACATTTAGTGCCCATGCAACTAGAGAACATAATGATGCAAATATATTAACTATGGGAGAAAGAGTTGTTGGAAAGGGATTAGCAATAGATATAGTTAAAGCATTTTTAGGCGCTGAGTTTGAAGGCGATAGACATACAAGAAGAATTAATAAAATTACTGAAATTGAAAAGAAATATTCTAAATAATAAATATTTACTCAGGAGGAATAAGAAAATGAGCAAAGTAACAGAAATGAAGCATCCTTTAATATCACACAAATTAGCATACATAAGAAGCAAGGATACAGGGTCAAAATATTTTAGAGAGTTAGTAGAAGAAGTATCTATGTTAATGGCATATGAAGTTACTAGAGATTTAGAGACTGAAGAAGTTGAAGTAGAAACTCCAATATGCAAAACTAAGTGTCAAATGCTAGCAGGAAAGAAGATGGCGATAGTTCCAATATTAAGAGCTGGACTTGGAATGGTAGATGGAATATTAAACCTAATTCCAGCAGCAAAAGTTGGACATATAGGACTATATAGAGATGAAGAAACTCTTCAACCAGTAGAGTATTTCTGTAAGCTTCCACAAGATATAGCTGAGAGAGATGTAATTGTAGTTGATCCAATGTTAGCAACAGGAGGATCTGCAGCTGATGCTATAACTTTATTAAAACAAAGAGGAGCTAAGAAAATAAGATTAATGTGTCTAATTTCTTCTCCAGAAGGAATTAAGTTAGTTCAAGATCAACATCCAGATGTTGATATATATGTTGCATCTGTTGATGAAAAATTAAATGAAAAAGGATATATTGTACCAGGTCTTGGAGATGCTGGAGATAGACTTTTTGGAACTAAGTAGTAAAAAAAGCGAAGACAGCAGTCTTCGCTTTTTTAGTAAATTATGAGGAAATTTAGAATTAAGATTTAAATTTCGCTAATTAAAGAGAGTGTTTCACAATATTTTTTAATTGTATCATAATTGACATAATAGTAAGTTAAAATTAATTTAATAAAAGAAATAGGAGGATAAATATTATGGGTAAAAGAGAAGGTTATTTATCATGGGATGATTATTTTATGTCTGTTGCATTGTTATCAGGAAAGAGAAGTAAGGACCCTAATACACAGGTTGGAGCTTGTATAGTAAATAAAAATAATATAATTGAAAGTATAGGATATAATGGGCTTCCAAAGGGATGTTCAGATGATGAGTTCCCATGGGATAAAGAAGGAGAAACTTTAAATACAAAATATCCATTTGTAGTTCATGCTGAATTAAATGCAATATTAAATGCAAAAGGAAAAGATTTATCTGGATGCAGAATATATGTTGCACTTTTCCCTTGTAATGAATGTGCGAAAGCAATAATACAATCTGGAATAAGTGAAGTCATATATTTAAGTGATAAATATGCAAACACAGATTCAGTAAAGGCATCAAAACTTATGTTTAAATGTGCTGGAGTAAAATTAAATCAATTAGAGGCCACACATGAAAAAATAGAATTATCATTTGATGTTAAGGATATTTAGTATTAGGATTTTGATAAAATAATGACAACATAAAAAAGATAGAAGAGAATTTTAATTATTTAAGTATTAATTTATTTAACATGCATATACATATAATGATATATTAGAAACGAAAGAATATGAAAAATAAATACAATAAAAGGTAAAAAAATAAAAAATATAATAAAAGGTAAAATATTTTTAAAATTAGTTGATATTGGAAAAATGGAAGTGGTATAATAATAGTGTTAATTGTTTAACAATTAACACTATTATGATTTTATGGGTATAGTAATGGGAGGAAGTTTTTATGAGAGAAGTAGTAATAGTTAGTGCAGTAAGAACTGCAATTGGTTCATTTGGTGGATCATTAAAAGATATTCCTGCAGCAGAATTAGGGTCAATAGTAATTAAAGAAGCTGTAAATAGAGCTGGAATTAAGCCAGAATTAGTAGAAGAAGTAGTTATGGGAAATGTTATTCAAGCAGGACAAGGACAAAATGTAGCTAGACAAGCAGCTGTAAAAGCTGGATTACCAGTAGAAGTTCCTGCAATGACAATAAATAAAGTTTGTGGATCAGGTTTAAGATGTGTTGCTTTAGCGGCTCAAATGATTAAAGCTGGAGATTGTGATGTAGTTATTGCTGGAGGTATGGAAAATATGTCAGCAGCGCCATATGCTATGCCTGGAGCTAGATGGGGCCAAAGAATGGGCGATGGAAAAATGGTTGATACAATGATTAAAGATGCTTTATGGGATGCATTTAATGATTATCATATGGGAGTTACAGCTGAGAACATAGCGAAAGAATGGGGATTAACAAGAGAAATGCAAGATGAGTTTGCATTAAATTCTCAATTAAAAGCTGAAAAGGCAATTAAAGAAGGTAAGTTTGTAGATGAAATAGTACCAGTAGTTATTCCTCAAAGAAAAGGAGAACCTAAGGTATTTGATCAAGATGAGTTCCCAAGATTCGGATCAACAATTGAAAAGATGGCTAAATTAAGGCCTTCATTCATTAAAGATGGAACTGTAACAGCTGCTAATGCATCAGGAATTAATGATGGGGCTGCTGCATTTGTAGTTATGAGTGCTGAAAAAGCTAAAGAATTAGGAGTAAAACCAATGGCTAAAATACTTTCTTATGGAAGTAAAGGATTAGATCCTGCTATTATGGGATATGGGCCATTCCATGCAACAAAGAAAGCTTTAGAAGTAGCTGGACTAACTGTTGAAGATATGGATTTAATAGAAGCAAATGAAGCATTTGCAGCTCAAAGTTTAGCTGTAGCTAAAGACTTAAACTTTGATATGGAAAAAGTTAATGTAAATGGTGGTGCTATTGCACTTGGACATCCAGTAGGAGCTTCAGGTGCTAGAATATTAGTTACATTGCTTCATGAAATGGAGAAGAGAGATGCTAAAAAAGGATTAGCTACTTTATGTATAGGTGGCGGAATGGGAACTGCATTAGTAGTTGAGAGAGTTTAGATCTAATAAAAGTCAATGAAAAAAGGAGCTTTTTGGAGGCTCCTTTTATTATTTAACATATTATAAATGAATTTAATGATTATTATTTGAATAAATCATAATAAAATTTTCTTAAATAATGAATAAATCATATTTGAATTATTCAAAAATAATAAAAAAATTACATAATATAGTATAGTGTAAGTTTGAAAATGATAAAAAAAAACTAAAAAATCTAAAAAATAATAATATTATTTAAAAAAAATAACACAATAAAATTATGAAACGTTATCAACAGAAAAAAATAAAAAACTGAAAATATTAAGAAAATTTAAACAAATGCAGGAAATAATAATTATGTGCAAAAAAAAATTAAAATAGGCAAAAACGAGATTTTAGTTGAGCATTAGTGAAGTATTATCTAATAATGAGCGATTTTAACGAAAAATTGTAAAAAATAACTAAAAACTAGGTTTTTATTAATTTCAAACTAGGTATATAATTGCTACTGTTAACGGGATATCAAGCTACTAATAAATTAATAGTATTCCTATATAAGAGCTCTTTTATACATATTAAATAAATATCAAACTAGAAAGATAGTTAGTTTTTATATAGGAATAAGGCAAAATCACTATATCCCAAATAAGTTATTTACTAGGAGATGAAAATGACTGAAGACTTAAATAAAATAGTCAAATCTGTAGCAAAAAATGATTTAATAAGTGGAGTTGTTTTATTTTTAATATTAGTATTATTTGGACAATATAAAAGTGGATCTATATTATTAGTTGGAACAATTGTTTCAATGATAAACTTTATTGTTTCAGCAGTTATTACTAATAAGTTTTTAAATAAACCTAAAAAAAATAAGGCAATTTTATTTCCCCTAAGTTATTTAATAAGAATAGTAAGTATAGTTGCTATAGCGGTAGTTTTTTCTAATAAGATGAGCTATTTACTAGCTTTTCTAATAGGATTTTTTATACATTATATAATACTAGTAATAACTACTATAAAAGTGCAGAAGGGAAGTGAATAGATGGAACCATCAGAAGCTATATTTTCTTTTTACTTAGGTAAAATAGCAATTGATATAAAACCAGAGGCTATAGTTGAATTAGTGATTGTATTACTAATTTTAGCATTGGCATGGTGGTCTACACGAAATATGCAGATAAGACCTAATAAGAAGCAAACTATTGTTGAATGGATTTATAACATGCTAAATAATGCTGTAGTAAGTAATATTGGAGAAAGCTTTATAAGTATAGTTCCTTTTGTAGGAGCATTAGGAATATTTGTTCTAGTAATGAATTTAACTGGATTAGTAGGAATATCCCCACCAACAAAGAACTTTAGTGTTACATTGACATTAGCTTTAATGTCATTCATAGTGGTGCAAGGATATGCTATTAAAAAGAATGGTGTTGGAGGTTACTTTAAAGGTTATTTAGAGCCAGTATCCTTTATATTACCTATTACAATATTAGAAAGAGTAATGTTACCAATATCATTGTCATTAAGACTTTTTGGTAATATGTTAGCGGCTACTTTCATAATTGAACTTGTTTATGAAAGCTTAGAGAAAGTAGCATGGTTTGCACAACTTGTTATACCTATTCCATTGCATTTATATTTCGATATATTTGATGGTGGTATTCAAGCGGTAATTTTTGTAATGTTAACAATGATAAATATTAAAATAGTGTCTGAACATAGTTAAGAGGAGGAAATTTAAAATGAATGAAATAGGAATGAGAGCATTAGGAGCAGGAATTGCAGTATTAGTAGGTTTAGGAGCAGGTATTGGTATAGGAAATGCTACAGGAAAAGCTGTTGAAGGTGTTGCAAGAAATCCAGAAGCAACAGGAAAAATTACTACAACATTAGTTATAGGTTCTGCGTTTGCTGAAGCAACTGCTATTTACGGATTACTAGTATCAATCTTATTAATATTTGTTGGAGTAGCATAATATTTTAATGACTCCAGAAGGGGGTAGAATAAGTAATGGAATTTAATCCAGGTATTATATTAGCCACAGTAGTGAATTTTTTAATTCTATTCTTTGGATTAAAATATTTCTTCTTTGAAAAAGTTAAATTAATAGTTGAAGCTAGAGAAAATGAAATAGCTAACAAGTTAGATAGCGCAGATGAAGAGCTTGAAAAAGCAAGAACTTTAGCTATTAATAATGAAAGAGAGCTACAAAGAGCTAGAGAAGAAGGTAAAGCTATTACAGAAAGACATAAGAAAAAAGCTGAAAAAGTATATGATGAAATTGTTGAAGAGGCAAAATCAGAAGCAAATTTAATTATAGAAAGAGCAAAAGTAGAAATACAAAGAGAAAAAGAAAAAGCAGAATATGCATTAAAGAAAGAAGCTATAGATTTAGCTTTAGATCTTTCTAGAAAAGTAATAGAAAAAAATATTGATGAAGAAAAAAATAGACAATTAATTGATGAGTTTATTTCTGAGGTGGGTAATTAAATATGTATGAATATTTAGACCGAAGATATGCACTGGCACTATATGAAGTGGCAGAACAAAAAGGAAAAGTTGATGAGTACCTAGGAGACTTAAGAGAAATTTGCAAACTCATTGATGATAATAAAGATTTCTTTGAAGTAATAAAACATCCGCAAATAGGTACAAAACAAAAGAAAAAGACTTTTATTAATATATTTAAAGGTAAAATAGATGAAGAGCTTTTATCATTTTTATTAATATTAATAGAAAAAGACAGAATTTTATTCTTAAAAGAAAAATTAAAAGAAATGGAGAAAATCCATTTAGAAAAGCTGAATGTATTACAAGGAATTGTAAAGACTACTGTACCATTAGAAGAAAATGAGTACAATGCTTTAGTAGAAAAGCTTGAAAAGAAATATAATAAAGAAGTTATATTAAAAAAAGAAATAGATCCAGAAATTCTAGGCGGAATTTATGTAAGAATAGGAAATGACGTTATAGATGGGACTGTAAAAACAAGATTAGATGATTTAGAAAAGCTAATGCTTGCTACAGAATAGAGGTGATTGCATGAATATAAAACCAGAAGAAATAACATCTATCATTAAAAAAGAGATACAAAGATATGAAAATCAAATCCAAACTTCAGATTCTGGAACAATAATTCAAATTGGTGATGGTATTGCTAGAGTATATGGATTAGATGATTGTATGCAAGGTGAACTTTTAGAATTTCCAAATGGTGTATTTGGAATGGCTTTAAATTTAGAGCAAGATAATGTTGGATGTGTTTTATTAGGTTCTGAAGAAGGAATAAAAGAAGGCGATATAGTTAAAAGAACTAATAGAATAGTTGAAGTTCCTGTAGGTGAAGGACTTTTAGGTAGAGTTGTAAACTCTCTTGGTGAAGAAATAGATGGGAAGGGACCTATTAATTATTCAGGCAGCAGACCTATAGAGGTACCAGCACCAAGTATAATTGATAGAGCTTCAGTTAATGAACCTTTACAAACAGGGATTAAAGCAATAGATGCAATGGTTCCAATAGGAAAAGGTCAAAGAGAACTTATTATAGGTGATAGACAGACTGGTAAAACTGCTATTGCTATAGATACTATATTAAATCAAAAAGGTAAAGATGTTATATGTGTATATGTAGCTATTGGACAAAAGCAATCAACAGTTGCACATATAGTTAACACATTAGAAGAAATGGGAGCTTTAGATTATTCAATAGTTGTTGCAGGAACAGCATCAGAAAGTGCTCCACTTCAATATTTAGCACCATATGCAGGATGTAGTATGGGTGAATACTTTATGCATAAGGGAAAAGATGTTCTTATAATATATGATGATTTATCTAAGCATGCAGTAGCATATAGAACAATGTCATTATTACTTAGAAGACCACCAGGAAGAGAAGCGTATCCAGGAGATGTATTCTATATACATTCAAGACTTTTAGAAAGAGCTGCAAAGCTATCTAAGGAAAATGGAGGAGGTTCATTAACAGCACTTCCAATTATAGAAACACTAGCTGGAGACGTAACAGCATATATTCCAACTAATGTAATATCAATTACGGATGGTCAAATATTCTTAGAAAGTGAACTATTTAATTCAGGTCAAAGACCAGCGGTAAATGCAGGTATTTCAGTATCAAGAGTTGGTGGTAATGCTCAAATAAAAGCAATGAAGCAAGTTTCAGGAACATTAAGATTAGAACTTGCACAATATACAGAACTTGCAGCATTCTCTCAATTTGGATCTGACTTAGATTCTGACTCTAAGAGAAGATTAGAAAAAGGTAAGAGAATAATAGAAGTATTAAAGCAAGATCAATATAAGCCAATGGATGTTGAAAAGCAAATAGTTATATTATATGCAACTGTAAATGACTTTTTATCAGACATAAAGGTTCAAGATATTAGAAAATTTGAGGAAGAATTCTTAGAATATATGGATACTCATCATAGAGATGTGTTAAAAGAAATAATTGATAAAAAACAATTAAGTGATGAATTAAAACAAAACATTGAAAAATGTATAGTTGAATTTAAAAAAGAATTTTTAAAAGATGCATAGCTTAAATAGCTATGCAATTCTTTAGGAGGTAAAACAGTGGGCGCAGCGGGACTTATAGAAATAAAAAGAAGAATAAAGTCAGTTGAAAGTACTAGAAAAATAACTAAAGCTATGGGACTTGTCGCCACTTCTAAACTCAGAAAAGCAAGAAAAGAACTTGTAGCTAACGAGCAATATAATAATTTGTGTAAAGAAGTTATTAATGAGGTTGTCTCTAGTATGCCAGAAGATTTTGATTCAATTTATTATAATAGCTTTGAAGGAGATAAACTCTATATTGTATTAACTTCAGACACTGGATTATGTGCAGGTTACAATAATAATGTGGTTATGTATTTAAACAATTTAGTTAAAAAGAGTGGCGGAGCAAAAGTTATAGTTGTAGGTAGTAAAGGAATTTCATATGTCTCTAGATATGGAATAAGTACATATACTGAATATGTAGATTTACCAGATATGCCTGCTACCAAAGATGTTAATAAAATATATAATGATGCGATATATTTATATGAAAAGAAAGAGGTTTCTGAAGTAAATATAGTATATACAGAGTTCATTTCCCCAGTTAAGCAAGAGGTAAAGAGTGTTAAAATATTACCAGTAGAGAAGAAAGCTAGTCATGCAGGACAATATATAATTGAGCCAAATGAAGAAGCTGTATTTAAAAATGCAATGGATATGTATTTAAAAAGTCAGCTTAAAACTTGTATGCTTAGTGCAAAAGCAAGTGAGCACAGTGCCAGAATGACGGCAATGGATGGAGCTACTGAAAATGCAGATGACATACTACAAACTCTTAATCTTAAATTCAATAGAATTAGACAAGGTATTATAACACAAGAAATTTCAGAAATTGTTGGGGGAGCCGAAGCTCAAAAGTAGCAAGGAGGAAGAAGTATGGCTGAAAGTAAAATTGGAAAAGTAGTTCAAGTAATTGGACCTGTAGTTGATATAAAGTTCGATTCAGATTCTTTACCAAACATATATAATGAAATAAAAATTGATATGGGAGATAGAGAATTAGTTGTAGAAGTAGAGCAACATGTTGGAGATGATATTGTTAGAGCTATAGCAATGGAATCTACTGATGGATTAAAAAGAGGTATGAAGGCTTTAGATACAGGAAAGCCAATATCAGTACCAGTAGGAAAAAATGTATTAGGAAGACTATTTAATGTATTAGGTGCTCCTATAGATAATAGAGGAGAAATAGAAGCTGAAGAGTCATATCCTATACATAGACCAGCGCCAAGTTTTAAAGAACAATCTTTAGAACCAGAAATGTTTGAAACAGGAATTAAAGTTATTGACTTAATTGCGCCATATCAAAAAGGTGGTAAGATTGGTTTATTTGGAGGAGCTGGAGTAGGGAAAACAGTTTTAATTCAAGAATTAATCAATAATATTGCAAAAGAGCATGGTGGACTTTCTGTATTTACAGGAGTAGGAGAAAGATCAAGAGAAGGTAATGACCTTTATCATGAAATGATGGATTCAGGAGTTATTAATAAAACTGCATTAGTATTTGGTCAAATGAACGAATCACCAGGTGCTAGAATGAGAGTTTCATTAACTGGATTAACTATGGCTGAATACTTTAGAGATCAAGGGCAAGATGTATTATTATTTATAGATAATATATTTAGATTTACACAAGCTGGTTCAGAAGTATCAGCATTATTAGGAAGAATACCATCAGCAGTTGGTTACCAACCAACACTTGCAACTGAAATGGGTGCTCTTCAAGAAAGAATTACTTCAACAAAAAATGGATCTATAACATCAGTTCAAGCTGTTTATGTTCCAGCCGATGACTTAACAGACCCAGCACCAGCAACTACATTTACACACTTAGATGCTACTACTGTATTGTCTAGATCTATTTCAGCGTTAGGTATCTATCCAGCTGTTGATCCTCTAGAATCTTCTTCTAGAATACTTGATCCAAGAATAGTAGGAAAAGAACATTATGAAGTTGCAACAGAAGTAAAAAATATACTTGAAAGATATAAAGAGTTACAAGATATCATTGCAATTTTAGGTGTTGATGAATTATCAGATGAAGATAAAGCTGTAGTTGCTAGAGCAAGAAGAATTCAAAGATTCTTATCTCAACCATTTACAGTTGCTGAACAATTTACAGGAATGCAAGGAAGATATGTTCCAGTAAAAGAAACAGTAAGAGGATTTAAGGAAATATTACAAGGAAAATACGATCACTTACCTGAATCAGCATTCTTATTTGCAGGTACAATTGAAGAAGTTGTAGAAAAAGCAAATAGCATGAAATAGGAGATATAATTTATGGGAAAATTAATAAAGCTTAATATTGTAGCTCCTGGGCGTGAAGTACTAACTGAGGAAGTAGTTAGTTTAGCAACAACTGAAGGTGATGGTAAAATAGAAATTTTAGCAAATTATGCACCAACTATAATAGCAACTATACCAACTACAACTACGTATACTACTATAGATGGAAATAAGAAAAAATTATTTACATCATCAGGAATTGTTTATATTAAAGAGAATATAATTAATTTTTGTTGTGATTCTTTTAATTTCCCAGAAGAGATTGATAGAGATCGTGCTGAGCAGTCTCTTAAGAGAGCTCAAGAGAGATTAAATAATAAAGAAAATAATAATATTGATATTGAAAGAGCTAAGAGAGCAGAAGCAAGAGCTAAAGCTAGATTAGAACTGAAATAAAGAAGTCGCTAATGAGTGGCTTCTTTATTTTTTTTGAATATTATATATAAAAGGAGAAAATTTTAAACACAATGTTGTATATAGACGAATATAGTAGAGATTTATAAAATTTTAAGATGAAAGCGAACTATTCTAGGGGGATTATAATATATATATATTATAAAGAAATACACTACTCATTAAAAATCGTAGGTGTAATTTCAGTTAACTAAATTAAAGATTTAGAATTTCACTTATAAGGGAACACATTGCTAAATTTCATAGTTTTATTGTATAAAAAAATATAGTTTGGACAATAATTTTAGAGGAAGGGCAGGGGATTACAATATGAAAAAGATATTTTTTGTATTTCTTTTAATCTTTTCTCTATTAATTATTAATGGAAAAGAATATGAGTGTGAAGCAAAGAAAGATTTATTTAATGAAGTCGAGAGATATGTATTAAATGAATATGAGTTTATACAAAATGGAATGAAATTAGAGTATACAATAAAAGATGATATTAATGAAGAACTTAAAAGAATCTATAAAATTTTCGAATCTAAAAATGATTTAATAGTAACAAAGGGTGAAAATTGGATATCTGCAGAAAGTGAAAATATTAATTATAGTGTTAATATTTATAAATACGATGAATTGACCAAAGTTGAAGTTATAGTTATTAACACTGATAGGACTTTAGCTGAAAGTTATTTAAAGCTATTAGTTAAAGAAATAAGAAATAGTAATTTCATAAATGAGAGGTATTTTTCATTTATAAAGGGAAAGATAAAAACTGAAGATAAAAATATATTTGAAGATATAGAAAGTAAATTAAAAATAAGAGTCAGTGAGAATTTAGATATAAACAATGGTAGTATAGCAAAAGCAACAATGATAGATGGAACAAATTTAAACATTGGACAAATTACTTACGATACAGGTTCATATTTAATTATAGGAACGCCGATAATTTTCGTAACATACTAACAATAAATATGGAGGATAATATGGAAAAGATTATAGTTAGAGGTGGAAGGAAACTTCAAGGAGAAGTTGATATAAGTGTTGCAAAGAATGCAGTATTACCTATAATAGTTGCAACTATTTTAAATCCAACAGAGATAATTTTAAGAAAAGTACCTATGTTAGAAGATGTAACAGTTTTAATAAATTTATTAAGAGAATTGAACTGTGAAGTAAAATTTTCGCCTATAACAGGAGATTTGAAAATAAATACTTCAAATTTAAAAGAGATAGAAGGAAATAATGAGTTAATACGTAAGATGAGGGCATCATTTTTAGTAATGGGACCAATGCTAGCTAGATTTGGAAGATGTAAAATATCTATGCCAGGAGGATGTAATATAGGAAGTAGGCCTGTAGATCTTCATTTGAAGGGATTTAAGGCGTTAGGAATAGATTCTGAAATAGGATATGGATATGTTGAAGCTAAAATTAAAAATCTACATGGAAATAGAATATATTTAGATTTCCCATCTGTAGGAGCTACTGAAAATATTATGATGACTTCTGTGTTTGCACCTGGAGTTACAATTATAGAAAATGCAGCTGAGGAACCAGAAATATGGGATTTAGCAAGATTTTTAAATAGCATGGGTGCAAAAATAGAAGGGGCTGGATATGGAAGAATAACTATACATGGTGTATCAGAATTAAAACAACCTGAACCATTTACACCTATTTTTGATAGGATTGAAGCAGGTACATTTATGGTTGCAGCAGGAATAACAAATAGTAAAATAACTATAAATGGGGTTAATGAAGAACATTTAATGCCAACAATTGAGAAATTAAAAGAATGTGGTGTTTACTGTAAGATGGATGGAGAAAAGATGATAGTAGATGGAACAGGGGAAAAAAGACCTGTAGATATAAAAACAATGCCTTATCCTGGATTTCCAACTGATATGCAAGCACAAATGATGGCATTATTGTCAATTACTAAAGGTGCTAGTGTAATAACTGAAACTGTATTTGAAAATAGGTTTATGCATGTTGGAGAACTTGGTAGAATGGGAGCGAACATTAAGATTGATGGAAGAGTTGCTATTGTTGAGGGAGTAAATAATCTTACTGGATGTCAAGTTAAGGCTACTGATTTAAGAGCTGGGGCAGCAATGATTTTAGCTGGATTGGTTGCAAATGGGCAAACAGAGATAGGGGAAATATACCATATAGATAGAGGATATACTAATATAGAAGATAAGTTTAGAAAACTTGGAGCAGAAATATATAGAACCTATAGATAATACTTAGGAGCCACTTGATGGCTCCTAATTTTTTTATTTATAAATATTTAAATTATATAAAAATCATGACTTTTAATAGGAGGTATTGTTTTACAGATTAAAACATATATATAGATGTAAACATAGTGATAGGAGGAACCATGAAAAAAATAAATTATAACGGTATAGCAAAAATAAAGCCACTATTATTTACAGCTATATTAATAATCTTATTTATGATACTTATCCCAATACTTTCTATAGGAACTGAAAATAATAAGGGTCCTAATGAAAATATAGAAGAGGAAGAGATATCTGAAGAGACTTCAGCACAAGTAAGTAGCGAGGTATATATAGATGGAGATGAAAAGGTAAAAGTTTATAGAACATTGCAAGATAAAATAGAAGAAGTTGATATAGAGGAATATATATGTGGAGTAGTTGCTAATGAGATGCAAGTAACCTTTGAGGAGGAGGCTTTGAAGGCACAAGCTATAGCAAGCAGAACTTATTTAGTAAGTAAAAAAATGAATAATTGCCTAATTAGTGATGGAAGTGATATATGTGATTCTACACATTGTCAGGTGTATTCTTCTAAGGAAGAATTAATTAGTAAATGGGGAGAGGAGAATGGTGAGAAATATTGGAATAAAATAAAAGAAGCAGTGGATGACACTAAGGGAATGGTTTTAACATATAAAGGCGAATTAGTACTATATCCATTATTTTTTTCTACAAGCTCTGGAAAAACTGAATCAGCAATAGATTCATCATTTGGAGATATACCATACCTGGTATCTGTTGAAAGCTCAGGTGAAGAGATGGCCCCTAAGTATACTACGAAAAAAGAAATTGCAATAAGTGATTTAGTTTTAGCTATAAAGTCTAAGTATCCTACTTCAGGATTAAATACAACTAATATAAGTTCTAAACTACAAATAATTGAGAGAAGTGAGGCTGGTGGAGTTATTACAGTGGCAATAGGAAATGATAAAATAAATGGAAGTGATTTCAGGTTAATAGCAGGATTAAATTCAACTAATTTTACATATTCAATAAATGACAATACAATTATATTTGATTGTAAGGGATATGGACATGGAGTTGGAATGAGTCAGTGGGGAGCTAATGTGATGGCTAAAGAGGGTAGTAAATATGATGAGATTTTGAAGCATTATTATACTGGGGTTGATATAGGATATTTGAAATTTAATTAATATATTAATATAACAACTTAAAAACAAAGAGGGATTTGTTTAAACGAATCTCTTTTTGTTTTTTTTTGTATAAATTTGACGTATAAAAGTTGAATTTAAAGTGAATTAATTTACTTTTACGGGCAAGAATACAAGACAGGAGGTGTTGAAATGGACCAAAATAAAAAAAATAAAGTAAAGGACTTTTTCAGAAAGGAGGGCTTTTACTTAGTATTATTTGTTTGCCTATGTATTGTTGCAACTGTAGCAGCGTTTACAATTAGAAAAAATTCTGTTGCAAATGAACAAAATAAGGTAAATAACGAATTATCTTTAAATGAGGTGGAGGATAATAATTCTTCAGAAACAGATTCTAGCTTTAATAAGCAAAATGCTGAAAGAGTAGAAAATAATGATGAATTAGCTAATAGTAATGAGGAAAGTTTATCTGAACCAGAGGTTGCAAATGCAGAGGATGAAGTAGCAACTAATGATCAAGAAGAAGTTGCTGAAAATCAAGTTACAGAAGAAGAAGTGGCAGATGTTTCTGCAGGAACAGATACAGAAGTAGTTTTATCATTCCCTATAGATGGTAATGTAGCTATTTCAAGAGAGTTTGGAAAAATGATTAGAACTTATGTAGATGAAACTAGAAGTGAAGATACATCTAGAAGAGGTATTGATATTAATGCTTCAGTAGGAACTGTAGTTAAAGCTGCTGCTGAAGGAAAAGTTGAAGAAGTAGCAAGTAACACTACTGATGGTACTTATGTAGTTATTGCACATGCAAATGGATTAAAGACAAAGTACACTAACTTAAGCGAAGAGGTTAAAGTTGCAGTTGGAGATGTTGTTAGTACTGGTGCTGAAATAGGTACAGTTGGTAACACTTCAGGTATATTTACATCAAAAGTTTGCGGTGATGTACTAAATGTTCAAGTACAAGATGCAAATGGAAATGATGTTGATCCTAGCGCATACTTTGATTTTAAGTAATTGTTTTAAGTATCAACCATTTTATGGTTGATACTTGAAAAATATTTAGTTTTTATTTTTATGTAAACTTTATGAATTTTTTTTATGTTGAGTAAATAATAAATAGAGGTTAAGGAGGTAGAATTTTGAAAGATTATATTGAAGAAAGAGTTTTAGAAGTTGCACAGTATATAATTGACTCAAAGGCTACAATAAGAAAAACAGCAAAAGTATTTGGTGTGAGTAAGAGTACTATTCATAAGGATATGACTGAAAGATTACCTAAAATTAATCCAGCAATAGCAGAACAAACACATTTAATATTAGAGTTAAATAAATCAGAAAGACATATAAGAGGCGGAGAAGCTACAAAAATGAAATACAAGGAAAATGAATTATAAAAAGATTGAATGATAAATTCATTACATATATAATTGTAGTAGGGATAAATTTGTAGAAAAAACAATTATTTTGAAATTATTATATATTTAGGAGTGAATTAAATGTGGTTTTGGAGAAGTGGTAGCGATTTAGGGATAGATTTAGGAACAGCTACTGTACTTGTATATGTTAAAGGAAAAGGTATTTTATTAAAAGAACCATCAGTTGTAGCCATTAATAAAAACAATAATAAAGTGTTAGCGGTTGGTGAAGAGGCAAGAAAAATGATTGGTAGAACACCAGGAAATATAGTTGCAGTTCGCCCATTAAGGGATGGCGTTATTTCTGATTATGATATAACAGAAAAAATGCTGAAGGCTTTTATAAAAAAAGCATGTGGAAAAGGAAGAGTAATAGCTCCTAAAGTAATGGTATGTATACCATCTCAAGCAACTGAGGTAGAAAAAAGAGCTGTTGTAGATGCAACAATGAACTCAGGAGCTAAAAAGGTACATCTTATAGAAGAACCATTAGCAGCAGCAATTGGTGCCGGATTAGATATAACTAAACCAGATGGTCATATGATAGTTGATATTGGTGGAGGGACAACTGATATAGCTGTAATTTCATTAGGTGGGATAGTTATAAGAGAATCAATTAAAGTTGCTGGTGATAAATTTGATGAAGCCATTACAAGATATGTTAGAAGTAAATATAAGATTCTAATTGGAGAAAAAACATCTGAGGATTTAAAAGTAACAATTGGATCAGTATTTAAAGGATCTAGAAATTTAACAACTACAATGAAAGGAAGAAATTTAATCACAGGTTTACCTGATGAAATAGTTATTTCTACTGAAGAGTTAAGAGGGGCATTAATGGAGCCTGTATCATTAATAGTTGAGAGTGTAAAATCAGTATTGGAGAAAACTCCACCAGAGTTATCTGCAGACATAATAGAAAAAGGAATATTAATGACTGGTGGTGGTGCATTAATTGATGGATTGGATAAGCTTATTGAAGAAAATACAGGTATAACAGTTAAAATAGCAGAAGATCCAGTGGAAGCTGTTGCAATAGGAACTGGTGAAGTTTTAAATTATGTCAGCAAATTGGACAACGATTTTTCAAGTAGAGAGATACAATTAATAAATTAATTATTATGATATTTTTTATAAGATGATAAAGCTAGAAGTAATTAACTTCTAGCTTTATTTATTAATTATAGTATTTAGATAATATGCGTGAATTAATCCATGAGAAATAACTTTTGCCATTTCAAATACCAAGTGAAGTCGTATACTTCTAGAAGTAAAGAATTCAGCAGTATCACTTGAATCAATTATTCCTATTATAGAGGCAGTGCCAACGTCAGGTAAAGATTTTCCTACACCTTTTCCAGGATGTATTGGATAATCGCGAGTATGAATTTCGCCTATGGAGTTTGTGTCACCTAAGCATGCATCAATACCTATTATAGAGGCAGTAGGATGTAGTTTGTTTATTTCAATTAATTTTTTATCAAGATTTAGTGCATGAATAGGATCTCTTAATGTACCATATACAGGTAAGGGAAAATTATGTTCTTCAAGAAATGTTCCAACTAATGGTCCCAAACAATCACCTACACATTTATCAGTACCAATACAAACTATTATAGTATCAGAGTTAATATACTTTCTCATAAATTCAGCAATTTCATAGTATGCTAAATTAGATTTATAGTTAAATTTTCGTTTTATCAAATAATTCACCCCTATCATAATAATAGATGAAAGAATATCATATATAAAAATATATGATTGGAAATTTGATAATATAATTTTATTAGGAAAATAATATAGATTAACTTTTAATATAAAGATATTCTTGCAATATATAATATATTTTTATAGAACCATATATGTTACTAAAATATATGAATCAATTTTAATTTTACTTGCATTAATATGTTAATTAGTTTTTTATAAAAAAAGTGAATATTGTATTTAAAGAGAGAAAAAAAGAGAAAATAAGAGTTAAATAAGAATAACTACATAAAAACGCTGAAAATAGGGGTTGATTTATGTTAACTTTAATTATATACTAATCCTTGTCAGTTCGGCGGTGACATAACGAACGGCAGCAAAGTTATTAATATGAGATATGGGGGAGTTCCCGAGTGGCCAAAGGGGGCAGACTGTAAATCTGTTGCGATTCGCTTCGATGGTTCGAATCCGTCCTCCCCCACCATTAATAACTAAAGAAAATAAAATTAAATTGGAATATGCTTCATTGGCTCAATGGCAGAGCAGCTGACTTGTAATCAGCAGGTTGTTGGTTCGACTCCGACATGAAGCTCCAAATGGGGGAGTTCCCGAGTGGCCAAAGGGGGCAGACTGTAAATCTGTTGCGATTCGCTTCGATGGTTCGAATCCGTCCTCCCCCACCATTTAAAATTTAATTTTATTAATATTGATATGGAAGCATAGCTCAGCTGGGAGAGCATCTGCCTTACAAGCAGAGGGTCACAGGTTCGATCCCTGTTGTTTCCACCAAATAAGCTTCATTGGCTCAATGGCAGAGCAGCTGACTTGTAATCAGCAGGTTGTTGGTTCGACTCCGACATGAAGCTCCAAATAAGGGGGAGTTCCCGAGTGGCCAAAGGGGGCAGACTGTAAATCTGTTGCGATTCGCTTCGATGGTTCGAATCCGTCCTCCCCCACCAAAGCATGGTTAATACCATGCTTTTATTTTTTTATAAAAAAATAATTTGAATTTCATATTAATAATAAGGTATATAATTTCTATTGACATAGTATAAATATATTGTTATAATATTGTGTAAGTAAAATTTGATATTAGTTCTTATCCAGAGAGGTGGAGGGAGAAAGGCCCTATGAAACCCGGCAACCTGTCGATAGTGACAAGTGATAAGTGACAAGTGACAAGTTAAATTAAATAATTTGTCACCTGTCACTTGTCACTTGCAACTGGTAGACGTGGTGCAAATTCCTGCATAAAATTATTTTTTTGCAAGATAAGAAAGACCTTAGATAATTGCAGTCTCTTCTATCTTGAAGAGGCTTTTTTTATTGCTTAGAATTAATATCAAAAAATGAAAGGAGCTAAGCAAAAAATGAAAAGATTATTTACCTCAGAATCAGTGACAGAAGGGCATCCAGATAAAATATGTGATCAAATATCAGATGCAGTTTTAGACAGTATATTAGAGAAGGATCCTATGGCAAGAGTTGCTTGTGAAACAGCAGTAACAACAGGGATGGTATTAGTAATGGGAGAAATATCAACATCTTGTTATGTGGATATTCCTAAAGTAGTTAGAAAAACAATAAGAGAAATAGGATATGATAGAGCAAAATATGGATTTGATTGTGATACATGTTCAGTTTTAACATCTATTGATGAACAATCAGGTGATATTGCTATGGGTGTTGATGAGGCATTAGAATCTAGAGCTGGTGAAAAGGATAATGTTGAAGCTGTTGGAGCAGGGGATCAAGGTATGATGTTTGGCTTTGCCACTAATGAAACGCCAGAATATATGCCATCACCAATTGCTATGGCGCATAGATTATCTAGAAGATTAACAGAAGTGAGAAAAAATAAAACTTTACCTTACTTAAGACCAGATGGAAAAACTCAAGTAACAGTAGAATATGATGATAATAGAGTTGTTAGAATCGATGCAATAGTAATTTCTACTCAACATGATGACCATGTTAGTCAAGAACAAATAAGAGAAGATTTAATGGAACATGTTATAAAGGATGTTATTCCAGCTGAATTACTAGATGAGTCAACTAAGTATTATATAAATCCAACAGGAAGATTTGTTGTTGGAGGCCCACAAGGTGATAGTGGACTAACAGGTAGAAAGATTATAGTTGATACTTATGGAGGATATGGAAGACACGGTGGTGGTGCGTTCTCAGGAAAAGATCCAACAAAGGTTGATAGATCAGCAGCATATGCAGCGAGATGGGTTGCTAAGAACTTAGTTGCAGCAGGTGTTGCGGATAAATTAGAAATACAATTAGCTTATGCAATAGGTGTTGCAAAACCAGTTTCTATTGAAGTTGAGACTTTTGGAACAGGTAAAATTTCAGATCAAGAAATAACAAATATTGTTGAAAAAGTATTTGATTTAAGACCAGGAGCAATAATAAGAGATCTTGAATTAAGAAGACCTTTATATAGACAAACAGCTGCTTATGGACATTTCGGAAGAAATGACTTAAACCTTCCATGGGAAGAGTTAAATAAAGTAGATGAAATTAGAAAATATCTATAATAAAAAAGCGAGATACTATTTGTATCTCGCTTTAATTTGTTTTATAGGTTATTATAAACAACTTTTCCGCCAATTATAGTCATTTTAACATCTATATTTTCATCAAAAACAGTTAAATCAGCATCAAAGTTTTCTTTTATTTGGCCTTTTCTATCATCAACTCTACAGTATTTAGCACCATTATAAGAAGCCATTTTGACAATTTCATATAATGGATAATCTGTATTATCATATAGATTTTTAATAGCTCTATTTAATGTTAAGATTGAGCCAGCTAAGGCACCATTTTCTAATCTTGCGGCACCGCTTTTAACGATTACAGGTTGTCCACCTAAAGCATATGTGCCATCAGGCATTCCGCAAGCACACATTGCATCTGTTACAAGTAGAGTTTTGTCAGTTCCTTTTTGTTTATATGCAACTCTTAAAGATGGATATGATATATGAATACCATCAGAAATAGTTTCAGTAGTTATGTCTGAATCGAAAGTTGCTCCAACTACACCAGGTTCTCTATGAGTAAATCCAGTCATGGCATTAAATAGATGAGTAGAATGGCAGAAGCCGTGTTTTATACCATCAATAGCTTCTTCGTAAGTTGCCTTAGTGTGGCCCATAGAACAACGAATACCTTTAGATGATAAAATTGAAGCAAGTTCTTTAGCTCCTTCAACTTCAGGTGCCATAGTAATAGAAACCACTGCATCAATAGCATCACCAGTCATTGATTCAAAGTTTTCATATGAAGGTGATATTAAATAGTTTGGATTTTGTGCACCTATTGCACTAGGGCTTATAAAAGGACCTTCTAAATGAGCACCTAAAACAATAGCACCATCAGTTCCTTCTATTTTTGCTTTTTTTATAGATATCATAGATTTTAATATGTCATCAGCAGACATAGTCATTGTTGTTGGAGTAAATGAGGTTGTACCATACTTACAAATAGTTTTTGATATTTCATTAATTGCTTCAAATGTTCCATCCATTGTATCATGGCCACCAGCACCATGAATATGAACATCAACAAATCCAGGAGAAACATATAAACCTTTACAATCTATAGCGTTTTGAACCTTTGTTTCAGATGGATTAATTTCTTTTATTATACCGTTTTCAATTAATAGTGAGCCTTTTTCGATTCTATCTAAAAAGACTATATTACAATTTTTTAATAACATTTAAATTCCCTCCAGTTTTATGTTTAACTATTTAATAATAAGTTAATATTAATTAGTAAGTAAAATTTAAGTGTATAATTTAAATATAAATGTATAAGGTAAATTAAACAATGAAAAATTTACTTATGATATAATTATATAATATTAATAAGTAAAATAAAATGTTTGGAGCGATAATATGGAAATATTAGAGGGCTTAGTAGAAGCAATAATATTTAAGAGCGAAGATAGTGGATATATAGTAGCAAAGATAACGGCAAATAAGGAAGTAGTAACAATTGTTGGAATAATGCCATTAATAAAAGAAGGGCAGCAAATAGAAATAAAGGGAAATTGGATAAATCATAAGCAGTTTGGAAGGCAATTTAATGTAGAAGAATACAAAGAAATTCTTCCGACCTCAGCAAGAGAAATTGAAAAATATTTAAGTACAGGAATAATTCATGGTATAGGTCCTGTCACTGCTAAAAAGATAGTTAAGGCATTTGGAGTAGAAACATTAGATATACTTGATAATAATATTGAACGATTAAAAGAAGTTGAAGGAATTGGTGAAAAGAAATTTAACATAATATATGAATCTTACCTTGAGAGTAAAGAACTAAAAGATATTATAATGTTTTTTCAAAAACATGGAGTTACAATAAATCAATGTTTAAAAATTTATAAAAAGTTTGGTCCAGATTCTATAGATATAGTTTCAAAAAATCCATATATATTAAATGATGAAATATCTGGTATTGGTTTCTTAACCTCTGATAGAATTGCAAAAAGTTTAGGAATTGAACCACAATCAGATTTTAGAATTCAAAGTGGAATAAGATATGTTTTAAATAATTTTTCAGGACTTGGAAATACATATATGCCTAAGGATAAGTTAATTGCAGAATGTCAAAAGGTTTTAATGGTTGATAAAGAGTTAATAGAAGCTAATATATATAATAGTGTTTTAGAAGGAAAAATAAAGGTAGAAAAAATTAATGATGTTGAAGCAGTATACTCATTGCCATATTATTTTTGTGAATTAGGTGTTACAAATAAGATTATTACTTTAAGTATAGAGAACTTTCAAACTATAAATTCAGATATTGCTTTTGAGATATCTAGTTTTGAAAGTAAAAATAATATTAAATTCGCTGATTCTCAAAAAGATGCTATAATAGGAGCTTTTGAAAATGGAATTGAAATAATAACTGGAGGGCCTGGGACTGGAAAAACTACAATAATTAAATGTATAATAGAAATATATGAAAATAATGGAATGAAGGTTCTTTTAGCAGCACCAACAGGAAGAGCAGCTAAAAGAATGACAGAATCAACAGGGCGTGAAGCAAAAACAATACATAGGTTATTAGAGATGGGAGTAAGTGATGATGAAAATTCATTCTTTGGAAAAGGTGAAGGTGAACCATTAGAAGGAGATGTAATAATAATTGATGAAGCATCTATGATTGATATAATGCTTATGAATAGCTTATTAAAAGCTATTAAATTAGGAACAAGAGTTATTATAGTTGGAGATGTAGATCAATTACCATCTGTAGGACCTGGAAATGTATTAAGAGACTTAATAAATAGTGATTTTATTAAAGTAGTAAGATTAAATGAAATTTTTAGGCAAGGAAAAGAGAGCATGATAATATTAAATGCTCATAGAATAAATAATGGAGAGTTGCCATACTTAAATAAAAAAGGTGGAGATTTCTTTTTTGATAATAGAGAAGATAATGAAAATATTTTAAAAACTATATTAGATTTAGTAAATAGAAGATTACCAATGTTTAATTCAAAATGGAATAAGGTTAAAGATATTCAAATATTATCACCTACTAGAAAAGGAATCTTAGGAGTGGAAAATTTAAATAATGAACTTCAAGCCATTTTAAATCCGCCTGATAAATATAAAAAAGAAAAGAAAATTAAAGATTTTATTTTTAGAGTTGGTGATAAAGTAATGCAGACTAAAAATAATTATTCTTTAAAGTGGAATAGGATAGGTGGATATGGCGATAATGAAGGTGTAGGCGTATTTAATGGAGATATGGGATTTATAGAGTCCATTGATGAAGAAAGTAGAACAGTAACTGTTATTTTTGATGATGAAAGAAGAATTGTTTATGATAATGTATATGTAGAAGAATTAGAGTTAGCATATGCTATAACGATACATAAAAGTCAAGGAAGTGAATTTAAAGTAGTAATTACACCTGCTTTTATGGGATCAGCTTTCTTGATGAATAGAAATATATTATATACAGGAATAACTAGGGCTAAGGAGCTTGTAGTTGTTGTTGGAAATCAAAAAGCACTAAAATATATGGTTGATAATACAAATAGTATGGAGAGATATTCATCGTTGAAAGAGAGAATTTTAGATATTGTATCTGATGATAAAATAAGTGAAGATTAGATAAATGGAGTCGATACTATGAATTATAAGGAATTGAGTAATGCTTTTAAAAAAATAAATAAATGGTATGGAAAAAGGACTAAAGTATTAAATATAAAAACAAGACCTTTTAATACTATAGAAATTTTTTCTAATATAATAAATAAAATTTTACATGAAAATAAAAAAATTTTATATGTATTTTGTAGTGAAGAGAAGGATTATATAAAACTAAGGGTTAATGACATATATGAAAGTTTAGATGAGGCCATAAGCACTAAACAATTAGAATTTAGCTTACACTACACAACTATAGATGATATAGATAATATAGATGAATCTTATGATTTAGTTATAGTTGATGATATAAGTTTGTTTTCAAAAATAAGTAATGAATATATTAGAGAGTCTATAGAAAATATTTATTGGAAAAGTAGCAAGGTTATAATTTATTCAAGTGAATATATTTTTCCTATAGGTGAGAAAATTGAGCTACCTTATATAGTGTCAGAAGAACCTATGGTAGAACCAAGATTAATGAGTACTAGAATACGTCTAGAAGAAAATATACCTCTATCGTTATTTGAGTACTTTAAATGGTTTAAGGAAAATAAAAGAATAGTATTAGTAGTTGTACCATCTGAAGAAAAATTAAATAAGGTTTATAATCATTACTATGAGGTATTAAGAGAGTTAGATATTAGAGTAGTTAGGTATACTAAGAATCAAGATTTTAAATTTATAAAGGAAATTATAGATGGATATAGTGATTCATTATTTATAATTACGAATAATTGTGGTGAATATATGAATAATATTTTAAATGTAAATATAATAATATTATTTGCTGATGATATTTATTATTCATATAAAAAGATAGTTTATATGTGTGCTTCACTTGATAATAGTAGAGAGATTCAGTCGGAACTAATAATGGTTTCAAAAGAGGTTTCTCAAGATATGGATTATGCAAAAAGTATTACTAGAGAATTTAATAGGAGATTATGGGAAAAGCAGTATTTAAAATAATAAGCAAAATTTTAAATTTATTTAATAAAGTTATATTAAAAATATACAATGAAATTTTAGATATAGTTTATCCAATAGAAGAAAAGTGTATAATTTGTAAAACTGATGGATTTATAGGATTATGCTCATGTTGTAAAAGTAGCATTAAAAGGGCTGCATTTGAAAATGATAGTTTATCATATGGCTTTTATGGAGGGATTATAAAAACTTTAATTTTAAAGTTCAAATATGAGAGTGATTTTGCTGCAGGATACTTATTGTCAAAATTGTTGATAGAGATGATAGAAGAAGAGAAAATTTATGCAGATGTTATTTGTTATGTTCCCATGACAAAAAAATCTGAGAAAAAAAGAGGATTTAATCAGTGTGAATTAATTGCAAAGAATATAGGATATGATATAAATATTCCGGTAAGTAATTGCATTAAAAAGATAAAAAATACTAAAGAGCAAAAAACATTGACAAAAGAAGAAAGAATTAAAAATTTAAGAGGAGTCTTTAAGGTTAGTAGGATTAAAGATATAAAAGATAAAAATGTTATATTAATTGACGATGTTATGACTACTGGAGCTACTATTAATGAATGTAAAGATGTATTAAAAAAATCAGGAGCAAATAAAATTACAGTATTGACAATTGCTAAAAGCAATATATAATAGTAATGTAAAGTTAGGTCTGTGGATGAAAGTCGATGCCAGTCGCAGGCAAAACGATCCACGTAAGTTAAACAAAGTTTTAATGAGCATGGTGCGGTATAGAAGTAAGTCCTGCCAGTAGAAATACTGAGAGGGTTAGTAGTGAGAGGGTAATTCCGGGTAGCAAAAGCTCCAGCAGGCGAGTGTGGGGTCAAAATCCAGGTCAGCTAACTTTATAAAAAAACATCAATTCATGTGAATTGATGTTTTTTTATTTTTAATAATGAGATAAATGAAGATAGGGTGAGTTATGTAGAGTAAATAAGTTTAAATTTTCTGTAAATTCAGAAAAAAAGCTTTGAGGAATAATATTTAAAATGGTAAAATATATATATAAAACAAATATATATTGAAATCTTAAATAGTATGATTATAACTTAAAGAGAGGGGCTGACCTTATGAGAGTAACAGTAATAGGAAAGAACATTGACGTGACACCTGCATTAAAGGAGATAGTAGAAAGAAAGATTTCAAAATTAGACAGATATTTTGAGCCTGACGTATCGGCAAGAGCCACATTAACTGTTCAAAAGAATAGCCAAATTTTTGAGGTAACAATACCATTTAATGGTGTGATTTTAAGATGTGAGGAATCAACAGACGATATGTATAAGTCTATTGATTTAGTACAAGCAAAATTAGAGAGACAAATTAGAAAACAAAGAACTAAGTTACAAAGAAGAAATAATGAGTCTTTAAGATTTAGTAACTTTGATGAAGTTGCATCAGAAGAAGATGATCAAGGAGAAATCGTAAAAGTTAAAAAATTTAATATAAAACCAATGAGTACAGAGGAAGCCATATTACAAATGGAACTTGTTGCACATAATTTCTTTGTATTTAAGGATTCTGACACAGATAATGTTAATGTTATATACAAAAGAAAAGATGGAAACTATGGGCTTTTAGAACCAGATTATATTTAATGATTATAATTAGGGAGTTGTTATTAACAGCTCTCTTTATTTTTATATAAACTTTTATTAATATGTAGTTATATTTATAGAAAGACGTTTTCATCTGATAAAAAATATAAATTATGGAACTAAAATTTTACATTTAATATAAGTATATATGTTTTTTGTTGAATTATAAACAGTATAAATGGTATAATTTATTAAGCGAATTTATTAAAAGGGTAACTTATATAAAATAGATAAAATGATTACTTAATCTTATATTCATATATTATTAATGGATATTGATATTGAAAGGAAATATATTATGGGATTTTTAGAAAAACTTTTTGGAACATATAGCGAGAGAGAAGTAAAAAAACTTCAATCAATTGCAGATAAGATAGAAGCTTTAGATGAATCAATGCAAAAATTAACAGATGAAGAGCTTCAAGCAAAAACTATAGAATTTAAAGAAAGAATAAAAAAAGGAGAGTCTTTAGACAGCATATTACCAGAAGCTTTTGCTGTTTGTAGAGAAGCTTCAAGTAGAGTTCTTGGAATGAAGCATTTCAGAGTTCAGTTATTAGGAGGAATGGTTCTTCATCAAGGTAGAATAGCTGAAATGAAAACTGGGGAAGGTAAAACTCTTGTTGCAACATTACCAGCATATCTTAATGGATTAACTGGAAATGGAGTTCATGTAATAACAGTAAATGATTATTTAGCAAAAACTCAAATGGAAGAAATGGGAGTGCTATACAATTTCTTAGGATTGACTACTGGATGTATAATTCATGGAATAACTCCAGAGCAAAGAAGAGCTGCTTATGCATGTGATATAACATATGGAACTAATAACGAATTTGGATTTGATTACTTAAGAGATAATATGGTAATACATATGGAAGAGAGAGTTCAAAGAGCACTTAATTTCTGTATAGTAGATGAGGTTGACTCTATTTTAATAGATGAAGCCAGAACACCACTTATTATTTCTGGAATGGGTGATAAATCTACTAAGTTCTATAATGTTGCAGATAATTTTGTTAAAACATTAGTAAGTGAAAAAGACTTTACAGTAGATGAAAAAGCTAATGCAGTTTTATTAAGTGATGATGGTATTGTTAAAGCAGAAAAATATTTTGGTATAGAAAACTATGCTGATTCTCAAAATTTAGAATTACAGCACTATGTTACACAGGCTTTAAAGGCTAACTATACAATGAAAGCTGATAAAGACTACATGGTTAAAGATAATGAAATAGTAATAATTGATGAGTTTACAGGAAGACTTATGGAAGGTAGAAGATATTCAGATGGTCTTCACCAAGCAATAGAGGCTAAAGAGGGAGTTAAGATTCAAAGAGAATCAAAAACTTTAGCTACTATAACATTCCAAAATTATTTTAGAATGTATGCTAAATTATCAGGTATGACAGGTACTGCATTAACTGAAGAAAATGAATTTAGAGAAATATATAATTTAGATGTTATAGTAATACCAACTAATAAACCAGTTCAAAGAATTGACCAATCAGATATGGTTTATAAAAATACAGCTGGAAAATATAAAGCTATAGTTGAGGAAATAGTAAAATCACATGAAAAAGGTCAGCCAGTACTTGTAGGTACTGCTAGTGTTGATAGATCAGAATATATCTCTTCTTTATTAAAGAAGAGAGGCATTAAACACCAAGTTCTTAATGCTAAATATCATGCTCAAGAAGCTGAAATAATTTCTCATGCAGGGGAATTAGGAATGGTTACTATTGCTACTAATATGGCAGGTAGAGGTACTGATATTAAGCTTGGAGAAGGTGTTATAGAAGCTGGGGGACTAAAGGTTCTTGGTACAGAAAGACATGAATCAAGAAGAATAGATAATCAGCTTAGAGGTAGAGCAGGACGTCAAGGTGACCCAGGTGAATCAATATTCTTTATATCATTAGAAGATGACCTAATGAGAATATTTGGTTCAGAAAAGATTCAAGGAGTTATTGATAAACTAGGACTTGAGGAATCAGAAGCTATAGAAAGTAAAATGGTTACTAAAGCTATAGAAAATGCTCAAAAGAAAGTTGAAGGAAATAACTTTGATATAAGAAAGAATCTTCTTGGATACGATGATGTTATGAATTTACAAAGAGAAGTTATTTATAGACAAAGAACAGAAGTTTTAGAAGGTAAAAATTTAAAAGAACAAATTGAAGGAATGATAGAAGAAGTTATTTCTGATTCTGTAAATTCACACTTAAGTGGAGAAGTTCAAGATATAGAAGCAGAAATTAAAACATTACTTCAATATTTAGAGGAAATTTGTTTACCACATGGTGTTATAACTGTTGAAGAGTTAGCAGACTTATCTAATGAACAAATAAAGAGTAAGTTAACTGAAATTGTTATGAATATTTATAAGGGTAAGGAACTTGAATTTGGTGAAGAGCAATTAAGAGAAATTGAAAGAGTAGTTCTTTTAAGAGTTGTTGACCAAAAATGGATGGCACACATTGATAATATGGATCATTTAAAACAAGGAATGGGATTAAGAGCATATAAGCAACAAGACCCAATTCAAGCATACCAAATGGAAGGTAGTGCAATGTTTGAAGAAATGATTGAAGGTATTAAGGTTGAAACTGTTAAATTCTTATTCCATGTAAGAGTTGAAAGACCAGTTGAGAGAGAAAAGGTAGCTGAAGAAACTTCTGCAAGTCATGGAAGTGATGACAAGAGTTTAAAGAAAGAACCTGTAAGAAATGATAACAAAGTTGGAAGAAATGATTTATGTCCATGCGGAAGTGGTAAAAAATATAAGAACTGCTGTGGTAGGGAAGTATAGATAGTTTCAAGTGATAAGTTAAAAGTGGCAAGTTAATGTGGAGGAGAGATTTATAAATATTACTACATATAACTTGTCACTTGTCGTTTATCACTAAATGAAGGGGTGATTTTTTTTGTTAATCAAGTTAGAGCAAGAGCTAGCTAAGGTTAGTGGCTTAAAAGAAACATTAAAAGAAATGGGGGCTTCACTTTGACAAGGAAAGCCTAGAAAAAAGATTTCAAGAACTTGAGCTTCAGATGCAAGAAAAGGGTTTTTGGGATGATATAAAAAGAGCTGAAGATGTTACTAAAGAAAGTAAAAGTATAAAAGATAAAATAGACAGATATGAAAGTTTAGTAAATAGATTAGATGATGTTGAAGTATTAGCAGAGCTTGCAGAAGATGATGAAGAAACTGTAAATGAAGTTATTACAGAAATTAGAGATATAGAAAAACTTATAGAGGAGTATAAGATAGAGCTTCTTTTATCAGGAGAATATGACCGAAATGACGCTATATTAAATTTACATGCGGGTGTTGGTGGAAGTGATGCCAATGATTGGACGCTTATGCTTCTTAGAATGTATACAAGATGGTGTGAAAAGAAAGGTTATAGAGTGGAAACAGTAGATATGCTTGAAGGTGATGAAGCAGGAATAAAAAGTGCTACTCTAAGAGTAAAAGGTGAATTTGCATATGGATATCTAAAGGCTGAAAAAGGAGTTCATAGATTAGTAAGAATATCTCCATTCAATGCAAATGGAAAGAGACAAACTTCATTTGCATCTATAGAAGTACTACCAGAGCTTACAAAGGATCAAGATATAGAAATTAGATCTGAAGATTTAAAAATAGATACTTATAGAGCAAGTGGAGCTGGTGGTCAACACGTAAATAAAACAGAATCGGCAATAAGAATAACACATATACCTACAGGAATTGTTGTTCAGTGTCAAAGTGAAAGAAGTCAATTCTCGAATAAAGATACAGCAATGTCTATGTTGAAATCAAAGCTTATAGAGCTTAAGGAGAGAGCTCATAAGGAAAAAATAGAAGATTTAACAGGTGAGCTAAAAGATATGGGATGGGGAAGTCAAATAAGATCATATGTATTCCATCCATATAACATGGTTAAAGATCATAGAACAAATGAAGAAACTTCAAATTTAAATGCTGTTATGAATGGAGAGATAGATCAATTTATAACTACGTATTTAAAAAGTATATCAAAATAAAAAAAAGTGCATTGCACTTTTTTTTATTTTGATATTAATTTGAAATTTTTAATACTAATAATTATTATTGAAAAGCTAAATATAAGAGTTACGATAATAGAATTGCTGTAACCTTTAGCGTAAAATATACAAGAAGCTATAACTGATATTAATGCAATTATTGCAAAGAATATAGATCCTTTTTTGTCAGTTATAATGTTATTTTTATCAAATAATCCCCAAGCAATTAATATAATTAACATAATAGATATCCACAATAATGATTGTGAATTATATACGAATCTAGTGAAAGTACTATAACAAGAGTCCTTGATTTCTTCATCAACTATACTATAAACAACATCAATAGCATCACTATCTATATAATCTATAGTATCAGAAGGAGTATGAATTCTTGTTTTATCACTATGACAGAAACTAACAGCATCTATGTTTAAATTATTAAAACTAGCATGATCACTAGAATCTTCATAAAGAACTTCATAACTTACGTTATTAGAATCACAAAGCTCTTTTAATGAAGTTAATAGTTCTGAATTTGTGTTCTTAAATTTACTTCCTTGCATGAAACTTATAGGGTAATCAGCACTACCAATCATATCGAAATTAATTACTTTTGAATCTTGTATGTCAAATAAATTAGCTTCAGCAAAAGCTTTAGATCCTAGCAAACCAAATTCTTCAGCATTTAAAGCAACAAAAATTATATCTCTTTCTGGTTTTCCATAGGTAGATAAACTTCTACTTAGTTCTAGTAAAAATGAAGCACCAGATGCATTATCTAATGCACCAGAATAAGTATTTCCTAATCCATCTTTTCCAAGATGATCATAATGAGCTGTTAATACAAATGGGGCTAATGATGGATTTGAACCCTTAATTACACCGATAATATTTGAAATTGTCTTTTCTTCTTCCTCAAATGGAATATGAATAGAAATTTCTTTTCCTTCATTTAAGCTATTTGATATTTTTTCAAAGGTGCTATTAGAAACCATTATTACTGCATCTTTAGCAAAATCACTAAAAAATGAACTTCTAAATGAAAAATTATTATCCTTAGGAACATATATTAAAAACTGTCCATCAGAACAAGTAACTTCCATATATGCTAAATAGGAATTAACTTTATCTGCTTTTGAAAAAGTAAATGTATTGTTCTTAAAGTTAATCATATCTTCTTTAAAGTCAACACCATACTTTAATTCTTCTTCAATTTCTCCATTAGATTCTATTTTTAAATATGGAGAAGTATTAGTTGTAACAGGACAAATAGTATTAAAACTTTGAGAGTAGTTACCATCATCATTTAATGTGGTTAATCCACTATCTATAAACCTATTTTTTATTATTTCTCCTGTCATTGAATTTTCTGTGCTTCCAGCTAGCCTTCCAGCAAGTGTATCTGATGATAAAACATAAATATTACTCAGAACATTACTAGAATTAAATGGTGAATAAGTATTATTAAGACATATTGTAAACAGCAATAGAAATGAAGTTATTGATAATAGGGGAAAATATATAATTTTTTTTTTCATAAAAAATACCTCACTAATAGTATTATATTAAATACTATTAAGTGAGGAGTTACATTATGATAATAAATCATGCCTTATTTTGAATAAGTTCAAATAAACATTGAAATAATGAAAATAAAATACAGATATAAATTAAAATATTAAGTTGCTTAGTAACAACTGAAGCTACACCACCAATTATTATGCTAGATAATGTAACTATATTTATGAATTTAAGAAAATTTGATTTGCCTGTTAATATTTCTTTAGTTGCTATAAATAAAATTATTATAAGAGACAAAAATATAAATACATTTTTTAAATCTATGGAAAATTCAATTACGTAGAGTTGATTTAAGAATAAAAGCGTAATAAAAACTATAAGTAGTATATTTAAAAATCTATTAATAAACTTATTCAAAGAAGATTCCCCCTTACATTTAAATGGAAAATATTTATAAATTAATTATACTATTAGCTTTACTTAATATCAAGAGTGTAAAATTATGTTATACTAATTATTAGAGTTAAATTTATAATAAAACTTATAGGAGGAAAATATGGTAAATATAGAAGAAAGACTAGTTAAGGAGTTAGGGATAACTTTAAAACAAGTTCAAAACGTAATTAAATTATTAGATGAAGGAAATACAGTTCCTTTTATCTCTAGATATAGAAAAGAACAAACAGGTGGATTAAGTGATGATGTTTTAAGAAAATTCTTTGAAAGATTAACTTATTTAAGAAATTTAAAAGAAAGAAAAGAAGATGTTTTAAGATTAATAGATGAGCAAGGAAAGTTAAATGATGATATAGTTAAAGCTTTAGAAAAGGCTGACACTTTAACAGAAGTTGAAGATATTTATAGACCTTATAAACAAAAGAAGAGAACAAGAGCGACAATAGCTTTAGAAAAAGGATTAAAGCCATTAGCTGATTTAATTTTAGAAGGAACTTTTAAAGATGATATAAAAGAGGAAGCTAGTAAGTATATAAATGAGGAAAAGAAGGTACTTACTGCAGATGAGGCTATAAATGGAGCTTTAGATATAGTAGCTGAGGTAATTTCTGATGATGCAGGATTTAGAAAGTGGATAAGAGATCTTGTAATGAGGGAAGGAAAAATAGAATCAAAAGGATCAAGTGAAGAACCAACACCTTTTGAAATGTACTATGAATATAGTGAAGATGTAAATAAAATTCCTGCTCATAGAATATTAGCTATAAATAGAGGAGAAAAGGAAAAGGTATTATCTGTTAAAATAGTAGCTAATGAAGAGAAGATAATAACTTATCTTCAAAATAGATTATTAAAAAATAATGAAGTTACTGATGAATATTTAAAGTTAGCAATTAAAGATTCTCTTAAGAGATTAATATATCCTTCAATAGAAAGAGAAATAAGAAGTGAATTAACAGATAAAGGTGAAGAAGGAGCAATATTAATATTTAAAGAAAACTTAAAGGCTCTTTTAATGCAAGCACCAATAAAGGGGAAAGTAGTTATGGGGTATGACCCAGGGTTTAGAACTGGATGTAAGGTTGCAGTTTTAGATTCTACAGGTAAATTCTTAGAAAAAGCTACAGTATATCCGACTTTACCTAAAAATGATGTAGAGGGTACAAAGAAAATATTAAAAGAACTTATATATAAATATGATGTAGATGTTATTTCATTAGGAAATGGTACTGCATCTAGGGAATCTGAAGAAGTAGTTTCTGAAATGATAAGTGAAATTAAAAAGGAAACTGGAAAAGAACTAGCTTATGTAATAGTATCAGAAGCAGGGGCATCTGTATATTCTGCATCAGAACTTGCAGCTAAGGAGTATCCAGACTTAGATGTTACTATAAGAGGAGCTATTTCTATTGGAAGAAGACTTCAAGATCCTATGGCTGAGCTTGTAAAGATAGATCCTAAAGCAATTGGGGTTGGGCAATATCAACATGATGTTACTCCAAAGAAATTAGATGAATCATTAGCAGGTGTAGTTGAAGACTCTGTTAATAAGGTAGGAGTTGATTTAAATACTGCAACACCATCACTTTTAACTTATATTGCAGGGATAAATGCATCAATTGCAAATAATATAGTTGCATATAGAGATGAGGTTGGAGGATTTAAGAGCAGAAAAGAATTACTAAAGGTTAAGAGATTAGGACAAAAGGCTTATGAACAATGTGCAGGTTTCTTAAGAGTTATGGAAAGTAAGGAGCCTTTAGATAATACTTCAGTTCATCCAGAATCATATGAAGCAGCAGGAAAGCTTATTCAAATTTTAGGATACACTAAGGAAGATTTAAGAAATAGAAATTTAAATGATATAGAAGAAAGAGTTAGCTCAAAAGGATTAAATAATCTTGTTAAAGAGCTTGAAATTGGAGAATTAACTTTAAAAGATATAATTAAAGAATTACAAAAACCAGGAAGAGATCCAAGAGAAGATATGCCTAAGCCAATTTTAAAAACTGGTGTTATAGACTTAAAGGATTTACAACAAGGAATGGAGCTTATGGGAACTGTAAGAAATGTATCAGACTTTGGTGCTTTTGTTGATATTGGGGTTCATCAAGATGGATTAGTTCATAAGAGTCAAATGGCTAATAAGTTTGTTAAGCATCCATTAGATATAGTTAAGGTTGGAGATGTAATTAAAGTTAGAATTATGGAGGTTGATGAAAAGAGAAAGAGAATTTCATTAACTATGAAAGATATTGATTAGTTAATTATTTATATTTAAATTAAATTTTGCTTGCATTATTTGTATAATGCAAGTTTTTTTGTAAAAAATATGATATTAATAGTTAAATTTAAATAATAAATAAAGAGTATTTTAGTAGAAGTGGATTTGTGAAAAGCCACAAAAAACAATAAAAATGCACTTTTGTAAATAATTACAAAAGTGTGTTAAAGTTATTTACAAAAAAATACATTTATGTAATTATAAATATATAACCTAGGTTAAAAATTAAATTACAAAAAATTGTTTTAATTATTAAGGAGAATTTTTATGAAAAAATGAAAAAGTTTATTACTATGATGCTTGCAGCAGGAATTATAGCTAGCACTGCAACTAATACCTATGCATGGTAATATACTAATAATTATGGGACTGTCTATAATGATTCTAAAAAAGCTGTAAGCACATCTTATACCAGTTATGGTGAAAAGAGAAATGGTAAAAAATCAGCAGTACACCAAACTAGAATAAAGGCATATGATATTTATAATTCATCTCAAGCAAAAAATTATACCGGACCTATGAAAATATATAACGAAGGATCAACTGCCAAAACGGGAACTGTTAGTTATATGAGACGTACCAAATATGTAGATTTTAATATATATTAATATATAAAGTTAAAAAGGCATCAAAGTAAGTAATTATATACTTGTTTTGATGCTTATATTAATAGAATAAGGAGAAAAATAAGGTATGATTTTAAAAAGAACAATAGGATTATTAAGTGTAATAATATTATTATTTAATTTAATATCTTGTAAAGAAAAACAAGTACTTGGAAATTATAATATGTCATTGAGAGGTTTTGTTGAAGAAAAAGTGAATATAAATAATATTAGAGGTATAGAAGATATAAAAATGATTGATGATGATACTATAAAATTAATAGGTATGGATAATAACCTAAAAGAAGTAGTATTAATGTCAGAAGATAAAGGGAAAACATGGGTGGAAAAAGAAATAGAATTAAGTGATTTAAAAAAAGACAGAATATTTTTTTTAAATGTTTTTAATAATGCAGATATATTAGCTATTGATGGAAGTGAAAATACTAATGAATTTATATTAATAAAAGATAATGGCTCGATAAAGGAAGTTAATATAGACGATAATGCATTTTCTAGAATAACTGTTTCAGAAAGTAATGATATTATAATATATGATATTTATAATATTTATATATATAATTTAAAAGATGGAAAATTAAAAAAGGAAATTGATTTAGATGATGAAATTATAAGTATATGTACAACTGATAAATATTTAATGGTACAAACCATACAAGCAGTAAAAAAATATAATTTAAATAATGGTGAGTTTATTGAAGATATAGAAGAGTTGCAAGAATATGTAGATGGAGATATAACTTATAAATTAAAATTATTTAATGGAAGTAAAGAGGATGAATTTTTTCTTGTAGATTCTACAGGAGTATATAGTGTAGATGATGAAAATTATAATATTAATCAAATAATAGATACTAATGCTTATTTATTTAACAGCAGTGAAGTGGAATTATCATATTTTTTACAATTAGATAGTGAGAATTTCTTAGCTGTATATTATGGTGAAGATGGTATGGAAATGTATACATACTCTTATTCAGATGAATTAGCTAATAAAGAGCTTGAAGAAATAACAATTTATTCATTGTATGAAAGTGAATCTATAAGGCAATATAGTGCTCAGTATCAAAATGATAATCCAAATGTAGTTATTAATTATGAAGTAGGAATTACAGAAGATAGTGGACAAACAGAGAATGATGCTATAAAAGCTCTTAATACAGAATTAATGTCTGATAATGCACCAGATATATTATTTTTAGATAATTTATCATCAGACGATTTAATCAACAAAGGGATGTTAGAGGATATAAGTGATATAGTTAATAGTAAAAAAGAATCATTATTTGAGAATATTTTAGATGTATATTTTACAGAGGATAAAATATACTCATTACCACTAAGAGTAAAAATTCCAGTTATTTTTGGAGGAGAAGATATAATAAATAAATTTAGCAATTTAGAAAAAATTTTAGATAACAAGGATGAAATTAATAATAGATTATTTGGAACCTATAGCGCTAGAGATATATTAAACTTAATGTATAATATAAATAATGATAAGCTAATTGAAAATAATATAATTAATATAAATGAAATAGAATTATTTTTAGAGAATATAAAAGAAATATATGAGTTTGAAAAAAGTAATATATGAGTTTGAAAAAAGTAATATAGATGAAGATAGCTATAACAATTACTTAGAATATGCTGAACAAATGTCTAGTGAGTTTATGAAACAAATGTCGGAAGTTTATTTAGAAAAAAGTATTGATCCAATAGAAGTTCTTAGACCAGAATATTCTATGGATATTGGCTATATATCAAGTTTTTACGATTTAGCTAATATTTATACTGTTATGCAATAAGATGAGAACTTAACATATAATACTTATGCAGGAAGTAATAAGTTTTTAGAAAAAGATATTATTTCAATAACTTCTAAGAGCAATAAGAGGGAAATTGCAAAGGACTTTATTTCATATGTAATTGATAAAAAGTCACAAGAAATTAATAATTATCAAGGTATTCCTATTAATAAGGAGGCTCTTTTAAGTATTTATAATAAGAATTTAGGAAATGATAATTTAGGAGGCGTTGGTATAAGTGGAGAAGGTTATGAGATTGATTTAGATATAAAATGTCCACCAGAAGAGGAATATAATAAGTTTGTAAATATAGTTAATAATTTAAGTTCACCTATTAATATTGATTCATATGTTTCAGAAGTAATTATTAATACTGGTGAAGAATATTTAGAAGATGAAATATCATTAGATGAAGCTTTAGAGAAAATAAATAGTGCTTTAGAAATATATTTAATGGAATAAAAAAAGAAATGAATCATACTATTGAAATATGAAAAAATTAGTAATATAATAAAAGCAAATAAATAAAAAATATCTTCAGGGCAGGGTGAAAGTCCCTACCGGCGGTATAGCCCGCGAGCAAGTTTTGCAGATTCGGTGTAACTCCGAAGCCGACAGTAAAGTCTGGATGAAAGAAGGTAAATAGTGATTTAAGTAATAACGAATTTTTTTGTTATATTTAATTATTGTTTTGTTTTTAATGCCCTGGTGTAATTTTACATCAGGGCTTTTTGCATTAAATAATCAAATATTGAACAAATTAAAATAAGGATTATTTAAATAAACTATTGCCCCGAAGGATAACTTTTGGGAGGAGAAAGAGTATGAATTCATCAAAAAACCTAAACAAAATGATTAAAATTTCTTTATTAGCAGCTATTGCAGTAGTATTAATGTATTTTGATTTTCCTATCATACCTGCATTTCCGTGGCTTAAAATTGATTTAAGTGAAGTACCTGCTTTAATGGGAGGATTTGCATATGGACCAGTAGCTGGCGGAGTTATAGTTATATTAAAGGTATTTTTAAGATTTTTAATAAAAGGAACAGAAACTGGGTTTGTGGGAGAGGCTGCAAATATTATAGTTGGACTTGCATTAGTTGTTCCAGCAGCTTGGATATATAATAAAAATAAAAGTAAAAAAACTGCCATATTAGGTATGTTTATAGGTGCGTTAGTTATGCAAATTTTAGGGATAATTTCAAATGTATATTTTTTATTACCTGCATTTGGAATGAGTTTAGAGGGAACTGCATTAATGAACTATATATTTGTAGGATTGGTACCTTTTAATGGAGTAAAGGCATTAATAGTTTGTATGGCAACATATTTATTATATAAAAGAGTATCACGTGCAATATTTAATGTTGATAGCAAGTTTGAAGTAAGAAAAAAAGAGGTAGCTTAATAATAAAAGAGGATAGCGTTGCTATCCTCTTTTCCACATTATAATGGCATCTTCACCATTGTCTGAATAATATCCTTTTCTTATACCTTCTTCTTTAAAGTTGAATTTCTTATAAAGATTTTGAGCAGGAGTATTTGAAGCTCTAACTTCTAAAGTAATATCTTCACAATTAAAAGTTTTGCACACATCAAATAATTTTATCAACAGATTTGATGCAATACCTTGTTTCCTATATTTTGAGCTTACAGCAATATTTGTAATATCACCTTCCCCAGCAATTATCCACACCCCTACAAATCCAACTACTTCACCTGTGGATAAATCTTCAGCAATAACATATTTTGCTAATGGATTATTTAACTCATTATTAATTGAATCTAAAGTCCAAGGAATAGCAAAACATTCTTTACTTAATTCATATACACCTTTTGCATGGCTTTCCTTCATAAGACTATAATCTATTTTCATTTTTCATAGCCAACCTTTGCTCAAGTTCCCTTTCGGCTTGAGGTTTCTTAATATAAAGTGGAGCTGAATTCATATTGTCAACTTCACCAGCTTTAATTTTTTCCATTCCAAGCTCTCCTAGAGAAGAGGCTCTAATGATACTTAAATGATTTGGAGCAAATTCACAATTGTTAATATTTTTAGTTAAGAATTCTTTATGTTTAGATACACCATCACCAGTGAA
This sequence comes from Clostridium cuniculi, assembly GCF_004353185.1. Taxonomy (GTDB): domain Bacteria; phylum Bacillota; class Clostridia; order Clostridiales; family Clostridiaceae; genus Clostridium; species Clostridium cuniculi. The sequence continues at coordinate 86,467 of NZ_SMUS01000004.1, read as the reverse complement.
TATAACTTTTTCACCTTTTTCATTTAAAATATCTGCAAGTTCAGTTAGTTCTAAAGCAGTGCATTCAAGTATTTTAACTAACTCACCATTTATATTTTTATAAAGACCTGTATATACGCTATCTCTTAATGCATCCATAATTGGGCATATTATGCCATCAAATGTAATTAAAGAGTTTGCTAATGCATCTAAACTTGAAATTGAAACATAAGGTTTATTAGAGCCCATGCTTAATCCTTTAATGGTAGCCATTCCGATTCTAAGGCCAGTAAATGATCCAGGTCCTTTAGAAACTACAAAACCATCAACCTCACTTATATCCACTCCACAGTCTTTTAATAGCATTTCTATTTTTTCCATTAAGATAACAGAATGCTCCCTTTTAAAGTTTAAAGTATATTCACCAAGTATAAATTCATCCTTAAGTAAAGCAACTGTAGTTACTAAAGATGAAGAGTCAACGCTTAAAACTATCATATTTTTAACTCCTTTATATAATCATATCTTTCTCCATATGGAGTTATAGTGATTTTTCTATAATCTTCGCCTTTTTCTAAATCTTTTTCTATATAAATATGTAAAAAATCCTTTGGAAGTATTTCTTCTATATAGTTTGCCCATTCTATAATTGAAACTGCATCAGAAAAAATGTAATCATCAAATCCTATTGCATATATTTCATCAGGATCTGAAACTCTATATACATCAAAATGATTTAATTTTAAACGACCAGAATCATATTCATTTACAATAGTAAAAGTAGGACTTGTTATATAATCAGTTATTTTCAAACCTTTAGCAATGCCTTTAGTTATATGAGTTTTACCAGTACCTAAATCTCCAGTTAAACAAACTATGTCACCAGATTTTAATAGTTTACCAAGGGCTATTCCAAGGTTAGTAGTTTCCTCCACGCTATTAACAGAAAAAATCATGTTAAAATCCTCCCTTTTTTAATTAACTATTTTATATTTTATCCAAAAAGTAAGAAAAAGAAAAGAATAATAGAAAAATAGTAGAAAAAAATATTGCTTTTATATTTAACATAATGTATAATATATTTTGTACTTAGGGGTATCGTATATCGGTAGTACAGTAGTCTCCAAAACTATTAGGCTAGGTTCGATTCCTAGTACCCCTGCCAAAGAAGCTAGTAAGATTTTCTTGCTAGCTTTTTTTTATAAATTTTTTTACAAAAAATTTGTGACATTTTATAAAAAGAACAAATGTTTGAATAAATTAAATGATAAAGTTAATAATTAAAAAAGAAAATAGTTTGGAGTAGTAAGGAGAATTTATGGATAAGGCATTAGATATTTTAAAACAATATTATGGATATAGTTCATTTAGAGAAGGTCAAGAAGAAATAATAAGAGAAATACTGAATGGAAATGATGTTTTAACTATTATGCCTACGGGTGGAGGTAAATCAATTTGTTACCAAGTGCCTGCAATATTATTAGAGGGTATAACAATAGTTATATCACCATTAATATCTCTTATGAAAGATCAAGTAGATAATATAAATAATTTAGGAATTAAGTCTGCTTATATTAATTCATCCTTAAGTAATATAGAAATAAATAATATTTTAGATGAAGCTGCAAGAAATGAAATAAAAATATTATATGTTGCACCTGAAAGATTAGAATCACAAGCTTTTTTAGAACTTATAGCTAGCATTAATGTTTCCATGGTTGCCATAGATGAGGCGCATTGTGTATCACAGTGGGGACATGATTTTAGAAGTAGCTATAGAAGAATAAGTAGGGTAATTGCATTATTAAGAAATAGACCAATAGTTACAGCCTTTACAGCAACAGCTACAGATGAAGTTAGAGAAGATATAATAAATTTACTTGAATTGAATAATCCTAAAATATTTATATCTGGATTTGATAGAAAGAATCTTAAGATAATAATAGAAAAAGGAGTAAATAAGAAAAATTATATTTTAGATTACATAAGTAATAATAGAAATGAATCAGGAATAATATATGCTTCAACAAGAAAAGAAGTAGATAATTTATATGAGTTATTAAATTCAAAGGGGTTGCAAGTTGAAAAATATCATGCAGGACTTAGTGACGATTATAGAAAAACAGCTCAAGAAAATTTTATATATGATAAATGTAATATAATAATTGCTACTAATGCTTTTGGTATGGGAATAGATAAACCTAATGTTCGATATGTAATACATTATAATATGCCTAAAAATATTGAAGGATATTATCAAGAGATAGGAAGAGCAGGAAGAGATGGTGAAGAAAGTGAATGTATAATGTTGTTTTCGCCTGGAGATGTTCAAACACAAAAATATATTATAGAAACTGCTACAGAAAATGGCGTAAGAAAAGAAAGTGAGCTTTCAAAGTTACAAACTATGATAAACCTTGTATATACTCAAGATTGTTATAGAAAATTTATATTAAATTACTTTGGTGAACAATATGATGAGAAGTGCAATAATTGTAGTAATTGTGAGGCACCAGGAGAATTAGTGGATAAAAGTGTTGATGCCCAAAAAGTTATTTCATGTGTCTATAGAATGAATCAAAGATTCGGAATTGGAATGGTGGTAGATGTACTTAGAGGTTCTAAGAACAAGAAAGTATATGAATTAGGATTTGATGAATTATCAACTTATGGAATAGTAAAAAATTATACTAAGGATGCATTAACAGAATTTATTAATATGCTAATTTCACATGGATATTTAAACTATAAAGGAGAGTATCCAGTTTTAACATTAAATAAACAATCTATGGAGATTGTAAGAGGAGAAAGACAAGTATTTGTTAAAGAGCAAGTAGTTAAGAAAATTAAAATAGAAGAAAATGAATTGTTTACTATATTAAAAGAGTTAAGAATGGATATTTCTAGAGAAGAAAAAATACCTCCATACATGGTGTTTGGCGATTCTACATTAAAAGAACTTAGTAATAGAATGCCAATAACAAATGAGCAATTCTTAGATATAAGTGGTGTTGGTAATTCTAAACTTAATAAATATGGTGAAAAGTTTATAGAAAAAATTAAAGCATATATTAATGAAAATAATATTGAAGTAAAATGGAGCTTTATTAGTAAGAAAAATAATAATATATCATTTGATGAAGTTTTAGATAAAGAAAAAGATAAAAAGAAAAAAGAAAAAAATAATAATGAAGAAAAGAAAAAATCATATGAAGTAACTATGGACTTTATTAAAGCTGGTAGCTCAATAAAAGAAATTGCTAAGGAAAGGGAATTAACTTTAGTTACTATAATGAGTCATATTCAACAATATATTGCTGAAGGAAATAAGGTAGATTTTGAAATACCTTTAGATGAGTTTTTTAATGATGAGGAAGAAAAAACGGTTTTAGATGCTATAGATAAAGTTGGATATAATAAGTTAAAAGATATAAAAGAAGTAGTTCCTGAAGAAATAACATATGATGCAATAAGAGCAATAGTTTTGAAAAAAGTTATTAACGAAGTTAATGTATAAGAGAGAACGTTACAAGAAGATATATGGAGGAAGAAATATTTTAGTTGACAATAGTTATATTAACATGGTAGAATAACCATTGTTAAAGGGGTATCGTATATCGGTAGTACAGTAGTCTCCAAAACTATTAGGCTAGGTTCGATTCCTAGTACCCCTGCCAAAAGACTTAGCAAAAATGCTAAGTCTTTTTTTATGTTAATATGAAAAGGGTTTATGATATAATTATTGGAAATGCTGTAGGGGGCGAGAATATATGATAGATAAATTAAAAAAGATTATATTTATTATATCTATGATAATTATAACTAATGAAAATTTAGTATTTTCAGATAGTAATATAAGTGATAATGGTGGAATTAATTTTAAAAGAATTACAATTGAGGATGGATTATCACAGTTATTTTATCTATAGAGCAATAATAACAGCGTTGAACAAAAAAGATAATCATATTGACAAGAAAAAGTTAAATAATTATATGGATTCTTTAAGAGGAAATTCTAAGAGACTATTAAAATTAATAAATGATATTATAGATACCGCTAAGATAGAAGCAGGTATGTATAAATTAGATATGAAAGGTAATGATATTGTTTATTTAGTAGAAGAATTAGCATTATCAATGAAGGATTTTATTGAAAGCAAAGATATTGAATTAATTATAGATCCAGAAATAGAAGAGAAAATAATTGAATGCGATGCTGGGGAAATTGAAAAATGTATAGTTAATGTATTAGGGAATTCTGCTAAATTTACTGAAGCGGGAGGAAGAATAGAAGTAATCATCACTGAAGAGAATGGTTTTGTTAATATAAAAGTAAAAGATAATGGTATAGGAATAGATAGAAAATATATGAAATCTATATTTGATAGATTTTGACAGGATTATAATAAAAAAACAGAAGAATTTGGTGGAAGTGGAATTGGGTTGAATTTAACAAAACAAATAATAGAGTTACATAATGGAGAACTACTTGTAAATAGTGAGCTAGGAAAAGGTAGTGAATTTACCATGAAATTGCCAGAAGAACAGCCTTAATTTAATAAGGATATATAGCTCATTTAATTGACAAAAAAATATTTATAATGTTAAAATTATGATATTCCTAAATTAAGAGTAGTCTTAATTTAGGATATCTTTTTAGTACCATAAGTAAGGAGCAAATGTATGATAGTTGAAAAAGTTTTAAATAATAATGTAGTTGTTTCAATAGATCCTACGACTAGAAAAGAAGTAATTCTTATGGGAAGCGGTATAGCATTTAATAAAAAGCCTGGGCAATTAATTGATACTAAAAGAATAGAAAAAACATTTATAGTGGATGATGAAAACTTAGGAAATAAAATAAAAAAGCTAATTAATCAAATACCAGAAGGTATATTTGAATTAACAGATGAGATAATAACTCATGCAATAGTTGAGTTAAATGTTGAATTAGATAAACAAGTTTATGTTTCACTAGCAGATCATATAGCTTTTGCTGTAAAAAGATTTAAAAATGGTATTACTATAAAAAATGAATTATTAAATGAAATAAGAAGAGTTCATAGGAGTGAATTTAAAGTTTCATTATGGGCTGTTGATTACATAAATAAAAAGTTAGATATTCAACTTCCAGAGGATGAAGCAGGATTTATAGCGTTACATTTTGTAAATGCTAGTTATAAAGAAACTACAATGAAATCAGTAGAATCAACTAAGATAATAAAAGATGTATTAAATATTATTAAGTATTATTTTGCTATAGAGCTAGATGAGGATGATTTAAATTATGATAGATTATTAACTCACCTAAAGTATTTTGCAAAACGTATAGTTAATAATAATCAACATAATAGTACTGATTCTAGTTTTGTGAAAGTTATATCGTCAACATATTCTGAGGCATATGGATGTGCAATAAAGATAGGTGAGTATATAGCAATGCATAATAATTATGAAGTAAATGATGATGAACTTGTATATCTAACTATGCATATACAAAGAGTTATATCTGTAGCAAGAGAAAAGAAAGATAATTTATAAACTTAAAAACCCTAAGCTGAAATTAAATTGCTTAGGGTCATATTTTTAAGATTCTTTAATCCATTCTGAATAAGGTGTAGTATAATTATTAGATTTATTTTTTGAAACATAATTATAGAAATCTTCTAAAAATTCAAATTGATGTTTATTATCATGAAGATTAACACCACCAACATTATATTGATATGATGTTATTTGATCTAATGATAAATTAGTATTATTCATTAAAATTTGATACATTGACATAAAAGTAGTTGTTCTACCTTCACCAGCATCGCAATGAAAATGAAGATGCAAATCAGAAGGTTTTGTTTTAATAAACTCCACAAATTCATCAACAATTTCAGCTGTAGGAGCACCATTATCTCTTACTGCATATCTTTTATATTCCATACCAGCTTTGTTGACTACGGAAGATTCATTACTAACAAAATCTACAGTTATTTCTTTAAAAGGTTTACCTGTTTTTCTATAAATATTTAAATTCTCATTAAGCTTTATTTTAGATAAAAGTGAATCTTCTGTTTTGATTGTTTGTTCTGTAGTAAAACCATTATTCAAATCTTTAGCAGGATTGAAAAAGCTTATGGCATAATTATTAACTAAGCCATGAGATTCTTGCCTTAAGTCTACAATACAGATATTAGATTTATTTATAGTATCTTTTAAATTTTTTGCTTGCTCAGATGTAAATTGAGCGCTACCAGAAATATTTAAGTTAGGTATATCCCTAAATCTATCTGGTAATCCAGTAGTTGAAGTGCTGTCTCTAACAATTAAAGTTTCATTCTTTTTATTAGAGAGCGCATCGAATGGAGAAGCAGATATTAAATTAATACTTAAAGCTATAAATGAAATACACATAAATGTTTTCGAAATAAATTGCTTCATAATTAAAACCTCCAACATTTTATTTATTTTATTAATATCATTTGTAGTAAAGGATAAATTTATTCTAAATTATTCAATGTATTATTTATACTATTAGATGAATATGGTAAATATATTAATATAATATTTAAATTAGGAGAGATATAATGAGTGAGACTTATCAAGATAGAAAATATCCAGAAAAATCATGGTCTATATCAAAGATGAAAACCTTGGAAAATTGTGAAAGAGATTATTATTATACATACTATGGAAGTCATAATGGTTGGATTTATACAAGTACAGATGAGCAAAAAATTGCATGGAGATTAAAAAAATTAACTAATTTGTGGATGTGTTTTGGAGAAGTAGTCCATAAGGAAATTAGAGGAATAATAAATATATGTAAAAAAGATAAAACAAAATTTATGAATGCTACAAGATTTAATGAAATTACTTTAAATAAGTTGAGAAATATAATACGAGAAAGTATACATAAGTATAATACTAAAGAGTGGGATGAATATCCTAAAGGTATAATGCTTCAAGAATATTATTATGGTGATAAAATATCAAAGCAAATTGGAAACGAATTAAAAGAAAGATTAAGTCAATGTATAAATAGTTTTTATGTTTCAAAAACATTTGAAGATATTTTAAAACCGGAAACAGTAATTATAGAAAATGATGAAGATATATTTAGTAGTATTAATTATAATAGCTTAAAAGTATATTCTAAAATAGATTTATTATACAAAGATTATGATGGATATTATGTAATTGTAGATTGGAAAACAGGAAAGGCATCAGAGAGTGATAAGGAACAATTATTAGTATATGCCTGGTATGTAATTGAACAATATAATGTACATTATTCTAAGATTAAAGGTAGGATAGAATATCTTTTAGATGGACATGCAGAAGAAGTAATATTTAAACCAGAAGATATTCAATTTATAAAAGAAAAGGTTTCTAATGATTTAAAAATAATAAATTATTATTTAGATGATGCGATTTTAAATAAGCCAAAAGAAAAAGAAGTATTTCAAAAGACATTAAAAAATTATAAATGTAGTAATTGTAAGTTTAGAATGTTATGCCATGAGGATATTGTTTAAAAAAATATAATTTGGATAGAACTTATAAAAGGGATTTAAGAAATTAATTCAAAGAGTAAGAGGTGAAGTATGAGTTTTATTCAAATTCAAGCTATAATTTTTTTTAGTATAGTTATCTGTTCTATTATTGGTGGAAAGAAAGCATCCTTAATGGCTAGTGCAGTTTGGATTATAGAAACAATAATAATTTACAAAACTAGCAAAGTGAATTATTTACAAATTATATCAGTTTCTTTGTCATTTCAAATAGGTATGTTAGTTGCAATAGTTAGAGATTTTATAGTTAAAAGATTTAAGAATGCAGTAAATAAGGAAGTTAGTTAAAACAATCCAAAATAATGAAAAGTGGGTATTATTTGCTTGTAATATAAAAACCTATACTGGTTAATATAATAGTGTAAACAGAAACAACTTAGATGTGAAAAAAATATTTAAGTTGGGTTTACAAAATTACCGCTAACCAGAGGAGGAATCGATTATGTCAAAAACATTAGTTCCAGAAGCAAAACAAGGATTAAGCGCATTCAAGAACGAAGTTGCAGCAGAAATGGGAGTGCCATTCACTGATTACAATGGTAACTTAACATCTAGACAATGTGGTTCCGTAGGTGGTGAAATGGTTAAAAGAATGGTAGAACAATACGAAAGTGGATTAAAATAATCAACCACTAACGGGCACAATCAGACGGGTTAAAGGAAACAATACTTCGAGAAGGTGAGTACTGTTATGGGTGAAGCACCACCTGAAATTTAATCTATCATTCGAAAAAGAGGAGAGAGATATTAAAATAGATTATATCTATGATAATATCTCTCTTTTCTTTTTATGTATAAATAATATAAAGAGTTAACAGACTTTATAACTAAGGCAATTTATGTTAAAATATGAACAAAGGTTCGTGAAGTAGGTGATAAAATGAATAAGGTTAAGGTGTTACATTGTGCTGATTTGCATTTTGATACGCCATTTAAAGAGCTTAGTAAAGAAGTTTCAGATACTAGCAAAAATGAGTTATTAGAGGTATTTAAAAAAATAATAGATTTAGCCATAGAGGAAAATATAGAGGTATTACTTATTGCAGGAGATGTTTTTGATAATTTGACAGTAAATAAGAATACCTTATTTTTTATATCAGATCAAATTAAAAGAATAAAAAATATTAAGGTTTTTATTTCACCAGGTAATCATGATCCATATAATGAAAAATCCTTTTATAGTATGATAAATTGGCCAGAAAATGTTTATATTTTCAAAGGTGATATGGAGTTTAAAGAAGTTAAAGAATTAAATTTAATTATATGGGGAGCTGGATTTAGGAATAATTATGAAAATGAAACTTTATTAAAAAATATTAACGTAGAAAATAACAAAATAAATATTATGCTACTTCATGGGGAAATAACATCTGCCAATAGCAAAAACGAATATAATCCAATATATATAAATGATATATATAAGTCAAATATTGATTATATTGCGTTAGGTCATAGACATAAATTTTCAGGAATATTAAAAGAGGGAATGACTACTTATGCATATAGTGGATGTCCACAAGGAAGAGGCTTTGATGAAGAGGGAGAAAAGGGAGTCATAATTGGAGAGGTGTATAAAGGTGGAACTAATTTGAGTTTTTTACCTGTGTGTAAAAGGAAGTATATTACAAAGGAAATAGATATAACAGGTACTAATAATTATGATGAAGTTATATTTAAATTACTATCAGATTTAAGTGATGAGGAAATTCATAAAAATTTTTATAAGATTATATTAAAAGGTGAATTAAAAGAACATTTTAACTTAAAGGAAAGTTTACTTATAGAGAAGTTAAAAAATAAATTTTACTATATTAAGATAATTAATGATACAAGTATAGAAGTTAATTTAACAGAGTTAAGTAGGGATTACTCTATAAAAGGAATGTTTATAGCAAAAATACTTGAGAAATTAAAAGATGCAAGTGATGATGATAAAGAGATATTAAAGCTGGCCTTAAAAATGGGAATTCAATGTCTTTCAGAAGACGAGGTGAATTTAAATGATTATTAAAAAAGTAAATATTATTGTATTTGGTGGTTTAAAGGATAAAATAATAAGCTTTGATAAAGGGATGAATATAGTCTATGGAGAAAATGAAGCTGGAAAGAGTACTATTCAAGCGTTCATTAAAATTTGGTTATATGGAATGTCAAATTATAAAGGTAAAGACTATAAGCAAAATGAACGACTTAAATATATGCCAAGTACAGGTGAAACTATTAGTGGAGAGTTATATGTAGAATTTAAAAATAAGGAGTATATAATTAGAAGGACTTTTGGAAAGAGTAAAAAAGAAGATACATCATCAGTAATAGATGCTATTACTGGAGAAGAGATAAAATACATTTCAAAGGAAGAACCAGGAAAATATTTCTTTAATATAAACAGAGCTACTTTTATTAATACATTATTTATTGGCCAATTAGGCGTTGAGGTAAGAAAAGATAAAGAAGAAGAAATAATAGATAAGATAGCTAACTCTATAGGAATAGATGATGGACAAGTATCAGTAGATGTGGCACTTACAAAATTGAATAAATATAAAAAATCTATTTCTAATGTTAGGAAAAATGGAGATCTAGATGTATTAAATGAAAGGTATAGTAACTTACTAAGTGAAAGATATGAAGCATATAATTTATCAAATCATAATTTAGACAATGAGGAATCGTTGATTAATATGAATTTAGAAAAGAAAAGTCTAAATAATGAAATTAACAATTTAGAGATATATAAGAGGTTTTTAAAGAAGACAAAGCTTAAAAAAGAATTTGAAGAAATAACACAATATTTTAAAAAGAAGCAAGAGTTGAAAAATAAGGAAAAGTATATAAATAAGTTATTAACTTATAATGACGAATTTATAAATTATGCATTTATAAAGGAGTTAAGAGAAGAATATTCTTTATATTTAAATATATTAGATACAAGTGAATCTGAAAAAGAAGAGATTAGAGAAAAGGAAGAAAAATTAAAAGAATTAAAAACTCCTTTAGATAAATATGATTATATAGAACAATTACCTGAAAATATATTAAATATATTAGAAGGACTAAAAATAAGAAGAGAAATATTAAAAGAAAAAGTTGATATAAATCAATCTATAGAAAATGAAATTGATTTCTTAAATCTTAAAGAAAGAGAAGCACAAAAAATAGTTGGAGATGCTTTAATTATTAATGATTTTAGAGAATCAATAGAGAACACAGTAAATAGTTATGAAGAAAAATTAAAAGATTTAAAAAAAATAGTAGAAGATGATAATAGAAATAAAAATAATAATGTATTTTATGGATTTTTATTAATAATATCAATATTATCTATAATATTAGCAATTGCTTCAAATAATATAATATTAAGTTTAATATTATATATAATTTTTGGTGTATCAACTGTATTCTTATTAATTAATATTTATTTTAATAAGGGTGGAAAAAATAAAAAGATTGAGTCTATAAAAATGGATATAAATAAGATAGAAAAAGACTTAGATTATTATTGTAATGCATTGAAAATTAGTAGTTATAAAGAGTTATTTAAAAAGTTAAAAATATATGATGATTATACAAAACTCCAAAATAAAATTAATGAAAAGATTAATGAAAAGTTATCTCAAAAGGAGTTATTAGATTTAGAAAAAGCTATATCTGAATATGCTGCTGTAAATGATGAAATAGAAGAGTATTTAAAAATTTCTGGTACAAATGATTTAGGAGAGCTTATAACTGAAGTTAATAAATATCAACAATCATCTAAAGGATTAGATATATTAGAGATTGAATTAAAAAATTTAAAAATTGGCTTAGAAAAAACAAAAGAGCAATTGATAATTAGAGAGAGAAAGATAAGGGGAAAATTAGGTTCTATAGGCTTTGAAAATATAAATATTTTAGGCGTTAAAGATATTTTAAAGGAATTAGAGGATAAATTAGAGCTTAGAGATGAAATAAATAGAGATTTAGCATCAGTAGAAGAAGCATATTCTGTTTTAACAAAAGGGAAAGATATAGATTTAATAAAAAAAGAACTAGGTGATGTAATTAATATTAATTTTGAATATTCCTATGAAAATGAAGAGGAAATAGATTCTGTTATTAAGGAAAAAAATTTAAAATTGTTGGAAGTTGAGAAGAGTATTAAGGATATTGAAAATGAAATAAAAAATAGATTTAATGGAAAAAGAACAATACCAGATATAGAAGAGGAAATTAAAGAGGTTGAGGATGAAGTAAAGGAAAAAGTAAAGCAATTAAGAGCAAGTAGTATTGCTATAGAAAGTTTACAGGAAGCATATCAAGAGATAAGAGAGAATTTTGGGCCAATACTTAATAAGAATGTAATAGATTCCTTTAGTAAATTTACTGATGAAAAATATAGTGATGTTATGGTATCTGATAATTATGAAATGAAGGTTAGAAATCAAAATAATATAATGAAAGCGGATATATTAAGTAATGGAGCTAACGATCAGTTAAATTTATCTCTTAGGTTGGCATTTATAGATATGATATTTAAAAGCAAAGATGTATCAATATATTTAGATGATGCTTTTGTTCAATATGATAATAAAAGATTAGAAAAAACAATTAAATATTTAGTTAATCAAAATTTTAAACAATACATTATATTTACTTGTCAGAATAGGGAGGAAAGTATACTTTCAAAAAATAATATAGAACATAAATATATTAAATTAATACCATAAAGTATAATTTAATATGGATTAAATAGGAAAAATAGTCTAAACTTAAGAGTGTAGATTTATTTAAAGAGGTAATAAGAGGATGGAGAATTCATTAAATTATTATAAAAATAATATAAGTAAAGTTAATAGTAAATTGGAAAACTTAGAAAAAAAACTTATAGTTTTTTCAATTATACGCTTTATAGTTGTTATTATTGGATTAATATCCATGTATTATTACTATAAGCAAAATAGTATAGAAGGTATGGGATTTAGTTTTTTATGTGCATTAATTATATTTTTAGTAATTGCATTTTTTCATAATGAAAAGATAAACGCTAAAAAAAGACTATTAACAATGTTAAATTATTATGAGAAAGGAATAAAGAGATTAGATAATACTTGGAAGGAATTTGATGATATTGGTAAGGAATTTATTAATAGAAATCATAACTTTTCAAGTGATTTAGATATATTTGGGAAAAGTTCTTTATTTCAATGGATAAATGTAACTAAAACTAGCTTTGGTAGAAAAAAATTAGCGCACAAAATGATGGTAAATAATTTACCTACAAGATATGAAATACAAGATAATCAGGAAGCTATAAAAGAATTAGCAAATAAGAGAGAGTTTTGTGAAAAGATATATTTCGCTGCTAGTATAGAAAACAAGAAAAAAGAAAATATAGAAGAATTATTAAAATGGGCTAAAGGTGAAGAGAAAAATAGCTTTACTACAAAGTATATATCATATATTTTTATAGCTATAACTGTAATAATTATATTTTTATCTATTATAGGACGTATTCCAATAACATATCTATTATTAGATTTGATGATAAATTATTTAGTTATTAAGTTATTAACTAAAAGATTAAGTAGTGTAATAGATACCTTTATAAAAAATAAGAGGGAAATAATTAAATATAGTAGTTTGTTAGCATTAATACAAGATGAAAAGTTCGAATCTAAGAAGTTATTAGAGCTACAAAAAGATTTAGTAGGTTCTAATATAAATTGTAAGGTTGAAATGAAAAAGTTAAAAAATATAGTTAATTGGTTAGGGGATAGTACATCAAATGCTTACTATCTTATAATAAATGTATTTTTAATGAGTGATATTTTTATTCTTTGCAATTTGGAAGAGTGGAGAATTAAAAATGGATATAAATTAGAGAAATGGCTTGAAATTATGGGAGAAATAGAGGCATTAGTAAGTTTATCAACTTTAGCATTTGAGCATGAAGAATGGGCTTATCCTACTATATCAGGCGTAAATGAGATTGAGGCTAAAGCTTTAGCACATCCATTGTTAGGAGATAGAGCTAAGTCTAATGATTTTAATCTTAATGGTAGTGAGAAAGTTGCTTTGATTACAGGGTCAAATATGTCTGGAAAGAGTACGTTTTTAAGAACTATAGGCTTTAATATGATTTTAACTTATCTAGGGTTACCAACTTGTTCAAAATCCTTTAAATGTGGAATAAGTAATATTTATACTTGTATGAGAACGCAAGATAATTTAGAAGAAAATATATCTTCATTTTATGCTGAAATATTAAGAATAAAATTAGTTATTGAAGCTGCTAAGGCAGGAGAAAAGGTATTTTTCTTATTAGATGAAATATTTAAGGGAACTAATTCAAATGATAGACATGATGGAGCAAGAATATTAATAGAACAGCTTGTTAAACTTCAAGGAGTTGGGCTAGTTTCTACTCATGATTTAGAATTATGCAATTTAGAAAAAGAAAAAAGTTGGTTAGTTAATTATAACTTTAGAGAGTATTATAAAGAAAATAAAATTAACTTTGATTATGTTCTTAGAAGAGGGAAAAGTGAGACACAAAATGCAAAGCATCTTATGAAGTTAGCAGGTATAGATATAGAATATTAATTTTTAAAATTAATATTGTTAATTTACCATTAATAAAAGGGTGGGGGGAGAATTTTGGCCTTTATAATAATAGATTTAGAATTTAATAATTTAAGTGGAATACATAAGTATATTCCTAATGTATATAATGATTATCCAAATCTAAAAAAGTTAGATTTAGTAAATGAAATAATAGAAATAGGTGCAGTTAAATTAGATTCTCATATGGAACCATGTGAAGAGTTGAAAGTGTTTATAAAGCCATCAGTTATTCCAGTAATAAATCCTAAAATATTAGATATAACTAAAATAGATATAAAAGATTTAGAAAATGGAGTGGATTTCATAGAAGGTATTAATAAGCTTAGGAGTATGGTTAGTAAAGGGGATATAATTTGTTCATGGGCTAAGGATGATATAGCTGAAATAATAAGAAATGCAAATTATTATGGATATAATGATTTAACTTGGATTGATAATTATTTAGATATTCAAGAATATGTAACAAAGATATTAGGTTTTAGAAAATCATTGAGTTTAAAAAATGCACTTAAGGCTTTAAAAATAAAAGTGAATGAGGGAGCGTTACATGATGCTTTAAATGATTCTATATATACGGCACATGTATTTAAGAATGTATATAATGCTAGAGCTATAAAAAAATATATAATAGAAGATGTTTATAAAATGCCGGCTTTAGAAGTAAAATCATTAGAAGGAATAAAGTTAGATTATAACAAAATAAATCAAATATGTCCTAAATGTCAAAAAAAGATTAAAGTTGATTATCCATTTAGTGTAGTTGGATGGAGATTTATATGTTTAGGAACATGTACAAAATGTAATAGTAAAATATTAGATGAGCTTATTGTAAGAAAGAGTTTATCTGGTGAAGAGATATATAAAGAAGTTGCAACTGTAATAGATGAGTATGATTATTTAAGATACGAGAATAAATTAAAAAATAAAGTTTATAATTAAGATTTAATTAAATTAAGAAATTATTAAAATTTAAATATAATATAACAAATACATTTTATATATGATAAAATGAAGAGGAAGTATGATTTAAAGGAAAGGAAGAAGATATGAATATTGCATTTCTTTTAACTCCTAAAAATGAGGTTATTTATGAATATATAGATGCAACAATGAGACAAGTAATTGAGAGAATGGAGCATCATGGTTATACAGCAATACCACTAATAGACAAGCATGGAAGATATGTTGGAACTTTAACAGAGGGAGATTTATTGTGGAAGTTAAAAAACACAGCAAATCTTAACTTCAAAAATACAGAGAATGTTAAAGTTAGTGAAATAGCTATAAGAACAAAACATAAGAGTGTTTCTATTAATGCAGATGTTGAGAGTATTATTAGATTAGCTACAACTCAAAATTTTGTACCAGTAGTTGATGATGAAGGTATATTTATAGGAATAATAAAACGTAGTGACATAATAAATTATTGTTACAATGCAATCAAAAAGGATAAAAAAATTTTATAGATTTTAATTAAAGCTACTTCTTCTAAAGTAGCTTTTTTATTGTTTTACTTGTATAAAATTTACTGGTGACTTAAAATTAAATATGAGATGTTTTTACAAAGGAGTGGATACTATGTCAGTTGAATTAAATGAAAATTCAATGGGAGATCTTTTAAAGGAATTTGATGTTAAGAGAATTAATTCAGGAGATATATTAAAAGGTCAAATTATAGATGTTAATGAAAAAGAAGCTACAGTTAACATGAACTATGCATTTGATGGGGTAATAACAAAGGAAGAATTAGTAGTAGGGGATATTTCTCCATTAGAAGTTGTTAAGCCAGGAGATACATTAGATGTATACGTTATTTCACCTAATGATGGTGAAGGATATGTTCAACTTTCAAGATTAAGAGCATTACAAATAACTGAAAAGGAAGATTTAAAAAAGGCTTTTAAAAATGAAGAAGTTATAAAGGTATTAGTAAAAGAAGAAGTTAAGGGTGGATTAGTTGCTTACTATGGATCAATCAGAGTGTTTATTCCAGCATCATTAGCTTCAAGAGAAAGAATTGAATTAAGTACTTTATTAGGAAAAGAAATTGAAGTTAAGTTAACAGAATTAGATTTAAGAAATAGAAAAGTTGTTGCTTCTAGAAGAGTATTAGAAGAAGAGGCTTACCAAACTAAGAAAAAAGAACTTTGGAAGGCTGTAAAGAGCGGTGAAAAAAGAGAAGGTACAGTTAAGAAGATTATTAAAGTTGGAGCTATTGTAGATATTGGTGGAATTACTGGACTAATTCATATCAATGATTTAGCTTGGGAAAGAGTTAAAAGAGTTGAAGATGTAGTAAATGTTGGAGACAAGGTTACTGTATTTGTTGGTGATGTGGATGCAGAGCATGAAAGAGTGTCTTTAATATTAAAGGATGTAGATAAAGAACCTTGGAAAGTTCATGCTGATGATATAAAAACTGGTGATGTAATAGAAGGTAAAGTAGTTAAGTTTATGTCATTTGGAGCATTTGTAGAGTTATTTCCTGGAGTTGAAGGATTAGTTCATATAAATGAAATTACAGATGAAAACATAGCTAAGCCTTCCGATGTTCTTGAAATAGGACAAATGGTTAAAGTTAAAGTTCTTGATGTTAACAAAGAAAACAAGAGAATTTCTTTAAGCATTAAAGATGCAGTTGAAAGATCAAATGAGTATTTACAATATAATGATAACGATGATGATGTTACATTAGGAGATTTATTCAAAGATTTATTCTAATTAAGAGATAAGAGGAAAGAGATAAGGTGTGAATTCAGCTTATCTCTTAACTTTCCTCTTTTATTTTTTCTCTAAATCTTTTCTATTTTATCCTAATATTTCTTTATCACATATAAATGTGAAATGCTAACCGGCCTTTAATTTTACACCATCATTAATAAATTCAGTTAATATTGTTTCATTATCGCTTGCAGGTCCGATGTAAAAATCATTTTAGTCTTTTGCATAAAACCATCTTACTTTAATTAAAATAAAAATTATATAGAATAAATTTGACTGCTATATAGATATGATAAACTAATTAATATATAATTATTTTAACATAATTAAACAGTAAGGAGACTTAAAAATGAAGATTTTACAAAATTTAGAACCAAAAGAAGTTTTTGAGTATTTTGAGGCAATTTCAAATATTCCAAGAGGATCAGGAAATGAGAAAGGAATAAGTGATTATTTATTAAATTTCGGTAAAAGCTTAGGTCTTGAATCAATTCAAGATGAGGCATTAAATGTTATAATAAAAAAGCCGGGAACTGAAGGGTATGAAAATGCACCAACTGTTATTATTCAAGGTCATATGGATATGGTTTGTGAAAAAAATAATGGTGTAGAGCATGATTTTGAAAAAGATCCATTAAAATTAAGAATAGTAGATGATTATATATATGCAACAGATACAACATTAGGAGCTGATAATGGTATTGCAGTTGCTTATGCTATGGCAATATTAGCTTCAAAGGATATTCCACATCCGCCAATAGAAGTATTAATTACTACAGATGAAGAAACAGGAATGTCTGGTGCAATGGCTATCAATAAGGAACATATTGATGGTAAAATATTAATAAATTTAGATAATGAAGAAGAAGGGTATCTTTTAGTAAGCTGTGCTGGTGGAATAAGAAGTACAGCAACTATTAATATAGAAAAACAAGATATTAAAGATAAAAAGTTAGTAAAAATAAACGTATCAGGACTTAAAGGTGGTCACTCTGGTATGGATATAATTAAGGAAAGAGGAAATTCAAATAAAATTCTAGGTAGAGTTCTTAAGGGACTATCAAGAGAAGTTAACTTTAATGTTGTTAATTTAAATGGTGGTTCTAAGAATAATGCTATTCCAAGAGAAGCTGAAGCTGTTATAACTATTAATTCTAGTGATGAAAATACAGTTATAGATGTAATAAAAAACTGGAATGATATTATAGGTAATGAATTAAGAACTCAAGATTCAGGATTAAAAATTGAGGTTTCATCAATTGCTGATAAAGAGGAAAAAGAATTTACAGATGAATCTACTAAAAAGGTTGTAGATTTATTATATCTATATCCAAATGGAATAAACTCAAAGAGCGTAGAAATAGATGGACTAGTAGAAAGTTCAACTAATCTAGGAGTTTTAACTACTAATGATACTACTGTAGAATTTGATTCAGCAATAAGAAGTTCTGTACCATCATTAAAAGAAGAAATAGTTTTAAGAAGTAAAACTATAGTTGAGCTTTTTGGTGGAGAATTTACGACTACATCAGATTATCCAGGATGGGAATATAACCCAGATTCAAAAATAAGAGAAATTTGCCAAAAGGTTCATAAGGATCTTTATGGAAATGAAGCAAAGATAGTTGCAATTCATGCAGGTGTTGAATGTGGATTATTTAATGAAAAATTAGGTAATCTTGATATGATAAGCTTTGGACCAAATCTTTATGATGTACATACTCCAGATGAGCATATGAGTATTTCATCAGTAAGAAACTGTTATGAATATTTAAAAGCAATACTTAAGGAAATTAAATAGTTAGTAAAAAACGAAGATGTAATGTCTTCGTTTTTTTTATAAAGAAAAGTTATTTTTATTATGTATATAAGTGAGTATTAATGAATATATTGTAATGTAGTAAGTAAAAAACATAATAAGTTAATGAGTGGGAGGATGAGAAAGTGAGGTATACAAGATATAACTATAAGAAAAAGAAAAATAATGATATTTTGAAATTTATTCTATCATTTATTGGTATGAGCGTATTTGTAATAATAGTAGGAGTATTACTTGCTAATATTATAATTCACTTTTTACCATTGAATAATGCGAGTACAGCTGATGCTAGTAATAAAAATGAACAGGTTCAAACTGATAATTCGGAGAATGTAAGTAATGAAGTTTCAGAGGGAGAGGCAGATACTCAAGTAAATGCTGCTGAAGTAGTAGATAATGATAAATCTTCAGAAGCTACACAAGGAACTATTAATACTAGTTTTATGGCGATTCAATGTGGATACTTTGCACAAGAAGATAATGCAAAAGAAATATTTAATAAGATAGCTAATGGATATGGAGCTTTTATATATAATGATGCAGATAAATTTAAGGTTTTAGCTGGCGTTTATTCAGAAGACGAGGGGCAAGCTGTTATGGATAAATTAACTGCAAGTGGTATTGAGTGTGCTAAAGTTGAATTTAATCTTAATGGTGGAAATTCTATTGAAAATCAAATAGCTGGAATTTATGATGGTTATTTAGAAATATTGGATACTGCATTTAAAGATGATGTAAAATCAGTAGATACTACAGATTTTAAAGAATGGGTTGGAAAGTTAGATGATATAAAGGATGGAGATAAATATGAAGTTTTATCTGATCTAAAAAAACATATTAATGAATTAGGAACGGAAATAAAGAAGGAAGATGTTTCTAATGAGATGCAATATTTATATAAAATTTTATTAAACTTTAATAAATAAAAAACACATAAATATATATCAATAAATGTAAAAAATTACATTAAAAATTAAGAAAATTTTATAGAATATTCTACAAAAAATTCATATATAAAAAGAGGAAAATGCTTGTTTGAATACCTATTAAGTGATAAACTATATTAGAAATAAAGATAGGTGACAAGAATTTACCTCTTTTTTATTGTGTTTTAAATTAAATTTTAAAGTCAGGTGTAAGACTAACG
Organism: Clostridium cuniculi; assembly: GCF_004353185.1. Taxonomy (GTDB): domain Bacteria; phylum Bacillota; class Clostridia; order Clostridiales; family Clostridiaceae; genus Clostridium; species Clostridium cuniculi. The sequence goes on along the minus strand of NZ_SMUS01000004.1, from coordinate 66,633 downwards.
TTAAATTGGGAATAATACTTAATAAATGACTGTAGGATGTGATATTTTGAAGTTTATATTGGCATCTGCTTCAGAGCGTAGAAAAGAGTTATTATCTAGGATAGTAAGAGATTTTGAAGTTAGAGTTAGTGATTTTGATGAAGATTCAGTACAAGTTAATAATGACATTGAAAAGTATGTTAAAATATTGTCAGAAGGGAAAGCTAAATCAGTAGCGTTAAATTGTAGTAAAGATTCTATAATAATAGGAGCTGATACTATAGTTGTTATAGATAATAAAGTTCTTGGAAAGCCAAAGGATAAAAATGATGCTTTTAGAATGCTCAAAGCGCTAAGTAATAATGTGCATAGAGTATATTCTGGAGTTACAGTTATTAATAATACTACAAAAGTGATAAAAAGTGAATGTCTATATACAGAGGTTTATTTTTCAGAGCTTTCGGATGAGGAAATATGGAAGTACATAGAAACTGAAGAATGTTTGGATAAGGCTGGTGCCTACGGAATACAAGGCTTCGGTGGGGTTTTTGTTAAAAGGATAAATGGATGTTACTATAATGTAGTTGGATTACCATTAAACTTACTAAACAAAATGATAAAAGAAATTTTATAATTGGGGGATGGATATTATTACTTAAAAGGAGTGCTTATGGCAGAAAATATAAGAGTAAGTGATATACCATTAAACGAAAGACCAGTTGAAAAATTACTTCAATTTGGAGTAGAAAGTTTAAGTAACGAAGAACTGTTAGCTATATTATTAAGAACAGGTACAAAAGGAGAAAACGTCATAGCTTTAAGTAAAAGAATACTAATTGAGCTAGATGGTTTAGACGGGCTTTTAAATGTAAGTTTTGAAGAAGCAAGTAAAATCAAAGGTATTAAGAAAGTAAAGGCTTGTCAGATAATTGCTATGATAGAGATGTTCAATAGGTTTAGAACTTTAAAATCTCAAAGAGAAAGTTTTAAAATTTCGTCACCTAAAGATGTTTCAACATTATTAATTAATGAAATGAGCAATTTTAAACAAGAAGTATTTAAATTAATACTATTAAATACTAAGAATATTGTAATAGGAACTAAAGATGTATTTAAAGGAACATTGAACTCATCTATAGTTCATCCAAGAGAAGTTTTTAAAGAAGCAGTTCATAGAGGAAGTGCAAGTATAATAGTTTGTCACAATCACCCATCAGGAGATCCTAGTCCAAGTAAAGAGGATATTAATATAACTCTTAGACTAAAGGAATGTGGAAATATTATGGGCATTGAATTGTTAGATCATATTATTATTGGTGATAATAAATATGTTAGTTTAAAGGAAAAAGGAATTATATAATTGAAAGGGGAATTCATATGGGATTTTTCAGTAGTAATAAAGATATGGGAATAGATTTAGGAACAGCTAACACACTTGTTTTCGTTAAAGGAAAAGGGATTGTGTTAAGCGAACCTTCAGTTGTAGCAATAAATAGTAATACAAGAAAGCCTCTAGCAGTTGGTCAAGAAGCAAAGCTTATGATAGGTAGAACACCTGGGAATATAGTTGCAATAAGACCACTTAAAGATGGAGTTATTGCTGATTTTGATGTTGCACAAACTATGCTTAAAAAACTAATAGAAAAAGTAACAAGCAAGAGTGCCTTTACAAGTCCAAGAATAATAGTATGTTATCCATCAGGAGTAACAGAAGTAGAAAGAAGAGCTATTGAAGAAGCAGCAAAATTTGCTGGAGCAAGAGATGTTGTTTTAATGGAAGAGCCAATGGCAGCGGCTATTGGAGCTGGACTTCCAGTTGGTGAGCCTACAGGAAGTATGATAGTTGATATCGGTGGAGGAACTACTGAAGTAGCTATTATTTCATTAGGAGGAATAGTAACTAGTAAGTCATTAAGAGTTGCTGGAGATGAGTTAGACCAAGCGATAATAGCATACGTTAAAAAAGAATTTAGCTTAATGATTGGTGAAAGAACAGCTGAGCAAATAAAAATGGAATTAGGATCAGCCTATAAGATAGATGATGAAAATGCTTCTATGGATATTAAAGGAAGAGATATGATAACAGGGCTTCCAAAGATAGTTACAATAACAGAAGATCAAATAAGAGAAGCATTAAAAGAGCCAGTATATTCAATTATTGAATCAATAAAAACTACATTGGAAAAGACTCCACCAGAATTATCAGCTGATATAATGGAAAAAGGAATAATGTTAGCTGGAGGCGGAGCATTATTAAAAGGGCTAGACAAGTTAATAAACCACGAAACAAACATGCCTGTTCATATTGCTGAAACACCATTAGATTGTGTTGTTTTAGGAGCAGGAAAAGCACTAGAGAATTTTGATGAATTAAGCAAAACTCAAAGAGGTCAATAATGAAACCTTTTAAAAACAAACTGGCAGTAACTATAGTGGTACTGTCAGTTGCCTTTTTAGGCATAATTATTTTCAGTTTAAAAAGCAATTCAAGTGTTATCTCTAGTGGTGTAGGTAGTGTTATTAGTCCATTACAAAAAATAATTTATAATGCAAATGATAAGCTAAAAGAATCTTTTGATTTTTTTATTAATTTTTCAAAAGTAAAGCAAGAAAATGAAGAACTTGCAGCAAAAAATGCAGAATTAGAAAATAAGTTAGTTGAATATAATAGAATGAAAGATGAAAATACAACATTAAGAGAAATGTTTGATTATTCTCAAGCTAACCAAAATTATAATTATTTAGGATGCAATATAGTTGGATATAGTGGAGGAAATATTTCTAACGGATATGTAATTGATAAAGGAACTAATGATGGAGTAAAAAAGGACATGATAGTAATAACTCCACAAGGATTAGTTGGAAAAGTTACAAAGTCTGAAAGTAGTTATTCAATTGTTCAAACTATATTAAATGAAAATATTGCAGTGGCTTCTATGGTAGAAAGTACTAGAGAGACAACAGGGATATTACAAGGAGCTACAGATAGCAAAAATAAAAATTTAACTGTACTGTCAAATATTCCGATTGATTCTGAAATAAAGGAAGGTGACGTAATTTTAACTTCTGGACTTGGGGGAATGTATCCAAAAGAAATTAGAATTGGTGAAGTAGTTTCAGTAGAGGTTGATACTGTTGGAATTATGAAGAAAGCAGTTGTAAAGCCATATGTAGACTTTAATAAGTTAGAGGGATTATTTGTGGTAGTTCCAAAAGAAGAAATTAATATTGGGGAGTAGAAGTATGAAGAAATTATATTTAATAATTATATTAATAGTCTTATTAATTATTGATAATACTTTATTGCCTTACTACTCAATACACGGCTCATTCCCAAGTTTATTATTTACCTTCGCTATGGCTTATTCAATTATTGAAGGTAAAGAAAAAGCTATTTTTATGGGAATAGTAAGCGGATTTTTACAAGATATATTTTTCTTTTCTGGTTTTGGGGTAAATTTATTTTTAAATATGCTTTTATGTCTTTTATGTGCAAAAATAGGAGAAAGTATATTTAAGGAAAATAGACTAGTACCAGTTTTGACAGCTTTAGGTATTTCATTATTAAAGGTTTTAGGAGTAGTAATTATATTTAAACTATTTTCTCAAACTATTAACATACCTGTAGCATTAATTTCATGTGTATTAAATGCTATTTGTATGATGCTTTTCTATACTTTAATTTTAAAAACTTTAGATAAATATCTAGATAGGAATACATGGAGGTTTAAATGATAGTTAATAAACCTAAAAAAAATAAGGAGAATTCCAGATATTCTGTTTTGTATATAATTATGTTTATAATGATGGGAACTATTGTTGCCAAGCTATTATATCTTCAAGTATACAAATATGATGATTATAAAGAAAAAGCTGATGTAAGCTCTACTAAATTTATTTCAGAAGAGGCTCCAAGAGGAAATATATATGATAGTGAAGGAAATGTTATAGCAACTAATAAGCAAACTTATACTTTAACTTATATGGAAACTGTAGATTCAACTAAGGCATTCTATACCACCATGGATAAAGTTTTTAAAATACTAGAAGACAATGGTGAAAGCTTTCAAGATGATTTAGCACTTAAAGTTGATGACAGTGGAAATATATATTTTGATTTTAAAACAGATAGTGAATCTAGTAAAAGAACACTTGAAATAAGATTTAAAAGAGATAGAGGGTTAAATGAAGATATAGAGAAAGAAAAATTTGGTGATAAAGAAGGCGATTATACTGATGAAGAGATAAATGAAGTTAATGATGCACTTATGGAAATATCAGCAGAAGATACTTTTTATTATCTTGTAAAATCATATGATCTATATAAGTTATTGTTGCCAGAAAACTATACTTCGGAACAAGCTAGTGAATTAGCTAAAAAATATAAGGATGCAACTGGTAAAGAAATATTAGATGACTTATTAAAGGAATACTCTATACAACAAATAAGAAGATATATAGTTATAAAAGATGCTATAAAGATGGGAAGTTTTAGTGGATATTCTAATATAACAATAGCAAGTAATATAAAAAGAGATACTGCCTTTATTGTGTATCAACAATTAAATGATTTACCAGGAATTAATGTTAGTTTAAAACCTGTTAGATATTATCCATATGGTACACTTGCATCAGCTGTTGTAGGATATGTATCTTCAATAAGTAGTTCTCAAAAAGAGAGTTATGAGTTAAGAGGATATGATACATCTACTGATTTAATTGGTGTATCAGGAATAGAGTCAGCATTTGAAGAGCAGTTAAAGGGAACAAAAGGTGGAACTACTGTAAAGGTAAATTCTCAAGGTAGAACAACAGAAGAATTGTTTAAGTTAGAATCTTATCCAGGTAATAATGTACATTTAACAATAAATAAGGATGTGCAGTATGCTGCTCAAGAGGCATTAAAAGACCAAATTCTTAAATTGCAGTCAGAAGGGTTAAGTAGTGCTACAAGGGGAGCTGTTGTTGCTATAGAAGTTAATACAGGAAGAGTTCTTGCTATGGCAAGCTATCCAGATTTTGATCCAAATGATTTTGCTATTCCTAGTGAATTAAGCACAGAAAAATATAATGAATACTTTAACCCTGACTATGAATCATTCGGAACACAGCATATTCAAAGTACAGGTGCGAAGGGAACTTTAGATGAACTTTTCCCTGTAAATGAAGATGGTGTTAGAGAAGACAAGTATGACTTATATCCAAGATCTATGCTTAATTATGCAACACAAGGGTTAGTGCCTCCAGGGTCTACATTTAAACCATTAACAGCCGTTGCTGGTTTAACTGATGGTGCTATAACTGAAAATGATACAGTTAATGACGTAGGACTTTGGAGTAGTGAATATACAGGTAAACAAGTACTTGAAAACTTCCAAAAGACAGGTCATGGAATTACAGATGTAAGAAAAGCTCTTGAAGTATCATCTAACTATTTCTTCTATGAAACAGCTATAAGATTATATGTTAAAAATGGTGCTAATATAGATGCTCTTAACTCTTTAGCTCGTTATGCTTGGAGATTTGGTTTAGGAGCAGAACAAGGTAAAACAGCTTCTACAGGAATTCAAATATATGAGAATTTCGGGCAAACATATAATTTTGTTTCGTGGAGAAATAGCCTTGCAACAAATGCAAAGTATAGTCTAGTTCCAGCACTTGAAGAAGGAGTATATTATGGATTTACATTTGTACCATTTGATATAAGTGATGTAAGTACTGATTCAGATGAATTAAAGGAGCTAAAAACTAGTTTAAAAAATAATATTAAAGAAACATTACTTAAGGTTGGTACTGATGATCAAATCACTAGTCAAGATGAATATGCTAAAAGTATACTTAGTACTGTTAAAAAGATAATGGAAATATCTGATAAATATAAAGAAAATGTGGCTAACTATGAAGCTGCTAATAATAAAAAAGTAGATATTGATGCTCAGGCAAAAACAGTAGCAAATGCAATTGCTTACTTTACTATAACAAATCAAACTTCAGAAATAAAATCACCTATTAACTTAGTACAAGATGCTATTGGTCAAAGTATGAATGCATTTACTCCATTACAAATGGCTAACTATATGGCTACTTTAGCAAATGGAGGTACTCGTTATAAGGTTTCTATAGTTGATAAAGTAACATCACCTACAGGGGAAGTTATTCAAGAATTTAAGCCAGAAGTAATAGAAAGTAATCCAATAGATGAAGATATATTACAGGCAATTAAAGAAGGTATGAGAAGAGTTAATACTTCACCTTCTAATGGAACAGCCTATCAATTATTTGCTAATTTCCCTATTGAAGTTTGTGGTAAGACAGGGACAGCTGACTTTGGAACTTCAGAGCAGTACGAATTCCAAGGAAGAAAGGCATATGCAAACTATATAAGTTTTGCACCAATGGATAATCCACAAATAGCTATATTCTCAACTATATATGATGGTAATAGAGGGGCAAATAGTGCGTATGTTCATAAAGCTATATATGAAGCTTTCTTTAAAGATGAATTATTAACTATTAATCCTAATTATGCAGCAACTTCAGAAACGTTCAAAAAGTATGTTTCTGAAGCGCCAGCGGATAATAATCAAGAAGCTGAAGAACAAAATCAACAACAGGAAGCTCAAGGGGAAGTACAACAAGAAGAAACACAGCAAGAGCAACAAACTGAATAAATATAATAAAAATAAGAGAAGTTTAATAATGGCTTCTCTTATTTTTATATTAAAATTTAAATTATTTAAAAAGATATTATTTACTTAGAAGAGTTGTTAAATTATAATTAGTAATGCATGTATTGGTAAAATAAGTGATAATTTGTAGAAAAATTACAATACTTTTAATGAGATTATGTTTTTAATTGTAGTTATATGATATAATTAAAAGTAAATTGAGTTTTTAATTGGTGGAGGATGGCCAATGAAGGATGAAAGAATACAAATAAAAGGCGATAAAGATGGTGTAAATATTATAATAGATATGGAGAAGTTTGTATGTTTTGATGATATGTTAGAAGTATTAGTATCTAGTTTATCAAAGAACAAGGGCTTTTACAAAAATTCGATACTAAAAATAACATCTAATCTTAAGCATATTGAGAACTCTGAAATAATTAGATTGAAGGAAGAATTATTTCAAAAGATAGATATAAAAGATTGTATTTTTGATGATATTAATAAAGTTAAAGAAAATAATTCTTTTAAAACTTTTAATGGAGTTAATGAAGGAAAAACTAAATTTATCAAGAAAACAATAAGGGGTGGACAGTCTGTTGATTACCCTGGTAATATTATTATAATAGGAGATATTAATAGTGGAGCGGAAGTTTCTGCCGGAGGTAATATTATAGTTCTTGGAAGTATTAAAGGACATGTGAGAGCTGGTACTGGAGGAAATAAAAAATCTATAATAGCCGCATTTTTTATGCAACCTGAATTAATGCAAATTTCAGATATATTAACTATATCACCAGATGATGGATTAAAGCCATCTTATCCAGAGGTTGCAAAAATAAAGGATGGTTATATAGTAGTAGAACCATATTTGCCAAATAAATATATTTACTAAAGTGGAGGGATTTACATGGGAATTTCGATTGTTGTTACATCAGGAAAGGGTGGAGTTGGAAAGACTACAACAACTGCAAATTTAGGAACTGCATTAGCAGCATTAGGGAAAAAAGTTGTGGTAGTTGATGGAGATACTGGATTAAGAAATCTTGATGTACTAATGGGATTAGAAAATAGAATAGTTTACACGATAATAGATATAATTGAAAATAGATGTAGATTAAAGCAAGCATTGATAAAAGATAAGAGATATACTAATCTTTGTTTATTGCCAACAGCTCAAACAAAGGATAAAGATGATATAAGAGCACAAGATATGTTTGATTTAGTTAATAAGCTTAAAGAGGAGTTTGACTATGTGTTAATTGATTCACCAGCTGGAATTGAACAAGGATTTGAAAATTCTGTTGTTGGTGCAGATAGAGCTATAGTAGTGGTTAATCCAGAAATTACTTCAGTTAGAGATGCTGATAGAGTAATAGGAAAATTAGATGCAAAAGGATTAGAAGATCATGCTGTTATAGTTAATAGATTAAACTATGAAATGACAAAAAGAGGAGATATGCTTGACGTATCAGATATTATAGAAACTTTATCTGTTAAGCTATTAGGTGTTGTACCTGATGATAGAAGTATAACTGTTTCAACTAATAAAGGTGAACCTATAGTTTTAGATGAAAAAGCTTTGTCAGGTCAAGCGTTTAGAAACATAGCTAAAAGAATTACAGGTGAAGAGGTTCCTTTATTAAAATTAGGAACAGAATCTACAGGATTCTTTTCAGCTATAAGAAAGATTTTTAAGAAAAACTAGGGGGATAAAGGCGGTATGGATTTATTAAGGGTATTTTCTAACAAAACTACACCAAAAGAAGTCGCTAAAGATAGATTAAAGTTAATACTTATTCATGATAGAGGTGATTTAGCTCCTGAAACTTTAGATAAGATAAGAAGAGAAATACTAGAAGTTATTTCTAAGTATATAGAGATTGATGCTAACGATGTAGAGATATCTTTAAATAGAAGTGATGATATTGAAGGAGAAAGTTCACCAGCGTTAATTGCAAATATTCCAATAAAAAATATAAGAAATAGATAATATAAAGAGACTGTTAAAAAGAATAACAGTCTCTTTTAATATTGAGATAATAGTTTTTGAAAAAATTATAATATAGTAAATTGTATTGTTTAATAAGTTAATACTTAGTATAAGTATTAGAGAATATATATAAAATAAAATGTAGCTTATAAAATTAGTAATTCTTAAAAGTTTATGAATTTTATATGTAGTAATATAATTATTTATGGAGAAAAAGCATGAAATAGGATATAATAAGTAAGTATAAATTCAAGGAGGTAAAAGTATGATACCTTTATCAAAGTTTAAAATGAATTTAAAGAATCTAAAAAAAGTAGATATATTAATGTTTATATCTATATTATTGATAACAATGTTCGGTATACTTAATATATATCTTGCTAAAAAAGTATCTACTGGTGGAATGATATTCCCATTAAAACAATCACTATTTTTTGTTGGAGCAATAATATTATTGTATTTTGTATTGGCAATAGATTATTCAATAATTAAAGCATTTACACCGATCTTTTATTGGACATCAATTGCATTGTTAGTTTTAGTTTTAATAATAGGTTCAACTATTAATGGTGCTCAAGGATGGATAAGGTTAGGACCTTTATCATTTCAGCCAGCTGAATTAGCAAAGATCGCAACTGTCATGATGATGGGTAAAAAGTTAGAAGATATGGATGGAGAAATAAACAATTTAAAAAACTTCCTTGTACTAGCTTTTTATGCAATAATACCAGTAGGGCTGATAGTAATTCAACCAGATATGGGAATGACAATGGTATTGTTCTTCATGGTTTTAGGTGTTTTCTTTATAGGTGGATTAGATAAAAGAATAATTTTAGGTGGATTAGGAGCGTTAATAGTAGGTATTGTATTGGTGTGGAATTCAGGGTTGATACAAGATTATCAAAAGAGAAGAATAACATCCTTCAGAAATCCTGAAACGGATACATCAGGGTCAGGCTACCACTTAAGACAGTCTCTTATAGCAATTGGTTCAGGAGGATTCTTTGGAACTCTTGATTCATTAGCCAATGATGGAACAGGTGGATATGCATCGCAATATGTTCCAGAGATACAAACAGACTTCATTTTTAGTCAAATATGTCAGCAATGGGGTACTTTTGGAGCTATTTGTTTGCTAGCCTTATATGGATTACTTATATCAAGAATGATTAATATAGCACGGACAGCAAAGGACTTATTTGGAACTATATTAACAACGGGAATGATTGCGTATTTCTTGTTTGCAATATGGCAAAATATTGGAATGACTATAGGATTAATGCCTATTACAGGTATAACATTACCATTAGTTAGCTATGGTGGAAGTTCTTTGGCCACAACTATTCTTTCTTTAGGATTAGTTCTTAACATAGGAATGAGACGAAAAAAATTGAATTTTTAAATGAGTTAAATATGCAATATATTGTAAATGCAATATATTGCATATTTTTTTAATTATGAAAATATAATCTAATAAGCAATTTTTTAGGAGGAAAGAATGAGTAATTATAATTATCAATACAAAAGATACTATCAAGAATTACAAAGTAAGAATTCTAGAAGAAATACCTCTCCAGTTTATAGAAGAAGTTCATTTGACGAAGTGTATGGAAATGAAATTCAAAAGAGAGGGAATAAAGAGTTTTTTTCAAGTATGGTTAATGTTTTTATTTATCAATTAGTTGTTGTTATATTTATGTTTATGGCAGCTTTTTATTTGAAATATTCTCCAAGTGAACAGGATTCTTATAAAAATGTAAAAGCAGTAATTAATGATACAACCTATAGTATTGAGAATGAGAATATTGAATCCTTTAATATTTCAGAGATATTAAATAAGATAAATAATTACATAAAAACAAGCTTAAATGGAGGAAAAGCTGATTTTTAAAAATAAAAAATCCTAATAGGAAGGTGGTTATTAATAGAATGTAAACCTATAAAGGAGCTATAAATGGATAGATGGAAAAAAAGTGTTTTAGCTGAAATTATATTATTTTTTATACTTCTTAGTTTAAATAAATCAATTATTTTAGCATTTATAAGTATATTTCTTCATGAAATATCTCATATAATTATAGCTAAAAGAAATGGCTGTAAATTCAATAATTTTAAAATTCATATATATGGTACAAATGCTGAGTTTATAAATATTGATGAATTATCTAGGAAGGAAAAAATTCAAATATATTTAGCAGGGCCATGTATGAATCTAGCCATTGTATGTATATTTTTTCTTGTTGGTTTAATAATTAATAATAGCATTATAGATAAAATAATTAATATTAATTTAAGTTTAATGTGTTTTAATATTCTTCCAGCATATCCTTTAGATGGTTCTAGAATATTAGAAATTATATTATCAGAAAAAATATTGTATAAAAAGGCTAACGATATAATTTCTAAAATAAGTTATATGATTGCAATAGGGCTCATTACTATTGCTTTAATTGTATTTATATATAGTAAAAGCCTAAATGTTAGTTTGATTGTTGCAGCTATAATGATTTATTTAATAACTAAAAGCGAAAAAAAATCAGCAATGTATATATTAATGGGAAATATATTTGTGAAAAGAAACAAGCTATTAAGAAATAAATATATTGAAAATAAGAGTATATCAGTATACTACAAATTAGGTTTAGCTAATGTTATGGCAATAATAGATAAAAATAGATTTAATTCTTTTTATGTGCTAGATGATGATTTAAGGCTTTTATTTATAATGCATGAAGATGAACTAATAGAAGCTTTAAAACTTTATGGAAATATTACATTAGAGGAATATTTTGATATGAGAAACGAGGCTTTGAATTAGTTTACTTTTTTATGATTAATATGCTAGAATATCAGATAGACAATGACAAGTGGCAAGTGGCAAGTGACAAGTGGGAAGTTAAGGATGAAACTCCAATGGGAGTTTCTAAAATATAATTTTTTCCTAAACTTATAACTTGTCACTTGTAACTTTTCACTAAATTAAAGGAGGGTACTTATGAATAAAATAACTGATGATATTTTATGTAAGGTAGAAAAGCCATCTAGATATGTAGGTGGAGAATTAAATCAAGTTATAAAAAATCCAGAGGATGTTAATATAAGATTTGCATTTTGTTTTCCAGATGTATATGAAGTTGGTATGTCTCACTTAGGAACAAGAATTTTATATCATACTATAAATGAAAGAAAAGATACATATTGTGAAAGAGTATTTACACCATGGCCAGATATGGAAGGGTTAATGAGAGAAAATAATATAAAGTTATTTTCTTTAGAAACTAAAACTTCATTAGATAAATTTGATATGTTAGGATTTACTCTTCAATATGAAATGAGTTATACAAATATATTAAATATGCTTGATATGTCAGGAATAACTATAAGAGCAAGTGAAAGAGGCGAGGATGAACCAATAATTATGGCTGGAGGTCCTTGTGCATATAATCCAGAACCTTTATATGATATCGTAGATTTCTTCGAAATTGGTGAAGGTGAAGAAATGATGAACGATGTTTTAGAGGTTTATGCGAGACATAAAGCTAATGGAAAAGTTAATAAAAAGGAATTCTTAAGAGAAATATCAAAGATAGGTGGAATTTATGTTCCAAGTCTCTATGATGTTACATACAACGAAGATGGAACTATAAAAGAGTTTAAGCCTAAATACGAAGATGTTCCGGCTAAGATCAAAAAGAGAATAGTTAATGATTTTGATTCAGTAGCATTTCCAGATGAAATGATAGTTCCTTATACTGAAATAGTTCATGATAGAGTTGTTTTAGAAACAGCTAGAGGATGTACTAATGGTTGTAGATTCTGTCAAGCAGGAATGATTTATAGACCTGTTAGAGAAAAAACTACAAATACTTTATTAGAACAAGCTAGGAAAGCTCTTAAGGCTACTGGATATAATGAGGTATCATTAGCTTCTTTAAGTATTTGTGACTACTCTAATATACAAAATTTAATATCAAGTTTAATTTTAGAACATGAAGGAGATAAGGTAGGTATAGCCCTTCCATCAATAAGAGTCGATGCTTTTTCAGTAGATTTAATTAAAGAGATTCAAAAGGTTAGAAAAACTGGGTTAACTTTTGCTCCAGAAGCTGGTTCTCAAAGAATGAGAGACATAATAAATAAAGGGTTAACTGAAGAAAGAATTTTAGAAGCTGCTAAGAGCGCTTTTGAATCAGGATGGAGTACTATTAAATTATACTTCATATTAGGATTACCTTATGAAACAACAGAAGATGCAGCAGGAATTGGTGAATTAGCAGAAAAAATGGCTGATGTTTACTTTGGAATTCCAAAGAATGTTAGAAATAAAGGATTAAAAATTACAGTAAGTACATCTATATTAGTTCCAAAGCCATTTACTCCATTCCAATGGGCTCCAATGGCTAGACCAGAAATAGTTGATGAAAGAATTAAAGCTGTTAGAGGAGCTATAAAATCAAGAAGTATAGTTTATAACTATCATGAGCAAGAAACTTCATTTATGGAAGCTGTATTTGCAAGAGGTGATAGAAGAACTTGTGATGTTTTAATAAAGGCATTTGAAAAGGGTGCTAAATTTGATGGATGGTCAGAATACTTCAATATGGATATATGGAACGAAGCTATGGCTGAATGTAATTTAGATCCAGATTTCTATGTATATAGAGATAGAAGTTATGAAGAAATACTTCCATGGGATTTCATAGATATAGGAGTTAATAGAAAATATCTTGAAAGAGAAAATGAGAAGGCGAAAAAAGCTGAGCTTACTAAGAATTGTTTAGAAGGTTGTACAGGATGTGGAATAAACGTAAACTTTAAAGAAGGGAAGTGTTTTGAAGGTGCGATACGTAATTAAATTTACTAAAGGCGAGAACATTAAATTTATTGGGCATTTAGATTTAATGAGAACTATTCAAAGAATAATAAAAAGATCAGGATTACCAGTTGAATATTCAAAAGGTTTTAATCCACATATGTCTTTATCAATAGCACAACCACTTTCAGTTGGAGTTTATTCTGATGGTGAATATTTAGATTTAGTTTTAACAGAATCTCTTGGAGTAGGAGAAGTTATAGAAAAATTAAATGCTAGTGCTCCTCCAACAATTAAATTTTTACATGCAACACCTGTTGAAATAGTAGAGAATGTTAAGAGATTGCCACAAGCTATGGCGCTTTTAGATGGTGCAAGATATATAATTAAAGTAAAACTTAATGGAACTTCTAAAGTTGAAGAAGAAATGATGAAGACTTTAAATGAATCTAAATGGGAAATAGTTAAGAAAACTAAAAAAGGTGAAAAACTTACTGATATAAAACCTTTTGTTAAAGAGTTTAAGTATTGGATAAAAGATAATGAACTAGTTTTAAATACATTAATAGCAACAGGTAGTAGAGAAAATCTTTCTGCAGATCTTTTAGTAACGTATTTAAAAGGTAAAATATCAGAAGTTAATGTAGATTCTTTTGTAAATATAAAAAGAGAAGAAATGTATATATTAAAAAATAATAAATATGTTCCTTTATATAAGGGGATTTAAGGTAGTTTTGATATGAGAGAAATTTTCATTGAAAAAAGGGAAAGTTTGATTAGAATTGCAGTAAAAGAACAGGATGAATTAATGGAGTGCCTTGTAGAAGAGGACTCCATTAATCCACAAATTGGAGAAGTGTATAAAGCTAGAGTTAAGAATATAATTCCTGGAATTAACTCTGTGTTTTTAGATATAGGCTTAGAAAAAGAAGCTTATATGTATTATAGTGAAGAACTAAAAAGAGTTGGAATAAAAAAAGGTCAGGAGTTATTAGTAGAAGTCTTAAAGGAGCCTTTAGGAAACAAAGGGGCTAAAGTTAGCAATAAAGTTACTATACTAGGTAAGTTTATTGTTTTAACATTAGGAGATGAAGGAATAACTTTATCAAAACGAATTTGTGATGTAGAGCAAAGAAGAAGATTAACTACTCTTATAAATCCAATTAGAGGAATTGGGATTGTATTTAGAACAGATGCTGAATCTGCAACAAATGAAGAGTTGAATGAAGAACTAAATTATCTTTTAAATAAAAAAGATGATATGGAAAGAAAACTTAAATATTCTAAAAATATAGGTAAGATTAAATCAAATAGCTTAATTACAAGGTTTTTAGAAGAGCTTGATAATAGAAAAACTAAAATTGTTGTAGATGATGAAGAATTTTTAGAAATAGTAAAGGGTTTAGTTAACAATCATAGCAATGTTGAATTTAAACTTTATGAGGGTACAAGAACTTTATTTGATTATAGTGGAATAGAAAAAGAAATAATTAAATTAAGACATAAAAAGGTTAATATACCTTGTGGTGGATATATTGTAATAGATAAAACAGAAGCTATGTATGTAATAGATGTTAATAGTGGAAAAAATACAAAAGGTAGAGATTTTAATAAAACTATAATGCAAACTAATTTAGAGGCTGCAAAAGAAGTAGGAAGACAAATTAGATTAAGAAATTTAAGTGGAATTATAGTTGTTGATTTCATTGATATGAGAGATGAAAAACAAAAAATACCTGTACTTAAGGAACTTAAAAAAGCATTAGAAGTAGATAAGGGAAATGTTAGGGTTTTTCCTTTTACAGAGCTTGATTTAATTCAAATAAGTAGAAAAAGAAAAGGTAAATCTATTTATGAGTATTTAGAAGAGCCTTGCCGAAAATGTAAAAGTAATGGATTTCTTTTAAGATTATCTTACATTGAAACTCTTATTAGAAATGAAATTATAAAGTGTTCAAATGAGAACTCTATAAATGATTTTTATGTTGAGATAGATAAAAATTATGAAGAGGATATAAAGGGAGATCTATTTAAATTTTTGAAAAATATTGATGGATTAGATAAAGAAATTTATTTAAATTTCGTTGAGGATATAGAGGGGTATAGGGTTGAACCTCTTATATTCTCTAATCAAAAAGAAAATTACCAAAAGTACAAGATAAAAACAATTGAAAAAGTGTAATAAACTTCTTTACAAAATGTATTTTTATATGATAGAATGTCATATGTAAACCGCACATAACGGGTTTTAATAAAAACAAAGTTAAATCTTTGTACCTACATTGGCGAGACCGTTTAAGAGGAGGTGTTTTAATGTACGCAGTAGTATTAACTGGAGGAAAACAATACAGAGTTCAAGAAGGAGACGTAATATACGTTGAAAAATTAAACGCTGAAGTTGAATCAACAGTAGAATTAACAGAGGTTTTAGCTGTTTCTAACGGAGAAACTTTAACAGTTGGTGCACCAGTAGTTGCTGGAGCTAAAGTTGTTGCTAAGGTAGCAGCTCAAGGAAAAGCTAAGAAAATCACAGTTTTCAAGTATAAGCCAAAGAAGGACTACAGAAAGAAGACTGGTCACAGACAACCTTACACTAAATTAGTAATCGAAAAAATCGAAGCTTAATTTTAAGTTATGATTAAGGTTATTATATTTAAGCGAAAACATATATCTCTCGGATTTAAGATAGAAGGTCATGCTTTATCAAGAGAAGAAATTGAAAGCACTACAGGTGATGCATATGATATGATATGTAATAGTGTTTCAGTATTATCTCAAAGTGTTGTAATAGGCATGCAGGAAGTACTAAAACTTCCAATAAAGTATGAAATAAATGATGGATTTTTATCATTAAACTTAAATGATCTTAAGGAAGAAGATATTGAGAAAGGGCAAGTATTACTTTTAACCTTTGAAAAAAGTTTAGAAAGTTTAATGATGTCCCTGGAAGCTAGTTTTGGTAAAAATAGACGGAATAAATATATAAAAATAAAATTCGAGGAGGTGTAATGAGTATGTTAATGATGAACCTTCAATTATTTGCCCACAAGAAAGGGGTAGGTAGTTCAAAGAATGGTAGAGATTCTGAATCTAAGAGATTAGGTGCTAAGGCTGCAGACGGAGAATTCGTTTTAGCTGGAAACATCCTTTACAGACAAAGAGGAACTAAGATTCACCCAGGTCTAAACGTAGGTAAGGGTGGAGATGACACTTTATTTGCTAAGGAAGACGGAATCGTAAAATTCGAAAGAATGGGAAGAGACAAGAAAAAAGTTTCTGTTTACCCAGTAAGCGTTGAAGAAATAGCTGAATAATTATATTTTATATAGGTAAAAGCACCCGTAAGGGTGCTTTTATTCTTGTAATAAATATATATTTTATATATACTATTATAAAATATATATGTTATGGAATAATAAAAAATAGGATTCTTATGTTTAACATTAGAAAGTTACAAGGAGGATAGTAACTATGTTTATAGATAGAGCCAAGATATTAGTTAGATCAGGTGCCGGTGGAAATGGTGCTGTTACATTTAGAAGAGAAAAATATGTTCCACTAGGAGGTCCAGATGGAGGAGATGGAGGAAAAGGTGGTAGTGTTATATTTACAGTAGATACTGGATTAACAACACTTTTAGACTTCAAATATAAGAAAAAGTTTATAGCTGAATCTGGAGGAAATGGTTCAGGTTCTAAATGCTATGGTAAAGATGGAGAAGATTTATACATAAGAGTTCCAATGGGAACTATTATTAGAGATTTTGAAAGTAATAAAGTTATTGCTGACCTTTCTCATAAGGATGACACATATGTTATTGCAAGAGGTGGTAAAGGTGGTAAAGGAAACTGCAAGTTCTGTACACCAACAAGACAGGCACCACACTTTGCAGAGCCAGGTATGCCAGCAGAAGAAAGAACTTTAATGCTTGAATTAAAATTACTTGCAGACGTTGGATTAGTTGGATTCCCTAATGTAGGAAAGTCAACTTTATTATCAACTGTTACGGCAGCTAAGCCTAAAATAGCAAATTATCACTTTACAACTTTAAAGCCAAATTTAGGAGTTGTTAAAGCTGAAGGAATTAATTCATTTGTTATGGCTGATATTCCTGGAATAATTGAAGGGGCAGCTGAAGGTGTAGGATTAGGACTTGATTTCTTAAGACATATAGAAAGAACAAGATTATTAATACATGTTGTTGATATATCAGGTGTTGAAGGTAGAGATGCTTTCGAAGACTTTGTTAAGATAAATGAAGAACTTAAGAAATATTCTGTAAAGCTTTGGGATAGACCACAAATTGTTGTAGCTAATAAGGCTGATATGCTTTATGATGAAGAAGTATTTGAAGACTTTAAGAAGAAAGTTAATGAATTAGGATTTGATAAAGTATTTAAGATGTCAGCAGCAACTAAAGCTGGTGTTGATGAAGTTATTAAGGAAGCTGGTAAGATGTTAACAGAAATTCCATTAATGGATTTAGAAATACCAGAAGAAGAAAGATACGTTGAAGAAGAAAAGAGATTTACATATGAAATCAACGTTGAAGAAGGCGAAGAGTACAACACATATGTTGTTACAGGATCATTTGTTGATAGATTACTTGCATCTGTAAACATTCATGATGCAGACTCATTAAGATACTTCCATAAGGTACTTAATAATAAGGGAGTATTACAACAAATTAGAGAGATGGGAGTACAAGACGGAGACATGGTTAGATTAAATGACTTCGAATTCGAGTACATATTATAGGAGGAGTAAGGTACATGATAACAGGAAAACAAAGAGCTTATTTAAGAGGGCTTGCAAATACAATTACGCCAATATTCCAAATAGGTAAAAATGGTGTTGAAGAAACATTTTTAAGACAATTAGAAGAAGCTTTAGAAGCTAGAGAACTTATAAAAATAAAGGTTTTAGAAAATAGTGGATTAGCTGCTAGAGAGGTTTCTGATGAAATATGCAAAGCTATAGGATGTGAAGGAGTTCAAGCTATAGGAAGCAAGATTGTACTATATAAGAGATCTGAAAAGAAACCTAAAATAGAATTACCTCAAGGAAAAAATAAGTAACTATGAAACGATATGGTATGATGGGTGGAACATTTAACCCCATACATTTAGCACATTTATATATTGCATATGAAGCTAAAGAAACTTTAAATTTAGATAAAGTTATATTTATGGTTGCAGGAAATCCACCACATAAAAAAGAAAGTCCAGTAATAGATTCTAACTATAGATATGATATGGTTAAGATGGCTATAAAAGATTATTCAGGCTTTGAAATTAGTGATTATGAAATACAGAAGCAAGGATATAGTTATACTTATGAAACTTTAAAATATTTAAAAGGTGATGAAGAAGATATTGAAGTCTTCTTCATTGCTGGAGCTGATTCTTTAATGGATATAGAAAAGTGGAAAAATCCAGAGTTAGTATTAAGTAATTGTACATTTGTAGCTTTCAATAGAGGGGAGTACACTAAAGAAACCCTTGAAAGACAAAAGAAAAAGTTACAAGATAAATATAATTCAAATGTAATTTTATTAGATATAAGTAATTTGGACATTTCTTCTTCTATGATTAGAGAAAGAATAATAAGGGGAAAAAGAGTAGATTTCTTTATGCCTAATAAGGTCATGGAGTATATAGAACAGAATAATTTATATAGGGAGCATTAAAATGTGGGGATTAGAGGAAATAAGAGAGTATTTAAAAAATAATTTAAAGCCATCTAGGTATGGGCATACTTTAGGTGTTGTTAATACAGCTATTAAGCTTGCAGAAATTTATGGAGAAGATAAAAATAAAGCTGAAATAGCAGCACTTTGTCACGATGTTGCAAAAAATATGAGTGATGAAGAGTTGAAAAAAGTAATAGAAGATGAGAATATTTTTTTATCAATTGATGAAAAAAATACACAAGAATTATGGCACTCTATAATTGCACCGATAATAGCTAGAAAAGTTTTTGAAATAGAAGATGAAGAAATTTTAAATGCTATGAGATGGCATACTACAGGTAAGGAAAATATGACTAATCTTGAAAAAATAATATACCTTGCAGATTTAATAGAACCTTCTAGAAAATTTGATGGTGTAGATGAGATTAGAGAATTAGCTTATAAAGATTTAGACTTAGCTATGTTAAAGGCATTAACTCATACAACTATATATTTATTAACAAAAGGTTGTGCAGTAGATATAAACTCTGTTAAAGCAAGAAATTATTTAGTATATAATATGAAGACTAAATAGATTTTAATAGTAATTAATTTTTTATTAGTATATATAAGGTGAGGGACGGGACAATGTCAAGTAAAAAGGATAACAGAGGAAATAATAGTAGAAGAGTCTCTAATAAAAAGAGAGGCAGAGAATTAAGCCCAAGAGAAGAGTTAGAGATAAGAAATAAATTAAGAAGAAAAGAAAAAAGATCTACAGTTATAAAAAGAGCAATTACAGCTGCATTTTTAACAATAGTAATATTAACAGTACTATGTGGAGTATACTTGTTTTCTTTTATTGCATCTTTAAATAATAATGATATGATGGCAGGAGTTAAGCCTAAAGCAAATGAAACTGTGAATATATTATTATTAGGTATGGATATAGGAGATGCAGAGAATACTTCAAATACTTCTGCTAGAAGAACTGATACCATGATGTTGTTAAATTATAATCCACGTACTGATAATATAAAAGTAGTTTCAATTCCAAGAGATACTTTAATTGAGGTTGAAAATGCACATGATGGTAATGGAAATTACATTCCTTATTGGAAAATAAATGCTGCTTATGCTTTAGGCGGAGAAGAAGAAGTTATAGAACAAGTTGAAGATTTATTAGATATAACAGTTAATTATCTTGTAGAGATTGATTATGCTGCATTTAGAAATTTAATTGATGCTATTGGTGGAGTAGAGATGTATATAGATAGAGATATGTATTATGATGATGATGCTCAAGATTTGCATATACATTTTAATAAAGGCGAAACAGTATTATTAGATGGACAAAAAGCAGAAGAGTTCTTTAGATGGAGAAAGAATAATGATGGTACAGGTCTTGCAGATGGAGATTTAGGAAGAATTAAAAATCAACAAAAGTTTATATCTGCATTAATTGAGAAATGTACTAATCCTATGATAATTACTCAGGTTCCAGATATTTTAAAGTCTATAAAAGAAAATGTAGTAACTAATATGTCAGGTACAGATATGATAAAGTATGGATTGAAGATGATAAGCAATTCAGGAATATCTATGAAGACATTACAAGGATATAACGAAAAAATATATGGACAAGATTTTTTAGTTGCAGATCCTTCATATAATCAAAGCTTAATAGAATCATTAAAGATTACTAGTGAGGCAGATAATAGTGAAGCAAAAAAGAATTCTTCTATTATGGTTTTAAATGCAACTAGAGTAAATGGTTTAGCGGGCAATTTAAAAACAGAACTAGAGAAATTGGGATATGCTAATATAAGTGTTGGAAATTTTGATAAAAGTAAAGAATCAAGTATATTATCAAATAATAAAGATTTAAAGAAGTTATTAAGCGATGATACAGGAATTAAAAATCTTTCAAAGAATAAAGATTCAGAATATGAAAAGTATGATGCAGTAATAATAATTGGTGAAGATTATTTAGAGTTTGAATAAAATACATTTTTAGTTTAGAGTTAAGAATGTAGAGTTAAGAGTTTAAATTTAAAGTATGAAAATGACTTTAAAAATGAAGTGTGATAAACTGCAAAGAGCAGTTTAAGCAATAATTCTTAATTCTTAATTCTTAACTCTTAATTATTTAAGGGAGGTAAAGTATGAGCACTTTAGAAAAAAGCGTAGAAAAAGGCTTTGAAGGTAGAAAGATAAGAGAATATCTAAAAGAAGAGATGAAATTATCTTCAAGGTTTATAAGAGGAGCTGCTATGGATAAAAGAATACTAGTAAATAACACTCCTGTAAGAATGAATTATGTTTTAAAAGAAAATGATAATATATCAATTAGTTTAAAGAAAAAAGAAAGTCAAAATATTGAGCCAGAAAAAATAGATATAGATATAGTTTATGAGGATAGTGAAATTATAGTTGTAAACAAAAGACCGAATATGGTTGTTCACCCAACTAAAAGATATCAATCAGGAACGTTAGCAAATGCATTATTATATTATTTTAAAGAGACTAATCAAGACTGTATAGTAAGGCTTGTTAGTAGACTTGATATGGATACATCAGGATTAATAATAATAGCTAAGAATCAATATGCTCATATGGAATTATCTAATAATATGCAACAAAATGAAATAGACAAAAGATATCTAGCTTTAGTTCATGGTCATATGGAAGAAATGGAAGGAACAATAGATAAACCAATATATAGACCAGAACTTGAAGGAAATATGAAAAGAGTTGTAGATGAGAGAGGCCAAAGAAGTATTACTCACTATAAGGTTATCGAAAGATTAAAGGATGCAGATTTAGTTGAATGTTTACTTGAAACTGGTAGAACTCATCAAATTAGGGTACATTTATCTTCATTAGGACATCCGATTTATGGAGATACTTTATATGGAGATGAATCGGATTCTGAGATTATACCAAGGCAGGCACTTCATGCATATGGATTAAATTTCAAGTCACCAAGAACTAAAAAACCACTTGAATTAAGAGCTGAATTACCAAATGACATAAAAGAACTACTAGAAAAGTTAAGAGGTTAAAATAAAAGAGTTAGAGATAACCTTACTAAAAGTAGATTATTTCTAACTCATAATTCTTAATTAAAAATTATGTTTATTTCTTATATAAGAACGTCTTGCTAAAAATTTTTTTCTACGTCTTTTATTACGTATTACTGATATTAGTATTAAAAATAATATAATTATAATAACAATAGCAATTATTCCTAAAATAAAATATTTACTTGAAGTAATTTTTTTTATGGTGTTCTTTACCATAACTTCAGTTGTATATTCTCTATCTACACCACTAGCTAATTTAATATCAGAGACTTTATTACCATTAATTAAAAGAGAAGCATCAAATAAAATATCGCCTTCTTTAATTGAGGTAGTTGTCAAATCTTTATTATCATATTCCACGGATATGTTAGGATTAGTTATATTTTCACCTTCACTTAGATTAAAAGTATAATAAAAGTCTTCAGTTGATAATAAAGGGATAGATGTAGAATTATCTAGAGAATAATCATCTAATTTATCACCTTTAGAAACTACTTTTTTAGTTTTAAAGTTCTCAAATCCCCAATCAAATAATTGACCTACGCTTGTATATAATCCATCTTTATCAGTTGCATTTAAGAAAGCACCAACTATAGTTTGATTATCTTTTTTTGCTACAGCTGTATATGAGTGATTTGCAGCTATAGTATAACCTGTTTTACCACAATAGGCATATTGATATTTATAGTTTGAATCTTCTTTAAGTAGAGGATTTTTATTAATTGCCCACTTTTCACTACCATCTGAAAATGGATGGGTTTCATAAAAGTGAGATGGAGTTCTAGCTATTCTAACAAAATCTTCATTTTGAGATGCATATGCCATTATTAAAGCTAAATCATGAGCTGTAGTTAAATGACCTTCTTCAGTTAATCCACTTGGATTTTTAAAATTAGTATTAGTTGCACCAAGTTCTTTAGCCTTTTTATTCATTAATTTTGCGAATTCCTCATTGGAACCAGCTATGTGTTCAGCAATAGCTTCAGCACAATCGTTTCCAGATTCCAGAAGCAATCCTAAAAGTAATTCCTCTATTGTATAAACTTCGCCTTGAGCAAGTCCGATTGCAGAGCCATCTACTAATGGTGGATTTTCTCCTATAGTTACCTGTTCATCTAATTGACAGTTTTCTAATGCAAGTATTGCTGTCATTACTTTAGTAGTTGAAGCAGGCATATATTGAACATTAGCGTTTTTTTCATAAAGTACTTTTCCTGTAGTTGTATCCATAAGATAAATAGCTTCAGAATATAAATTAGGTAGTGCAAAAGAGCTTATTGTTGTAAGGTTGGTTAACACGCTTGTAAGTAAAAACACCAAAGCAAACGTTTTGCATAATAATTTTTTCATAAATCTCTCCCTTAAGTTACATCTTATATCTTATAAGTTTACCAAAAAAATAAGAAGAATTCCATAGATAAATTCACTGTAAAAGTTTAAAAATGTAATTTATGTCAATAATTATAAGGAGTATGAGGAGGGAGATAATGGATAATTTAAAAAATAAAAAGGTAATAGGAATAATAATAGTTCTATTTATAACAGTAAGTGTGTCACTATTAACATACGGAAAAAATAGAAATAATGTTTTTAAAGATGAATATATGCAAAATATTTTTATAGATGAAGATAATATTAGTATTGAAAAAGAGAATAACAATACTGATTATTTAAAAGAAACTCAGGAAGATAATAATGAGGTATTTATTGAGAGTAGTACTGAGAATAGCAATTTAAAAACAAATTCTAATAATACAATCGTAGTTGAAATTAAGGGAGAAGTAATGAATCCAGATGTTTATACTTTAAATGAAGGAAGTATAATTAAAGATTTAATTGAAATGGCAGGGGGATTAACAAAGGAAGCAGATATTTCAAATATAAATAGAGCCAAGGAAATTAGCAATCATGAGTTAATAATAATTAGAAATATAAATGATGTTAACATAGAGGAAGAAGTAGATTACAGTGAAATAAATGAAGATAATGATGATGGAAAAATAAGTATAAATGATTCAGATATAAGTAAACTTAAAGAAATTCCAGGTATAGGAGAAGTAAAAGCTAAGTCTATAATCTTATATAGAGAAAAAAATAATGGATTTAAATCTATTGAGGAATTAAAAAATGTTGATGGAATAGGAGAAAAGACCTTTGAAAAAATAAAGGATAGCATTAAGTTGTAGATTATAATGTGAATTTTACATAAATATGTTTTCAAATGCTTTAAAAACACAGGGGATTAATGTTATAATTAATAAGATTTAGGAAAACATATTATTAAGTTAAATAATAGTGTAGGGGGTAAGAACATGAAGAAGAAGGCAATATCTTTAGCATTAGTTGCAATGTTAGCTATTAGTGTAGTAGGATGCTCAAGTAACAACGGTGAGGGAAAGACAGCAGAAGATAATCAAAAGACAGCAGTTGAAAATGTAGATATACTTCCAGGAAAATGGTCAGAAGATTATACTAGAGAAGAAGTTAAAGAATTATATGAAAAGTCATTAGCAAGTGTAGAATCAACAGCTAAAGGATATTCATTAGATTATGATATTACAGAAGATGAAATAAAAGAAGAGAATGGTGAATCAGTTAATGATACTTATGTATATTTTGATATTCCGGATGCAGAGAGATTAGAAAGTTTATACTTTGGTTTCAAACAATATGGTTCAGATTTAGCTAATGGAAAATTAGAAATGAAATTAGGATATAAGTTAGATAAAAAGACTATATTAGAAACAGGAAAATTTGATTTTGAAAATTTATCATTATCAGCTTTTTCACAAGCATTTACTGGTGATTATGACAGAGATTATACTGAGTTAGATAAACAAATATATGATGCAATTAAAAATGGTACAGATGAGGGTATAGAAACTATAACAAATAATGTTGATGGTTTAAAAGAAACAATAACAATTACAGAAGACTTTTTACTTTATAAATTAGAAAGTAGAGTATATAACTTTAAGTAAATAATAAGCTTTAATTATATAAATATAAATTCTATGGAGGTAGAGATGGTAGATAACAATAAAGAAAAGGTTAATTCAGCTGAAAATAATGATAATTCCGTATCGCCAGAGGTTTTAGAGGAAGCAAAGGTATATTTAGCTGAAGAGAAAGCTGCAGAAGCTAGAGAATTTATAAGGGATGAAGAAATAAAGGCTGATGGTAAGTTTCTTCACTATACAAAAGTTATTTTAAGTGGAATATTAGATCAAATATTTGTTATAGCTTTAGCATTGGTAGTGTTTGGAATATTTGATTTAGCTTTAAAAGTTTTTGGATATAGAGTAGCTTTAAGAGAAGAAGTATTTATGATTATTTATGTAATAAGTAACATACTATATTATCCAATTTTACAAGAAGTTTTACACGGAAAAACTTTAGGAAAAAAATTCATATTTAGATAACTTTATAAAGCACCTTTATAATAATTTATAGAGGTGTTTTTATTTTTGTTTTAATGTATAATACTAATAGTTAGAAGTTAAAATTTATGATTTTTTTATAATAAATAATTAATTTTTAGATTGGAGCGTAAGATGAAAAGAGGAAGTCAATTAACATTAAAAATAAACAATATAAAATTTCCTTCAACAGGAATTTCAGAGTGTGAAGGAAAGAATATTTATGTGAAAGGTGCTTTCCCTGGGCAAACAGTAAAAGCTACAGTTAAGAAAAATAGAGAAGGATATGCTGAAGCTAAGCTTGTAGAGGTAATTGAAAAAGCTGGATATGAAATAGAAGCACCATGTCCTCATTTTGGAGTATGTGGAGGATGTAGCTCTCAAAATTTAACTTATGAAAAGCAATTAGAATTATTAAGTGATGAAATTTGCGATCTTTTTGAAGAAAAGGACCTACCTATGGGAATGTACCTTGGAGTAAAAGGTAGTGAAAATTGCTGGGAATATAGAAATAAAATGGAATTCACTTTTGGAGATTTAGAAAAAGGTGGAGAACTTACTTTAGGAATGCACATGAAAGGAAAGTCTTTTGGTGTATTAACAGTTGATAACTGTATGATAGTTGATGAAGATTTTAGAACTGTTCTTAAAACAACTGTAGATTACTTTAGAAAAACAGGATTACCTTATTATAGAGTAATGAAAAGAGAAGGTTATTTAAGACATTTAGTTATCAGAAAAGCTACTAATACTGGTGAACTTATGGTTAACTTAGTAACTACAACTCAAATAGATTTTGACTTAACAGAATATACTGAATTACTTAAAGCTCAAAACTATAAAGGTAAATTAGTATCTATATTACATACTGAAAATAATTCTTTATCTGATGCAGTTGTACCTGAAAAGGTAAATGTATTATTTGGAAGAGATTACATAGTTGAAACTTTACTTGGTCTTAAATTTAAAATATCACCATTCTCATTCTTCCAAACTAACTCTAAGGGAGCAGAATCTCTTTACAGTGTAGTTAGAGATTTTATGGGAGATGGTGAAAATAAAGTTGTATTTGATCTTTATTGTGGAACTGGTACAATTGGTCAAATAGCTGCACCTAATGCCAAGAAGGTTGTTGGACTTGAACTTATTGAAGAAGCTGTTGAAGCAGCAAAAGAAAATGCTAAGCTTAACGGATTAAATAACTGTGAGTTTATAGCTGGTGATGTTGCTGAAACTATTAAGAAGGTTAAGGATAAGCCAGATATAATCATCTTAGATCCACCAAGAAGTGGTGTTTCTCCAAAGGCTTTAGATTATGTAATTAGATTTAATGCACCTGAAATAATTTATGTTTCATGTAATCCAAAGACAATGGTTGAAAACTTAGATGTATTATTAGCTCATGGATATAAAGTTGATAAGAGCACAGTTAAAGACATGTTCCCAAATACTCCACATGCTGAAACTGTAGTAAGGTTAGTTAAATAATAATAGGGTTTAGCTAATATAATATAATCTAAATATGTTATTGCCGACAATTTGCCAACGTAAATAATCAAATGTCGGCAATAATATTTTCTAATATATTCACAACTTCTGTTTTCATTTTATCTGTTACATGTGCATAAGTATCCATTGTTGTTGATAACTTAGAATGTCCTAATCTTTTTTGGATAGTTTTAATATTAGCTCCGTTTTCTATTAACATTGTTGCATGTGTATGTCTAAGTGAATGAAAATTAAAAGATATTTTTAAATCATAATTAACAACTCTTGATAAATATTTTAAACTATCAGTAGTTACAAGCTCACCATTTTCTTTAGTACAAACAAAGTTGCTATTTGTGTAGTAAGAACCGTATTTTAATTTATTTTCTTTTTGATATAGTTTATGTCTTTTTAATATTGAAACTAAAGTATCACCTATATCTATTTTTCTATAAGAGGATTTAGTTTTAGGTGTTCCAAGTTCAAATATAGCTCTTCCTTTTGAAACTAAAGTATGTTTTACAGAAATTATTTTATTTTCTAAGTCTACATTTTTCCATTTTAAAGCTGTAATTTCTCTACCTCTCATTCCAGTATGAAAAGCAATTTGCAATGGGATATAAAAGCTACTTCAAAAAGGAAAACGCTCTAATATTTTATTAAAATCATTATATGATATAATCTTTAAGTCTGATATTTCTTTTTAATTTCATAGATTTAAAATAAGGTTTTAAATGAGTATTTATTATTCTGCTATAATAGTCTGAGGTTCCATATTTACAGTTGATTAAAACATAATTATTAAACCAAAGATCTAAATATTCATTTTAATACAATCTTTTTCTATTAAAGCTAAGTCATCTCAACAGGAACATCATAAAAAAGTGCTAATTGATTAATAGAGAAAGGATTTTTAAAAGCACTAATTTGGAAGGTTAAAAGTTAGAAGAGCAGAAATAGAAAGATTTTTATCTTGGGGATAAGGAAAAATTCTTTAGAGAAATTATATTTATTTCTCTTTTTTTCCATAACATTGCCGGTAAATGTATTTAAAGTGTTGTTTAGAGTTTTTGTTACATATTTTTAATATTTCAATGGCTGAAAGTTAGATGAAATCTAGCCTTCTGCTATTTTTTGTGGTAAATTAGTAAATTATAATTAGAGGTAGATTCTGTACTTCTTGTGGTAAAGTTTATACAGATAATTGGATAGACAATATGCTTGGTAATTTAATAAATGTTAAGCATATACATATTGTATTTACAATCTCAGAGGAATTAAGAAAGTTTTTTTGTATGAATAGATAAAGGTTAAAAATACTTCCGAAATGCGCAGCTAAAGCTGTTACGAGTTGGATGCATAGTTTAAATAAAAGCCAACAGTTTACACCAGGTATAGTTACAGTAATACATACTTTTGGGAGAGATTTAAAATGGAATCCTCATGTTCATATGATGGTTACTGAATGTGGCAAAGGAAAAACCATAGAATGGAGACATATAAGACATTTTGTATTTGAGGCACTAAGAAAAAGGTGGCAGAAGGTATTATTAAATATACTAGGCAGAAGAGAAATTAGAAGAAGCTATTGAAATATATGCGATTACAAAAGGAATACTTAGTGGTAGAATAATTCCGAGGACAACGTAGTTGGAGGAATAATGAAACCTAAAAATTATACAGGTGTATATGGAAAAGAATACAAACAATAAATAAGCATAGGACTATACGAACCTATGCTTATCAGAATATTCAAAAATTAATTCCCGAAGGGAGTGTGGCGAAAGCCACTTTTTTTATTTATAAAATAATAAGGCCAAAATCATATAAAAATGATCCTGACCTTATTATGTTAAATTGCTAAAAAAATAGCATTGAATGTAATAATAGGGGCTATTACATCTTTATTCTGTTCATGAATAAATAAAATATACACGAGTAATGACTTAATATGATTTATACATGAACAATTATTATATAACATTTATTTTTATAATAAATACTTTATTATGATAAACGACTCTAAAAATAGAATAAAAATTATTAAGAGAGATAATTGACTCTCTTTTTATTTTATAAAAAATACTTAAAAGAAAGAAGGTTTTAATTATGAAAAAAACAACTTGTGGAGTAGATGATGGAAATACAATAAGCAGAGATGGTTCAGGAGCTGTAGGAAGAATAAGAGAAGGAGAACACACGAGATTTGTAGGAAATAAAGTAAGAAGATTATTAAAAGAAAGAGAAAATATGGTTTATTAGTATTCATTTTAATGCAGGAGGAGGAAGAGGGGGTGAAGTTTACACATATAAGGGTAGACAATATCAGTATGCTTTAGATGTTTGCGCTAATATATCAAGTGCATTAGGTATTCCTAATAGGGGAGTTAAAGAAGGAACAGGGCTTTATGTAATAAGAAAAACAAAAGACAAGAAGTATGCTTATAGAAGTGTGCTTTGTAGATACAGACGACGCAGATAAGTATTTAAAGTAGGATATAAAGATGTTGCAAAAGCTATTGTTGACGCATTAACAGGACATATAGAAAATGAAATACAAACAACTACAAATAATGATAACACTGCAGTTGTAAGTAATATAAATAAATGAGTGTGGGATTTACAAACAGAGTGTAACAAGCAAGGGCTTAGTAATCAAAAAGTAGACGGTTATTCAGGCCCTAATACATTAGTGGGTGTCTAACTTTAAAGAAGGGCTCAAAAGGAAACATAACTAAGCTATTACAACAAAAATTAATAAGTTTAGGATATGATTTAGGGAAGTATGGAGCAGATGGAGTTTTTGGAACAGATACTTATAATGCAGTAGTAAAATTCTAAAAAGATAATGGATTAACACCAGATGGAATTGTTAGTAAAAATACATGGAACTGTTTAATATATAGATAAATCACAAGATTGGATAAAAAATTACAAAAATGAATAAGTATTTATTTTTAGATACTTAGCCTTTTTTGCTTTGTTGATTTTTGATATACTTTGTCGAAAATATATATAAATAGAAGTACAAGCTATACAAATTGAGCAAATAAATAAAACAGAAAGTAAATAAGCACCAGGATTACTCATGGTGCTTTTATCATACCAAGATTTAAAAGTATCAAAATGATTTTAAAACAAAAAGGAAGTCACAAATAATAGGGGGGACTTCCTTTTTATTTTTAGTTAAATTGTTGATAAAATAACAAATGAACTTAACACATAAATATATATCATAAATTTCTATATAAACAAGAATATTATGACAAACAGCATAAAAAATGGAATGAAAAACATAGAATAAATATAAAAAAAGAAATCACCAAATGTAGACGATGGTGATTTCTTTTTAAGTTATAAATTTAATATTATTATCTTTCCAAATGGTTTTAACTTGGATATTTTTATCTTTTAATAAATCAATAAAAATTTCTGTTCCTTCTCCACTCGGGAAAAATATTCCTATTAGGTATATGCTTATAATTCCAAATATAAACCCGAATTCAATAGACTTGATTAAGTTTAATATAGGATTATTCATATTACTCCTTTATATATTTTTTATTTATAAGAAAATACAACTCATCTATCACCTGAGTCAGTATATACATATGAATTTTATAATGAAATAGTTGGACCTGAAGCACTAAATCCTAAGGTACCATTTATACTTAATTTATCGGTTAAAGTTATAGCTGGAGAATAGTCCCATGTCCAGGTATAACATAAAATAAAGCTTACATCATTAGAGATAGATATATCAAGTGTTTCTTAAAGCAGTCAAATTATGACTTCAGTTACTTAATGTATATAGATCTATGCCATCGCTTAATCTGCTTATCCCATTAACGCTGAAATTTGTTCACATCGCTTCATTTTTATCTTCTATTACTTTTTTTACTTGATTTTCATCTTTTAGGAACTCTGTAAATTTATCTGAATTTTCTTTATCCATTTCTATTTGACTATTTGTATCTTTATTTTTACGTCTTCACTAAAATATTCTATTAATTCTTCAGGAAATTTAGCTTCTTTCATTTTTGAATCCAAATCATTTAGAGGATAGTTTATATTCAGTATTAATATTTACCGATGCACTAGTATGTAGATTTGTAGTAACAGTAACTGTAGTAGTTGTTAGCAGCACTAAAAATAATTTTTTTTAGTTTTTATTCATTTTTTTAATCACCATTTTTAAAATTTAGCTATTAAGCGTATTGATATTTTATCATAATAATTATAGTATTTATGTAATATTATGTAATAATATATTTGTTTTTTTATATCATAATATTATATTATAATTATTGAATTTAAAATTTATGGAATATAATATGATATGTTGTATTTTATATTATTATAATATTAAAAATAAACTTTAAGTTAGCAATTTGTAAAAGTTAATTGAATATATAACGAATAAATACTTAGTGAGAATAAAATAAAAAAGGTGTGTATAAATTTATATATGAATTATAAGATATGTACATACAAAAGGATGGGTAAAGAAAATGTAGGCAAGTATAAAATTGCTTACATTTTCCCTACATTGTATAGAAGTAATCTTATAGTAAAATAAATTAATATAATTTAAAACATAGTTTAGTTTCTTTTAAGTTACGAATTTATATATTTTAAATTATATAATAAGAACTGCAAGATAATCTTGTGGTTCTTTTATTATTGTTAGTCCAGTATGGCAACAACTTGACGATGAAAGTCCAATACTACCCAAAACATTAGGAGTAAATGTGGCAGATATATGAGATGAATGTTGTTGTTCTTACCTGGGGAGGGTTGATTACAATTGATAATAAAGAGGTTGTTCAGGGAGAAAATAGAGATGATGAGTTTAATATAACTGAAAAATATAATATTTTATGTTATAAATATGTTCAAGAATATTTAAAACCTAATGCAGGTAAAGAACTTATAAGAGATAATTTAAATAGAGCAAAATAAAGGATTTAAACCTATTAATAATATTGTAGATGTTAGATGAGTTAACTATAGTATAAAAAATGATTATGGGTATGCTATATAAAAAATAGATTAAACTAAAGAATTGTGAGAGGTGATAACTTGGAAATAATTTTTACTATATTGGTAACTATTCTTATAGTAGTTACTGTAATTTTATCAATAATTTCAATAGTAATAAAAAGAGCAGAGGATCAATTCTTTGAATACCAAAGAGAGTATGAGGATAAAGAGTAGTTTATGTAAAAATAAAAGAGAATAAGTTGTTAATTAAAACCCGTAGCAATCAACTTATTCCCTTATGTTGGGTGAATAACTCACAGTAATATTTTATGAAGAGATATTAAATATATTCATGGAAGAATTAGGAGCTGAAGTAATTCTTTTTATACTTTAGGAAATTAAATTTACTTCCCTTTTACCCTATAATATTGCTGTTTGCTACATTTAAAGTGTTGTTTAGAGTTTTTATTACTTGTTTTTAATATTTTAATGTATATTCTAATTGAAGGTTTTAATGCTATGTCCTATTTATTTAACTTAGTTTTACGAATTGGTAAAATTATGTAAAAGTGAATTTCGGCAAAAGTTATAAATTTTATTGCATGACATTAATTATGTAATAAGAAAACAAATTTACTTGAGTACATCATACTTTCTTATGATAAGTAATGCTGTACTCTTTTTTTATTTAAAATTCCATCAAACATATAAGCAATTAAATAAATCAGAATAATTTTATTGTTTATATATAAAAATGATAAGAACAGAATTCATAAAAATATGAATTCTGTTCTTATTGTTTTTGAAAATTGACCTAGGATTAAATGCAATAATAGAAAATTATTGCACATTTATTGTATGAATAAATAAATATACACGAACGATAATTTATATATAATTTATTCTTATATAATACTATATGATTTTTTTATAAAAAATATATTTTAAATATAAACGACACTAAAAATAGTATAAAAATTATCAATAAACTTATAGTATTTCTTTTTTTTGTAAAAATAATAAGGACAGAATCCTATAAATATGATTCTGTCCTTATTATTTTTAACGCTAAATGTAATAATAGGAAGTATTAAATTTTAACTTAACTTGAATAAAAGTAAATTATCAATATTTTTATATCATTTATTTTTATAAGAAATTTATTATTAAGACAAACGACACTAAAAATGGTGTGAAATTATATAGAGAGACAAATAACCTCTCTTTTAATTTATAAAAATGTATTAAGAAAGAAGGAATTAATTATGGAAATTAAAAAGATAGCAGTTAGAGGTGGACATAGAGAATTATGTACAGGAGTATCAGCATTATTAAAATGGTGCTTTAGGTAGTGAAGTATGTGTATATTATATACACGAGATAGCTCAAAGAATTGTAGATGCATTAGAAGAATTAGGAGTTAAGAATAGAGGTAGAAAAAGAAGAAGTAAGCAAACTAGTACAACCTCCAGTATCTAATGCAGATAATTGGGTAGCAAGACTTTAAACCGAATATAATAAGCAAGGTTTTTCAAATCCAAAATTAGATGGTATATTGCAGGATCTAATACTTTTTATAATTAAAAAGGCTAGATACCCATCTCAATGAGTATTTAGCCCTTTTGTTTTTAGTTAAATTGTCGATAAAAGAATGTAAGAACTTAACACATAAATATATATCATAAATTTCTATATAAACAAGAATATTGTGATAAACGACATAGAAAATGGAATGAAAAACTTTAAGATACATAATAAAAGATGTTATTTATCAATAAAAAAGTGTTGTTGATTATTATATAAGATATTAGGGAAGATATTATGATATTTTATTGAAAAATATAACTTTATAGGAGTAAAAAAGAAAATATGTATAAGAAAAAAATTGCAGCCGCAACAATGGCAATAATAATTTCGAATTTTTCCGCTACAACATTAAGCGTTTTAGCAGATGAAATATCAACTAATACCTTAACATTAGAAAATACTAATAATAAGGAACAGATTAGAAAAGCTGCTATAAGCAAATTTGATTTATATAATAATGATAAATTGGATGCTTATAATGAAGTTTTCAAAATGGATAATTTAAATATACTATCTATAGCTAATAATGGAGGCAAATATGGAAGTTCTACTATTGATAAGGCGATAGATGGTAATCTAAGTACTCATTGGGAAACTGGAAGGCCAAATAGTTCGGAGTTTACTAATGAGGTTGTTTTTACATTGAATGAAATAACAAATTTAAATAGAATTGTATATGTAGCAAGACAAGATGGAGCTAGGGGTAAAGGATTTGCTCAGGAAGTAGAAATATATACTTCTCTTACAGATGATGAAGATGATTTTAAATTAGTAACTACTGGAGAATATACAGGTCCTACTTCAGATATAGTTGAAATTAAATTTAATTCAACTGAGTTTAAGAGAATTAAATTTATATTTAAACAAGCTAATCAAAACTGGGCATCAGCATCTGAATTTATGTTTTATAAAGAAGATAATTTGGGGGATAAAGTAAATAGACTATTCACAGATGAATCTATGAATCAACTTAGCGAAGAATTTAATAGTCTTGATAAGATAAATGCTTTAGAAGAAGTAGTAAAAAATCACCCATTATATGAAGATTATAAACAAATTATAGAAGATGCAAGGCAAATTTTAAATGGTGGTGAAGTTAATTATACTGATGCAAAGGTATCTATATTTAATATTAATGGAGAAACTTTAGAAAATTATGATAATATTTATAAATTACCAGTAGATGGAATAAAGACAATAACTAATAATGGAGGACATTATTCAGATTTAACTATTGATAAAGCTATTGATGGTGATATAAATACAAAATGGCATTCAGGAAGACAAAACACATCAGACTTTACTAATGAAGTAGTAATAGAGTTGAAAGAGTTAACAACACTAAATAGATTAGTTTATACTGCACCGAGAGGTAGTAATAGAGGATTTGCAGAAGCATTTGATATATATGCGTCAAAAACATCAAAAGGAGATAATTTTAAGTTAGTAACTTGTGGAAATTCTGATGTAACTCAAGATTCTATTGAAATAAAATTTAATCCAACTGAGTTTAAGAGATTGAAATTTGTATTTAAAAAAGGATATGAAAATTGGGCTTGTGCAGCAGAATTTGCTTTATATAAAGAAGATAAGGTAAGGAATAAAATAGATTCATTATTTACTAATGGATTAATGAATGAATTATCAGAGAACTTTAAAACTATGAGTGAATTATCAGCATTAGAAAGTGAAGTTCAATCACATCCTTTAAAAGAATTATTTATGGAAGATATAAAACTTGCAAAGGATATAATTAATAATGGAGCAAACTTAAATAATCCTATTGAATTGGAGCGTAGAGGTAACTCAATACAAGAAGCTAATAAAAGAAAAATATGGGGATTTAAAGATTGGCAAGTAACTGGTTTAACAGCAAGACCAGGTGATATTTTAGAAGTATATGTAGATGTAAAAGATGGGGAGCCAACTCCAAAATTAGAATATAAGCAATCAATAAATAGACATGGTAGCTCAATAATATTTAATCTAGTAAAAGGGAAGAATAAAATAGTCATACCAGAATATGATAATGAGAGCGATGATGTAGCACCAGATACTATATTTGGAGGGGCTTTATATTTAACTAACTACGAAAGTGATCAGCAAAGTGTATCTCCTAGAGTAAGAATAGAAGGTGCAAAAAGATATCCTGTATACGTGGATGGTAAGTCTAATGATGAAGAGTTAATGAAAGAGTTAGAGGAATATGTTAATAAGGTAAACTCAAATCCAGAAAATACAGTAGATGTATTTGATGTAAGTACAAATCAAACATTAGTAACTGTAAAGGCAACATATGCATTAGAGTGGTATAGAGAAAATAATAAGATGCCAAGTTTTACGGCAAATCGTATGGAAAAAATAATGGATGATGTTTATGAGTTTTGGGGATTTGATAATTCAACAGAATTAAATTCAAGATTTAATTCAAGAATGATATTTATGACTAAAAATATAACTGGTGGAACATTTATGAATGCCGGAGGTGGGGTTGTAGGAGTTAGACCATCAAGTCAAAGTGCTATATTAAATGCTGATAGAGGTTGGGGATTAATGCATGAAATAGGACATAATATGGATACAGCTGGAAGAACTATGGTTGAATTAACTAATAATATTGTTCCGATATATATGCCGACAACAGAGGGAGATGTAACTAGAATTACAACCGATGATGTTTGGGAGAGAAAAATATATTCTAAAGTTTCAAAAGAAGATTATAGCAATAATTTATGGGAAGAAGAGAGTGGGGAAGATAGTTTAGCTCAATTATCACCATTATGGCAATTACACCTTTATGACAATACTTTCTATCAAAAATTTGAACAAACATATAGAGCTAACAATTTTAATTTAAGCGGAAAACAACAAATAACAGAATCTTGGGTGAAAGTATCTTCAGATATATTAAAGTTAGATTTATATGAATTTTTTGAAAGACATGGAATACATGCTAGTGAAGAAATTAAAGCAGAAGTATCAAAGTATCCAAAGCCAGATAAAAAGCTATGGTACCTAAACGATAATAAAATTAATTATAAAGGGAATGGATTCACTAAAGATGTTAACTTAGATGTTTCGCTTAGTAGATTAGAAAATGGAATTAAGTTAACATTTAATATAGATAATGATGTTAAGTCAGATTTATTAGGATATGAAATATTAAAAGATGGTAAGGTAATAGGATTTACCTCAACAAATACTTTCATAGATAATAATATTGATCAATCTAAAAGTTCAGAATATAAAGTAATACCTTATGATATTAATTTAGGAACAGGTAATTATTTTGAGATAAATTCATTTGCACCAAGTATAAGCATTCAACAAAATAAGTTAACTTTAGAATTAAAAGAAGAATTTGAGCCTATGGAATATATAAAGGTGTTAAACCGTGATGGAAATGATATAACATCTGAAGTTAAAGTTGAGCATAATGTAGACACTAATAAAGAAGGTATATATCAAGTTAAGTATATAGCTAATGATAATGGAGTAGGAGCAGAGAAGTATTTAAAAGTTGAAGTAGTTAGTAAGAGGGATTATTTATCAGATGAAGAGTGGGAAGCAGTAGAAACTGAATATGGACAACCAAGAAGAAACTCTAATATAAAAGGTAGAGTAAATGGAGATATAAAGAACTTTGAAAATGGATTTGGAATACATGCAAATGGTAAAATAACTTATGACTTATCAAATAAAAACTATGAAAGATTTGAAGCTTTACTTGGCGTTGATATGCTTATAGAAGAGCAAGATTATTCTAGCATAACATTTAAAATAATAGGAGATGGTAAAACATTAGCTACTACAAAAGTTTTAAAGCATGCAGATAATATGGAATATGTTAATGTAGATGTTAGAGGCGTAAACAAATTAGTTATAGAAATTCACAATGGTGGTAATGGAAATACTTGTGACCATGGGATAATAGCTAATCCTAAGTTAACTATAGATAATTCAAAACCAGTAACAAATTCATTAGTAGCAAGATTAGATAAATCAAAAGGTGGAATAATGTTATCAACATTAGGTTTAGGATTAAGATTTTTCACTTCAATAGAAAATGTAGATCCAAAAGAAGCCGCAACATACTATATAACTACTGCTAGTAATAGTAAAGAGGCTCCTAAATTTGAAGTAAAATCTACTATAGTAAATAAAGACTATTCACAAATAAAAACAAGTATAGAATTTAGCGAACTTTCTAAATTAGAAGAAGACGTAAATACTAAGTTATATTTAAAAAGAGTTAAGAAAGGTCAAGAACCTACATATGCAGAATTAACAGTAGGCGATGTTGACTTAACAAATGCTTTCAATAT
The DNA here is from genome assembly GCF_004353185.1 of Clostridium cuniculi. Classification (GTDB taxonomy): domain Bacteria; phylum Bacillota; class Clostridia; order Clostridiales; family Clostridiaceae; genus Clostridium; species Clostridium cuniculi. The sequence continues at coordinate 28,621 of NZ_SMUS01000004.1, read as the reverse complement.
TTCTGATAGTAAAATATCTATTTCTATAACTGGAGATAATAATATAGTAAATTTAAATAAATCTACGTTAAGTGATGATTTATTTAAACAAGGATTATCTAATATATCTTGGAATTCATCTGGAATGATAATAGAGGGAAGGCCTACATTAAATGGTAATTCAACTGAATTTGAAAATTCTAAAGTGTCTGTATTACTTAAAGATTCTTCAGGTAATTATATTCAAGAGGCAGGAAAAAATATAGAAATTAGAGGAATATATATAAATGATAAATATGAGGTAACAATACCGTATAATTTATTAAATAATGTAAAAACATTTGAATTAAGATTAATTGGTTTAAATGTACAAAATGATAATATACTTACTAAAGGTGATTTAACAGAATTTAAATCAACTATACACAATAAAAAAGAATATATTTTATCTGAGGATTCTAATGGAGCAATAAATTTAACAATATCTGAAGTGGATCAGTTATCAAATGAATTAACAAGTATAAGAGTTACAACTGATACAAGCACTGGTATACAACAATTCTCGCTAAGAGGAAGTTTATTTGGTGATGATGTAGATAATATAAAGTCAAGCATCAGATATACTTTAATTGCTAAAAAAGACAATGATATTATATTTGAACAACTTATAACTAGAGTAAAAGACTCTAAAGGTAGCTATAATGGATTTAAGGCAAATATAGCGTTAAAAACATTACTAGATGCAAACTTAAACCAAAATGATGAAGTATTATTTACTTTAAGGGTAGATTATTTAGGCGATGTTATAGAGTTAGATTTAAATTCAGTTCAAGAATTAGTTTCAATTACTGATTTATCAAGTAATGAAACATTTGAAATGATTTCTAAAGACGGAAAAGCCGTACTAGTAAAAAGATAATTGACAATTAGGCTAAGAAAAAAGATATACGGTATTTATTGTAATATATCATTAATAGTAGGATAAAAACAAAAAGAGCTAGTAGTGCTATGATACTAGCTCTTTTTCATATCTATATTATAATCTTATTTAAAATAGTTAACTGATTATACAGAGAGTATTTAGAATTTTGCAAAATAGTTTGCTTAAATTTTATAATAAAAGTATATACTATCTATATACTTATTTATAGTTTTATATAAGTAATAAATAGAGAAATAAGTTAAGTTTGAAAGTGAGATTATATAAATGGAAATAAATACATTGGAAGTAATATCATTTTTATCAGTTTATTTACATAATTTTTACTTAATAAAATCTTATAAGGGGATAGTTGAGTTTAGACTATATGGAAAAAAGATAAGTTTAGTTTTTTCGTTTTTTGCATCAATTCTAACTATTTTTTTTGTAAAGCAAAAAATTTTTTTACCAACTGCAAATGCAATTAATTTTTTGCTGTATTTTATTATTTTAATTCTTGCTTTAGATGAGACATTAGGATGTATATATATTTTAGCTACATATCAAATTTTTCAAAATGTTATAAATAAAGATATTATACTTGGATTAACTGCATTAATATTAAAAAAACAAATATATCAAATAATTGGTGATTATGAGATGTATTTAATTATTATTATTTTAACAAGGATAATAATGTTGATTATTGTTGTAATATTTGATAATAAAAATTTCAAAAATCGTATGAAAGAATTATTATTATATAGGAAAATATTTATAATGAATAGATTGACAGTGACAATGTTAAATATTATTTTATTAGGGGCTAATTATTCCTATTATTATTATGGATATAAAGATATTAAAGTATATATGATGCTAATTAACAGAGTGTGCATATATTTTTGTCTTTATTCTAATATTTTAACAAAAGTAAAGTCAATAAGAGGGATGGACAGAGAAATATTTTATAAGACTAATTTATCAAAATTAAAATACAACAGTGATATAAATAAAAAAGAAGATGAATATATAAATTTATTGAGAATGTATAATCATGATTTTAGAAAAATATTAAATAGCATTAACGACTCTATTCAAATAGGGGATATAGATAAAGCTAAAGAAATAATATATGAATTTAGTGGACAAATACAGGAAGTAATAAAAGAAAATAAACGATTTTCTAATAATTCACTAATTAATGCAGAGCTTAATAGATTATATAAAGCAAGTACTTCTAATAATATTTACTTTGATTCAGATTGTTATATTCCAGAAAATTTAGGAGTTAAAGAAATAGATTTAGTCAAAATATTTAGTAATTTGGCAAGTAATGCATTTGAGGCATGTATTAAGCAAAATGGTTATGAGGATAAGTGGATAAATTTCAAGAGTTATGTAAAAGATGATAACTTTATTATATACCAGACTAATTCTTTTAATGGTGAAATAAAAATGAAAAATGATCAATTAATTACTACTAAAGAAAATAAAATAGAGCATGGAATAGGTGTTGAAAGTATAAAGTATATAGTAAATAAGGCAGAGGGGTTAATAATTATAAAAGTAGATAATGATAAAAAAGAATTTATTTTTTTAATAAAAATACCGTTATTTAGCTAAAATAAATATTTTATTACGAATATATTAAGTAATATAGATTGTGTAAATAGGACATTTATTATACAGTAAAATATAAAAAATAGCAGTTAGAATAAGAAAATATTGTTACATAAATATAAAAAAACTGATGTTTAGTAATTTAAGAGTGGTGTTTAGAAAAAAAAAAAATATTTTTGATGAAATATATTATATTTATAGGGAAAGAACTATACTATTTAAAAATATTAATATATGGGAGAGGATGTTAGTTTATGAACAAGAAGAAGGTAAGCACATTTGTTTTGGCAGGGATAATATCAGCACAAACATTACTTCCTGCGAGGATTACATTTGCAGATGAAATTGAAAAAACAAATGTGGGGAATGAACAAGTACAAAATAATCAAGAAGTAGAAGCCGAAGATACAAATAAGTCTGAGGTAGGGAATTCTAAAGATGAAAAACAAGAGTTAGAAAATAAAGAAAAAGTAACAGAGAATTATAAAACTGAAGATAGTGAAAAAGTAGTAGATGGTAGAGCGATAGTGAATGTGCCAGATATTAATTTACGAAGAAGTTTAAATAAAGCATTAGGATATGTTGATAGGGAAAGGGAATTAACTTTATCAGATATGCAATCAGTTGTTAGGTTTCAGGCTAACAACTATGGTATAGAATCATTAGTTGGATTAGAATATGCAACAAATTTACAGTATATAATGGTGAGAGATAATAATATAAGTGACTTAACTCCATTATCTGGATTAAAAGTAAATGAATTATTTTTAGAGGGTAATAACATAAGTGATATAAGTCCATTGGCTGGATATACAGAAGTAACTAGATTGTTTCTAAGCCGTAATAAAATAAGTGATGTAAGTCCATTGAATGGAATAAAAGGAGGAATAATTCTTGTAGATAGGCAAACTATAGAGGGAGTGGATTTATGTAAGAATGAGGGTACTGAATCATTAGAAGTTGAGAATATAGTAAAGGATAGATATGGAAATCTTATAGCGCCTGAGTCAAGCAATTCATATTCTTACGAAAATGGAAAAGTGATATTTAATAATATAGGTAACTCTGACAAAGTAGAGTATTCTTTTAATAAAAATGACGGTTTTGATTTCTATGGAACTGTAATACATAACATTGTAGAAGGTGAAAAAGAACAATTAAAAGCAGAATTAAATGAGGAAAAGGGTGGAATAATGTTGTCTACAGCAGGTTTAGGACTGAGATTATTTACCAAGTTAGAGGGTGCTAATCCTAATGAAGCGGCAACTTATTATATTACAACTGCAAGTGATGAATCAGAAACTCCAAAATTTGAAGTTAAATCAACAGTTTTAAATGGAGATTACTCTCAAATAAAAACAAGTATAGAGTTTAGTGAGTTAGCTAAATTAGATACAGGGGTAGATACAAAGTTATATGTAAAAAGAGTTGTGAAAGGGCAAAAGCCTACGTATATAGAACTTAAATCTGGTGCTGATTATTTAACAAGTTCATTTAATATATCTGATAATAAGTGTATAGCTGTATCAGTATCTAAAAATACTGACAATGTTGTGCAATTGAATAAGAATGATATAAATAGTGATTTATTTAATCAAGGAGTATCTAATATATATTGGAATTCAACGGGAATGGTAGTAGAGGGAACACTTACAAATAATGGAAGTTCTGATGGTTTTAATAATGCTAAAGTATCAATGTTATTAAAGGATTCTAATGGAGAATATGTAAAAGAAGATGGAACTAATAAAAATGTAGAAGTTAGAGGTATGTACAGAGAAGGTAAGTACAAAGTTACAATACCATATGATGAATTAGAAAATGCAAAATCATTCGAATTAAGACTTGTAGGTTCAAATATTCAAACTAGTGATGTATTAACGAATGGAACAGTACAAGAGTTTAAAACAGGTATGAATAATGATAAAGTATATAAATTGTCAGTAGGAGCTGAAGGTACAGTGAATTTAACAATTGAAAAGTTATCTGATAGTTCAAGTAATTTATCTAGTGTAAAAGTTACAACGGATAAAGCTACAGGGATAAGACAATTTTCAGTAACTGGAGATGTATTTATAACAGGAATGGATAAGATAGACTCAAATGTAAAATATACTATAGTAGGTAAAAAAGAAGATGAAGTTGTATTTGAGCAATTAGCTACAAAGATAAATAATAATGGAAATAATAATGGTTTTAAAACTAATTTATCAGTAAGTAAATTAAAAGAAGTGAATTTAAATCAAGGTGAAGAAATATCATTAGAGTTAAAAGTGGAATATCTAGGTAATTCTATGAATATAAAACTAGATTCAAGTCAAGCTGATGTATCAATAACTGATAAAGATAGTAATGAAATATTTGAAATGAGTTCTAAAGATGGAAAAGCTATAGTAACAAAAAAGTAATAAAATTACAAAAAAAGATATAAGATATTAAATTATGTTCTTTGTAAATTACAGTTTAAAGAAATAGTGTTTTTTTTAGATGATTTTAAAGTGGTAACTATGTCAAGGATATTTTAAAAAAGAGAGTTAAGAAGATAAAAGCTGATTTCTGTATTTAACAGGAGTCAGCTTTTTTAAGTTCTATTGAAAACGCTCATTGTTATAATAATTAATGTAATCATCTATAATTAATTGCAATTCTTCTAAGCTCGAGCATGATTTATAGTTAATTTCATCTTTGGTATATCTAAAAAATGATTCTTGTGATGCATTATCCTAACAATTTCCGCATCTGGACATAGATTGTGGAAGTTTTTTAGATTTCAAAAGTTTTTGAAATGTCGGAGTTGTATAGTGGCTACCTTGATCGGAATGAATAAAAGCATCTTTAGCAAGTTTTATATTAGGATTTGTTATTAATTTATGTATTGTATTTGTAGCAAGATCTAAAGTTATTCTATCTGATAAATTATAGGCTAATATTTCACATTTGTTGATGTATCTTTTATGGTTGACAAATAGACCATATTATAATTTGAATATAGCAAATATGTAATATAGTAAGTAATACTTTACCTTATATATCTTGTTTAAAATTCCTGTTAAGTAAGTTTGGAACTACAGTATGGCTCCTTTGTAGGCTTCGCTATACGTTTATATGGATTAGGTTTTCTTTAATTACCTCATCTTGTTTTTCGCGTTTTTTACGATTATTTTTAGAATTCAAATAATTATAATAATCAGAATGTGAAACTCCTGATACATTACACAGCCTTCTAATTAAATTATTTAAAGATAGTTTCTTAAGTATAGATTATATTAAGATAAATGATTGTGCTGCTACTAATTTATATTTTTTACCTACCCTTCGTGTAGCTCTAATCTTTTTAGCAATTCGACCTCGGCCTTTAAATGCTCAATTTCAGCAATTTGTTTTGTTATTATTTCATCTTTAGTGATTTTACGCTGATGCCCACCGTTATTTCTTCTAGTATCGTCTAAGCCTAATACCCCACTATCTTTATATACTGTTCTCCATCTAGCCTCTGGGCAATCTATACTTCATATTCCAAGAATATCAACATCAAATCCAGCTTCTTCAAAAATAATTCTTGAAGTCTTTCCTTTACTGTATTCAGCTATAAAATGCATCTTAAATTCATTAGTATATGTTATTGCTTTATCACTTACTTTAAGAATATATTTATTCTTTGATAATTTATCTATTTCATTCTTTGGGAATCTTATTTTAAATATAGTAAAAAGTGATTCTTTGGGCAATTGATTCTAATAGTTGTATGCCTAGATGTAGATTATCTTAATTTATATTTTAAAACTTTATTCTGAAATATTATGAGACATAATATCGTTGGTAGGATTAAATAAAATGTTCAATAGATAAGAACTCTTATGTTTTTGAAGAATATATAAAAATATATATTACAGCTATAGAAGTATAGTTGTTGTTTGTGCATATAAAAGTGCAGTTAAGTAAGAAAAATATCGATATAAGATTAAATATAGTATAAATAATATAGAAAGGGGGATTAATTAAATAATTTGTAAATATGAAAAAGTTATAGCAACAAAAGTATAATATAATTATAAGAATAAAATATAAAAAAATAATTATATACTTAATAAAATAAACTATTGTTTATTTTCAGAGAGGAGGGTTGATGATTTATAGAAATATTTTTAAACGAATAATAGATATAACCATATCAATATTAGGATTAATATTTTTATTTCCAATATTATTAGTAATAGCTATATCTATATATTTATTTATAGGATGCCCTGTATTTTTCGTTCAAGAAAGAGTTGGAAAAAATGGTAAAGTATTCAATATGATTAAATTTAGAAGTATGACTAATGAAATTGATGAATTTGGAGTTTTATTAGATGATTCAAAAAGAATTACAAAATTAGGGAAGTTTTTAAGAAGTACAAGCTTAGATGAATTACCAGAGTTAATAAATGTATTAAAAGGTGATATGAGTTTGGTAGGTCCTAGACCTTTATTAGTTGAGTACATTGATTTATATTCTGATGAAGAATTCAGAAGACATGAAGTTTACCCAGGAATAACTGGGTTGGCTCAAGTAAAAGGTAGAAATTTATTGACATGGGAAGAAAGATTTAAACTAGATGTAGAATATGTAGACAGTGTAAGTTTTTTAAAAGATATTTGTATATTAAAAGATACTATATTGATTACTTTAAAAAGAGAAGGAATAACAGATGGAAAATCAGTGAGTATGGAAAAATTTGAAGGCAATCTGTGGAAATAAACTTATAGAATTAGTATGAAATGGAAATATAAAATTGAAGTGCTTTCTAACTATTTAAACAAGTATTTCTTATTTGTAATTATCATAACTATTTTATACATAGTTATTTTAATGTTAAAAAAGATAAGATAAAAGGAAATTGAAAAATTAACAAATAATATTTAGAGTTATTCTTTATATGTTGAAAGGTGGTAGTAGTGATATATGAAAAAAGATATCATTATTATTGGTTGTGGGGGTCATTCAAAAGTAATAGTAGATGCTATAGAACAGATAGATGAATTTAGAATTAAAGGATATTTAGACGATGATAAATATGGTAAAGGATATAGAGGTTATAATGTTTTAGATAAAATAAGGAATGTAGGGGTATATGATAATGAAAATACATGGTTTGTTATAGCTATAGGAGATAACAATATACGAAAGTGTATAAGCAATAGCTTTCCAAATCTAAAATATGCAACTATTATACATAAAAACGCATCAATTAGTCCTAGTAGTACGATAGGATTTGGTAGCGTTGTTTTAGATGGAAGTATCATAAATGCAGATTCTAAAATCGGTAGTCATGTGATAATAAATACTAGATCCATAGTTGAACATGATTGCATTATAGGGAATTATTGTCATGTATCTCCTGGTAGTGTTATTTGTGGAGGCAACATAGTACATGATAATGTCCATATTGGAGCAAATTCAGTAATAATACCTTGTAAAGTTATAAATAAAAATTCAATTATAGGTGCAGGAAGTACTGTTATAAGTAGTGTAGAAATAAATAATATAGTAGTAGGTTGTCCTGCAAGATCTATAATGAATAAACAAAATATGTAACTGTTTACACTATATATGACTGAATTGCTTAATGTAGTAAGATTTAAAAATATATAAGCGAGAGTGGAAAATGAATAAAAGGATATATTTATCAAGTCCTCATATGGGAGGCGAAGAGTTAAAGTATGTACACGAAGCTTTCAAAAGCAACTGGATAGCTCCATTAGGGCCTAATGTAGAACTTTTTGAGAAAGTAGTGTGTGACTATGTTGGAGTAACTAATTCAACAGCTGTCTCTAGTGGAACTGCAGCTATACATTTAGCTTTAAAGTGTTTAGGAGTAAGTAAAGGAGATATAGTATTTTGTCAATCACTGACATTTGCAGCAACAGTAAATCCAGTAATATATCAGGATGCAACCCCTGTATTTATAGACTCGGAATATTCTACTTGGAATATGTGTCCACTTGCTTTAGAGAAAGCTTTTAAAAAGTACGAAAAAATAGGAAAATTACCAAAAGCGGTTATTATAGTTAATCTATATGGCCAAAGTGCAGATTATGAAAAATTAACAAGTATATGTGAAAAATACAATACTCCTATAATAGAAGATGCAGCAGAATCATTAGGGGCTATATATAAAGGGAAACAAACAGGATCATTTGGAGATATAGCTATATTTTCATTTAACGGAAATAAAATAATTACTACTTCTGGTGGAGGAATGCTTGTTTCAAATAATGGGGAATATACAAATCGAGCATTGTTTTTATCTACACAAGCAAGGGAAAATAAAAGATACTATGAACATGAAGTAGTAGGTTTTAATTATAGACTTAGTAATGTGATTGCAGGAATAGGTATAGGACAAATGAAAGTACTAGATAAAAGAATAGGGAAAAAGAAGTTAATATTTGAGAGCTATAAAGGAGCACTTAAAGATATAAAAGAGTTAGAAATGATGAATATATCTAAAAATGGTGAGCCTAATTATTGGTTATCTGTAGCTTTACTAAACAAAGAAAGCAATATAAGACCTATAGATATAATAACATTATTGGAAAAAAACAATATAGAATCAAGGCATGTGTGGAAACCAATGCATCTACAACCTGTATTTGAAAAATATGACTTTATAACAGTTGAAGCTAGTAAAAGTGTCGCACAAGATTTATATGAAAGAGGTATATGTTTACCTTCTGATACTAAAATGGAAAATAAAGATATCCAGCGTGTAGTAAAAATAATTAAAGAAGCCATCGATAGGTTTTAAATATGAAAAAATGTATAAAAGTAGTACAAGTTTCTGCCATTGATGAGACTATGGATAAATTATTAAAGAGATTAAATGAAAGATTAGTCAAAGATAATTATGAAGTGATAGGTATATGTTCAAAAGGTAAATTAGAAAAAAATATTTTTGATACTGGTGTGAAATTAAAAAATATAAATATAGATAGAAAAATAAAAATAACAAGTAATATAAGGTCTATATATGAAATGTATAAGTTTTTTAAAAAAGAAAAACCAGAAATAGTTCATGTACACACTCCTGTAGCAGCAGTATTAGGTAGGATTGCAGCAAAGTTAGCAAAAGTTCCGATTATAATTTATACAGCTCACGGATTTTACTTTCATGAAAATATGTCTAATTTAAAATATAGTTTATTTTTAAATATTGAGAAGTTTATGGGAAGAAATTTTACTGACTATATATTTACACAGAGTATGGAAGATCTTGAAATTGCTAATGATTGTAAATTTAAAAAACAGAATCAAATGATGGCTATTGGCAATGGTGTAGACGTTAGTGTGAGATTTAATCCTAGTAATATAAATCAACATATTAAGCAGGAATTATATGAGAAGTTAAATATATCTAAAGAGGATATAGTAGTTACATTTGTAGGAAGACTAGTTGAAGAAAAGGGCATCTTGGATTTATTAAAATCATATGAGTATATAAAAAATAAAGTGAAGTTTATTATAGTTGGAGATAAATTTCAAGGTGATAGAGATATACATATTAACTATGAAATAGATAAATATGAAAATAATGAAAATATAAAATTTGTTGGTAGGATATCAAATGTTGAAGAAATTTTGAGTATAACAGATATATTTTGTCTTCCTTCATATAGAGAAGGTATGCCAAGATCTATTATAGAAGCTATGGCTATGGAGTGTGCAGTTATAGCTACAAATATTCGAGGATCAAGAGAAGAAGTATTAGATGGTAATACAGGATTTCTAGTTAATTTAAAATCACCAAATGAGATAGCTAAAAAAATAGATATTTTATCAAATGATAAGAAGTTACTAGAAAGTATGAAACAGAAGTCTAGAGAACGGGCTTTATGTTTATATAATGAAGAAGTTGTTGTGGAAAAGCAAATAAATGTATTCAAAAACTTATTAGAAGAGAAAGGATTGTCATAAATGTATAAAACGTTATTCGAAGATATAAAAAATAAAAATGAAAAAATATCTGTAATTGGATTAGGATATGTAGGTATGCCATTAGCAATATCTTTTGCTAAAAATGTAAATGTAATAGGATTCGATTTAAATAAGGAAAAAGTAGAGTTTTATAACAAAGGAATTGATGTAACTAATGAGGTTGGTAATGATGCCTTAAAAAATACAACAGCTGAAATAACTTATAATGAGGAAAGGTTAAAAGAGGCAAAGTTTCATATAGTAGCTGTACCAACTCCTACAAAGGATGATAAAACTCCTGATTTAAGACCTATGATAGGGGCTAGTGAAATATTGGCTAGGAATTTAAAAAAAGGATCGATTGTTGTATATGAATCTACTGTATATCCAGGTGTAACAGAAGATATTTGTGTTCCTATATTGGAAAAAGTATCAGGACTAAAGTGTGGAAGAGACTTTAAGGTAGGATATTCTCCAGAGAGAATAAATCCGGGAGATAAGAAACATAGATTAGAGACTATAGTAAAAGTTGTATCAGGTATGGATGAAGAAACATTAGATATTATAGCTAAAACATATGAATTAGTAATAGAGGCAGGTGTTTATAGAGCATCTAGTATAAAGGTAGCAGAAGCGTCAAAGGTAATAGAAAATTCTCAAAGAGATATAAATATTGCCTTTGTAAATGAATTATCGATTATATTTAATAAGATGGGAATTGATACAAAGGAAGTTTTACAAGCTGCTGGAACTAAATGGAATTTCTTGAAATTTGAACCTGGATTGGTTGGAGGACATTGTATAGGGGTGGATCCATATTACCTAACATATAAGGCAGAGGAGTTAGGTTATCGATCAGAAGTAATTTTATCTGGAAGACGAATAAATGATAATATGGGAAAATATATTGCTGAAAATATAGTTAAGTATCTTATAAAAGCTAATAAACAGGTTAAAGGAAGTAAGGTTGGAATTTTAGGGATAACATTTAAAGAGAACTGTCCGGATGTAAGAAATTCTAAAGTTATAGATATAATAAATGAGTTGAAAGAGTATGAAATAGACGTTATAGTTTCAGATCCTTTAGCTAATAGAGAAGAAGTAATGCTAGAGTATGGAATACAATTAAGTAAAGAAGAAGATTTAATTGGCTTAGATGCAGTAGTAGTTTCAGTAGCACACAAAGAATATGAAAATTTAAAGTTAGATGACTTAAAGTATATGTGTATAAATTCACATAATGAAGGCGTAATTTTATTTGATATAAAGGGAATGTATGATAGAAGAATAGTAGAAAAGAATAATTTTTTATACTGGAGATTATAATTATGGAGAATTTAATGATGAAATTTGAAAAGGGAAGTAAATTTTTAGTGACAGGTGGAGCTGGTTTTATAGGCTCTAATTTGGTTGAAACTATTTTGGATATGGGATATTTCGTTAGGGTTTTAGATAATTTTTCTATTGGTAAAAGGGAAAATATAGAGGCTTTCTTAGAAAATGATAAATTTGAGTTAATAGAAGGCGATATAAGAAATTTAGAAACTTGTCAGGAGGCTTGTAGAGGAATTGATTATGTATTACATCAAGCAGCATGGGGATCAGTACCTAGATCAATAGAGATGCCTATAATTTATGAAGAGATAAATATAAAAGGAACATTAAATATGTTAGTTGCAGCAAGAGATAATAAATGCAAAAAATTTGTATATGCATCATCATCATCTATATATGGAGATGAACCAACATTACCAAAAGTTGAGGGAAGAGAAGGAAAATTATTATCTCCTTATGCTATAACTAAAAAGACTAATGAACTATATGCTCAGAACTTTTTTGATTTATATGGCTTAGAAACAATAGGAATGAGATACTTTAATGTTTTTGGGAAAAGACAAGATCCAGACTCATATTACTCAGCTGTTATACCTAAATTTATAAAATTATTAATAAATAATGAAAGACCAACTATAAATGGCGATGGATCTCATTCAAGAGATTTTACGTATATAGATAATGCAGTACAGGCAAATTTAAGAGCGTGCTTAGCACCAAAAGAGGCTTCAGGAAAATCTTTTAATATAGCATTTGGAGGTCAAATATCATTAAATGAGATGCATAAAACCTTAGCAGAAACTCTAAAAAAAGATATTACACCTATATATGGAGATGAAAGGAAAGGCGATATAAAGCATTCTAATGCTAATATAAGTAACTCTAAAAAGTATTTAAACTATGATCCTAAGTATAGTTTTGAAGATGGTATTAAGTTAACTATAGATTGGTATAAAGCAAATTTATAAATTTCAAACTGATGGAGGTGTAAAATGGTTAGAAAAGTTTTATTAATAGGAGCAGGAAGCTATGGAAACTTTATTATAAATGAATTTAAAGAAAATAATTATTATGAAATAGTTGGAATTATAGATGATAGTGTACAACTTGAAAATGCTTATATAAATGGGGTAAAAGTTATAGGTGGAATAAATAATATAAAATCAATATTAAAGAATATAAGTGTAGATTTAGTATTGGTAGCGATATCGAATCTATCAGATGATAAAAAATTCGATATAATACAAGTTTGTAAAGAAAAAAAGGTAGCAGTGAAGATTATGCCAACAGTTGATATAATTTTAAAAAATACAGCTAAGATGTATGGTAAAAAAGATATTGACTTATCCAAATTGCTAAATAGACCTGTTTTTGATAAAAAAAGTGAAAAGATAGAAGAAATAGTAAACAATAAAACTATTTTAGTAACTGGTGGAGGAGGAAGCATTGGTTCGGAAATATGTAGACAAGTTATGGAGATGAAACCTAAAAAATTAATCATATTAGATATGTATGAAAACAGCACATATGAATTAAAGAATGAACTTAATAATAAATTTAAGGATAAAATTAATGAAGTAGAAGTGATAATAATGTCAGTATTAGATAGGTCAAGATTAAAGAGAATATTTAACTTATATAATCCTGATATAGTGTTTCATGCAGCTGCCTATAAGCATGTACCATTAATGGAAAAGTCTCCAGCTGAAGCGATCAAGAACAATATTTTTGGAACTTTGAATGTAGCAAGCTTATCAAATGAATTTAATGTAGAAAAGTTTATATTAATTTCAACAGATAAAGCAGTTAATCCGACAAATATAATGGGAGCTAGTAAAAGATTTTGTGAAATGATAATTACAGCTTTTAATAATGAATCAAATACAGATTTCAGTGCTGTCAGATTTGGTAATGTTTTAGGTAGCAATGGTTCAGTAATTCCTATATTTAAAAAACAAATAGAATCTGGAGGGCCAGTTACGCTAACCCATAAAGATATTACTAGATATTTTATGTTAATTCCAGAAGCAGTTAACTTAGTTTTACATGCTGCAGCGATGGCAAATGGCGGAGAAGTATTTATTTTAGATATGGGAGAGCCAATTAAGATAAAAAATTTAGCTGAAAAAATGATTCAAGAGTATGGTTTAAAACCACATATAGATATATATATAGAAGAAATAGGTTTGAGACCAGGGGAAAAATTATATGAAGAATTAATATTAAATAAAGATAAAGTTAGATATACTACCCATAATAAAATATTTATAGAATCTTGTGAATATGTAGATATGTCATATATAAATCAATGTATAGAGTCTTTATCGAAAATATGTAAAGAATATAAGTATGATTACGATTTAAAACAGGAATTAGCATATATCATAAAGACATATAAATGGTCAAATTGCGGATAAGATGAGAGTAACTATTTATGAAAAAAGTAGTACATATTATAACAGGATTAGGGAATGGAGGAGCAGAAAATATGTTATATAAATTAGTAACTAATATGGATTCTAATTTATATGATATAACTGTGATATCTTTGAGAGATAAAGGTATTATTGGAAAAAGGCTAGAAGAGAAAAATATAGAGGTTATAGCTTTAAATATAAATAATCTAAAATATGCCATTAAATCAATAAAGAAAGCGAAACAAATTTGTAAATCTGCTGAAGTTATTCAATCTTGGATGTATCATGCTGATTTATTTGGATTTGTAATTGCAAAAATATTTTTAAAGAAAAAAATAATATGGGGTATACGACATGGAGTATTAGAAAAGGGTAAAGACAGAAGAAGTACAATAATAATTGCAAGAATAAATGCAATATTATCTAGGTATGTAGATGAAGTTGTATGTTGTTCTAATGTATCTAAGGTCTATCATGAAAGTATAGGATATAAGAACCTAAAAGTTATACCAAATGGATTTGATATAACGTATTTTGAAAACAACTTAGATGATGGAGCCAAACTGAAACAAAGTCTATGTATAAATCAAAATAAGAAGGTTTTGATTAGTATAGGAAGATGGAATAAGGCAAAAAACTATCCCAATTTAATAAAAGCAATTGCTATATTAAGTACAAAAAGAGAGGATTTTATTTGTATTTTAGTTGGAGCAGGTTTATTAGAAAATGAAGAGCTATTAAATTTAATATCTTATTATGGGATTGAGAAATATATAAGGATAATAGGTCCAAGAGGTGACATACCTAAAGTTTTATCTATGGGAGATGTATTTGTACTACATTCAGATATAGAGGGATTTTCCAATGCTTTAGGGGAAGCAATGTTGAGCAAATTATTTTGTATAGCCACAGATGTTGGTGATAATGAATATATATTAAATGATTGTGGAGTATTAGTTGAAAGAGATAATCCATTAAAATTAAGTGAGGCAATTATGTATGCACTTAATTTAGATGAAAAAGAAAGAAAGTATTATAGCGAAAGAGCAAAGTTACGCATTGAAGAAAATTTTTCTATACAGAGAGTATCAGAAGAGTTTTGTAAGCTATATTAAGAGAGGAGGCATAATTTATGGAGGTGAAAAAAAGTAAGATGCTTATAGTTATGATAGGATTTATAGCTATAATTATTATAGGCACTGTTTTATTGAAAAAAAATGTTATAGAAAAAGCCAATATAAAGGAAGTAGTAAGTTCAGTGGTAGATAATGATAAAGCAGATAATAGTAAAGTAGATAATGATAAAGCAGATAATAGTAAAGTAGATAATGATAAAGCAGATAATAGTAAAGTAGATAATGATAAAGCAGATATAAAAGAGGTAATAGAAAGAAAGATTGAGAAATATGTAAAAGAAAATGGAAAAGAATATTCGAATGAGGTTATATCTGGAGAAAATAGTTTTTTTGTAGGAGGGATTGGAAAATCTATAAAATCATATAATTTAGAGAAGTTTAATCCAGAAGATTTTGATATATATGGGTTAATTGAATCAGTTCCAGAAAGTTGTGATAAGTTTGGGTCAGAAGTGATTATAGATGATGAAGATATTACTGTAAATTTATATACAGAAAAAGATAAATTTTATGAGGATGAATAATATGATATGGAAAAAGAAGTAGTAGTTGATAAATTTATTGATAAGATAGAAATAATTTATTGTATAAGAAAAAGATGGAAAATGATATTGATCCTGATTTGTATTGTAATGTCTTGTGTATTTGGAGTTAATAAATTTGCTAGTAGAGAACTAATGTACCAATCTAAAACTACGATATTTATAGGGAAAGAAGAGGCTAAAAGTGAAGGGAAATCATATCAAAATTCAGATGTTTTACTTTACCAAAGTCTAGTTAAATCCTATGAATATATATATAAGACACCAGATATGATAAATTCTGCTGTTAAAGATAAAGTAGATGTTAGTGTAGAAACAATACAAAAAAACTTAAAAGTATCTGCATTAGAAGATACTCAAATATTACAAATAACATATAATGATACAAATCCTAATAATGCTAAAATGGTTTTAGAGCTACTTAATTCTAAATTTATAGATAAAGTTAATTATTTAGTTCCAAATTCTAATGTGGATGTAATTGAAGCACCACAAAAGCCTTTGGTAGCAATAAACAGTGAAGAGAGAATACCATCTATAATTGCAGTTTTATTTGCAGTTGTTATATCTACAGGAGTTGCGTTAGTAGTAGAACGATGGAATGATTATATATTAACAGAAGAAGAATTAGAATCATTGGTAGCCAAACCAATTTTAAGTGTTGTTCCAAAAATTGATATAGAAAAGGGAGAATAAATGAAAAATATTTTTAAAAAGAAGGACAAGGTAAATAGAGACTATGAATCATTTAATGAATCTTATAGATTATTGAGAACTAATATACAATATTCTTTTACTGGAGATAAAGATAGTAAAGTTATTCTTGTAACTAGTGCAGAGCAAGGAGATGGAAAGAGTACAACAAGTTTTAACTTAGCGAATAAATTAAGTGATTTAGAAAAAAAAGTAATGTTAATCGATATTGATATAAGAAAGCCATCTCAACATAAAAAATTTAACATCTCTAATATATCTGGGCTAACAGATATATTAGTTGGTGAGTGTGAAATAGAAAAAGTAAAGCATATAATTAGTGAAAATTTATCTGTGATTACTACGGGGAAGAAGGTACCTACAGCATCTGAACTAATTTCATCTAGAGAGTTTAAATATATGATAAATAAATTAAGAGAAGACTATGAGTATATAATAATAGATTCAGCTCCAATTAATATAGTATCAGATGCAATAGGAATATTAGAAGATATAGATGGAGTTCTTTTAGTAGCCAGATATAGAAAAACAAAAAAGAGAAGTGTTTATAGTGTATGTAAAAAAATAAACCAAGCAAATGGAAAAATTATAGGTGTAGTTTTTAATGGTGTTGAGTTAAATTCGAATTCTTATTACTATTACTATTATCAGAATAATTATTATCAAGGTCATAAAGGAAAAAGAAGTAGAGGACATTGATGAGATTTTTATTATTTATAAATTAAGATTAAGTTGTAGAAATAATAAAATGTTGAGTAGGAGATATATTTATGAATATAAAAAGGATACTTAGCAAGGTATATCTTAGAATAAAATTAAATAAATTAAAAAGACAAGGTGTTAAATTAGGTAAAAACATTAGTATAACTGGTAAATTAAGAGTTGGTAGTGAGGGATATTTAGTAGAAATTGGTGATGATGTTACTATTGCAGGAGCAGATATTTTAACTCATGATGGTGGTATTAGAGTAATAAGAAAATTAGAGGGGAAGCCTAACTTAAAAAAACAAGGTACAGTATCCATAATGAATAATTCATTTATAGGAAAAAATTCTATAATTCTACCAAATATTAGTATAGGCCCTAACTCTATAGTAGGATGTGGTAGTGTAGTAACTAAAAATGTTCCTCCTAATACAGTATATGCTGGGAATCCAGCAAAATATATATGTTCTATTGAAGAGTATAAAGAAAAGTGTTTAATTCTAAATTAGAAAAAAAAAGTGTATCTATTTTAGTATCTAATTATTTTTCTACCTGTGGAGGAGCAGAAAAACAACTTAATATGATTGCGGATAAATTAAGTAAATTAGGTTATGAAGTTACTATAATTACCAGAAATAAGAAAAGTAAAAAAGATGAGTTAACCATTTTGAAAAATATAAAAATATTTTCAGTATATATTGGAGAGGGGAAATTAAGCAAATATAAATATATTTTTAAGTCTCTTAGATATTTATTAAAATCTCCATATCAAAAGGCCATAATCTCATCTCAATATGGATCAAATACTATTATAGCAGTATTATACTCTCTTATTTATAAAACTAATGTCATAGCTAGAGGATCTGGTCGAGAAATTGAAATTATTGAAAAAAGTGTAATAAAACGTATGTTTTTTAAAATTTTATCAAAAAAAATTAATTATGTAGTAGCGATCAATCATAGGTTAGAGAATAAATTAAAAAGCGTATTGGGAATAAAAAGTATAGATAAAATTAAGTATATTACTAATTCAGTTACTTTAGGTAATCAAGTAGATATACACAAAAATGAAAATATAATATGTATTAGTAGAATAGAAAATATAAAGGGTATAGATATTTTATTAGAAGTATGGAGGCAGCTGGAGGAGAAAGGTTATAACATACCATTACTAATTGTAGGAAATGGTAGTGAAAGGGAGCAGTTAAAAAATAAATATAGTTTCCTAAAAAATGTTGAATGGAAAGATGAAACATCAAATGTTGAACAATATATAAATACAGCTAGGTGTATGATATCAACATCAAGATATGAAGGAGTATCAAATAGTATATTGGAGTCTATGTCTAAAGGGGTACCTATTATAGCAACTGAAAACTATGGAAATATAGAGTTAATTGAAAACAATATAACTGGAATACTAACTTCTTTCAAAATAGAAGATATAATTGAGTCAATAGTAAGTTTATATAATGATGCAGATAAGTTATCATATTTATCAAATAATTCTATGAAGTATATAAAGAAAGAAAGAAGTGTAGAAGATATGATAAACAAGTATTTAAATATTATTGAGAAGGTAGAAAAGTAATGAATATAATAGGATTATTAACAAGATTACCATTATACTACATATTATTTAGAGGATTATATGGAAGATATATCATAAATAGATTTGTATTTATGATAATAGTGGCTATGGCTATATTTCCACTTCATATATCTTTATATAAAAGGCTAAAATTATATAGGTTAAGCAAAGAGACAATAATGATATTATTTGGAATAATTTCATTTTGGATATCATTCTTAACTATAGGAAATAGACATATAACTACTAACTTATCTGTATTTAATTTTACATTAGAGGTTCCAATAATAATAGGCGGAGTATTAATTGTTGTTATTATGTATAATTTATGTAATCAAAGTTTATACGACGAAATTTGGTGGGTATTTTTTATTCTATGGCTGATAGTTGTAATTTCTATTGGTAAAGAATTTTTTCTAGAATTAGCTAAGAATCCAAGTACTTTACCTAGAATAAAAGGAACTTATGGTAATGCAAACCAGACCGCATTATTTTTAAATTTATACTTAATATCGATAATGTCATATATACAAAAAGATAGTATATATATAAAGATATTGCCCGTAATAAATTATTTAACTGGAGTATGTATTTTGCTTACATTATCTAGATCGGGGATGATAAGTTTTGCATTAATAAATATACTTTTTTTTGATAAAAGTATATTAAAAAAGAGAAAAGAGTTATTAAAAGGAGTTTTGATATTAAGTATTGCAATAATATCAGTAATATTATTGTCAGAAAAATCAGGTTTATATTTACATAGATGGTCATTAAGTGATGGAGCTGGATCTAATGGTAGATTAGAGGCAGTAGTAAGCGGAATTAGAATATTTTTAAAGAATCCACTATTTGGAGTTGGTTTAGACAGAGCTGTATATTATTCTGTAATGTATGGTGCGCCGATTCCACTTAAACCTCATAATACTATAGTACTAATTTTAGCGGAAACAGGAATTTTTCCGGCATTTATACTAGTTAGCTTAATTATGTATATTGTGTGGATAACATATAAGTATAAGTTTATTAATACTTTTAGATTAACATTGTTATTATTAGTAATGAGTATGTTTAACCATAACTTGCACTTGTATACATCAACATGGGTTAGTTTAATTTTAATAATAATTTATGACTTTAGAAATTTAAGGGAAGGGTAAATATATATGATAAAAAAGTTTTTAGAGTATAGTATAGGTAATATTTTTGTACTAATAGTTAGTTTAATTACAACACCGATAATAACAAATATACTTTCTCCAAATGAATATGGGAAGGTATCATTGTTTATTACATTTTGTAATGTAGCATCATTAATAGTATTAGCGGGTATGGATCAAGTTTACATGAGATTTTATTATGAAAAAAGTGAAAATAAGTATAATCTTTTAAAGCATATACTAAATTATATTTTTAAATCTTTTTGTATATTCTTAATAATTATATTCTTATTTAGAAATCAAATATCTAAATTTATCTTAGGTTATGAATCAATATCTGTTTTGTTGATGATAACTTTTAATATAATAACATTAGTTTTTATGAGGATAGGATTTTGTTCAATTAGAATGCAACAAAAGGGTAAATTATATTCATATAGTCAAATTGTTGGTAAAGTTATATATATATTAGCAATATTTATATTCTATTTTATATATAAGGATGATTATAAAACTTTAGTATTTACAATGATATCTACCAATATATGTATTACATTATTTTTAATGTATGTAGATAGATATAATATAAAAAAGTCTATTTTATATAAATGTGATTATGATTATAAATTTAAAGATAAGATAAAATTTGGGCTACCATTTGTATTTTCAGCTGCTTTTATATGGATATTTAAATCGAGTGATACTATTATTATAAAAGCATACAATGGTCATGAAGAGGTAGGAATATACTCGATAGCATTCTCTTTAATTGGAGTGGTTAATATTATTCAATCTACCTTTATGAATTTTTGGACACCTATAGCAAATGAGGCATTTGAGAAAAATCCTGAAAATACAGATTTTTTTGTGCGAATTAATGATATGGTGATATATTTAATGTTTATAGTATGTAGTAGTATAGTTATATTAAAAGATTGTATACATTTAATTTTAGGACAAGAATATTATCAAGCTGTATATTTACTTCCATTTTTAATTTTTATACCTTTAATGTCTGTTATTTCTGAGACTACAGTTCAAGGTATAAATTTTAAGAAAAGTAGTAAGTATCATACATATATAAGTATTATATGTGCATTAATTAATATTATTTTAAATATAGTATTAGTCAAGATATTTAGTTTACAAGGAGCAGCAATAGCGACAGCTATATCATACTTCATATATTTTTATTTAAGAACTAAAATATCAATAAATTTATACCCTGTAAAGTTTAGGTTAAATAAATTCTATATTTCTACTATTATTTTCTTAATTTTTACAATTTATAATTCATATAGACCTATTGACTTCGGAGGTATAGGACTATACATTTTATTTATATCACTAATTACTAAATTTTACAATAGGGAATTTGAATATATATTAAGAAAGATTAGAAATTTTAGAAAGGATGATACTAGATTTATTTCTAGGTAAATTAATTATGAGGATAATTTTTATAATAATCAGTTTAGTATTATTTTATTATTATTTTGTGTACAGAAATAAATTAGATATATTTACATTAGCTTTTTTATGTTGTGAATTTTACTTTATGCCAGGATGGTTTGGATTTACTACTAGAGTATATGATGATAGAACTAGGGAGTTTGTTAAATGCAGTGATACATTATATTATGTATTTTTAATTACTATTATGTTTTTATTTATTTTTACTTTAATTAGTGATAAAAAAATAATATTACCACAAATAAAATCTATTAAAAATACTGATATAACTTTAATAACAAATATATGTTCATTTATACTTATAGTTATTTTAATTTTATTTATTAGTGTAAATGGAGAAGATGTATTTGGAAAATCTAAATTAGAATATATAGAAAATATAGGGGTAATTTATCAGATTTTAAGATACTTAATACCAATAGTATTTTTATTTGCTGTAATAAATAAAAATACTATTGCATATTTAACATCCTCCGTAGGTATAATCATAGACTTGTATATGTCAAATAGAACAGTTTCATTAATATGCATAGTGATTTTTGTTTTATTTTATATTTACAATAATGATAAGAAGCATATATATAAATATAAAAAATATTTAATTATTATATTACTTATATGTACTTCATTCTTAGTCTTTGAGAGAATCATAGAGCCTATACAAAAAAAAGACTGGTCAGAACTAAATAGACGAATTGTTAATGTAGATACATATGTAGATTCAATAATTGTATCTGAGCCATTCGTAACACAAACTATTTTAGAAGAAGTTATTCAAAAAAATTATAAAGTCAAAGAAAATACAATAACTAGTTATTTTGATAAAGATAGAAGTACGTTTAATGATAATTTTCAACCTGATTTATTTCCTAAAATAACTAGATATAAAATGGCAGAAAATATATGGGCTGAAGTATATGCAAACTATGGCTTCTTAGGAATTTTAATAATGTCATTTATATACTCTTTAAATATATTTATATTAAACATACTTATATTAAAATTAAAAAATAGTATATATACGCCATATATATATATATTATCCACAAATTGGATATTTTTTCTACATAGGGGATCTGTTGTAAACCAGATAACAAGACAAAAAAATATTTTATTAGTATTTGGAGCATGCTTATTAGCAGCATATGTATTTAATATAGCTAGAAAAAGGGTAAGTTTATGGAAAAAGTAGTGATTTATATTATAGTTATATATTCTATGTACTTATTTATTAAAAAGAGATTATATTTTGATTTTTTATCTTTAATGTTTTTTGCAACGTTATTCTATTTTTTACCGTTTTTGTGTGGATTTGTAACAATAAAGGAAAAAGGTGTAGTTAAATATATTAGTATTAATAGCGAAACATATAATATAGCTATTATATTATTTTTATGTATTTTAATAGTAACTTATTTATATGATAAATACATAAGAGTGAAAATTAAACAAAAGGTATATTATAGCCCAATGGATAAAGGATTTGATAAATTTTGTATATATCTATTTTGTATTATAAGTATTTTATTTTATATGATTCAGGGACGTTTCATGATTGGAAAAATAAGAGATTTATCAAATATGATTGGAATATATAAAATTTGGAGCAATATGATTTTAATTCTAGGTGGAGTTAGTATTGTTTCAAATAATAAATTGGGAGTGTTTCTCTCTATATTAGGAGCAATTTTTGATTTATATTTAGGGGATAGAACTATATTTGTAATTTTAGTAATAGTTCTGACTACATATATATTAATAAAAAAATGTAATAGAGGGATTATCTATTATAAAAAAATAATAGTGATAATATTATTAATAATAGCTCCACTAGTATTCTATAAAAAGTTAATTGGACCTATTCAGAGAGGTGATATTGATGAATTTATTGCTAGGATTACAAACATAGAAACCTATACGGATAGTATTGTATCAATAGAACCTTTTACAACTCAATGCATATTAAATGAAGTAATATCTAAAAATTATAAAATTAAAGAAAACACACTAGTTTCTATAAAAAATTTAATACCATTAATAGAAAAAACTAAATATAGTACATTTAATGAACAAATGCAAAAGGAGTTGTTTGAAGATATTGAATATGGAATGGGATCAAATGTATGGGCCGAAGTATATAGCAACTTGTCTATAATAGCACTATATATAATGATTTTGATATATTTATTTATAGGAGTTATGGGAAATATTTTATTTGAAAAAATAGATATATATAAACTAAAAGTTATTATATTAATAAGTTTTTCATTTTTTATATTTTATATACATAGAAATTCAATTGTATATCAAATTAATTTAAATTTAAGAGTTATATATTTATATATAGGAATATTATTCATATATAGAATATTAAAGAAAATAAGTAAAATAAATATTATAAACTTTTAAACATTTATTGAGGTGAATAAAATGGATAAAGTGAAAAGTTTAGAGAAATACTTAGTATATCAACCAAAAGTTGATTTTAATACCTTAGAGATCATAGGTATGGAAGCTTTAGTTAGATTTGTAGATATAAATTCAGGAGAAATACTAAATACAGAGGAGGTTGTTAATTCTATAGGGAATATTGATGATATTATAGAGTTAACTAGTGATGTGCTAAATATAATACTTTTAGATATGAAAATATTAGAAAGTATGGATTGTAATATAGATATATCCATCAATATATCTTCAAAGGAATTGTGTAGTCACAAATTTATTAGACTTATAGATGAAAAATTTAAAAGTTATGAAAGTTATATTAATAAAATAGAGATTGAAATAACTGAAAATTACAAAATAGAAGAAGTTTCAATTATGAGGCAAAATATTTCTTATCTAAAAGATAAGGGGTTTAGTATTTCTATAGATGACTTAGGAGCTGGATTTAATCAAATAGACATGATAAAAAAATACGATGTTGATTTAGTTAAGATTGATAAGAGTATGGTTAAAAATTTTCATAAAAAACAAGATTATTTGAAATATATTATATATATTTGTAGAAAGAGGAATATAAAATTATTGATTGAAGGAATTGAATCAAAAGAAGATTTTGATAAATTTTTAGATTTAGGGATAGAGTTTGGACAAGGATATTATTTCTATAAGCCAATGCAACTTTGTGAATTAATAAAAATAGAAGGATTTTAAATGAATATAAAATTACTAGAAAACAATAGCATATAGTATTATGTAAACGTAGTAAATAATTACTAACAAGTCATTTATTATATTAAAAGTGATGTTCGGGTGTGTAAAAGTCGATTAAAGATGAAAATTGATATAATTTAAAAGAAAATGTTGATAAATATATATTTGAATTATATTAAATATTAATGATAATCATATTGTATTTATAGAAAAATAAATTTGAATAAATAATTTAAGTTATATATTTAAAAAGTGCGTATAGTAATATATTGCTTTTGAGAAAATTTATAAAAAATATAGGAATAATAGAATCATATTATTTTGTAGAAATACTAAGTGGATCCATAGAAATAATTGATATAAAATAATAAAATTTATATTTAGGAGATGTGAAAATGCTAAATATTTGTCTATGTGATGATGATATAAATGTTTTAAATTATTACTCAAATAGAATTAGTGAATTATCCGAAAAAAATAATTATGCTTATAAAATAGAGATTTTTAGGAGTGGGAAAGATTTGATTTTCGAATTAGAACAAAATCCTAATAAATTTAACATAATAATTATTGATATAATAATGAAAAATATTAATGGAATTGATACTGCGGAAATAATTAGAAAGTCTGGATATAATGGAGTAATAATATTTTTGACGTCTAGCAAAGAATTTGCATTAGATTCATTTAAAGTTGAACCTTTAAATTACATATTAAAAAATGAGGCTGATTATAGGTTTGATAATATATTTTTAAAGGCTGCTTTTCAAGTTTACAAAATTTCTAATAAAAATATAGTTGTTTTATCTAAACCTCATAGTAAAGTTATAAACTTAGATACGATTATTTATATGGAGAGTTTAAATAAAAAAGTTTTATTGCATAAGATATCTGGAGAAGTAGAAAAAGTAAATTGTATTTTTAAGGAAATATATCAAAAGGTTAAGGAATATGGTTTTATTAGATGCCATAAGTCATATGTAGTTAATTCAAAATATGTACAAACATTTGATAGATTTGAATGCAGGTTAAAAAAAAATATTGTTATACCTATTGGAAGAAAATATTTAGAGAATTTTAGAAGCGAGCTTATAGAAAATGAGTTTGATAATATAATAAAATAAATTTTAAGTTAAGTTGAGTATTAATTAATTTGAAATTAGTTGAAGAAAATGATATTTTGAACTTTAGTAATAGCTGAATATTTATTAATAAACTATAGAATTATTTTTTTGTGATTAGTGAACATGATACTTATTAATTTAATTAAAGTTGTTTTATCAAAATTATTGCTTTTAAAGTATTTAGAGGTGGTTTTATTATGAAGACAGCTATTTTAGAAATAATGGTATTTTTTTCTATTTATTTATATAATGCTACTATAATAAAAAACTATGAAGGTGTAGTAAACTTTAGATTTAATAGAAAAAAAGTAAATTTATTTTTTTCTATAATAATACCTGTTATTTTTATTTGTATGATGAAGAATCGTATTAGTTTTTTTTACATATATATAGTAATTATTTTAGCATATATTATTATTTATAAAATAGTTTTTGATGAGACATTTGGTACTATATATATACTGCTTATATATCAAGTTTTATATAGTATGATATATATTGACATTATATCATTAGGTATTACATTATTATACAGAAAAAATATCTATCATATTATTAAAAATTATGATGCAATTCTATTTTTATTATCATCATCAAAAGTTATGTCATCAATTATATTGATAAAATTAGCAAATCAAAGTTCTTATAAAAATAATTTTAAAAAAATATTGATAAATCGAAAAAAGATAGGTGCTAATGTGGTAATAGTATTTAGTTTAGCTAATATTTTACTATATTTTAACTATGTATACTATTACATTAGTCGTATAAATAATGTAATATTCATTGTTTTGATTAATAAGATAGTTATATATATTTGTTTATATTTTAGTATTTATATCGTATTTAGAATAATAAATTGGAAAGAAGAAGAAGTATTATATAAAACTAAATTATTAAATGTAGAATATAATAATCAGATAAATAATAAGATTGATGAATATTTAAATTTATTAAGAATATATAACCATGACTTTAAAAATATATTAATAAATATTCAAGATGCTATTGAAATAAAAGATATAGATAGAGCAAAAAAAATAATATTTGAATTTAACGATATATCACATTATGTTATAAAAGATAATAAGTTGTTCTCAAATCATACACTTATAAATATTATACTTAATCGATTAAATGAAGAGTGTAAATTTAATGAAATTAATTTTGAAGCGGATTGTTATATACCGAATGACTTTAATATATCAGAATTAGAATTATTAAATATATTTAACAATTTATCAAGCAATGCATTTGAAGCCTGTGTTAAACAAAATAGGTCAGAAAAAAAATGGATAAAGTTTAAAAGTTATGTTAAAGAAAATAAACTTATTATATATCAGGTTAACTCATTTAATGGTTTAATAAATATAAAAAACGATAGGCTAATTACTACTAAAAAAAATAAAAAGCTTCATGGTATAGGTGTTGAAAGTATAAAGCATATAGTTAATAGTGCAAACGGGTTATCTATTATAAAACTTGATAGAGATTTAAGAGAATTTAAATTTCTAATAAAAATACCTTTACAGATAAAATCAGAGTATGAAATGTTATAAAAATATATAATTTTAATAAAAGGTATATAATTTTAATAAAAGGTGAATATTTAGATAGAAATTTATAAGATGAGAGAGGATGTAATAATTATGAAAGGAAAAGGGAAGAGAACACTTAAGATTTTAGGTTTGATTATTAGTATTTGTTTGGCTTTGGTTGGAGGAGTTTATTTTTATGGAAATCACTTATTTAATAAGATAGAAAGTGTTGAAATAGATAAAAATGATATTGGAATAAAAGAAGAAATTGAAGATAAATTATCAAATTATAGTGATAAAATTATAAATATTGCTTTGTTTGGGGTAGATGCTGAAGATGGTGAGGCAGGTAGATCGGATTCAATTATGATTGCAACTATAGATACTATTCATAAGAAGTTAAAGTTGACGTCAATTATGAGAGATTCTTATGTAAATATATCTGGAAGAGGAAACGATAAAATTAACCATGCTTATGCTTTTGGAGGTCCCCAATTAGCTATTAAAACTTTAAATGAAAATTTTGATTTAAATATTTCAGATTTTGTATCAGTTAATTTTACAACATTACCTAGAATAATTGATATATTAGGAGGAGTTACCATTGATATAACTAATGAAGAGGTAAGTCATATACCAGGGATTTCGTATGAAGGAGAGTATAATTTAAATGGAAAGCAAGCGCTTGCATACTCGAGAATTAGATATGCAAGTGGTGGAGATTATGTAAGGACAAATAGACAAAGGACTATATTGAATAAAGTATTTGAAAAAATATTAACTATGGATATAAGTAATTATACAAATATAGTTAATGAGATTTTACCAATGTTAAAAACTAGTTTAAAATATTCAGATATTATAGATTTAGGGTCAGAAGTGCTTAAAATAGGAGTAAAAGAGTTAGAACAAGGAAGATTTCCTAGAGATGAATATTGCGAGGGTAAAATGATAGAAGGTATATACTATTTAACATTTGATAAGGAGAAAACTGTAAAACAGTTATATGAGTATATATTTGAAGATATAGAAAGTTAATAATAATTAAAAGTAACAAGGAGATTTAATAGTATGACAAGAATGTTCGGAACAGATGGCGTTAGAGGAATCGCTAATACAGAATTAACTGCAGATTTAGCTTATGCTTTAGGTAGAGCTGGTGCTTTTGTATTAACAGAAGGAACACATAAACCTAAAATATTAGTTGCTAAAGATACAAGAATATCAGGAGATATGTTAGAAGCAGCTT